>JAXMLV010000001.1:0-4898 GCA_034367065.1 Flavobacteriaceae bacterium
ACTGCCCCGAAGTCTCGGGGGAACCTGTGACCTTCTTTCAAAAAAAAAGCCCCAAGTTTCCTTGAAGCTTCTTTGTAGCGGGAACTGGACTCGAACCAGTGACCTTCGGGTTATGAGCCCGACGAGCTACCTACTGCTCTATCCCGCGATATATTTTAATTCTATTTTGAACTTATGACCTTCGGGTTATGAGCCCGACGAGCTACTCCCGACGCTTCGGGACTCTATCCCGCGATTTATTTTAATTATATTTTGAACTAATGACCTTCGGGTTATGAGCCCGACAAGCTACTCCCGACGCTTCGGGACTCTAACCTGCGATATATTTTTATGATTGAACTTTCAATTTCGGATTGCAAATATACAACATTTATACTTTTTCTTAAACTTTATACTGAAAAATATTTTAATGGAGAATATTGTGCATTATTCTCTTTTCATTTTATATTTTTGGAATCCTTTTATTCATCAACCACAAACGGTGCTTTCAAAAAAAATATTTACAGTTGCTGTCTTTTTTTGTTTTTTGACAAAAGGGTATGCTCAACTTAATTTCACGCCAACTTTTCCGCTTGACCCAACCCAATGGCAAATCGGCGGTGCGGCGAGGTTGGTCGATTTTGACGGACAGAACGGCAATGACGAAATCGAGTTGGTCGGGCCTAATTTGTTTGAAAGTGGTTTTTTGTTTTTTAACAATCCGGTCAACCTAAACGTCTGCAACGCTTGGCAAGTAGATTTCGATTTCAGGATTTGGAGCACCACTTCTGTCAGTGGTGCCGATGGATTTGCCTTTGCTTTTTTGCAGCAATTCCCATCCGGTTTTGTGAGTGGCGGAGGTATGGGTATTCCCAATTCGTCGAACACCCGAGGCGTTATCGTGGGGTTTGATACTTTCGACAACTGCCACGATCGACTTTCCAATCAACACGACAATCCCGAGATCCAAATTCGAGAAATAGATGTCGCCAACGGACTTTCCTACGACGAGGACTGTTCAACGCCCACCCGGCAATCAACTCCAACAACGCGTAAATTAGGTACGGGAAATCTTTCAACAGACAACTTTATTCTCCGCTCAACCAATTATCGGCACGCGCGCATCGTTTTTGAAAATCAGCGGATTAGTGTATTTGTGGATGTTCAAAACAACGGCGTGTTGCAACAAGTCATCGCGCCGGTGGCGTTGACTCGAAGTCTTAATTTTTCCGGTTTTTTCGGATTTACGGCGGCGACTGGAAGTTGGGTTGACAGTCACGCAATCAAAAACATCAATATCAGCATCACCCGACAAGACACTAACATCGTATCGGAAGTACTTCAATGCGACAACAATCCGGTTTTGTTGGACGGTAAATCCGGTTTTGACACCTATGCTTGGCGAGATGCTCAGGGCAATCCACTCGGCAACACCCAAACCATCACGGTGAATAATCAAGGTGTTTATATCGTTGAGAAAACTTCGCTGTGTGGTACTGAAACCGAAACCATTACGGTGGTTCCAAATGACATACAAGTGAAAGGATTTGATGAGCAATCGCTTTGCGGTGTGCAAACAATTACCCTGAATGTAAGCGGCGGAGCGCCACCTTATACTTATTCCATCGATGGTTTTCAGACCTCACAAGTCAGCCCATCCTTCGATTTTACCCAAAGTGGTTTTGTGCAATTTTCTGTTCGGGATGCCACCGGCTGTGTGCGAACGCAAAGTATTTCCGTTTTGATTCCAGATCCTTTGCAGGTTAATCTGAGGTCAATCAATGCCAATCAAATACAAGCTTTTGTGACTGCCGGAACGCCTCCTTTTACATTTTCTTTTAACGGAGAACAGGCTTCTGGTTCAGGTCGATTTACCGTTCAACGAAGTGGAACTTATACTGTTTTGGTGACAGACGCAGTCGGTTGTACCGCAGAAGCAACCATTTTTTTCGCCTGTGACCCGCTGAAAGTTGCCAACTTTTTCACACCCAATGGCGATGGCATCAACGATTACTGGTATCCGACAGGTTTGGGTTGTACGCCCAATGTGGAAGTGGAAATTTATGATCGATTTGGAAGAGAATTGGTCAAACTAAGAGGCATCGTCAACGGATGGGACGGTACCTTTAACGGGCAAGACATGCCGGGAACGGATTATTGGTACAAAATCAACACGGGTATCGGGGATGTTCCGATTGTCGGACATTTTAATTTGTATCGATGAAAAATCCCTTTTGGTTTATTGGATGCTGTTGTCTTTCATTTTTCATGAATGGACAAAATATACCTTCACCTACGCTTTACTTGGCGGACAACCAATATTTAATTTCACCTGCTTGGGCAGGTATCGGAGACAGCTATAAAATCAGAACGCTCGGACAGTGGCAATGGCTCGATGTGCAGGATGCACCTCGAACTTATTTTGTTTCCGTCAACGGCAGACTTTCGGGCAAGACTGGATTTGGCGTGTTGCTTTCTGATGATGAAAACGGGTTTACTTCGATTCGCTCTGCGACATTTTCATTGGCTTATCACTTAATCTTAGATGCCGATAAGTACCGATTTTTGTCTTTTGGGATGTCTTATCGGTTTTCTAATTTCAACGTGGACACCTCCTCTTTTTCAGGTGGGCAACCCGATCCGGCAATTGGGGGCGATCGAAGTTTGGACGAATCGAACTTCGATTTTGGTCTTTTATATCGGGCAAACGGATTTTTTCTCAATTTGAGTTTTACAGACATCATCAACCGAAGCGAGGCGGACTTTACTGCCCGAGAACCTTTGAGCATCAGCAAAGTGAATGTATATGCGGGCTACGAATTTGATTTGGCAAGCACGCGAACCGGTTATTTGGTTGCAGAGCCGAGCGTCAATTATCATTATTTTAGCGCAGATGGCCGTTCCGAAACCGATTTTAATTTGAAAATTACCCAAGAGGAAAGAGATTTTTCTTATTGGGGTGGACTCACTTTTCGAGCCGAAACCGATGAAAGCAATCCCCAACTTTTGTCTTTGACACCCATGATGGGACTGAAATACAGAAACTTTACCTTCGGCTACGGCTATCAAACTTTTTTTACGGAAACATCCGCTTTCAACAACAATACGCATTTGCTTAGCCTTGGTTATGACTTCGGCGGAGCGGAGAGTAACTGCATTTGCACCCAAGTAAGGGGAATAAAATAACAATTGTAAACAATTTCCATCAAGTTGTTATAAAAACTGTTGGTTTGTTGTGTTGTATTTTAAAATATTCTGATACTTTTACGAAATTAATAACTAAAACGTTTGAAATGGGACTCATATCATTTGTAGGCTTTACTTTATTGGTGGCATTGATTGCTTGGTGGTCAACTCGAAAAACCAATGAAGGCACTTCCGATGGCTACTTTCTGGGCGGAAGAAGCCTGACAGCTGGCGTTATCGCCGGCTCACTCTTGCTTACCAACTTATCAACTGAACAAATTGTCGGGCTCAACGGGCAAGCTTATACCGAAGGGATTTTGGTCATGGCTTGGGAAACTTTGGCAGCTATAGCCATTGTCTTGACGGCTCTGTTTCTTCTTCCGCGTTATCTGAAAGGCGGATTGACTACCGTTCCGCAATTTCTCGAAAAACGATTTGACCGTTTTACCAAAACACTCACCTCCGGGCTTTTCTTGAGCGGATATGTTGTGGTGCTTTTGCCCATCGTACTGTATTCAGGTGCATTGGCCATCAATACCATGTTTGACATTCCGAAATTGTTGAACGTTTCTGATACCGCTGCACTTTGGATTATGGTTTGGGCCATCGGGATAGTAGGATCCATTTATGCCATTTTCGGCGGATTGAAAGCGGTTGCAGTTTCTGATACAGTCAATGCAATAGGTCTTTTGATAGGCGGATTGTTAATTCCATTTTATGGTTTGTATAAAATTGGTGAAGGAAGTATCATTGCCGGAATTGATACGCTGATGGAATCGCATCCCGAGAAATTTGATTCCATTGGCGACAGCCATGCATCCGTGCCTTTTGCAACTATTTTTACGGGTATGATGTTGGTGCAGTTATTTTATTGGGGCACGAACCAAGCCATTATCCAACGGGCATTGGCAGCCAAGAACCTCAAAGAAGGTCAAAAAGGATTGATGTTGGCTGCTTTCATTAAAATTTTGGGACCGATTATCGTGGTTTTGCCGGGTATTATCGCCTTCCACATGTTTGGCAAATTAGACAATCCCGATCAGGCTTACCCGACTTTGGTCAATGCGGTTTTGCCGAAAGTTTGGCTTGGCTTTTTTGCCGCCGTACTTTTCGGTGCCATTTTGAGTTCTTTTAACAGTGCGCTCAACAGCTCGGTCACACTTTTCGGAATCGATATTTACAAAGAATATTTCAACAAAGAAGCCAGCGAAATGAAGGTGGTGAAAGCCGGAAAATTATTCGGTGTTTTGTTGGCATTGTTATCCATGTTTATCGCTCCGCTGATTGCCAATGCCCCGCAAGGCTTGTTTGGCTATTTGCAAGAAGTAAACGGCTGTTACAACATCCCGATTTTGACAATTATTGTTGTTGGTTATTTGACCAAACGCGTGCCGGCTATCGCAGCGAAAATTGCTTTATTCTCCGGCGTTATTTTGTACAGTGTCAGTCAGTTTGTAATGAAACCATACTTTATTGATAAGTCCCTCGATGACGCTAAATCGTTGGGAATTACTGATGGAAGTGCCCTAAAACTAATAGAAGCAGATGCGTATCCTCACTTCCTTCACGTGATGGCTATCTTGTTTGTAGTTAATATATTAATTATGCTTATCATCGGCAAGTTGTATCCCAACGAAACACCTTACGAACAAGTTTACACCAAACAGGTCAATATTGAGCCTTGGAAACATGTGAAATTGGTCGGAATAGGTATTTTGGTCATTGTCATTGGG
>JAXMLV010000002.1:0-5452 GCA_034367065.1 Flavobacteriaceae bacterium
TTCAGCCATTTGTCAAATTCAGTTGTTTTCTCAATAAAAAACATAAAAATTGTATCTATTCGGATACAAAGTTAAATAATTTTTTCGGATAAATTCAGTTTGTGTTGTTTTTTTGCGTGTCGGTTATAATGCACCACAACGTTCCCAGGCTTTGCGAGGTTGCGGACTAAAGAAGCCGAAACTTTCGGTTAAACACAGAACTCAAAGATACAAAACCGACTTTAAATTTAGCCCAAAACCCGCAATCTTGCAAAACCTGTGTTAGCAATAGTTGTTCTTATTTACATTCAATATATTCGATTTTTTTAAAGTATTGTTTAGCAGTTTTTCCATAGAAGTTTTTCAAACCTTGATTAGTCATTCTATTTAATTTTCTGTAAGATGGAATTTTCAAAGTGTCATTTCCTGTTTGTTTTGCATTCTCAACTAATTCATTGTACTTAGATTTAGGAAAAGGCATATTTTCTAGTTTGTTTCTTTTCATTACAAACTTTAATTCGCCTTTAAATTTGTTTTGCTGATTTTTTATAGAGTCAAAAAATATAATTAAGGTGTCATTTTCAGTTTTCCAAGTTCCAAACGAATTGTTATTTTGCATATCACCTTGAAAATTCAGAACAGCATTTCCGTCACACTCTAAAGTCAAAGTTTTGCTAAACATTCCGTAACTATTAAAATTAGTTCTATATTTTCCAGCTACGATTTTATTCGAACAAGAAATTAAAGGTATGAATACCAAAAATAAGATTGTTTTTAAAATATGATTTCTTTTCAAGTTCGGTTTTTTTACAATTATTGCTAACGGTTGACAATATGGCCAGTAAGGGATTGCGGGCTTTTTCCCTATCAAGGTACACAAAAAGTTGAAGCGGGCTACAGACCTGCGCATACCACTGAAACCCTTATTGGCTATATTGTGTGTTGTGCGGTCGTTTATTTTAATATCTTTTCAATAATATCTATCTGTTTTAGTCCATATAATAATGCGATTATCCAATATATAATCAGGAAAATCTTAACAACTATTTTCTCAGGCAAAACACCTAAAAACTCGAATGCATATTGAGGTAACTTTATTAGAAAATCAATCCAAAACATAGGATTGTAAGAATCTGTATATCTTTTTTTAAAAACACCAATTGTCTCATTAAATCTCATTTGCATATTCGCAACTACATCTTCTCTGCTTACTGTCATATTATCAAATCCTGAAATAGTCATTGGAGCTAAATGTCCATATCCTAATGGCTCACTATGTACAAATCCAAAGTCTTTTATCCCTGCATCTTTAAATAAAGCTTTTATTTCTTCCTTTTTTTGTACAAAATTCAAGTCTCTTGTCCTTAAAAACTCCATGTATTGATTATACAGTTTTTTAGTTTGTCTGTACTTATACAGATTATTTATAAACCTTAATAGAAAAAGGGTTAAAATGCCAATAACTAGATAATACCATTTCATTTTTATACAATCTCGTTTTTAATTTCAATTGTCAATTTATCACAATCAAGTTGCATCACTAGATGTCTGTCCCAGTTTGTAAACTCGTCGCACGTAAATTCAAGATTCCTATTATTCCAATTTTTAAATTTAATCATATCCATTTCAATCGGGCTTGAAATTGTCACTTTATTGCTCAATGACTCACCAATTTTATCTATATGATAATAATCTGCGAGAATAAAATCACCATTAGGTGAAACAGTCAAGTTTTGATATTGAGGTTGACTTTCAAATTCTATCATGTTACCATTTAAATTGTCAAGTCTAAATAAATAATCAGAGGTCAAAACTAATGTTTCTTTCTTTATATACGAGATTACGGCTTCTCTTGCTGAACCACGAAACTGCCCAATCCATTCATAATTATCTACATTGGTAAATTTAATCCATGTCCAGCTTTGAGAATTCCAAGGACTTTCATTATCATAAATCCGTTCATCAAATTCCCCTGAATATGGTTGGGATACTATTTCAACTATTTCTATCATGTACTTTCAATATGACACGGTTTCTTTAAATGCCGCACAACGGTTTGCAGCTACCCGAAGGTGGCGATTTCGAAGCACTTCACTGTCAACCAAGCACAAACTTTGATAGAAGCACAAAGCTTGATTTAACCACTGAACCGCCACTTTTGGGTAGGTGCTGTTATAGGGCGTTTCTCTATTTATGTCGTTAGTTTGCACTTTTCTTCCTTGTGAATATTGCAACAATAGCGGAAGTCAAAAGTCCCATTACTAATGCTCCAATGGGTGCTTGAATGAGATAACTTTTCAGGTTGAACGCATTTTCAGCCGCTTCCTGTGTCATCTTTCCTTCACTAACTGAATATTCAATCACATTGGAAAAATAGTCAGGTGAAATGATTGTTGAAGTGATATATTGTGTCGCTATACTAAAAACAGTTACAAATAGTGTAATGAAAAATCCTGTTACAAATCCTTGTTTATAGGTCATTGTTCCCTGATAAAAGTTTTTTCGTTTGTCGAACAAGGCGAATACATAAATAGCTATTGCAGGAATTGCAATAAAGTTTGTAAAGATTACGTGTTTGTCTATATGCTCGCTGTGTAGTCCTGTCAACCGTTCTAATAACATCCATAAAAGTTGCATCACCGCAAATATGATTGCCCATTTGATTTCAATTTTAAGATTTTTCATTGTTTATCTTTTTATGTTGGTTTCGTAAATTTTTATCCACTCATTTGTGTTCATTTTGCCCGAAAGTTCGGCAATTAATCCGTAAGGTATTTGTTCAATTTTTTTAAATCGAATACAACCTTTGCCCATATCCAATTTTGGCTTACAATGTTTCGGATACTCTTCCTTAAACCAATTGGTCAGTTCTGTATCGCCATACATTCCTGTATGATACAAAGCAATATAATTTTTTTGAGAAGCGATACTGATAAATGGTAATGGTTGCTTAGGGTTGCAATGATAACCGTTTGGATAAATTGAATGGGGAACAACAAAGTCAATTGTCCCATAGCTTATTGTCTCAACAAAACCTTTTGGCAGGTTGTCGAGAATGGTTTTTCGCAACTGTTCAATGGCTCGTTTCCTATCGTCAGGAAGTTGGTCAATGAAGTGTTTGAGTGTGTATTCTTTTATTTCCATTTTATTCTTGCTTTTGTTTTCTGTCGTCTTTTTTAAATGCCCTATAACGGTTTGCGTATATGACTTGTGGCGGTTTTCGAAGCACTTTCTTGTCGGCTTACACCAAACTTAATTATAAACACAAAGCTTGAATTTACCACTTTCTCCGCCATAAGTTATATACGCTGTTGGCGTGTCGTTTTTTATTTTTTCATTTCCTTTTTGTATTCTTCCTTGTAGTCGCCTTGGTCATTGAACATACTTTCAAACTGACGATAATTTATGTTTCCATTAAACTCGTTTGAAAAGGTACTGTCAATTCTTAGTCTTAGAGTTGTCGAAAAGTCTCCGTGATAAATCATTGCCGCAGAAAGTCCGATTTCGTTTGGTGGAAGAATAATCGTCCCAACACCGTTCCCGCACATGTAAATCCATTTTTCTTCTATTGGTTTCCAATTTCCTATTGAGTCCTTTGCTTCAGTAATCAATGGAATGTAATGTCCGTAACCAATTGTAATTGTATCATGGTCTTTATTTTCTATTAAAACTGGATAAGCTTTAAAATATGGGTTATCCCAATTAACATGAATATCATCATTTTTAATTCTCTGTGTTGTGTCCACAGAGATTGAAAGCTGTGCTTGCCGCCATGATTTGTAGTCGCTTGGATCCATCCAATCAATATAATATTGGAACATTGGATGTTCAGTAAGTCTTTTATGAAATCCAATTGTGTCACTTGGTTCAATGTTGCTGCCTGGCGGTGGCGGAGGAATCGGGTAATACTTTAGTCTGTAGTCTGGATAAATTGTGTCTTTCCACTCTCCAATGTACAATAACTCATAGTTAGCAGTCGAAAGCCAAGTAGCTTCTCGTTTTGATGTCTTAAAGTCTGACGTGTCAATGATTACCGGAAACTTGAATTCATCTAATTTTTCTATGATGTCAGCTTGTTCATTCTTTTCTGTCTGACAACTAAAAAGGAATGTAAGGAATCCAATTATTGATATTTTGAATATTTGTCTCAAGTCTGTTTCTTTAAATGCACGCCAACGGGCAGCATATGCTTTGTGGCGGACTTTAAAAGACAAATCTTTCTGTCCACGATGATTAATATTTGGAACTAAAATACTCATTTTCATAACGTAACCCGCCATAAAGTATATGCATTGTTACCGCCTGGTGTTAATTGTCTATCGTCATTTTTTCTTTTTCGTACCTTTTATAAGTTTTTTCTCATCTCCGTCAAGTTTTCGTTGAAGTTTCTTAACATCTTCGGCAGGAGACAAATTTTCTGGCACTATTCCTCTTTGTGTAAGCATATTTCTTACAGCTAAATTGTTGTCGATGTGTTCTTTTTCAATTTTAGTTTGTCCTTTCAGATTTTTACTTTGGGTATTTAACCCTGTCATTTCTGCTGCAAGGTCTTTGGCTTTAATACTAATGGTAGGCAAAAAATCTGCAACTGGTCTGTTTAAAGGCACACCCATTTTCCGTTTTAGCATTTGAGTATTTAACCTAAAAAGAGCTTGGTCGCCTCTACTTCTGATAATCGCAAAACCCTGACTGTCAACACCTCTTTCATACAATATTCCTGAAAGTTGTTTTTCGGTCTGACTTAGTTTTTCGCGTGCTTTTATTCGTTCAAATTCCAATAACCGTTGTTCAACCAATTCGGCTCTACGTGTTTGCACTGCAAAATAGTTTTGAGCAAAGGCTATTTCTTCTTTACGACTGTCTCCATTTTGAGCAATTAGATAACAGGCATAGCGAGTTAATAAAATATCATCTATCTCTTTTTCAGCCCCTTTTGGCATTGGTATCGTTTTCCTGACGTCAGGAAAATGATAATCCACCTCTTCACCTGCATTTTTACAGGCATCCTTCGCTTTTTGAATTACTTTGTCAAAGTTTTCCCATTTACTATACCCTAACAATGTTTGTAATTCTCTTGCACTCCAACATTCAACACCTTCTAATTCTGAAGCTGCAGCTTCAAATTGTGAGAACAAATTTTTAATTTCGTCAGATTTCATTTAGCTCTATTTTTACTCCCCAAATTTGTCAATTTCCAATTGGATGACAGATAGTATCAAGTTTATTTCTGCATTTTTATTACGAATAGTTCACTGTGTCTGTCTCAGTACACTTGGCGGTAACGTTCTTCGGCTATGCTTTCGGGCGGGGTAGAAGTGCGAGTTCATTCGACCGTAACCCAAAAGTAAGAAAAAAAACCTTTACACCGGATTTTTCCCAAACTCCCGCCTGAAGCATAACCGGTGTTGGGCAACGGCTTTCATTTTTCGGGCTGATTTTCATCGTTTTGATTTTCACGAATCCGAGTAAAGTC
>JAXMLV010000003.1:0-63098 GCA_034367065.1 Flavobacteriaceae bacterium
GAGTTAATGGTGGGGTCTAAAAATGAATTTTTAGACCCCACCGATGTGATGCCGTTGGTGAAAATCATGTTTCTGTCGCTATTTATGTACCGACAGAGTGTACTATAGACACCTAGGCCACTGACACTTTTGAAGAATGCCCCAAATATCCAACTAATTAAATTAGAATGAAAAATATATTTGTTTTCTCAGTCTTTCTTTTGTCAAATTATGGTTATTGCCAAAATAAATTAAGTGATTTGTATTTGCTTTATTTTGAAAACACTGAAAGTCAAATTAGTCAAAATAAAAATTTAATAATGTCAAGATATAGTTATGCGAAAGATATGCCTTTCTCCTATGTGTATGCGCTCAACACAATGGGCGGTTACATAGAACTTGACACCTTTACGGAAAACTACGAAGGCATTAAAAAATTTCCAACGGATACTATTACTTTAGATTCATTAGAGATGATATCGTTAAAAGATATTCGATGGTTGCAACAAGAGTATAAAAAACACATTTATATGGATTTGAATGAATTGTATAGAAACATCTATATTATAGAAATTGATTCAATACATAAAATTGCTTATAGAACAAAAGTAGTTCAGGTTGATAGAATTGATTAGTTTATCCAAAATATTTTATATCTTCAAAATCCATGCTTTATAAAAAAGCAAATCATACCACCCTTGAGATTGGTAATGGTACATTTTTAAAATGGAAAATAACAGAGTTTAACTCAACTCCGGAATAGCTTTAACAGAGGTGATTCTATACAACTATAAACCCAAAAGCATAGTCGCGTGTATAGCTCATTGCGGGGCAAGCACATAACTCGAAAGTTAGAGAATTTTTGCTAACTTTGGTACTAAACCGAAAATACTCTCTGCTTTTTAACAAAGAGCTATACAAGGAGACTGGAAGCATCAGCTTTTCTTCAAGAGTAACCGGGGTCAACTGTGTTTATTTTGATGAAACAGGAACAATGAAAACTGCTGCCAACACCTTTGAAGAATGTCCGGAGTGTACCGCACCCGCAGACAGCGGTATCGGGATTTTGCCGCCGAAAACAATCAATCTAAATTTACCATGTTTAGGAGACCCAATAAAAAAACCCTGTAATTGTTTCGTCTGGTGGTTCAGGAAAAAAAGGAGGGACTTTTGGTTGTACAAGAAAGAATAAAAGCCGAATTTGTAATGGGATTAGAGGCGGTAAAGAACACGATGGTATTGATATTAAAGCAGATCCTTTTGAATCAATTTATGCAATAAAGGGGGTATTGTAATATCTCTTAGAAATAATTTTGGTGTATTTGAATATAAAAAAGATTCTTACGGGAATTATGTAGAAATACTATCAATAGATGAGAACGGAAATACTGTTAAATTAAAATACAATCATCTAGGAAATTCTCAACTCAAATTAGGGGATTTAATAGAACAGGGTTCGGTTATTGGTTTGGCTGGAAAATCAGGTAATGCAGCCGCCTCATCTGTTAGATCACACGTCCATATTCAGGCTAAAGTTAAACAAACTGACGGGAGTTTCAAAAAAAGTAATCCGTTAGATTTTTTTGCATCTAATTCCCTTGACCAAGAATTCAATATTCAAATTAATCCGAATTGTAATTAAAAAACCGAAAAACATGAAAACTTTTTTAACATTATACACCGCATTATACTTTTCAGCAATGAGTGCTCAATCAGACACATTAAATTTTAATAAAATTAAAATCAATGATAAGGTGAGTTTAGAACAAAGTTCGGAACAAGTTTTTTCGAATTTAGGAATACCTAAAGAGAGAAAACCTTACTTTAACGAAATAGAAGATATCACCATGGAACAGGTTACTATCAGAGGGAGTAAATTTTATTTTTTAGATAATAAACTTGATAGTTTTGAAATTACAAGCTCTTTCTTTTTTGTCTATAATCCAAGTATTAGAATAGGAAACAGCATTAACTCCTTAAAAGATATTTTCCCAAAATCATTTTTATTCAAAAGAGAAGAGGACAGCAAAGGATTCATGGATGTTCAACTGTTTAGTGATGATGTTGGACTTATGGATTTGTATTTGTTAATAACGTTTGATGTGAACACCAAATTAATAACTGAGATAAGCATTTGGAGTCCAAACTAAAAATTATCCATATCTTCTTTAAGCTCGATGATGATACCTTCTAAAATGGAATAGAATTAAACTCATATCAAGAATAGCATTAAACTGCGGTGTTTCTATGGAATATCCATAAACCCCAAAACATAACAACGCATAAAAACAACAACCACTCGGGCACAAACTCGGTGGCTGTTGCTTTTTTGTTGTGATGTAGTAATTTCACAAAATTTTGACTTATTTTTACGCTATTGCTATTCCATACGAACTGATGAAACAAATTATAATTTTGATGGTTTTGATAGGAATTAGTTCTAATGTCTTTTGCCAAACAGAGCAAATAAGAATTACTACATTAGCCGATTCGATAAAAAAAAACAGCGGCGCATCAAAATTACAGTTTACAACAAACATGAATGAAGCCAGAGAATACGCACTTGTCGATATTGAAAATAAGACTCCTTTTCTAATAACCAAAGGCGGGATTGCCCCCTCAATCTCAATTGACCAAATTAATTTTGAAGAAAAGTATCCTGTTTATTTTTATAGACCTGGGAACTCATTTCTTAAGAAAGACGTTGAAGGAGCTTATAATTTTGTTGTTTTAGATTTTATTTTAAGAAAATATGGCAAGGCTGCTCTTGCAAAAATAAGTAAGGATGTATTTGCCTTTGACGATTGGAAAAAACAAAATTAAATAAACTGATTAAAAAATCTTGTCTGCTCAAAAGGCAGATAACCAAATTTATAAAATGAAAATTGCCATTTTTGGTTACGTAAAACACCCGGAGATGATGGCCAGTTTGGCCTCCGTATTAGACTCAATCTATGCCCGGCAGCTGAAGCCGATTTTGGAAAAAGAATTGTATGCAGAAGCGCTTTCGTCTGGACTTGATGTTGCCAATCTTCAAACCTTTTCAAGTGCAGAGGATTTGGATGATTCCTTCGATCTTTTTTTGAGCATCGGCGGCGATGGAACTTTTCTTCGGTCAGTCAACTTCGTACGCGATTCGGGCATTCCTGTCTTGGGGCTCAACATCGGAAGACTTGGTTTTTTGGCCAACGTTCAGAAAGAAAATTTTGGTCAGGCTCTTGAATGTCTTTTAAACAGTCGATATGCCATCAGCAAGCGAAGCCTGATTCTTTTGGAATCAGATTTACCGTGTGAAGAAACCCCCAAACAACAAATTGCGTTAAACGAAATAACATTAAGCCGGCGCAATACCACCTCCATGATTACCATTGAAACCTGGCTCAACGATGAGTATCTCAACGCCTATTGGGCAGACGGATTGATTATCTCTACACCCACAGGTTCCACAGGCTATTCGCTGAGTTGTGGAGGTCCTGTAATCAGTCCGGAAACACAAGCTTTGGTGTTGACACCGATTGCTCCTCATAACCTCAATGCCAGACCACTCATCATCCCGGACAACGTGACCGTGAAACTCAAAGTTTCTGGCAGAGAACCCAATTATTTGGTCTCGTTAGATGCCAATCTGATTACTTTTGCCAACGAAACCACGCTCACCCTAAAAAAAGCACCCTTTCACATCAACATGATTGAACTTCAGGGTGAAAGTTTTTATAAGACCCTTCGGAAAAAACTGCTTTGGGGAGAGGATAAAAGGAACCATAAACAATAATTTAGAGCAACTTTAGTTTTAATTCGTGCACGAATTGACAGCAAATTGTTGAATCGTAAGCAGATTTGTTATATTTGCAAACTTTTAAAAACATGAAGTATTTATTCGGATTTATTTTGATGTTCACCAGCTACATACCTGTTCGTGCACAAATCTACGAAGTAGGCGTCTTTGCAGGTGGCAGTAATCTAATTTCCGATGTCGGAAAAACTGACTATATCGCTCCAAACAAATTTGCAATTGGCGCGATCGCAAAATGGAATCGAAGTCCGAGATACGCCTACCGAGCATCTTTTACCTATGCAAGAGTTTCCGCTGACGATGCAGATTCCGATGTTGGCAAAAGAAAACAACGCGGGTTTCGATTCACGAACACCGTCAAAGAAGCATCGGCGGGAATGGAATTTAATTTTTGGGATTTTGACTTGCACGAATACGGATTCACACATACACCTTATGTATATTCCGGTCTGAGCTTCTTTCAATACGGAACACTCACCGGAAACGACACTTCAGTTGCCATTCCGATGGTAGTGGGATACAAAGTAAAAATGACCGAACGATTTATTTTGGCATTTGAGGTAGGCGCACGTTATACTTTTACCGATAATTTAGACTTGAGCAATCCCAATGACAACGACACTTTTGACAGTCAAAACTTTGGCAATGTAAAAAGCAACGACTGGTTTGTGTTTACCGGTTTTACAATTACTTACACCTTTGGCAAAAGACCATGTTATTGCAGAGAATAATGGAACAGAACGAAAGCCAACTAATTAAAGAATTTCTACCCAACCACGTTGCCATTATCATGGACGGCAATGGTCGATGGGCAAAAAAACAGGGGTTGGCGAGAGTATTCGGACATGAAAAAGGAGCACAATCTGTAACGGAAACAGTCGAAACAGCAGGTAAATTGGGAATTCAGTATTTGACGCTTTACGCGTTTTCTACCGAAAACTGGAGTCGCCCTAAACAGGAAATCGACACCTTGATGAACTTATTGATTTCTTCACTCAAAAAAGAGCTCAAAACACTTCAGAAAAACTCCATCAAACTAGTCGCAATCGGTTGCATTGAACAACTTCCTAAAAAAGCATTCCGACAATTGAATGAAGTCATCGAAAAAACCAAAGGAAACGAAAAGTTTACACTTACCTTGGCACTTTCGTATGGCGCAAGAGAGGAATTGGTTCGCGCCATGAAAGCCATTGCGCTTAAAGTTAAAAATAATATAATTTCAATAGAAGATATTGACCAATCCACGATTAATAAGCATCTTTACACGCTGAATTTACCAGATGTTGATTTATTGATTCGTACCAGTGGCGAATTGAGAATCAGCAATTTTATGCTTTGGCAGTCTGCCTATGCCGAATTCTATTTTACCGATGTATTGTGGCCTGATTTCAGGAAAGAACATTTGGTCGAAGCTTTGTTAGACTATCAAAAAAGAGAAAGACGTTTTGGAAAAATTAGCGAGCAACTCATTTAATTTCATGTCAAAAAATTACATATTCCTACTAGCACTTGTCATTGCCACCCTAAATTCGGGAAGTGTCTTTGCACAGGACAATCTGACTTTCGGCAACGGCAAAACCTATATTTTAGAAGAACTCAAGGTAACGGGTGTGGTCACTTACAACGAACAAACCATTATTACCTACACCGGATTGGTTGTCGGACAGCCCATCACCATTCCCGGCGTAAAACTGAGCGACATCACCAAAAGACTCTGGGGACTCGGTCTTTTTAGCAATGTCAATTTTTATTTGACAAAGGTCGAAGATGATAAAGCATGGTTAGAACTTGAGATCCAAGAATTACCCGAACTTTCTGAAGTTAAAATTGTCGGGATGAAAAAAAGTAAGACCAAAGACATCATCAAAGAAGCTTCGCTCAACAAGGGAATCAAAGTCACCGAAAATCTCATCACAAATACCAAAAATTATTTGGAGAACAAATATAAAAAGAAAGGTTATCTCAACACCAAAACCATCATCAACACCCTTCCTGATACTGTCGGAAAAAATTCGGAGAAAATGGTCATCCGTATCGACAAGGGCGACAAGGTCAAAATCAGAAAAATAATAATTGATGGAAACGAAAAAATTTCGGATTACCGACTGAAAAAAGCCCTTAAGAAAACCAAACAAGTAAAAGTTTACCGCCTCTTAAAAAGATCCAAATATATTGAAGACGATTATCGCAAAGACCTTCAAGCCATGATGGACAAATACAAAGAACGCGGATTCAGGGATGCGCGGATTCTCTCCGACACGCTCATCAAGGTCAGTAAAAAAAGAATTAATTTACAAATAAATTTAGAGGAAGGAAACAAGTTCTATTTTGGAAATATCGACTTCATAGGAAACTCTGTGTTTTCAGATACCGAGCTCAAAAATGCGTTGGGCATCAACAAAGGAGATGTCTATAATGGTGTACTCTTCAAAAAGCGAATTAAAGACGACTCAAGACCCGATTCAGACGACTTGAGCAACCTCTACCAAAACATTGGTTATCTATTTTCAAACCTCACGGCCGTTGAGGTTGGCGTCAGAAACGACACCATCGATTTCGAAATTCGCGTGGTGGAAGGTAAATTGGCACATTTCAACGAAATCCGCGTAACCGGAAACACACGAACCAATGACCATGTCATTTATCGTGAACTCCGCACACGTCCCGGCCAAGTTTACAGCAAAGCAAATTTAGTTCGTTCGGTCAGGGAATTAGGTCAAACCGGTTTTTTTGATCCGGAACAAATTGAACCCAAATTTGAAAACGTAAATCCGAATGAAGGTACCTTGGACATCAACTATTCTTTGGTTGAAAAAGGTTCCAGCCAAATAGAGTTGCAAGGTGGTTTTGGCGGTGGTGGTTTCATTGGTACTTTGGGACTTTCTTTCAATAATTTTTCCATTCGCAATATTCTCAAAAGAGAAGAATACAGACCTCTTCCGATGGGAGACGGACAATCATTGGCACTCAGATTGCAAGCCAGCAGAACCTCTAGGGTATTTAGTTTTTCATTTGTAGAACCTTGGTTGGGCGGTAAAAAACCCGTACAATTCTCTACCACACTTTCGCACAGCAAGCAGTTCCTGTTTAATGGACTTCAAAACGATGTGGACAAAAGCCGAAGCTTTACCATTGACGGAATTACCTTGGGATTAGCCAAAAGACTGAAAGTACCGGATGACTTTTTTACCCTTTCTCAGGCCGTAAGTTTTCAATTTTTCAACCTCAATAACTTCAACACCGGATTGTTTACCTTCGGCGATGGCGTGTCAAACAATTTCGCTTACACCATTGCCATTAGCAGAAACGACACCCGTGTGAACCCGATTTTCCCAACCGCCGGTTCTAATTTCAATCTAAGCCTAAAAGTCACTCCGCCCTACTCGCTATTCAGTAAAACTGATTTCGGAAATTTAAAAAACGACCCCAACTTTCAAAATGAAGACGGCACGCCCAACCAATCTTTAATCGATCAAAAAAGATTTCGATTTTTGGAATTTTACAAGGTAAAGTTTAAAGGAGATTGGTACAACAGTTTGTATGCCAATAAATTAGTGTTAAAAACCACCGCAGAACTCGGATACTTAGGTTCCTACAATTCTGAGCGAGGCACGCCACCGTTTGAACGATTTTTCTTGGGTGGTGACGGATTGGGTAACTTCAGTTTAGATGGCAGAGAAACCATCGGGCTCAGAGGATATCCAAACCAATCTCTTTCAAGTTTTGACGGAGGTACGATTTACAACAAATTTACGTTAGAACTTAGATACCCGCTCACTTTAGGTCAAGCAGCCTCTATTTACACACTTGGCTTTTTGGAAGGTGGTGCATCGTTTGAAAAATTCAGAGATTACAGTCCTTTCGACTTGAATCGTTCAGCTGGATTTGGAATTCGTATATTTATGCCCGCTTTTGGCTTGTTGGGAATTGATTTCGGATACGGATTTGACAATCTTCCGGGAAGTCTGAAGGCCAATGGCTGGGAAACACATTTTATTATTGGTCAACAATTTTAAATTTGGTACGATTTTTTCTAATACATTTCGGAATGAAAACAAAACATTTACTTCTTCTCTGCTTTTTGCTTCTATCGATGAGCAATTTTGCACAAAGAGGGGTTCGCATCGCTTATGTTGACATGGATTATATTTTAAAAAGCGTTCCCGAATACCAAGAAGCTGTAAGTTTACTCGATAAAAAAGTGATAGATTGGAAAAAAGAAATAGAAGGAAAGTTCAATGTTGTCAATCAGCAAAAAGAAACATTGGAGAAAGAAAAAGTATTTCTTACCAAAGAATTGATCAAAGAACGAGAAGATGAAATTGTCTTTCAAGAAAATCAAATTTTGGATTATCAGCAAAAAAGATTCGGTCCAAACGGCGATTTAGACATCCAAAAAAGACAATTGGCACAACCGGTGCAGGATCAAGTGTTCAATGCTGTTCAGGAAATTGCAGCAAAAAGGCAATACGATTTTGTGTTTGATAAATCTGCCGATGTAGTGATGTTGTATTCCGCAAAAAAATACGATATTAGCGACCTGATTGTTCGAATCATTACACGAAATGCCAAAATAGATGCCAACGGGAATAAAAATGAGGAAACAATTGAGTCTATCTTGGATGAGCCCGATCCGGACACGCTCAGCAAACAAGAACAAATAGCCAACAAAAGAGACGAAAGACTCCGTTTGTTAGAAGAACGAAAAAAAGCAATCGAAGCTGAAAGACAAAAAAGACAACTCGAATTTGACCAAAGAAGACAAAGACTACTCGACGAAAGAGAAGCGCGACGAACCGGAAAAACAGTAGAACAATTAAGAAGCGAACGAGGTGAAAGTTCAACAGATTCGACCGCTGTCAAAGTTGATGCCCGAACGCAACAACTGGAAGATAAAAAACAAGCTGTCGAAAAGCAAAAACAAGAAAGACTGCAGCAACTACAAGACAAAAAACAACAATTGCTGTTGGAACAAGAAGCAAGACGAACCGGAAAAACAGTAGATCAATTAAAAAAAGAAAAGAAAGAAGACGTAAAAGACAGTATTTCGGGTCAAGCGGATGATAAAGCAAAACAATCTATTGACGCTAAAAAGAAAGAAGCCGAAGATAAAAAAACAGTTCGGGCACAACAACTGGAAGATCGCAAAAAAGCCATCGAGGCAGAAAGAGCAAAAAGATTAAAAGAATTTGAAGACCGCAGAAAAAAATTGGAAGAAGAAAAATTAAAAAAGAAAAACAAGGAAAACAATCAATAAATCGCAAATCTAAATTAATTAAAACAGTAAATTCAAAAACAATGAAACATTTCAAAACCAGTCTGATAGTGTTGTTAGTAACCATTGGACTCAGTAGCATGAGCTATGCACAAACTAAATTGGCGCACATCAATACCCAAGAACTTATCAAAGTTTTGCCTGAAGCTATCGAAGCAAATAAGCAATTGGAAAAGCTTGAGCAAACCTACACCAAAGACATTCAAACTTCTTACGCTGAATATCAAAAAAAGTTAGAACAATACCAAAAAGAAGCTGAGACCCAGCCCAAAGAAGTCAATGAAAGAAGAGCAAACGAAATGGCAGAAGCCGAAAACAGAATTCGTGAAGCACAAGAATCTGCAGCCAAAGAATTGCAACAAAAACGCTCTGACCTCTACGGGCCCATCATGGAAAAAGTTCGCGCAGCTATTCAAAAAGTTGCCAAACAAATGGGATTTGAGTATGTGATGGATGCCAGCACATTGATTGTTGCCGATGGTAAAAATCTTTTGCCTGAAGTGAAAAAAGAATTGGGGCTTTAATCCCGAAAATTTAAACATTTTACAAGCTGCCCTTTAGTGAGATTTTCTTACTTTAGGGCAACTTTTTTTTATCATGACAACCACTTCACCCATTGGAATTTTTGACTCCGGCGTTGGCGGCACAACCGTTTGGAAAGAAATCTCAAAACAACTGCCCAACGAGCAAGTCATCTATTTGGCAGATAGCAAAAACGCTCCATACGGTGAAAAAAAACCGGAAGAAATCGTCCGATTATCCATCAAAAACGCTGAATTTCTACTAAAGAAAGGTTGTAAAATAATCGTAGTCGCCTGCAACACAGCTACAACCGCCGCAATTGCCACTTTGCGACAAAAATACGATATTCCATTTATCGGAATCGAACCGGCTATCAAACCGGCAGCTTCCCTGACAGACACCAACCGGGTGGGAATCCTCGCTACGAAAGGAACCCTTTCAAGCGCGCTGTTTCACCGCACGGCAGACCTGCATGCCAAAAACATCGAAATTGTTGAACAACGAGGTGACGGCTTGGTAGAATTAATCGAAGCGGGCGAAACAAATTCTGAAAAGACATTCGCACTGCTCAAAAAATACATCAACCCGATGATCGAAAAGAACATCGATTGCTTGGTGTTGGGCTGCACACATTATCCTTATCTGATTCCGCAACTCAAAAAAATACTTCCTGCATCAGTAAAAATAATAGACTCAGGCGAAGCCGTTGCCAGACAGACCAAACACATCCTCGAAAAATCGAGCTTGTTGAACACATCCGACACGAAACCAATCAATTTTTGTTATACCAATTATAAAACGCACCTGCTTCAAGATTTTATCAATAAATTGGAACTCAACACACGGGTTGAGTTTTTGGAATTTTGATTTTTTACATTCCCAAAAACTATCCATTTAAGTTCCTTATCTTTGCAGACTTAGAAATTTTTCTTTTAAACTTAATCAAAGTATAGCATGCAACTGTACAACACCTTAAGCGCGAAAGATAGAGAAGCACTCATAGCCGAAGCCGGAAAAAAAAGGCTGACTCTTTCTTTTTATCAATACGCCAAAATCGGAAATCCGGATATTTTCAGAAACCATTTGTTTATTACTTGGAATGAGCTCGATGTGTTGGGGCGTATTTACGTCGCCAAAGAAGGCATCAACGCGCAACTTTCTGTTCCTGCCGATTATTTTTCCGCTTTCAAATTGCATCTCGACAGCATCACATTCCTAAAGGATGTACGGCTGAACATTGCCGTAGAACACGATGATTTTTCGTTCCTCAAACTCAAAGTTAAAGTCCGCGATAAAATTCTCGCCGATGGGCTCAACGACCACACTTTTGATGTGACCAACAAAGGTATTCACTTAGATGCAAATGCCTTCAACAATCTCATCGAACAACCCGAAACCATTTTGGTGGACATGCGCAATCATTACGAAAGCGAAATCGGTCATTTCAAAAACGCCATCACACCCGATGTTGACACCTTTAGAGACTCACTAAATCTGATAGAAGAAGATTTAAAAGATTTTAAAAAAAATAAAAATCTGGTCATGTATTGCACCGGAGGCATTCGCTGTGAAAAAGCAAGTGCTTACTTTAAACACAAAGGATTTAAACATGTTTACCAATTGGAAGGTGGAATCATCAATTATGTAAACCAAGTAAAAGAAAAAGGACTTGACAACAAATTTATCGGGAAAAATTTCGTTTTTGATGAACGCCGAGCCGAACGCATTTCAAATGATGTCATCGCACACTGCCACCAATGCAGAAATCCGTGCGACACCCATGTCAATTGTGCCAACGAGGCGTGCAATTTGCTTTTTATCCAATGTGAAGATTGTGCTGAAAAGATGAATCAATGTTGCTCGGAAGCCTGCATGCAAATAGCCTCATTACCCTACGAAGAACAAAAATTGTTACGCAAAGGAAAAGCCAACAGCAACAAAATTTTCAAAAAAGGACGAAGTGAAGCATTGCGCTACAAATAACTTTACAACGCAAACAAAATCAATCGGCGCACAAAAAATGATTAATCTCTAATAAAAAAAGCAGATTTGTTTCCTCAACTGATTTTATTTCTTTTGAAAAACTTTTTCCCAAATTATCAACTGCGGAAAACTTCATATTAACCAAGTTTTCGGGAGTGATTGTGTTTATGTATATTTATACCGAGAAATCGATTGAAAAAATTGTGTCGATTTTATCTTTTAAAACTAAAAAACTATGTCTTGCAGCAATTGCTCAACTTCAGATAACGGCCAACCCAAAGGATGCAAAAACAACGGTACTTGCGGAACATCGAGTTGCAACAAACTCACCACCTTTGACTGGCTTGCCAACATGAAACTACCACAAGGTCAATCCGAAATATCTTTTGTAGAAGTAAGTTTCAAAAACGGAAGGAAAGAATTTTTCCACACACCCGAAAACATAAACCTTCACATGACCGACATCGTAGCCACCGAAGCCCAATCAGGTCATGACATCGGCACCGTAACACTCACCGGTGAATTGGTTGGCATTCAGATGAAAAAGAAAAAAGTGAATCCGGATAGTCCCGATATCAAAAAAATATACCGCAAAGCCTCACAAAGAGACATCGACGTTTGGCAACAAGCACGCAGCAAAGAAGAAGCCATTCAGGTTCGTGCGAGAGAGATTGCAATAGCCCTTCGCTTGGAAATGAAAATATCGGATGTAGAAGTTCAAGGTGATGGATCCAAAGTTATTTTTTATTATACGGCCGATACCCGTGTAGATTTTAGGCAACTCATCAAAGAATTCGCCCGCGAGTTTTCTATCCGAATCGAAATGAAACAAATCGGACTTCGCCAAGAAGCTTCCAGACTCGGTGGAATCGGCTCCTGCGGACGCGAACTCTGTTGCAGCACTTGGCTCACAGACTTTCGTTCGGTCAACACCACCGCGGCTAAATACCAACAACTTTCCCTCAATCCGCAAAAATTAGCCGGGCAATGCGGCAAACTCAAATGCTGCCTCAACTATGAGTTGGATGCTTACTTGGACGCGCTTCAAGAATTCCCAAAAACGGAAGTAAAACTGAAAACCGAAAAAGGGACTGCAGCCTGCCAGAAAATAGATATTTTTAAAGGGATTCTTTGGTATGCTTACGAAGGAGAATGGATGAATTGGCACATACTCACGACTGCAAAAGCCAATGAAATCATCACGAAAAACAAAAACAACGAAACTGTCACAAGCCTTGAAGATTTTGTAGGCGTTTTAGAAAAAGATGAAACTGTCGAATATGAAAATGTAGTTGGTCAAGACAGTTTAACACGATTTGACAGACCCAAAAAGTCTAAAAATAAGAACCGTAACAAAAATCGAAACAAAGCCCCTCGAAATGCGCGTTAATGTTTTTCTGTTGATTATTTTGATTGCCATGTCCACATCTTGCGACCGAAAAATGATTTTGGATGAATACCAAAACGTAGGCGGTTTTTGGCAAAAAGACCGTGCGGTGGTTTTTAATTTCAATCCGCCGGATACCTTACAGCAATACAATCTTTTTATCAATCTTCGCAACAACAATGACTACGGTTTCAGCAATATTTTTTTGATAACCGAGTTGTATTTTCCAAATGGAGTAATCCAAACCGACACCCTTCAATACATGATGACAAACCCCAAAGGCGAATGGTTGGGAAACGGATTTACCGATCTGAAAGAGAATAAACTTTTGTACAAAGAAAATTTCCGGTTTCCAAGTTTGGAAAACCATCAAGTTTATATCAAGCAGGCGGTTCGAAAAATCGGTGCCGTTGATGGGATAGTTGAACTCAAAGGTATCAGCCAAGTCGGGTTTAGAATTGAAAAAACAAATTAATTTTTAAGCAATTAAAAATGAGCACTAAAAAAAAGGCAACTACTTCAAAACCGTTCAAATTTACCAAATGGTTTTTTGGTATTTTCTTTACTGGATTGGGTTTCATTATATTTATTTTCCTATTGGCCTCGTGGGGCGTTTTTGGTTCTCTACCTACCTTTGAAGTTCTCGAAAACCCCGACACGAACGTGGCTACCGAAATCATTTCTTCGGATGGTAAAACTTTGGGTAAATTTTATTTTAACGACAACCGGACACCCGTTTTTTTTGAAGACTTACCTCCGCATTTGGTCAACGCGCTTGTGGCAACCGAAGACATTCGTTTCTATGAACATTCAGGCATCGATTCCAAAGGAACTTTGCGAGCCTTATTCTTTTTAGGTACTCGAGGTGGAGCAAGCACCATCACCCAACAATTGGCTAAACAATTATTCACCGACAACGTTTCCCGAAACATCGTGGCACGTGGTCTGCAAAAAATCAAAGAATGGATCATCGCCATTCGATTGGAAAAGCAATACACCAAAGAAGAAATCATCACCATGTATTTTAACATCTATGATTTCAATTACAACGCGGACGGAATTCGTTCGGCTGCACGCATCTATTTCAACAAAGAACCCAAAAGTCTTTCCATCAATGAATCTGCCATTTTGGTCGGCATGTTCAAAAATTCATCACTCTACAACCCAAAACTAAGACCCGAACTCGTCGAAAACCGACGAAACACCGTATTGAGCCAAATGTTTCGGTATGACTTTATCTCTAAAGAACAAAGGGATTCACTCCAAAAACTGCCACTCAACATCAATTTCACTCCAGAATCACATAGTCAAGGTACCGCAACCTATTTTAGGGAATATCTCCGGGATTTTATGCAAAAATGGATCAATACACATCCTAAAATAAATTCCGATGGAAGCAAGTCCAAATACAATCTTTACCAAGACGGAATTAAAATTTATACCACCATCGATTCGCGCATTCAAAAAAACGCAGAAAACGCGGTCAACGAGCATCTTGCGCATCTTCAAAAAGAATTCTTCAGACAAAACGAAGGCAACAAAACCGCTCCATTTAGAGACATCACCAAAGAAGAAACCCAAAGAATTCTCAACCAATCGATGAAACGATCTGAAAGATGGCGAGTTCTTAAAAACAAAGGGCAAACGGAAAATGAAATCAAAGAGTCGTTTTACAAGAAAACAGCAATGACTATTTTCACTTGGAATGGCGAAAAAGACACCTTGATGCGCCCCGTCGATTCGATTGTCTATTACAAGCATTTTTTGCAAGCCGGACTTTTGTCGATGGAGCCCCAAACCGGTCATGTCAAAGCTTGGGTAGGCGGCATCAACTACAAGCATTTTCAGTACGACCACGTGTTGCAGGGAAAACGGCAAGTTGGTTCAACCTTCAAACCCTTTGTGTATGCAGCCGCTATCGACCAACTTCACCTCTCCCCTTGCGATGAATACCCGGATGTTCAACATTGTATCGAAAAAGAAAAATACGGCAATCCGGAAGCTTGGTGCCCAAAAAATTCGGACGGAAAATACTCCGGAAAAATGCTCTCGCTGAAAAGTGCTTTGGCAAATTCGGTAAATAGCATTACCGCAAGACTCATTGACAAAATAGGACCACGGCCAGTAATTAATCTGGCACATAATCTCGGGATGACCTCAGATATTCCTGAAGTACCTTCCATTGCGCTCGGAACAGTCGATTTAAGTGTGTACGAAATGGTAGGAGCCTATGGCGCATTTGTCAATCAAGGAATTTATATTACCCCAACCATGATTACCCGAATTGAGGATAAATACGGTACTGTTTTAGAAGAATTTGTACCCGAAACCAAAGACGTTTTGAGTGAAGAAGCGGCCGCAACTGTTGTGAGCCTGCTGGAAGGTGTGACCCAACACGGTTCCGGACAACGACTAAGAGGAACTTGGGCACTTGGCAGAATCGATTATCAGCGTGCGGTGACCGGCTATCCTTTTGATTTTAAAAACCCGATTGCCGGCAAAACCGGAACTACACAAAACCAAAGCGATGGTTGGTTTATGGGGATGGTTCCCAATTTGGTCACCGGCGTTTGGGTGGGCGCAGAAGATCGCGCAGCACACTTTTCTTCCATTACTTACGGGCAAGGAGCAACCATGGCATTGCCGATTTGGGGAATTTTTATGCGTTCTAACTATGCAGACAAAACACTCAACATTTCCCAAGGTGACTTTGTGAAACCGCAAAATATGACTATCAAAATCAATTGCGAAGAAAGTAATCTATCCAATCCCAAAGAAGAAGAATTTGATTGGTAGTTCAATTTTTTGCTTATCCAAATTTGATTAAAAGCCAATGACTCCTTCAGGAAAAATAGAATTGATGGCTCCGGCAGGAAATTTTGAATCCCTGCAAGCCGCTTTAGATAACGGTGCCGATTCGATTTATTTTGGCGTCGAACAACTCAACATGCGGGCGCGTTCTACCATCAATTTCACCTTGAAGGATTTGCCTGAAATAGCCAAACGTTGCCAAGCCAAAAACGTCCGAACCTATCTGACATTGAACACCATCATCTACGACCATGATTTGTCGGTAGTAAAAACCCTCTTGACCAAAGCCAAAGCAAACAACATCAGTGCAGTCATTGCTTCTGACCAAGCCGTTATTTCGACCGCCCGAAGCTTGGGTCTTGAAGTGCATATTTCTACACAACTGAATGTGACCAATATAGAAACCGTTAAGTTTTACAGTCTCTTTGCCGACACCATCGTTCTTTCTCGTGAGTTAAGCTTGCGCCAAGTCAAAAAAATAACCGAACAAATCGCCAAAGAGCAAATCAAAGGACCAAATGGAAACCCGATAGAAATTGAAATTTTTGGCCACGGTGCCTTGTGCATGGCCGTTTCCGGGAAATGTTATTTAAGCCTGCATTCGCACAATTCTTCTGCCAACCGAGGCGCGTGCAAACAAAATTGCCGGAAAAAATATACCGTCATCGATCAAGAAAGTGGATTTGAAATCGAAATCGACAACGAATACATGATGTCACCAAAAGATCTATGCACGCTTGATTTCCTCGACCAAGTGATTGATTCCGGCATCAAAGTATTGAAACTTGAAGGTCGCGGTCGCGCGCCGGAATACGTGGCAACCGTCACCAAAACCTATCGCAACGCCATCGATGCCTACTACGAAGGTACTTTTACCAAAGATAAAATCAGCGTATGGATGGATGATTTGTCCACCGTTTACAATCGGGGTTTTTGGGCCGGCTATTACCTCGGCCAGAAATTAGGTGAATGGAGTGATAATCCGGGCTCAAATGCTACCCAAAAGAAAGTTTACATCGGTAAAGGCATGCATTATTTTCCAAAATCGGGTGTGGCAGAATTCAAAATCGAAGCATACGATCTGACAAAAGGAGATAAAATTCTCATCACCGGCCCAAGCACGGGCGCACAAGAATTGGTAGTTGACGACATGTTTGTCAACGACATCAATGCCCAAAAAGCTTCAAAAGGAGACAGTTGTACCTTCAAAACACCATTCCGGATACGGCTCTCCGACAAACTTTATAAAATTGTCGCGGGTTAATTTGGTTTTTTAAATATTTTGTACATAAATTTGTACATGTTTTATCAAAAAAATATTTATCATGATAACGGCCACTTTATCGGATTTTAGGAAAGACATCAGGTCATATTTTAAAAAAATAACAGAAGACTTTGAGACCTTGATTATCAACAGAGGTAAAGACAGTGGTGTGGTTATCATCTCGTTGGATGAGTACAATTCACTGATGGCAACCCGGCATGAGCTCTCTTCAGCTTCAAATGAAAAAAGATTGGATTCAGCCATTGAAAAACTGAAAAGCAAACGAACGTTTGAAAAAACACTTTTGGAAGAATGAAGTATATTTTTGTCGATGAATCTTGGGAAGATTATTTGTATTGGCAAAAGACTGATAAAAAAATGCTTCACAAAATCAATGATTTACTTAAAGACATATCCCGTACACCATTCATCGGAATTGGCAAACCCGAACCTTTAAAATTCAAATACAGAGGTTATTGGTCAAGAAGAATTGACCATGAACACCGACTGATTTATCAAGCTAGAGAAGACGAAATTTTAATTGCAAAGTGTCGATTTCATTATGATTAGCCTTATTTTAAAAAAAATTCCAAACAATGGTCATCATCACCCTCCAAAGAGAAAAATGCATCGGCTGCAACTACTGCGTTGAATTGGATTCGGCACATTTTCGCATGTCAAAAAAAGATGGAAAATCGGTTCTTTTAAAGTCGGTCAACAACAAAGGGTTTCACACGCTCAAATCGCCTGATCACAACATATTGGAAAAATCCGAATTGGCTGCCAAAGCTTGTCCGGTAAAGATCATCTCTTTGAAAGAAATTTAAACGAGTTGTTTCTGTCAAATTTAATTTTGTAGGAATGGTACAAAATTATAGACTATATGAATTGCCCTTTCAGCAAGGCAATTACTTGATTTTCTGTCATTGAATCTGCCGTATCAACAAATTTTACTTTATCTGACATTCCTTTTATTTTTGATATTGCCTTATGCAACCCGGTCTTTGCCTCCGCCGGTCCCAAAATAACAATAGAATCTGCATCTTTGAGAGCTACAATCACTTTTTCATAATAGTTCTTAAGCTGTTGCGTGAGTTTTTTTTCTTTGACCTTTTCAAAATTTGAAAATTGATTACCCATCCGCGTGTATTGTTTGCCTTCTCCCTCCACTCGGATTCGGCTTTCAAAATTAGATTCGATGGATTTTATCGTTTCCTTTCCGTTGTTTAAAATGACAAGTGTTGCTTTTTTACTGTCAATCCAAACGCCTACTTGTGTTAGATTTTTCATGGTATTGATTTTAGTTTTATAAAAATTTAGCAAGTATCTTACAGAAGACATGTAAGAAAATAATCACATAAATTTAGTGATTTTTGCGTAAAAAAGCTAATAAAAAAGACCCTTTTTGAATTACAATAATCATTATTTTTTTTAATGCTTGTACTAAGCAAACCTAAAATATTTTAAAATTAGATAAATAACTATGCGTAAATTAGAAATTTCGTAAATTTAAACCAAAGTTTAGCCCAATGATTAATAAAACAGTAAACAACGTTCAAGAAGCACTCGCCGGCGTTCAAAATGAAAACACCATCATGTTGGGAGGGTTCGGACTGTGCGGCATTCCTGAAAATTCCATTGCAGAATTGGTCAGGCTCGGCGTGAAAAATCTCACCTGCATTTCCAACAACGCCGGAGTTGACGATTTTGGTTTGGGTCTGCTTTTACAGAAAAAGCAAATCAAAAAAATGATTTCTTCGTATGTGGGTGAAAACGATGAGTTTGAGAGGCAAATGCTGAGTGGCGAACTCGAAGTAGAATTGATTCCGCAAGGCACTTTGGCTGAACGCTGCCGTGCCGCACAAGCCGGAATTCCTGCGTTTTACACGCCTGCCGGATACGGAACTGAAGTGGCAATCGGCAAAGAAACCAAAGATTTTGACGGAAAAATGCATCTGCTCGAATATGCTTTCCAATCCGATTTTTCGATTGTCAAAGCGTGGAAAGGAGATGAAGCAGGAAACCTGATTTTTAAGGGAACTGCTCGAAATTTTAATCCTGCCATGTGTGGTGCTTCGAAAATCACGATTGCCGAAGTTGAAGAACTGCTTCCCGCCGGAAGTTTAGACCCCAATCAAATTCACATTCCGGGGATTTTTGTGCAACGTATTTTTCAAGGAAAAGACTATAAAAAACGCATTGAACAACGAACCGTTCGGGGGAAATCAATTTGAAGATTTGAAGATTTGAAGATTTGAAAATGAGAAATGATAAAGACAATTTAATATTAAATAAGTCCTTTGAATTTGCACTGAAAATTATTTCCTTTTCAGAAGAAGTTCGACAAAATAACCATTTCGAAATGGCCTCTCAAATTTTTAAATCCGGAACTTCCATCGGGGCAAATATTAGAGAAGCTCAAAATGCTGAAAGCAAACCTGATTTCATTCATAAATTTAAAATTTCAGCAAAAGAAGCAGACGAGCTTTATTATTGGCTTCTACTTTGCAAAAAATCAGAATTTTATCCAACACCGGACGAAACCCTAATCGATGAACTAAACTCAATCATTTTAATTATATCGAAAATTCTTTCTTCCAGTAAAAAAAACTAATCTTCAAATTTTCAAATCTTCAAATTAAAAACCCATGCTAGACAAACATGATATTGCCAAAAGAATTGCCAAAGAAGTAAAAGACGGCTACTATGTCAATCTTGGCATTGGCATTCCGACTTTGGTAGCCAATTATGTCAGGGAAGATATTTCCGTAGAATTTCAAAGTGAAAACGGTGTGCTTGGCATGGGGCCGTTTCCATTTGAAGGAGAAGAAGACCCCGATTTGATAAATGCCGGAAAGCAAACCATCACGACACTGCCCGGAGCCTCCTTTTTCGACTCCAGTTTAAGCTTTGCAATGATTCGGGGCAAACACGTCGATTTGACAATTTTAGGTGCGATGGAGGTTGCCGAAAACGGTGACATTGCCAACTGGAAAATCCCCGGAAGGATGGTCAAAGGCATGGGTGGGGCAATGGATTTGGTTGCTTCCGCAGAAAACATCATCGTAGCCATGATGCACACCAACAAAGCAGGCGAATCCAAATTGTTAAAACGCTGTACGCTTCCGCTCACGGGTATGGGTTGTGTCAAAAAAATAGTCACAGAGTTGGCAGTACTCGAAGTTACGCCCGACGGTTTCAAATTGCTCGAACGCGCACCCGGAGTTTCGGTAGAAACGATTCAAAAAGCAACGGAAGGCAAACTGGTTGTAGAAGGTGAAGTGCCGGAAATGCAGATATGACGAATTTTAAACTTCCCCCATTTTCGCGATGAGGGTATTGGCATCGAGTTCGCCAGATTGACGCCACTTCATTTCGCCGTCTTTATAAATAATCAATGTCGGCAAAGTTTTGATGCGAAGTGCTTCTGCCAATTGCGGATTTTTGTCAATGTCGATTTTGATAACCTTACCGTGATCGCCGATTGCTGCCGCTACATCCCGCAAGACAGGATGCATCTCGTTTGATGGCTCGTTCCATTCGGTATAAAAACTAAACAAAACCGGAACGTCCACGTCCAAAAGCTCGCCAAATTTTGACATAAATAAGCTATTTTAAGTTAAAAGTATATCAAAGGAAAGAACTGTACAAGTTTTCATTAAAAAAACGTCAAAGCCTGTCAATTATTCTTGGATAAAATGATTCGGCTAAACAGACGGATTACCTTCGTTTTCCTTTCGTCTTAAAGTAATTACGGTGATTTCCGGCCAGATACCGACGCGTCCTGAATAAGCGTGAAAACCAAATCCGCGGTTGACATTGATGTATTTTTGTTGGTATTCATAAACGCCCGCCCATTGTTTGTAAACATACTGAATCGGACTCCACTTGATAAATCCGGGAATTTCAATACCAAACTGCATGCCATGTGTGTGTCCGCTCAAAGTCAGATGAAACTTTTTTGGATGATTTTTGACTTCGTATTCCCAATGCGAAGGATCGTGGCTGAGCAAAATCTTGAAATCTTCTGCTAACAAACCTTCGGTAGCGAGATTGATATTACCTGCTTTTTTAAAATTATGACCCCAATTTTCTACTCCTACCAAAGCAATTTTTTGATTGTCTTTTTTTATCAAAACATGTTCATTCAACAACAATGCGTGACCAATTTGCCCATAAAGTGCTTTGATGGCTTTAAAATTATTTTCTTTGTGCTCCTCGGATGGCCATGAAACGTATTCTCCGTAATCGTGATTACCCAATACCGCATATTTCCCAAACTCCGGCTTTTTGATGGTGTTAAACAATGAAATCCAAGGATTCATTTCTTCAGCTTTGGTGTTAACTATATCACCTGTAAACACCATCATGTCTGCATCAATACTGTCTATCATCTGTACACCGTAAGCTATTTTTTCGGGATTGTCAAAACTCCCGCTGTGTAAATCAGATATTTGTTTGATGACGAAACCATCAAACACTTCTGGTAAATCGTCAAAATAGAGCGTGTGCTGAATGACCCGAAAATCATATTTTCCTTTGACCATTCCATAAATAATTGCTGCAAAAGGTAGTGCAGCCACACCCAATGCCAATCGACTCAAAAATTGTCGTCTGGCAACCAAAAACTGAGTCCTTTCGGTCATATTCTCAAAGATGAATTTTTTAAAAATACTTTCACCTAATCGAAAAATATCTTCGCCCAACAGCATGACGACAAGTACTATTTTGGGAATTAAAAATGTAAGAAACAGTCCGAATGCATACAGTGTTTTGGTCGTTTGACCCAAGCTTCGATCGAAAGTGAAAATAGCATAGAAGAAATAGACCACAACCACCAAAGACACAAAAACATAAGCAATCAGTATCCATTTATTTTTGGTGGCAGTTTTAAATGCTTGAAAAGCATAAAATTCTATCAAAAGCAGCACCCCAATCAATAAAAACCAACGCATCAAATTGTTTTTTTAGTAAGCACAAATATAACGGCTGTCCACTAAATATCTTTCGTGTTTTAGAAAGAATTAATACTATTCGCCATATTTATTTTCAATCCTAAAAAATTGTAAGATAGAACGATTGTGGCTGCATTTGATTAGTTTTGTTTTGTTTAATCCTATAAATCCATTACATGAAATTATTTTTAACAGGATTGCTTTTTTTGGCTTTTCAAAACATTTCCGCTCAAGACCTTATCGTTGAATCCCCGATTTTGGTTCAAAACCACTACTATCCTAAACCTGGCTTGCAGGCGGAGGTATTGGCTTTGCGGTTACGTGCTTCTGAGGTTAGAAAAAATCTACATTTGTTAGTAGGACGAGTCCTCGAACGGATCAATCCGGAAGATGGAAAACCCTATGTTATTTGGGAAGCCGAATACCCTTCCCAAGAAGCGCGAGAAGCAGACACTTCGGCTCTCGATAAATCCGAAGAATTTAAAGAAATACAACAAGCAATGGGTAAATTGATAGCTAAATTTGAGCGATCCGTTTGGAAAATTCACAATTGAATTAAAAATCTTTAAATTTTTCATCAGGCTTCAATTCTTTGGGCAGGCTTGTGTCAAAATAACTAACTTTGCCTGCTAAGACATTGCTTTATTAAGCATTATTGATTTTCAAAACAGATTTTACAGCTTCATGAAAAAGCATCCCGAAACCCTCGCCATTCGAACCCAACTCAACCGTACCGAGCATCTCGAACATTCTGTACCGGTTTATCTGACTTCGAGTTTTGTTTTTGAAGATGCCGAAGATATGCGCGCGTCTTTTGCAGAAGAAAAAGACCGAAACATTTACAGCCGTTTCAGCAATCCAAATACTTCCGAATTTATTGAAAAAATCTGTTTGTTGGAAGGTGCAGAAGACGGTTTTGCAACCGCAACGGGCATGGCGGCTGTTTTTTCCACGTTCGCAGCCCTGTTGAAATCGGGAGATCATATCGTTTCAGCCCGATCGGTTTTTGGGTCAACACACACACTGTTTACCAAATATTTTCCGAAATGGAACATACAAACGGATTATTTTGATACGCTCAACCCGAAATCGGTCGAACAAATCATCCGTCCGAATACCAAGATAATCTATGCCGAAACGCCCACCAATCCGGGTGTTGACGTGATTGATTTGGCTTATTTGGCATCCGTCGCGAAAAAACACAAGCTTCTCTTGGTCATCGACAATTGTTTCGCAACTCCGGTCATGCAACAACCAATTGCGTTTGGCGCAGATTTGGTCATCCATTCAGCCACCAAACTGATAGACGGACAAGGCAGAGTCTTAGGCGGCGTGGTGGTCGGTTCCAAAGAATTGATTCGGGAAATTTATCTCTTTGCCAGAAATACGGGACCGGCGATGTCACCGTTCAACGCTTGGATTCTTTCAAAAAGTATCGAAACGCTGGCTGTTCGTGCAGAAAGGCATTGTGAAAACGCGCTTAAATTGGCAACTCTTCTTGAAAAAGACAATCGCATTAAGTTTGTGAAATATCCTTTTCTAAAATCACATCCGGCTTATGAAATCGCGAAAAAACAGATGTCGATGGGTGGTGGCGTTGTGGCTTTTGAGTTGGAAGGCGGTATAGAAACCGGCAGAAAGTTTTTAAACGCCATCAAAATGTGTTCTTTGTCGGCTAATTTGGGTGACACCCGAACCATCATCACGCATCCGGCTTCCACCACCCACAGCAAGCTCTCTGAAGCAGAACGTTTGGAAAGTGGTATCACACCCGGTTTGGTGAGAATTTCCGTAGGTTTGGAACACATCAACGACATCAAGGCGGATATTCGGCAAGCTTTAAATAAGGCTTTCAAAAAATAAAGTTAGATACTTTTCACCTCAAAAACATCTCGGATGGCATTGCCTATCATCATAAAAGCCATGACTAAACTCATGATGGCCAGACCCGGAATGATTGATAAATACGGTTTTCCAAGGACGATGTAAGCATAGTGATCTTTGATCATCGACCCCCAGCTTGGTGTGGGTGGTTGTGCGCCGATGCCGAGAAAACTCAATCCACTTTCGATGAGGATAGCGGAGGCAAAATTGGCGGCACAAATAACGATGAGTGGCGTGGCGATATTGGGGAGTATGTGTTTTGTCAAAATTCGTAAATCGGAAAAACCCAAGGCTTTGGCAGCGGTGACGTATTGCATCTCTCGAACGCCCATCACTTGTCCGCGAACTACACGTGCCACCTCCACCCACATGGTAAGTCCGACTGCAACGAACACTTGCCAAAACCCTTTTCCCAAGGCAAGTGTAATTGCTATCACCAAAAGAAGGGTCGGAATAGACCAGGTAACATTGATGAGCCACATGGCAAAGGCATCTACTTTACCGCCAAAATAACCGGCTGTTGCCCCAACAATCAATCCAATTATCAGCGCGATAAACACGGAAACAAACCCGATGGAAAAGGAAATACGCGCTCCGACCAAGATTCGGCTGAGCAAATCTCTTCCGTAACGATCGGTACCTAAAATAAATTGTTTTTGGATGATAAATTGCTTTTCCATTTCTTTTGAAGAGCGCACACCAAATTGACTGAATGATATAGATTTTTCAAGTCCTTCAAAACCATCCGCGACGTATTCGGAATAGTATAAAGTATCCCCAGAAAATCGATGCGTACTGATAGGCGTTTCATCCCATTGATTTTCCTTGCCGTTTACAAACTGGTCAAAAAGTGAATTTTCGACTTGATTTCCCGTTGGCAATCGCAGCATATTTATTGAGAATCCCGGGGGTTTTGTGGCTATACTCAGATGCATCTGATTGGCATTGGAAGTGTTGTCCGGTGCGATGAAATAGGCAAACAAGGCTAAAAAACCAATCAAAATGATAAACCCAAAACTGAAAACGCCCCAAAAATTCTTTTTGAACTTTTGGAGCGCAGTCAGATGTTGTTCTGTAGATGTCAAACCCATTTTGGGACTAATTTTTTATGGCGGCTATTTTTGAAGGAATTGACGGTATTTCGTTCAAATCTTTGAGCACATTAACTGACTCTGCTACATAGATATCTTTTGTCAAACTTAGGTGCCACCGCTTTCTTTTTTCGAGAAGCGTAGAGTCTTTCTCAAAAAGTTGAATTTCATAAGGCAATGAACTAAACGTAAGCCCGGAACGATAGTCTTCGAGTGCTTTGAAATGATTGGTCGTTTCTTTATTAGAATTTATTTTTGCGATGTAGGCATCAAAATTCAACGGAATTTGATTGTCGTCACGCTGACTTTTGAAATATTTTGCTTGCTCATCCAAGAATTTGATATCGGGATTATTTTCAATTCGGTTGTTGCTTAATGCAACTATTTGATTGATGTCTCCAAATTTATTCCAAGGTTTGTAGTTGGCAGAATCAATTTTATCCCATTGAAGTGGATTTTCGGAATCTTTTTCACCGATATCAATATAACTGTATCGATCCGGAATAACGATATCGCTTTTTACACCTTCGAGTTGCGTAGATCCGCCGTTAACTCTGTAAAATTTTTGAATTGTCATCTTCAATGCGCCAATGTCCCCAACGGAAGCGTCATTCAGAATATCTTGCAGACCATACACTTGCTGAACAGTGCCTTTGCCGTAAGTCTGCTTGCTACCAATGATGACCGCTCTGTGATAGTCTTGCATGGCAGCAGCTAATATCTCTGAAGCCGAAGCGGATAATTCATTGACCATAATGACCAACGGACCGTCCCATGTGATGCTCTTGTCTTTGTCTTCTAAAACGTTTTTGCGTTTTCCGGCATCTTTGACCTGAACAATCGGGCCACTTTCAATAAACAAACCGGCCATTTCGACCACGGTTTGCAAAGATCCGCCACCGTTGTTTCTAAGGTCGAGAATCAATCCTTCTACGCCTTGTTTTTTAAACCGCTCTAATTCGGCTTTTACGTCTTTTGCGGCTGTTCTTCCTTTTGGATCATCAAAATCTACATAAAATTTAGGTAAGTTGATGATGCCGTATTTTGTTTCACCATCTTGAATAACAGCAGATTTTACGTAGGTTTCTTCCAATTCGATTTCTTCTCGGATGATGGAGATTACTTTTTGGCTGCCATCTATTCTGCGAACAGTCAGTTTAACTTCCGTATTTTCAGGCCCTTTGATGAGTTTGATGGCATCATCGAGGCGCATTCCCAAAATACTCACAGGTTCTTCATCGCCCTGGGCAACTTTTAAAATGACGTCGCCAACCTCTAACTCTTGATTTCTCCAAGCAGGTCCGCCAGAAATTAACTCAACAATATTGACATCCCCGTCTTTTTTCTGAAGTCGTGCGCCAATTCCAAAATATTTTCCGGACATATCGGTGTCAAACAAATCTTTTCCTTGAGGCGATAAGTAGTTTGTATGCGGATCAAATGCTTCTGCTATGAGGTTCACATATACATAAAACCAATCGTCGCGGACAATTTCATCGACAGAATCGTAGAATTCATCCGTATTTTTTAAAACCGTTTCGCGCGCTTGTTTTTCAAGTTCATCATTCGATTTTAATTTTAGATTTTTATCTTTTTTGACATTTTCCTTCTGATCTTCAATCAGATCATAGTAAGACGATAGGGCGGAAAATTTGAGTTGTTGTCTCCATCTGTCTTTTAGTTCGGCCTTATTTTTGGCGAACCCAATTTTATCATAATCCGAATGGTAGGTATCGTCCTTTGTATAATCGAAAGGTGTGCTCAAAATGTCTTTGTAATAACCTTTAGATTCTTCGATTCTTTTATTGAGAACTGCATAAAATTGATCAAAAAAAGTTAAGTCCGATTGTTTGATTTGATCGTCAATTTGATCTTTAAATACAGTCAATTCCTTCACGTCTTCCTCGGTTAAAAATCTTTTGTACGGATCGGTTGCGTCCAAAAAATTATTGAATATGGTTTCCGAGAATTTATCGTCAATGTCTTTGGGTGCATAATGACCGCGTTCCAACACATAAGTAACCACCTGCAAGATGAGTTTTTCTTTGTTGGGATCGGTAATCTTTTTTGCGGAAAATCCCCACAATGCTCCTGCTGCTATCAATAGGATAAGCAGGATTTTATAATTCCTTTTCATAAACATCCAGATTTTTTTCATTGAATTTTGAAACTAAAGTAGCACTAAATATCATGCCAATTTAAATAGCTGCTAATAAATTTTTGTTAAACCTCCGCCAGCGATTTCGCAAATGCGAATTTATGTAACTTAGCAAAGTTAAAATAAAAATACAGAAATGAGTTCAAAACCCTTAATTTTAGTAACCAACGACGATGGAATTACAGCTCCCGGTATCCGAGCGTTAATCAAAGTTTTGAATGAAATAGGCGATGTGGTCGTCGTTGCGCCTGACAGCCCGCAGTCAGCCATGGGTCATGCCATTACCATTAATTCGACGCTTTATGTGAGTGCCGTCAACATCGATGAAGGCAAACAAATCGAATACACCTGCTCGGGAACGGCTGCGGATTGTGTGAAAATCGCCGTCAACGAAATTCTTAATCGCAGACCTGACATCTGCATTTCAGGCATCAACCACGGGTCTAATTCGTCCATCAATGTGATTTACTCCGGAACGATGAGTGCAGCAGTTGAAGCCGGTATTGAAGGCATTCCCGCCATCGGTTTTTCTCTCCTTGACTACAATTGGGAAGCCGATTTTGAACCGGCCAAAGAATATGTAAAAAAGATAACCAAAGCCGCTTTACAGAACGGATTGACCAAGAACGTAGTGCTCAACGTAAACATTCCCAAACTGAAAAAAGACGAAATAAAAGGCATCAAAATTTGCAGACAGGCAAAAGCGCAATGGAAGGAAAAATTTGACAAACGCACCAACCCACAAGGTCGCGATTATTATTGGCTTACGGGTGAATTTGTTGTGGAAGACCTCGGCGAAGACACCGATGAGTGGGCACTCAAGAATGGTTATGTTTCGGTAGTTCCGGTACAATTTGACATGACTGCGCATTACGCCATCCAACAGCTCAACGAATGGAAACTAAACAATTGATTTTGCCAAATAAAGAAACAATCTTCGGGTTTGCGTTGGGATTGCTGGTTGCACTTTTGTGCACAACCTTGTTACTTCGGTATTATGCCGGAGCCCAATTTTGGGAATTATACAATCATCCGGCTGAGTGGCCAATCATGGGTGCCGTTTTGAGTTTAGGAAGTCTGCCCAATTTGGCATTGTTCTTTTATTTTTTGAAAATAGACAAAGAATCCAAAGCAAAAGGCGTTTTGTCTGCGGTCGTCTTCCTTGCGGTTGCAGTCTTGATCATAAAACTAAGCTCACTCTAAATTAGATATCAAACCGGTCATGAAATGAGCCATAACAATTAAGTTGATACCTCCCGTCCCGAGGCTTCGGGATCGGGACGAAAATGATTATTGGCGAATTCCACCTGCCTGCCGGCAAGGCAGGACTGACCTTAAAAAACAATAAATATAAACCGATGAAATATTATTTAATTGCGGGCGAAGCTTCGGGCGACCTTCACGGGAGCAACCTTATCAAGGCTTTAAAAAAAGAAGATGCGCAGGCGGAAATTCGTTGTTGGGGAGGCGATTTGATGGAAGCCGCCGGAGGAACTTTGGTCAAGCATTATAAAGAACTTGCTTTCATGGGGTTTTTGGAAGTGATACTCAACATCCGAACCATTTTCAACAACATTCGTTTTTGTAAGAAAGACATCTTAAACAACCAACCCGATGTGATCGTGTTTATAGACTATCCCGGTTTTAACTTCCAAATAGCCAAGTGGGCACGCCAAAAAGGTTTTCGCACGCAATACTATATTTCACCGCAAATATGGGCTTGGAAGGAAGGCAGAATCAAAGACATCAAGCGTGATATTGACCACATGTATGTAATTCTTCCTTTTGAAAAAGATTTTTACGAAACCAAACACCAATACAAAGTTGACTTTGTCGGGCATCCGTTGTTGGATGCTATTCACGACAGAAAAGCGATTTCAGAAAGCGAATTTAAAAAACAAAACAGTTTGGACGAACGTCCGATAATCGCACTGCTGCCGGGTAGTCGCAAACAGGAAATTCGCAAAATGTTGCAAATCATGCTGTCAGTTGTCGAAAATTTTAAAGACTATCAATTTGTCATTGCTGGTGCGCCCGGGCAAGACGAAGCATTTTACACCCCTTTTCTGCGAAAAAAAAACGTGCATTGGGTACAACAAAAAACCTACGATTTGCTGAGTGTTTCCAAAGCAGCATTGGTTACATCCGGAACGGCTACACTCGAAACTGCACTTTTCAAAGTGCCGGAGGTGGTTTGCTACAAAGGCAGTTGGTTTTCCTATCAGATTGCCAAACGCATCATCAACTTAGATTATATATCTTTGGTTAATTTGATTATGGACAAAGCCGTGGTAACTGAATTGATACAAGCCGAATTGAACACATCCAATCTAAAAAAAGAACTTAAAAAACTGTTGGAAGATAAATCTCGAAAGAAAATTCTTCAAGATTACGAAGCCCTGGAACAAAAATTGGGTGGAGCGGGCGCAAGCGAAAATACGGCACGATTGATAATTGAAAAAATACGGCAATAAAAAAAATGATCAACCAGTTTATTGAGAAAATATTAATTTTATTACAATTCATCGTAAGAATAAAATCAATCGATTAAATTTACACAACTAAAAATTCACTTTTTATGTTTTTATACCTGCGTTTGTTAAATGAAAGCTTTCGGTTTGCCATCAGCGAACTGTCCAACAACAAACTGCGAACATTCCTGTCCGTATTGGGAATTACCATCGGCATTTTTTCAATCATTGCCGTTTTGGCATCGGTAGATTCCCTAAAAAAGAATGTGACCCAAAATCTAAACTCTATCGACAACAGCACCATCTATTTAACAAGACTTTCTTTTGGTCCGAGCACCATACCACAATGGAAAAGACAGCAGTTTCCAAATGTGAGTTATGATGAATACAATTTTATCAAAAGAAACATGCCTTACACTTCTGATGTCGCCTTTCAGCTTTTTGTTAAAACAGAAAACATCAAATTTGAAGACAAAACAGTCGCACAGGTAAATGTGGTTCCTGTTTCATTTGAGTTTTATGACATCCAATCATTCAAATTCGATGAGGGTCGGTTTTATACAGAATCCGAATCCAATTCAGGCGCACCGGTGATTGTTTTGGGTAAAGAAATCGCAAACAGCTTGTTTGGGGAGCTAAACCCGATAGGAAAAGACTTGCGCATTTATGGTCAGCGGGCAACCGTCATCGGCGTATTGCAAAAACAAGGTTCGAGCTTATTCGGTTCGCAAGATGAAACGGTTTATTTACCGGCAAATTTCGTCAGAAGAATTGTGGGATCAAACAACAGTGCGATACCCACTTCCTTGATTATCAAACCGGATGGGTCTATAGAGACCGATGAATACATCGCTATTTTAAAACAAAATTTTAGAAATTATCGCGGACTGGCTGTGACGGATGAAGATAATTTTTTTGTAAACCAATTGGCAGGTTTTACAAAATTTATCGACAACATCACCGGACAAATGAGCATTATTGGTTTCATTATCAGTATGTTCTCACTTTTGGTAGGCGGTTTCGGAATTGCCAATATCATGTTTGTTTCCGTGAAAGAACGCACCAGTTTGATTGGGATTCAAAAATCATTGGGTGCAAAAAACCGATTTATCTTGCTTCAATTTTTGTTTGAAGCGATGATACTCGCGATAATTGGTGGATTAATCGGGTTGTTTTTGGTGTGGATTGCCTCTTTGATTGCTTCCGTTTTTTCCGGAGATTTCGAGTTTGTCTTGTCCATGAAAAACATGCTTTTTGGCACATTTATCGCTGCGATAATCGGGCTGATTTCCGGAATTTTACCTGCAATTTCCGCCAGTCGTTTGGATCCCGTGGAAGCGATTAGGACAGGGATGTAGTTGGAAAATTGACAAAGAGCAACAGACAATTCTGCAGTTGAAATTGGCAATAGTTTCGACCAAATAACGTATAACATATAACTTACAACAAATAACACATTCTTTAAATCTTGAAAAAACTCATCCTCTTTTTCGCCTTTCTCTCATCAGTCCAACTGTTCGGGCAGAATGAGTTTATGGCCAAAGAGTATCTCCAAGAAGGTGCGTTTGAAAAAGCAAAATCGATTTATGAAAAGCTATATGAAAAGAGTCCGCATCGGTGGGATTTTGTGATTGGACTGATCGAATCAAATCAGCAATTGGAACTATATGCCAACGCTGAAACCATCCTTGTCGAATATTTGGGGAAATCGTATTCTCAACCCGCGGGATACGTGCTTTTGGGTCAAAATTACCTCTTGCAGCAAAAGCCAGAAAAAGCCAATAAAAGTTTTGAAAAAGCGATTGAATACATTGAAATCAACCCAAATTACATCTACAACATCGCAAAATATTTTGAGCAATTCAACCAGTTGGATTTTGCCATCAAAGCCTACCAACTCGCCGCCAGCGGCAATGAAAAACTCAATTTCGACTATCAAATTGCATCTTTATACGGTCAGCAAGGCAACCTTTCGAAAATGTTTGAGGCCTATTTCAGTTTGATACAATCCAATCCGCCCTATCTCTACCGCATTCAAAGGAATCTGAACGACTTTATCACCGAATCACCTGACAACGAAGCCAATGTGATTTTCAGAAAACTATTGTTGAAAAATGCACAAACCCAACCGAATGTCTTGTGGAATCAACTGTTGAGTTGGCTTTTCGTGCAACAAAAAGAATATCAAAAAGCATTTGCCCAAGAAAAAGCAGTTTACAATCGTTTTAAAACTGATTTTTCAGGTATCATGGAAATCGCTGCGATGGCGCATGAAAACCAGGACGACGAAGTTGCGAAGCAAGCCTATCAGTTTGTGATTGACAATGCTTTTTTTGCAGAGGATGCTATCTCAGCACATTTAAAATTATTGGAAATCGAACAAACGCAATCCAAACCCGAATGGTCTAAAATCCAATCGGAATATGAAACCTTACTCAATCAATACGGACGCTCTCCCGAATCCGTAAATCTTCAATTGGCTTATGCAAATTTCATGGCTTTTTATATCAATCAGCCGGTAAAAGCAATTGATTTTCTCAAGAAAACACTTCTTCTTGATTTAAATTTATACCAGTCGGGCCGCGTGAAAATGGTTTTGGCTGACATTTTGGTGTATCAGGGAAAATTTAACGAAGCACTTATCTACTATTCACAAATAGAAAGCCAACTCAAAAACGATGTTATGGCGCAAGAAGCGCGATTTAAGATTGCCAAAACGAGTTTTTACAAAGGTGATTTCGATTGGGCACAAACCCAACTCAAAGTGCTAAAATCTTCGTACACCCAATTGATAGCCAATGACGCTTTGCAACTTCATCTGTTAATCTCAGAACTTTCAGAAGACGATACACTTCATGTTGCCCTCAAAAAATTTGCCCGAGCCGATTGGTTGGCGTTCAAAAAGAAACCACAAGAAGCCATTGATTTGCTGGAAGATATTTTGACCCATCACGCGCAGGAAAACATTATTGACAACACACTTTACAGACAAGCACAGCTGTATGAATTGACCTATCAGTTTGTACTCGCGGAGAAAAACTATCAACAAATGATTCAAAATTATTCGGGTGAATTGTTGATAGACGAAGCCTATTTCTCTCTGGCAGAACTTTATATAAATCAATTAAATGAATCTGAAAAAGCAAAACCGCTGCTCGAAAAAATCATATTTGAGCATGAAGACAGCATCCATTTTACCGAGGCAAAGCGATTGTATCGAACTTTAAGAGGTGATGTGCTAAATTAGCGAAAACACAAAATAAGAAACTGCCCCGAGGAAAGAACCTGAGGCAGTTTCAACTAAATAACCAACCAAACTTAACCTTAACTTTAAAACCTTCTTTTTATATCTCAATTAGTGTGCCAAAAATGACGTCTTGTTCTTAAATCACACTTAAATATTTTAAAAATCTATGCCGCAAAAACAAAAATATTGTTTCTTAAATAGTTTCATACTTTTGTATGCTATTAAAAACACATCATGGAAGAACGTTTGAAATTTGCCGTGTTTGGCGGCGGAAGTTGGGCAACCGCATTGGTGAAAATTCTTACCGAAAAAGAACAGAAAGTAGGCTGGTATATGCGGAGTGTTTATGCCAAAGAACACTTGATGCACCAAGGACACAACCCCAATTATATCAGTTCGGTGGAGTTTGATGTATCCAAACTATTTCTCAGTAACGACCTCAACGAAGTGGTAGAAAAAGCAGATTATCTCATCTTTGCGATTCCGTCCGCCTTTTTGTTTGACGAACTCAAAAAACTGACGGTTTCCCTGCAAGACAAAGTCATTTTTTCGGCTATTAAAGGCATCGTTCCGGAAACCAGCCTGATTGTGGGCGAACATTTTCACACGCAATACGAGATTCCTTATGACAACATCGGCGTTATTACCGGACCTTGTCATGCGGAAGAAGTTGCCCTCGAACGGCTTTCGTATCTGACCATTGCCTGTTCGGACAAGACCAAAGCGCGAACACTCGCCAAAGCACTTTCCAACGAATACATCAAAACCAAAATCTCCGACGACATCATCGGGACGGAATATGCAGCCATGCTCAAAAATATTTACGCCATTGCGGCGGGAATTGCCCACGGTCTGGGCTATGGCGATAATTTTCAATCGGTGCTGATGAGCAACGCCATTCGCGAGATGAAAAAGTTTATCCGCAAAGTACACAAGATGAAGCGCAACATCAACAATTCTGCCTACCTCGGCGACTTGCTGGTGACGGGCTACTCGGTTTTCAGCCGCAACCGCATGTTTGGCAACATGATTGGCAAAGGCTATACGGTCAAATCGGCGATGATGGAAATGAGCATGGTTGCCGAAGGCTATTACGCCACCAAAAGTGCCTGGCAAATCAACCAAAAAAACCAAGCCAAAACACCAATACTCGATGCGGTTTACGCAGTTTTATACGAAGGCAAAAATGCCAAAAAGGTTTTTCAGAAGTTGACGGAGGCGTTGGATTGAAAACAGGTTTAAATCATCTAAAAGTATCCAAACAATAATAAAATCAAAGTTTTCGTTTGATTTTGAAATCCTATTTTACAGTTTCCATCTTTCATATCCTCTAAAGTAGGGTTGAATAAATTGAATTGAACATTGTAACTCGAAGTGAATGAATCACTTGAAAATAGAGAAACTATTGAACAAAAGTCTGACAGGAGATCGTTATGAAAAATATTGATTTCATGCTTTACAATTGATAAACTTCCTAAGCCTTCAGGGCTATTCAAATTTACATTATTCCCCAAATCAACTAAGAAATGCACAAAAGTGGTCTAACAATATCGAGGTACTATATTTTAATTGTTCGGGTTTGCCTGTACCGGTATGGGGGTGATTTTCGAGTTCCGTCAAGACGGTTTCAATTTTTTTCAAAGTAACCTTGTTGCCCGACTTCTTGTGGAGTTGGAGATGTTTTATAGCCGTATCGGTTAAGATAACTATATACTTTCCCATATTTTTTTGGGATTGATTCGGGTACGGTTTTTGCTGGCAGCCGATTTTTTTACCATAGCCACAAACTTGGGATTGTAGGGGCTATTTTCTTTATCCTGTATAACTACACCCTTGCTGTTTTCAGATAACAGTTTTGCGAGTTCGTAAAGCATTTTGCCCGCTTTGGTACGTTTATTTATAGCAATTGTAGTCAAAATGAGAGTTTTTTGCAAATTTAAAAAAAATGAGACAGATATAGTTTGAAATGTGTCTTCCTGCAAACAAATCAAACTTATTGTAAAAATAATCAATTTTTCTATTCGTTCCCGAAAAAATTACGGTGACAGGTAAATTTAAGTGGTTGTACAGAATATTCGTGATGCCTTTGTTTGCATCGGTGAGCATGTTGCCATTGGTATCATACGAAAAATCATCTCCCGTGTTGATGCCGTCCTTAAAACCGTAGGTGTCGTTGGCGTTGTCGGTTACTTTCAGGAGTTTGTTGCCGCTGTCGTAGGCATAAACGAGGTTGTCCATCGTGCCGTAGCCTGCGCCCAAGGCTAAGTTGGGATTGGCAATCACCTGTCCTTGGCGGGTAAGTCCTAGGATGTTGCCGTTTTTATCGTAGGATAAGCCTGTGAGGTTAAATTTTGTCGTATTGTCTGTGGCAGTCAGGATACGGTTTAATGCATCATAGGTATAATTGTACGTTTTTAAACTGCTGTCGGTGTTTCTGGTTTTCCATTGGGTCAATGAAATATTTCCGTTGTAGAGCGGGGTAATCTACAAATTATAAAACTGCAACTTTTTATCGTTGTAGTTTGTGTTAAGTTGCTTAACTTTGTGGGTACAGGTTGCATCCTCGAATTATCGAGGCTGCGCTGTCCTGCTGATGATATATCCGCACCATCGGAATCTGTAAAAAGTGGGAGATAAAACGGCTAATGAATAAGTGCATTTGATTACGCAGTCTGACGATGAAGCTATAAATGCAGTCTATCGTATCATTGATGGGGTGCTAACTAAAATTAAATTTCAAACATTCTTTGAAAAATATTCAAAAAGCAAAATAGTATGAGACATGTAACCGTATATACCACAGATAAGGAATACAGCCACTTTATAGAACTGGCTAAAAACCTGCATTACGTTAAGAAAATTGTAACCGATGATGAGCCTACAAAAGAAGAGATTGTAAGCAATTTGAAAAGGGGTTTTGAGGAAATGCAACTAATTAAAAAAGGCAAATTAAAAACCACCTCTTTAAACGAGTTTTTGAATGAGTTATAAAATTGAACTTACCGACAACTTTAAAAGGGAAGCCAAAAAACTGATTAAAAAATATGCTACGCTTCGAACAGAAATTACAGAGCTTGGCAAAGAACTTGCCGAAAACCCAACTATTGGAACACCTTTAGGTAATGATGTTTATAAAATACGCCTTGCCATCGCTTCAAAAAATAAAGGTAAATCAGGTGGTGCAAGGGTAATATCTTTTGTGAAAATTATTGATGAAACTGTTTTCTTACTTTCCATCTACAACAAAGGCGAAAAAGACACCATCTCCGATAAAGAAATTGAAGAACTTATTAAGAATTATCTATAAAAACAAAAGCCTCTATTTTCGGAGCATATTTGTTTATTTTTAAAACCCGTTACCTATAAAATAATATAGCGACAATGAAGCAGAGCATTAAGGGCATAACAAAAAGAATTGTTTATTAAATTTTGACTTTCCCCCCATTAAAAATACGGAAGTAAAAGCTTTTAAATCATTATCCAACGCTACACTACTACAAACTGAATCAAAAAAATACGTTTCTGGCAGAGCCTTTCCGTTGTGCGGGCATATCCCGGCTCGGAGTTATTAATCACAGACCACGCGAAAGCCCCGATGCTTCGGGGGCGCGGCAGCGGGGGGGTTGTGCCTTCGTTGTAGCCTAACTTAAAGGCAAACAGGAGTGGAAATAGCAGGACTTTTTATAGCACGGAAAACATTTTTGCTCTATCATCGGTTCTTCACAAATATTTTCTTTTCAAAATAATATTTTCTTACCTCATCTGTGTTGAAAATCGTATCAATTGGTGCTTCATCAGAGGTATATTCTAATATATAACCCCGTAAATAATTTTCGCCTAAAGAAAAAAACTTTCTACCAAAAATTGCTGTTTTTTCGAAATTGGGTTTAAATTCTTTGAACCACTTTTGATTGATGGTGTCGAAAAGAAGATTATAATAAACATCAAGGGATACTTTGTCTTCATTAGATAAATTGTCAAGTAATGGAATACTATCGTCTATCTGGATAAAAACTAAAATTCTAGACCTTTTTGTTTTAAAATATGGTTCATCCAAAATGGCTAAACATTTTATGTCTTCACCAAAGAAAAAGGAATCATTTAAGACTTCAATATAAACAGGATTAACTGAATCTATATTACTTTTGTTAACAATAGATTTTTTTTTACATGAAATTAATAATAAAGCCATAAAGAAAGAAATATTCCATATTATTAGTCTCTTTTTTAATGTAATAAACTTAGAATTATTCATGATTTTGAAAAACTGGTTGGTTAGTCTCTTGTGATTGTAGAACCTTTTGCAGACTTATTTTTATTAGGATCCTTAGTAGAATTATAAACTGGCTTAAGCACAACAGAATCAATGCGATTATCTTTATTTAATTCTTTTTTAGCTTCATTAACAGCATCTTTTAGTTTTGTAACATAAAGGTTTTTATGTTTTTTTGGTTTCACTGTAGTACGACTACGACTTGAGCTTCCGCTAAGTGAATAGTAACGTGTTTCCTCAGGATAGTAAGTATAAAAATCATAGAACTCAGGATCAGAATCTTCCTCATCTTTAGCTTCCTGATTTTTTTCATTATTGTTTGCACTATCTGATTTTGGTGGCTGTGAGTTATTTCCGAAAAGAAGATTAATAAGCCAATCTAAAAAACCATATCCAGCATTAACGTCTGCACCTCCAACTTCTACAACATTTCCATTTCCTCTGTCAAAACCTTCAACAAGACCATCAACTATTTCACCTCCCTGCCCATAAACTGTAATACCATCATCTGTTGGGAAAAGAGAATTTGTAACCTCAACTTCATCTAGTAATGTAATATGATTTGTCTCGCTATCTTTATACTCATCATAAAAATCACCGGCATCATCTGGGCATGCAACTTGGTTGCCGTTTGCATCAAGACAATATCCTCCATCGGGATCAAAAGAGACTATCGGGTTATTGCCCATAGCTACGTACGGAGAATCAAACTGTTCGAAAGGATCGGTAGTAACAAATCTTCCAATTGAAGCATCATAATGTCTCAATTCAAATTCGTACATATCTAAACCTAAACTTTCTTCTAATTCTTGTCCTTGGAACTTATATTTCAACGCCGGATTGGTAGAAGTTACCACATTGTTGTACCCTTTATGTTTCAGCCCAAAGGGATAATAATTATTCTCCTCCCGTATCTCGGTTTGGGCAATAATGCCGTTGCCGTCTGCATCTGCGTAGAACAACCGGATATTCCCCAAGCCTGCCCTTAGCGAAGCCGAAGGGTGGTCTTTGTATTGGAAAACATACACAAAGTTGGTTGAGCCTGCCGAAACCGGCTCTACGTAGCCTTCGGCGGTGTTGAAAAACTGCAACACACCCGCTTCATAAACAAAGGTTGCTGAGCCTGTCGAAGCACCGCGTATTCCGTGCTTATCAATGAACTTGCATCGGTCACAACTTTTTTGAGTTTTGTGCCAATTGCGTCATAAAAGTAATCAATTTTTTTGTTTGTGCCGACAAAAGTTAGGGTATCGGGCGTGATATTCGTTGTGTGGACATATATAAGCTATCGGATTGCACACTTTTTCCGCACGGTAAACATTTCCGCACTTTCGGGTGTTAAATCACGCGAGAGGACTCGCTCGTGAACGGGGTAAAGGTTCTAAAAAGTTTCATCAAACCAATTTCTTATTCTTCCCTCTAACGATTTTTTTTTTAGTTGCTTGGTATTATGGATCCCTCTGTCCTCTATTTTTTTGATAATTTTAGCTCTGTTCATATTTGCAACGCCTATGAAAGTAAATATTATAGAAAGAATAAATACAACGATTAAAACACCTCCTTTTTTATCTTTTTTAAAACCTCTTTCTAAAAACTTCTTATCTCTTATGAATAAATAGTAGTTCAACAAACCTATAATAATTAAAAAAAATATTACTATAAAATTGCTCAATATTCGAAAAGTAAAAAAATAATCAAATAATGTATAAAAGCACATAAATAAAATGAAAAATACGAGTGTACTAACTATGGTTACACTCACAAATATATTTTCCTTATCCTTTATAGTATCTCTGAAAAGGCAATAGATTCTAAAGAGCAAATACTGATATGATTTCATAAACCTAATAAATTACTGAGACGGTTTTTCAAATAAGGTTTCACCACTAACACTTTCATAGAGAAATTTTCCTCCAAAATATGTCAAACTAACGGCTGCACCAACAGGCCCCCCAAAATACCAATAGCTCCCATTACCGAATCAACGATGGCCTCCGTGCCGTTAATCTGTCCTGAAAAATACTGATAACCCGTAATTAACACCCCCACGCCTCCAACAAATTTCCCCGCTATGTTATATCTTCCGGCAACTCTCGCCGCTGAGGCTCTACCATTTCTTAATCCTTGAACACCCCTTACAAACCTGCCATTTGTTCCACGCTCAAGCAATTTTGTTGACTTAATATTTCCTTTGGCATCAATCCAAAACCTACTATTAGAAACAGTCCTTTCAAATCCATATAATAGCCCACCAGATATTGTTGTTGCTATTCCTGATCTTGTAAAATAAAGCCCCCCATTTGAAGCTGCAATTTCGTTTTCCAAAAAATATGAAAAATAGAAAGCGTGAGTCGTACGTCCATCAAAATCGTAAATTCTAAAAAGTTCATCCTCTGTTTTACCGGCAGCATCGAAATCTATTATTCCTTCAGGTAAATCTACTTTATTCTTTTTTCTCCCATTGATAAAAGGTATTTGTTGCGATTGGTCTTGTGGGTTACAATTTTTTCCGCCACGAAGTTCACAACTATTCTGCTGCTTTTGCTTTGCTATGGCATCAAATCCACCGCCACCGGGCCTTGAGAGTGCAAGCCATTGGCTGTTTGTTATGCCGTCTGCCCCGAGAGACTCGCCATTTATGGTTTCCATAAGGCCCGTAGGGTCATTAAAGGCAATGGGATTGTTAAAAGCAAACCTAAAAGGTGTTATGCCCAGAGCTAATTCTGCAAGCCTGTCAATACTGTTAAACCTTCCTATCGCTGGATCATATTGCCTAAAAGACATTTCGGTAACATTTAGCCCCAAACTTTCTTCCGTTTCCTGCCCATTATACTCAAACTTATGGTCTCTGCTGCCGCCTATGGCGTTGTTGTACCCTTTATGTTTCAGCCCAAAGGGATAATAATTATTCTCCTCCCGTATCTCGGTTTGGGCAATAATGCCGTTGCCGTCTGCATCTGCATAGGACAACCGGATATTCCCCAAGCCTGCCCTGAGCGAAGCCGAAGGGTGGTCTTTGTATTGGAAAACATACACAAAGTTGGTTGAGCCTGCCGAAACCGGCTCTACGTAGCCTTCGGCGGTGGAGAAAAACTGCAAAACGCCCGCTTCATAAAAAAAGGTTGCTGAGCCTGTCGAAGCACCGCGTATTCCGTGCTTATCAATGAACTTGCGTCGGTTACAACTTTTTTGAGTTTTGTGCCAATTGCGTCATAAAAGTAATCAATTTTTTTGTTCGTGCCAATAAAAGTTACGGTGGCGCGTGGTAAATTTAAGGTTAAAATAATTTTTCAGTTCCTTCAACCTATCATCTTTCAAATAAATCGTCCGCGCGTATTTAGATAGGTTGACAGTATCAATTCCAGCGAATTGTGAATGTCAGACTGCACATAACTGATTTGATATTTGGCGCATTGCAGTTTCAACGCATCGTAAAACCGTTGCATTTTTTGGTTGTAAATTTCTTTGATGTTGTCGGCAAACAAATCGATTTTTTGCCCGGTTTCTACATCCACAAAACGCTTGGGCGTATTGTCAAAGTCGAATTCCAACTCGGTGGTTTTGTCAATCACATGAAACAAAACTACTTGGTGTTTGTTGTGTTTCAGGTGTTTCAACGCATCAAACAGGTGTTCCGGGTTTGTCGCAGCTTGAAACATGTCGGTAAACAAAAAAACCAACGATCGGCGTTTGATTTTTTCGGCAATTTGATGCAAAAAGGTAAATGTATCGGTTGAAGAAGATTGCTGATTTTCAAGCAGGTTTTCCAATTGTTGCAACAGCATTCGATGGTGTCGATCGCTTCCTTTCTCAGGAGAATAATAGGTGTAGTTATCCGAATAAATACTCAAGCCCACTGCGTCGCGCTGACGTTTGAGCAGGTTCATCAACGAAGCTGCCGCCAACACAGAAAATCCGATTTTATTGTAGTTTTGAAGTGTTTGTGTTTTCAACATCGGATAATGCATCGAAGCAGAATTATCGATGATGAGATGGCAACGCAGATTGGTTTCTTCTTCAAAAGTTTTGACGTACAACCTGTCCGTCTTGGCGTAGTGTTTCCAATCGATGTATCGGGTCGAATCGCCGGGGTTGAAACTTTTGTGTTCTGCAAATTCAGCCGAAAATCCCCTGAACGGACTTTTGTGTATGCCGCTGATAAAACCTTCCACGACTTGGTTGGCCAAGAGTTGGAGATTTCCGAATCCGGAGGTTTGTTGAATGGCTTCTTTTAGTTGCATCGCAGAAATAAAAAAGGTTTGACCGTGCAGTCAAACCTAATCAATTTTTTTTAGATTTTAGTTATACCAACGCATCCAATGCTTCGGTGTAAACTGCTTTTGGAGAAACACCCACTTGGCGGTTGATTAACTCGCCTTTGGAGAATACCAAAACAGTTGGGATGTTGCGGACACCGTATTTGGCAGCCCATTGTTGGTGAGCATCTACATCAACTTTGCCGACTACGGCTTTGTCTTTATAATCATTGCTGATTTCTTCAATAATCGGGCCGACCATTCTACACGGTCCGCACCAAGCTGCCCAAAAGTCAACCAATACCGGTTTGTCTGATTTCAACACAACTTCTTCAAAGTTTGCATCTGTTATTTCTAATGCCATGGCTAATAATTTTTTAAAATAAATAATTTCCTAATTCAAAAGTAGTCTTTTTTTTACAAAATATCTTACACTTTTCATCACTTTTAATGATGAATCTATCGCAGCAGTTTATGGTTTAGTACCCTGTATAATTTCCACACAAGTGTGAAAAAGAATCAGGAAATAGATTCTTTGGTTTCATCAAGACTTGTGTTGTCCTCTTCTTTTGGAAATGCTTTTTTGTTGAAAACCAACAGAAGTCCGACTCCTACGCTGATGGCGGTGTCTGCTAAATTAAAAACCGGATCGAAAAACGAGAAGTATTTACCGCCAAAAAACGGTATCCATTCGGGTAGATATCCTTCAAAAAGCGGGAAGTACAACATATCGACTACTTTCCCGTGAAAAAGGGTTTCATAACCGCCTTCCGCAGGCAAAAAAGTCGCCACTTGATGATAGCTGTCAGAAAATATCAGCCCGTAAAAAACAGAATCGATGATGTTGCCAAAAGCACCGGCAAAGATGAGCGAAACGGCTACGATGGCAATTTTCGGGGCTTGTTTTTTTATCAAATCAAGAAGCCAATATCCGATTGCAACAATCGCGACCAATCTGAAAACGGTCAAAAATAATTTGCCGTAGGCACCCGGAATCTTGGCACCCCAAGCCATTCCTTCGTTCTCGACAAACAGGATTTTAAACCATCCGAAAACAGGAACGCCTTCGCCCAATTCAAAATGTGTTTTGATGTATAATTTACTGATTTGATCGGCTATGAGAATCAAAACAATCAGAAGGAAAGATTTTTTAAAAGACATTTGCGTTTCGGCTGTTTTGCGTTTGTAATTAAGCCGACAAAATTAAACATATTATTTTGTTTTTCGGACATCGATGTTACCCGAAGACGCTTTAAGAAAAATTAAATTTTTGCCAACGGGAATTTTCTCTGAAAAAAAATTCCCGGCTTCCGTCTCGGCACGAATCAATCCGGATATCACAAAAGCATGTATGTTGCCATTGGCACAATAAACTTTCGCGTTTCCATCAAATGCATTTAGGTTGACATCCCCATTCAAAAGTTGGGCTGTCAGCTGTTCAAATTTTCCGGTGGTGGTCAGATTGCTGGTGTTGCTTTCAAAATAGACGGCCATTTTATTTGGAAGACTGATGAACGCTTCTTGCGAGATGATTTTATGCGCGCTTAGTTTGTCATCGAAGTCGGGAAAACTTAGATTTTTTTGGTTGTACACGCTCAATTCATCTTTTTCTCTTACAATTTTTAACTGCAAGTAAGGTGCGTATTCTCCGTCTTGAAACATTTTGATCGACAGGGTATCTCCCGCGGTTGTTTGGATGTGCGTATTGGTCACTTCTTCCAAAAAAAATCGGATGGATTTGATACCCTCCAAACTTTCAAGATGATTGATTTGTGTCTGCGCATGTATGGCGAGAAAGCCCATCAATCCAACAAGTAAAAAAGTAGATTTCATCCAAGCGGTTTTTACAAAATTAAAAAAACCACTCCGCAAAGAAGTGGCTTTCAACGTTTGCTGCTAAAAACCGTTGGGGAGTTCGAAGCAGCGTCTCTGTCCCACGATAAACTTTCACTAAAGTACTAAAAACTTGCTTATCTGCGCATCAGCCCCGATGGGTTTTAGCAGCTGTTGTAAAACGTGATTTATTCTTTCGTTTCTTTTTTTAGTGATTTCGGGTTTTGACGGTTGTCAAAAATTGTGATGACATCTATCGTTGTCTCTGAATATTTATAGAAGACGGTTGTCTGTTTGGTCACAACACATTTTCTTAAACCTCTAATCTTTTCTGATTCAGGGAAACTGTCAGGAAGTTTTTGAATTTGTTTTAATGATTTATCTAATTTCAGAATGAATTCATGCTTTACTTTGGTTGACCATTCTTCTTCAAGGTAAACTAGAAGACTGTTGAGCTTTCTGATCGCTCTTTTGGAGAGCCTTATCTCTCTTTTCATTAACGATGTTTCTTAATGAATTCCTCATAGTCTACCGTTTCTCCACTTTCAATTTCTTCAATTCCTTTAAGAATTTCTTCTTTTTGGGATTGAGGTAAACTATCCCAAAAGTCAACTTTCTTGGAACTTGTGAATATCCGCTTAATGGAGGAGAGGATGCTAGGATTGTCAGTATCTAGTATCATTCTAACGAGTTCCAGTTTTTCTGCTTGAATATTCATGGTCTATCTTTTCTGCAAAGTTAAAGAATATTCGATTAAGAGGCAATTATTGTTATCAACGTACCATGTTTTACAACTGTAAAATATAGCTGTAAATCTTTTACTTCTGCAAATTTTTGGCTTCGATGCTCAAAGTGGCATGCGGAACGAGTTTGAGGCGGTCTTTGCTGATCAATTTTCCGGTGATACGACAAATGCCATAGGTCTTGTTTTCGATGCGAACGATCGCGTTTTTCAAATCTCGGATGAATTTTTCCTGACGGATTGCCAGTTGTGTATTGGCTTCTTTCGACATCGTCTCAGAGCCTTCTTCAAAAGCTTTGAAAGTTGGGGAAGTGTCGTCGGTGCCGTTGTTGCCGTCGTTCATATAGGCACTTCTGATGAGTTCTAAGTCCTGTTGAGCCTTTACAATTTTATCCTCAATGAGTTTTCTGAATTCTGCTAATTCCGCATCCGTATAGCGTACTTTGATATCGGTTTCCATGTGCTTAAATTTTTTCTATGAATAATTTAGTCTCTATTTCGTCAAATTGAACGTCAATTCCATTTTGTAAATAATCAACCAAGTTCAACTCCTTGGCCAAGGTTTCGTCTTTGATGTATGTTTCGTTTCGAGAAACAGCCGTTTGAATCTCAGGATGCTTGAGAATCTGAATGCGAATTTTATCGGTGACTTCAAAACCCGAATCTTTCCGATAGTTTTGAATTCTGTTGACCAACTCTCGGGCAATTCCTTCATTTCTAAGCTCCGGCGTGATGTTCTTGTCGAGTGCAACGGTTATTCCTTTGTCTTTTGCCACCAGCCAGCCTGCAACTTCAGAAGCCAAAATTTCTACATCGTCGAGCGACAAATTAACTACTTTTTCTTGAATATACAGTGTTAAAATACCTTCACGCTCTAATGTCGTGATTTCCTGTTTCGATAAATTCTGTATTGCTTTGGATATCAAACCTATATCTTTTCCAAAACGCGGTCCTAAGGTCTTAAAATTGGGTTTAATTTGTTTGACCAAGATCTCGGAATCATCTTCCAAAAGGACGATATTCTTCACGTTTACCTCCGATTGAATCAGGTGTGAAACTGCTTTTATTTCCTCCCTGTCATTGTCGCTAAACACAGGAACCATCACGGTTTGAAGCGGTTGACGTACTTTTATTTTTTCCTTTTTTCGAAGCGACAAAACCAAGGAAGAGATGATTTGTGCTTTCTGCATTCTGGCTTCCAACGATTTATCAACAAAATGCTGTTGATATTTCGGGAAAATATCCAAGTGAACACTTTCATTACCGCTCAAGTCCCGATACAACTGTTCGGAAAAGAAGGGAGCCAAAGGAGCCATCAGTTTGGAAACTTCGAGCAAGCATGTATAAAGTGTTTGATAAGCCGCGATTTTATCGGCTTCATATTCGCCTTTCCAAAATCGTCTGCGGCACAATCGCACATACCAATTGCTCAAGTTTTCCTGTACAAAATAGGAGATTGCGCGGGCAACTTTGGTGGGTTCATAGTCTTCGTAAGCTTCTTCCGCTTCTTTGATTAGACTGTGTAACTCGGATAAAATCCAACGATCAATCTCCGGACGTTCTTCCAAAGGAATTTGCGTTTCTTTTGCGTCAAAACCATCCAAGTTGGCATAAAGACTGAAGAAAGCATAGGTGTTGTAGAGCGTGCCGAAAAATTTGCGCTTGACTTCTTCCACACCCGCCATGTCAAATTTGAGGTTGTCCCACGGATTCGCGTTGACCATCATATACCAACGAATGGCATCAGGACCGTGGTCTTTGAGCGCTTCGAAAGGATCTACCGCGTTGCCCAATCGCTTGGACATTTTTTGCCCGTTTTTATCCAAAACCAAGCCGTTTGAAACCACATTTTTATACGCCACGCTGTCAAATACCATGGTGGCAATGGCGTGTAGGGTATAAAACCAGCCGCGTGTCTGATCGACTCCTTCACAGATATAATCTGCCGGGAAAGTCGAACCGGTATCTATTTTATCCTGGTTTTCAAAAGGGTAGTGCCATTGTGCATAAGGCATGGAGCCGGAGTCGAACCAAACATCTATCAGGTCGGGTTCGCGACGCATGGGTTTGCCCTGCGGCGATACCAAAACAATGCGGTCAACAATGCTTTTGTGCAAATCTATTTTGGCATAATTTTCTTCGCGCATATCGTCAACCACAAAGTCTGCAAAGGGATCCGAATCCATCCATCCCTTCTCGATAGATTTTTGAATTTCTCCTTTCAACTGTTTTACTGAGCCGATGAATGTTTCCTCTTTGCCGTCTTCTGTGCGCCAAATGGGAAGCGGAATTCCCCAAAATCGCGACCGCGACAAATTCCAGTCGTTGGCGTTTTTCAACCAGTTTCCAAATCGTCCTTCTCCGGTGGCTTTGGGTTTCCAATTGATGGTTTGGTTGAGTTCATACATCCGATCTTTCCTTTCGGTTACTTTTATAAACCAAGAATCGAGCGGATAGTAGAGTACCGGCTTGTCTGTCCGCCAACAATGCGGATAGCTGTGTACGTATTTCTCGACTTTAAAAGCCTTGTTTTCTTCTTTGAGTTTGATGGCAATTTCAACATCTATCGACTTTTCGGGTGCTTCTCCATCGGCATAATACTCATTTTTGACATATTTACCCGCAAATTCGCCCAAGTGTTTGGTGAATTTTCCTTGCAAATCGACCAAGGGAACGGGATTCCCATCTTCATCCAAAACCAAAAGTGGCGGGACTTCCGGGACGGCTTCTTTGGCAACTTTGGCATCATCGGCACCAAAAGTAGGCGCGGTGTGAACGATACCCGTACCGTCTTCCGTAGTTACAAAATCTCCCGAGATGATCCGAAAAGCATTTTCCGGGTGCTGATAAGGCAAGGCGTAAGGCAAAAGCTGTTCGTACCGAATGCCTATCAAATTTTTTCCTTTGCATTCACCCAAAATGGTATAGGGGATTTTTTTTTGATCGGACGTATAATTGACAAAATCACTAGCGTCCGTAGAGAGGAAAAATTTTCCGGCAAATTGTTTGCCTACCAATGCTTTTGCCAAAACAACGCAACTGGGTTTAAAAGTGTATTGATTGAAGGTTTTGACCAATACATAATCTATTTTTTCACCCACCGTCAGCGCGGTATTCGAGGGTAAAGTCCAGGGCGTAGTTGTCCAAGCCAATAAAAATGACTCTTCTAAAGAATTGGCAGTGATGCCGAATGCCTTGGCAATCGAATTTCCTTCTTTGCTTTGGGTGCTTTTAAATTGAGCCACCACCGAAGTGTCTGTCACATCGCGGTAGCAACCGGGTTGGTTGAGCTCGTGCGAACTGAGGCCGGTACCGGCTTTGGGAGAATAGGGTTGGATGGTATATCCTTTGTAAATCAGATTTTTTTTGTGAAGTTGTTCGAGCAACCACCAAACCGACTCCATGTATTTGGGTTCGTAGGTCACGTAGGGGTCAGTCATGTCCACCCAATAACCGATTTTCTCGGTGAGGTCGTTCCACACATCGGTGTAGCGCATAACCGCTTTTTTGCAAGCTGCATTGTAATCTTCCACAGAGATTTTGGTGCCGATGTCTTCTTTGGTAATACCCAATTCTTTTTCGACACCTAACTCAATAGGCAAACCATGCGTATCCCAACCGGCTTTGCGGTTTACTTGAAATCCTTTTTGGGTTTTGTAGCGGCAAAAAATGTCTTTGAGCGTTCGCGCCATCACATGGTGAATGCCGGGCAAACCATTGGCAGAAGGAGGGCCTTCAAAAAAGATAAAAGGCTTGTTGCCTTCTCTTGTAGAGATGCTCTTTTCGAAAATGGCTTCCGAATTCCAATAATCGCGTATTTCGTCCGCCAGTTTGGGCAGATTTAAACCACTGTATTCTTTAAATTTCTTGTTCATGAAATCACTTTCATTTTTGAAGTTGCGAAATTAATGATTTTCATCGGATTGAAAAGTAAATGCGTTGATTTATCTTGCAAAAATTTGCTTTAAAATAGCCAATGAACGCGGTTTTTTGAATCCGTCGAAATGAATTTCATAATAATGGAGCAACAGATTTAAAAAATCTTGTCGAAGATGGGATGAAATTTTAAGTTGCGAAAGGTTTTCCAAATCGATTTGAGACAGTTTTTTTAACAAACTTGAAGATGTTTCGCTCATGCAAAGATTGGCGTTGGTTTGGGTTAAAATTCCCTCATTCAAATCAAAAAAATTTCCTTCGCCGGACAAATCCGGTGCAAAACCTAAATGGCGACTCAAATGCACCAACAGATACAAATGAAAATTGACAGCCTCGTTTTGATGTTCAAAAAAATAAAAGGCGTTTTCAAGAAAATGAAACAAATCGGGGTTGGTTTCTTCCTCTTTTAAGCACATCGATAAAACTTCCGACAGAAAAACGGCAACCGTGCTTTTTTCAATTTCACTGTGGATGCTGTGAAAAGGTGCGGCAATTTTGATTTCAGAAATGGATTCGAGCGTTCCCTTGTTTTTGTGTACAGCTTCAATATCAAGAAAAGTAAGCGGTAAGAAAAAAGAAGCTTTGAATTTTTTATTTTTCGGACTGAGCGCAGCTTTTATCAAGTAGGATTTCAGCCCGGAGGATTCGGTGTAGCATCTGACAATCAAGCTGGTATCGCCATATCGAAGATTGGACAAGACAAATGCTTTTGTTTGAACTCTCATCAGCGAATAATCATCACTTTGGTAACTTTTGATTGTGAACCGTCATCGTTGATAATGATAATCATATAGACACCCGAGGCAACTTTATATCTGCCAAAAGCTCTCAAATCCCATTCGATGGTACCACCTTGCGCGATGGTTTCAAACACTAAGTTTCCGGAAATATCTGTGATTTTCACTTTGGCTCTTCGGGTGAGATTTCGGATGGTCAGGTTTCCGTTAAAATCGGGTTTCACCGGATTGGGAAAGACAATCACTTGGTTCAAATCTTCTTTGGGTGTGGTCGCAACACCTAAGAATGAAACCAAGCCTCTTTGCGTAGCAAAATAGACTCTGCCGGTTTGTTCATCGATGGATATATCGTTGATGACATTGGACGGAAGGGGCGAATTGTCTTGTGTAAATCGCTGAAGTGTTCTTTGCCCGTCCGGAGAAAGCATAAAAACACCCGAATCGACAGTTCCAACCCATTTGTTGTTTGAGCCATCTACTTCGATGTCGGTGATGAATTGTTCAAACAAAAGTTCTTGCGGCACGCCGTTTTCGAGTATGATAACTGCTTCGGCTTGAACGTTTGGATCTGTGAAAAACCCACCGGTATTAAAAAGTACCCGCAAACCTCTGCGTGTTCCGACCCACAGTTGATTGCGATTGTCTAAGGCAACCGCTTGTACGGAATTGTTGGGCATATTTCCTTCCTCTTCCGTTAATTTTTTTATTTGAGGTGTGCCATTATTCTCATTGAATCCGATGAGTCCGTTATCAATAGAACCGATCCATTTGGTGCCGTCCCGCCCGATGACCATTTTGACAAAGGCTAATTCGGTATTGAGAAAGGGTTCTGAGATGACATTCCTAACGCTAAATGATTGCCATTGTCCGTTTCTGCGAAGTACTTTGATGGCGTTTTCGATGCGGGAATTGGTTACCCACAGGTCGCCGTCGCTGTCAAATTTGGTGTCGTGGATACGAATATCTGCGGTGGTTGGCAATAAACTTTCCAACCCACTGTTGGTGTTGTTAAACAACTCGACTACTTGATTGTCTTCCAACACCAATAACCCGTCGTGGAATGAACTGATATAGACTTTACCATCTATCGGGCTGATGTTGATGCTCGACAAATCGCGGGCATTTCTGAGTTCAGAAAACGGGATGTTGAGCCATTCACCTTTTTGTAAATGACTAATGCCTCTGCTGTCTAGCGGGAATGGGTTAAAAAAAGTGGTGTATTGTCCAAAAACCACCCAAAGTTCTTCCGGAGCGGCTCTGATGGCGAATGAATCGTTGCGAATCGGCCCGTCGGGCGCAATGAATTCGGGCGTTGTCACATTGGGTAAATCGAACTTCATAAGTCCTTTTTCGGCAGAACCAACAAACAGTGAATTGCCGATAACCTGACCCGCTTTGAAAGTAACTGTATTGTTTTCAAAATTAGATATTTGCGTCTGAACTGCTCCACCTGTGTTCAGCACAAAAACATCTCTTGTGGTAGAGATGGTCATGAATTGATCGTTGGCTTTCAGGTCATTGAGTGTTTGAGGATGAACAAAACCTGTGTTGACAAAAGCGGTTCCGTTGAATCTCCAAAGTTGACGATTGGATCGAACGGCATAAACAGTATTATTAAAAGCAACAATGCCATTCCATGTGCCTGAAATTCGCGTAATCCACTTGGCAGAATCAATCAGGTTTGGGTCGGTCAAATCGGCGGCTTTGATGCCTTGTCCGGCGGTAGCCGCAAAAATTTGATTGCCCACAACGGCGGTTTGCGTTACATTGAGCAGACCACCGGCTGTTCCGATGAAAAAAGTGTCGCCAAACTCCAACCGCTCGATGTTGTATTCTACAATCCCAAACTGGCAGGCAACATAAATGATGTTTCCGGTTTCGTTGAAGTGATTGACGCGTTTTTGGTTTGGCGGGATGACTTGTTTGTTCAAAATGTCAACGACTTTTCTGACATCGCGGGTCGCGGGATCAAAAATCTCGATGAGTCCGTTTGTATAACCAATAATTAACTTGTTGAAAGCTTTGCTGAAATGCATGGTTGAGATGATTTCCCCTTCAAGCCCATCAATGGTTGTGACAGTCTGGATTTCTTTGGTCAACAAATTGTAAGAAAAAACTGCGTTTTCGGCACTTACATAAATTTCGTTTTCCCCTTCGGAAGTATCGGACACGTTTAAGTACGAGAAGTGTCCCAACCAACGATCGGAAAAGTTTTGGGCTGAAGTAGCTGAAAAAATAACAAGAAAGAGAACAAGTATAAATCGCTTCATCTGGTTGAATAACAAAATGCTAAAACGAAAGATACGATTAATAATTGTCATCGTTTTAGAAAAGATATGGGATGAATTAAATCAATCGCACAGCCTCTTTGGCAAAATACGAAGCGATGATGTCGGCACCGGCGCGTTTGATGGCGATGAGTTGCTCGAGCATGACGGCATCGTGGTCGAGCCAGCCTCTTTCGGCAGCAGCTTTGAGCATCGAATATTCTCCACTCACTTGATAAACCGCAATGGGAACATGGACAGAATTTTTAATGTCTCGAACGATGTCCAAATAACACAATCCGGGTTTGACCATTACGATGTCGGCACCTTCTTCGATGTCGGCTTGTGTTTCTTTGACTGCCTCGGCTCGATTTGAAAAATCCATTTGGTAGGTTTTTTTATCGCCAAAACCGGGTGCAGAATCGAGCGCGTCTCGGAATGGACCGTAAAAAGCAGAGGCGTATTTGGCACTGTAACTCATGATACCGGTATCAATAAGGTTTTGCGCATCTAAAGCCTGACGGATGCCGAGAATTCGCCCATCCATCATGTCGCTTGGTGCCACAAAATCGGCTCCGGCTTGTGCGTGAGAAATACTCATTTTTGCCAAAGCGGAAACGGTTTCATCGTTGATGATTTTTCCATCTCTAACGATTCCGTCGTGTCCATAAATTGAAAATGGATCGAGTGCCACATCGGTCATAACCAACATGTCTGGCACGGCATTCTTGACGGTTTTGATGGCGCGTTGCATCAGCCCGTCCGGGTTGAGAGCTTCTTTACCTTCGTTGTCTTTCAATGCATCATCTACTTTTACAAAAAGCAATACAGACTTCAATCCCATTTGCCACAATTCGCGGATTTCTTTGTCGAGATTGTCCAAACTCAAGCGAAAGTAGCCCGGCATGGAGGCAATTTCTTGTTTGATGTTTTTGCCTTCAACAACGAAAAGCGGAACTAAAAAATCATTCGGGCTGAGGGCATTTTCTCTGACGAGACTTCGGATGGCTTCGCTTTGTCTGAGTCTTCTGTAACGGCTGATTGGAAACATGTTTAAAAATTTACCGTAAAGATAAATATTCTTAGAAAGAAGTATGCAAGAAATGACATTTGATTTCTATCTATATTGGCAAATCGTAGTTGACACTAAGCCCGAAAACTTGTTTTATCTGGGTTCGCCCGATAGCATCGTCGTCATATACTATGTGAATGTTGAGGTTGGTAGAAAACACTTTGTTGACTTGCATGGTGATGTTCAATTGATAACTCAAATCAACATTCTGCATATTTTCGAGATAATTTACATAGACATTGAGAATATTTTCCGCAAAAATATTGTCCATGATTTTCAATTTCGCGTAAGCAGCACCGTTGAAGCCCAACTCGTAATTGGTGGTTTTCCCTTGATCAACACTAAATGCACTTTGGGTTTCCGTGAAAATTGATTTTACGACTGTTATTTTTGAGGTGGCGGGTGAAATGTTGAGGTACAAATTATTGCTTTTTTTCCAAAGCATCCCCGGACCAAATGTAAAATAGGCAGGTGAAAAAATGCGAGATCGTTCAACTTTGCGGGTTAGTCCGATTGAGTCGGCCACGTTTTCGTAACCTTTGTCAAACTGTGTCCTGAAATTTAAGAAAAAAGAGTAGAACCAATAGTTTCCAGCTTTTTTCCCCAAGACGGAATTGTACTCAAATCGATCGTCTGTTTTTTCTACATCTTGCCCGTTTATTTTTGTAAGACCATAAGCAGCGAGAATTTGATTGTTCCAAACCCAATTTTTATTGGTATAATCAGCCTTAAAATTTACCGACGTTGTTCCTGAAATGTTGCTTTCTCCGCCCGAAGTCCAATTCTGAAAGGAAGATTGATTGAATAGCAAGGAGAATTTTCCTTCCTTATTCCAATGTTTTATGGTGTCTTGCGGCTTGGCTGTCGCATACGCAATGTTTGCTATCATAGGTGGCAAATCATTTTCCCAATTATCAACTGAGCCATCTTGTGCAATTACTTTGAAAGCGAGTGAGCAAAATATAAAGTAAAAAAGAGCTGCTTTTTTCATGTGTTTTTTATCTCGGCAAAAATAAAACTTTAGATTTTAAAAAAAACCCGTGAATTACTTTTTTTTGAAAACAGGCACGCTTGAACAAGCTTCTCCATACATGATTGCTTTGGTAAAAGATACTATTTTTTGTGTGATGAGGATATAAGCAGCATCCGGGACAGGTTTTTTTGAACACCCTTTGATGATGACGTTTTTAGCTGTGTAATCCGATGGATTGAGTTTGGAAATTTGATTGATAAAAAGTTCTCTTTCCAAATCTTCCAAATTACCGAGCACGATTTTGGCTGCAATTCCGGATAGCTTCGATGAAATCAACATATAAGCCCAGATTGGGACGATGGCATCGGTGCTGCAATGAAGCGCAACAAGTCCATCTTGATAAAATGTCCAATCGTAGGATTCAACAGCCTGTCTGAATTTTTTTTCGCGTAAAACCAAGCCTTCGTCCAGCCATTGAGAAATATCCAAACGGTGTCGTTTCCCCTCGACATAATAATCTTCCAAGTCGATGGTGACAAGTTTGCTGTTACTAACGCGGTTGATGATTTCTTCTGACATGGTCAAAAAAAATTACAGCAGTCCGAGTTCGAGTTTGGCCTCCTCGCTCATCAAATCTTGCGTCCAGGGTGGGTCAAAAGTGATTTCGACTTCTACGTCCGACACGCCTTCGATGGTTTTGACTTTGTCTTCAACCTCTTTGGGCAAAGTTTCTGCCACCGGACAATTGGGTGTGGTGAGGGTCATCAATATTTTCACCTCACGGTCGGTGCTGACCATCACGTCGTAGATCAAACCCAATTCGTAGATGTCCACCGGGATTTCAGGGTCGTAAACTGTTTTGAGTATGGTCACTATTTTTTCACCGAGGAGATTGGTATCTATTGTGGTTGCCATGATTTTTGTTTTTATAAAATATGTATAAATTTCATTTTTGGTTTGTTACAACTTAGAATGTTTCTAAATACAAAGATATGATTTTTTTGACCCTTCCTTTATGGAATTCGTTTAAATTTTTATTTTAGGTAGGTTCTAAAAATTAATTTTTACGATTTTTTTACAAAACAGTCCACATTGGTTTTGCAAAAAGTTAAATAGCAAAAAACTTCGGTGTTATTTTGAATGTTTTCGTCTAAAAACTGATTTATACCCCTTTGATTGTTATTTTATTAGGCTAAAATGTGCAAGGTTCAACATTAAGAATTCTATTGAACCTTGCTACTGATAATCCGCCAAATCATCAAACTGAAATTCGTATTTGAAAGTCGTGAACTCTTTGAGCTTATAGATGCCTCAGAAATAAAAAACCAACGTGTCCTTAAAGATAAAATCCCTAAATCCTGATGATTTCTAATAATTTGCTTTTAATCTGATTGAAAAGTTTGTAATTCTTACTTCGAACGCACATTAAAAAACATTTGCATATCCCAATCAACTGACGTAAATTTGCCCTGTTGTGTTGGAACGATTTTTTCGTTCAACTGTTGTTAACCAATGAGAAGCTTTCCTGAACAAGGAGGCTTTTTTTCTTTTAGGCCAATTTCATTCATAGAATTGGTGTTATTTCTTCAGATACAGCCACTTGCCTTTGTAGTCGATCACCGCTTTCCCACGCCTGAGAATATCCGCGCCGAGTATGCCGTCAACTTCTTTCGCACCATGGTTTTTGAGCGCGGTATTGACGTGTTTCAAATCGAACAAAACCCAGTGCGAACGTTTGTAAACCCATCCGCCTATCTCAAAGAGATTTTTTTTGGATAGCAGCGTCGGCATATCGGTTGCGCCGGCACCGGCAGCCAGCGTCTCGGTAGATTCTGTGGTGAGCGCGAAGGTTGTGGCAGCTTCAAAGCCGAGACACGAATTGGACGCCCCCGTGTCTATCAAAAAACGGCCTTTGACGTTGTTTAGTTTTCCGCTCACTTCGATGTGATTCGTTTTGGTGAGTTTAAATTTCACCCGCACGTATCCGTTTTCCAGCAATTTTTCGTTCATGATAACCGCTTCACTTTTGTGCAAAGATAAACAAGCAAAAGTTTTATTTTTGCATCATGAATCTGACCGACACACACACCCATCTTTACAGCGAAGCATTTGATGAAGACCGCGATGAGGCCATTCAAAAGGCGATTAGCCAAGGCGTTTCTCGTTTTTTTCTCCCGGCGATAGATGCTTCCTACATCCCCAAGATGCTTCAACTCAAGAAAAATTATCCTGAAAACATCTACCTGATGGCGGGTTTGCATCCGACGCATGTCAAAGAAAATTATCTCGAAGAACTTGATGCAGTTGAGAAAATGCTCGACAAACACGCCTGTATTGCTGTTGGCGAAACAGGTATTGATTTGTATTGGGCCAAAACATTCCTCACCCAACAGCAGGACGCTTTCCAAAAGCAAATTAGATTGGCAAAACAACGCAAGCTGCCGATCGTCATTCATTGCAGGGATGCGTTTGAGGAAGTATTTGAAGTGTTGGAAGCCGAAAAAAGCGAAGATTTATATGGCATATTTCACTGTTTCACAGGCACACTCGAGCAAGCACAACGCGCGATTTCGCTCAAGATGAAATTGGGAATCGGTGGTGTGGTCACTTTTAAAAACGGGAAACTCGATCAGTTTTTAAACGAAATAGACCTAAACCAGATTGTACTCGAAACCGACTCGCCCTATCTCGCGCCCGCGCCCCATCGCGGGAAACGAAACGAGAGCAGCTACCTAAATTTGGTTTGCCAAAAAGTCGCCGAAATATACGGAAAGACCCCCGAAGAAATTGCTAATCAAACTTCTGCCAATGCGGATGCGATTTTTAGAGTTTAACATGATTTTAAAATCGTTGTCAGATAAATTTTGTTAATTTGTGGAATTATAACTGACCCAACCTTGAATAACTTAGATTATATCCGTCCCTACCACGACCACGAAGTAAATGAAGGACTGAAAGAACTCCGCAAACACCCGATGATTAAGGCTTTGCTCACATTCGCTTTGCCCGATAAGTCTTTGGAAGAAATGGATGAGATTTTAGACAATTGCCACTCCATACGCGATTTTCAAACCCAAATTATTTATCACGCCGTTCGGCAGGTTATCGAGCGAAGTTCTGAAGGACTTTTCTCCGAAGGTTTTGACAATTTGAAACCCGGAGTTTCTTATCTTTTTATTTCCAATCACAGGGATATCGTATTAGACACCTCGTTTATCAATACCATTTTATTTGAAAAAAACTTGGTGATGACCGCCTCTGCCATTGGAGACAATTTGGTTCATAAACCTTTTTTGTTGGGTTTGTCAAAATTGAATCGCAATTTTCTGGTACAACGCAACCTGCCGCCCAAAGAAATGCTTGAAAGTTCAAAAATGCTGTCGGAATACATCCGCGATTTGCTTCAAAAGAATCAACGTTCGGTGTGGATTGCCCAACGCGAGGGAAGAACCAAAGACGGCAACGACCGATCGCAGCAAGGTGTTTTGAAGATGATTGGTTTGGCTAAAGGCGAGTTGCCGATTATGGAATATTTCAAATCTTTGCGCGTGGTTCCGATTTCCATATCGTATGAATACGACCCGACCGACATCCTGAAAATGCCGGAATTGATTGCCAAAGAAAATGATGAAACCTATGTGAAATCATCCAATGAAGATTTTAATTCCATCCTGCAAGGTGCTTTGGGAAACAAAAAACGCATTTGCATCATAGCCGGTGAAGTTTTGGATAAAGCATTTGATGAAATCGCTGCTTCCGGTGAGCCTATCAACAAGCAACTGGGCATGTTGGCAGAATGCATCGACCGAAAAATTCATCAAAATTATCGTTTGTGGCCATCCAATTATGTGGCTTATGATTTGTATCATCACACCGACAAGTACAGTGCGCAATACGATGACAAAGAAAAAAGACAGTTTGAACGGCGTTTGGAAAAACGAATCGATAGTTCCAATCCTGTTGCGGTCAAGAATTTTCTATTAATGTATGCCAATCCGGTTATCAACAAAGAAGCATCGGCACAAAAATGAACCACAAGCCGAATATATTGCTGCTTTACACCGGTGGAACGATTGGCATGATGCGAAGTTCGCAAACCGGTTCGCTGAAACCATTCAATTTTGATAAACTACTGCGGAAAATACCGGAAATAAAACTTTTGGATTGTTCGGTGGAGACCATTTCCCTTCATCCGCCGATTGATTCTTCCAACATGTGTCCGACACATTGGATTGCCATCGCCGAATTGATCGAGTCCAATTATGACAAATTTGACGGTTTCGTTGTGCTGCATGGATCAGACACCATGTCATACACTTCTTCAGCTTTGAGTTTTATGTTTGAAAATCTCGAGAAGCCGATTGTGTTTACCGGATCCCAACTTCCCATCGGTGATTTGCGAACCGACGCCAAAGAAAATTTGATTACGGCCATACAAATAGCGGCTCTTCAAAAAAACGGGAAAGCAGTAATTCAAGAGGTTTGCTTGTATTTTGAATACAAATTATACCGGGCCAACCGGACCACAAAAATCAATGCGGAACAATTTCAAGCATTTGCTTCCTTAAATTACCCGCCGTTAGCAGAATCCGGCGTACATTTGAAGGTGTTTGAAGAAAATTTATTGAAGCGAGATGAAAGTAAGCCATTGAAAGTTCACAAAGAATTAGACACAAGCATAGGCTTGTTGAAAATTTTTCCGGGTATCCGACCTGATTTTATTAAACATTATCTCTCCACACCACAGCTGAAAGGATTGGTATTGGAAACTTTCGGATCGGGAAATGCGCCCTCCGAAGATTGGTTTGTGCATACTTTGGAAACATCTATAAAGTCTGGTTTGATGATTGTCAACGTCACCCAATGTTCGGGAGGCTCGGTGGCGATGGGTCAATATGAAACGAGTGAGCGATTGAAACAAATCGGTTTGATATCGGGCAAAGACATCACAACCGAGTCTGCGCTTGCCAAGCTGATGTTTTTGTTGCCAAAATATAAAAACGCTAAGGACTTCAAAATCAATTTTGAAAGAGCGGTTTGTGGAGAAATTTCAGAAAATTAACGATTTTTTTTTCTTTAACTAATAAATTTTTTGTTATTTGGCGCATTATTCTGATAAGCGTAAAGAGAGGTGGCCGAGTGGTCGAAGGCGCACGCCTGGAAAGTGTGTATCCGCTTATCGGTGGATCGAGGGTTCGAATCCCTTCCTCTCTACTATGTTTTTTTGAAAGAATATTTTTATATATTTGAAACCTGTTTAACACAAAACCATTTTTAAACTAAATTTAAAACTTTAAGACTTAGAACAATGAAAAGATTATTTTCCATTTTGACAATTGCAGGGGTGATGACATTCGGAACTGCCAATGCGAGCATTTCAACAGTACCTGCCCAAACTGTGTCAACAGTTATTACTACGGTAAGTGCTGTTACGTTACAAGATGAAGCTGCCGCAACGGCAACAGATGAAAGTTTTCATCAAGAACTTAAAAAACGATTCATCGAAGGAGGTCCCGGATTTATGGGAATTGTTCTTATTTGTTTAATTTTAGGTTTAGCAATTGCAATTGAAAGAATCATTTACCTAAATCTTGCCACTACAAATTCTAAAAAATTACTTGAGTCAGTCGAAGATGCATTGAAATCAGGTGGTGTTGAAGCTGCAAAAGAAGTTTGCAGAAACACCAAAGGACCTGTGGCATCTATTTTCTATCAAGGACTGGATCGCTCAAACGAAGGAATTGACATGGTTGAAAAATCAGTTATTTCTTACGGTGGTGTTCAAACCGGTCAATTGGAGAAAAACGTTTCTTGGATTTCCTTGTTTATTGCTTTGGCACCGATGCTTGGTTTCATGGGTACGGTAATCGGGATGATTCAAGCTTTTGACAAAATCGAAGCAGCTGGTGACATGCAACCTTCATTGGTAGCGGGCGGTATCAAAGTGGCTTTGTTGACAACCGTATTTGGTTTGGTTGTGGCAATCATCCTACAAGTATTCTATAACTATATTATTGCTAAAATTGACAGCATCGTCAATGATATGGAAGATGCGTCTATCTCTTTGATTGACTTGTTGGTGGCGCACAAAAAATAATTTTTCAAATCTTATAATTTTAGCACAATGAAAAGTAATAAATTATCAACCCTTTTTATCATCGTGGTAAGCGTGATAAGCCTATTCTTCTTGATAAGAATTATAGGATCGGGTGACGAAGAGATTAAAGGTTCATCTGATTTGCAGGATGGAATTATTTCACCATTTATATATCTTGCATACTTTGTTTTTGCGATAATAATAGCTCTAACCTTGTTTTTTGTTCTTAGAAATCTTATTACACATAAAGATTCATTAAAATCTGCCTTGGTTTCCGGAGGCTTGTTTTTAGCAGTTGTGTTTTTAAGCTACGTGCTTTCTACCGGACATGAAGTGTTGGATAAAAACGGGTATTTAGTCCTTACCGAATCTGGTGATAAATTGGTTGGCGCAGGAATTATTTCATTTTACATTCTCTCCCTTGTAGCCATTGCATCTATGTTCTTCTTTGGAATTAAAAAAATGTTAAAAAACTAAATAATTATGGCAAAAAGATCTGCACCGGAAGTAAATGCCGGATCGATGGCGGACATCGCGTTTTTGCTCCTGATTTTCTTCTTGGTGACCACCACCATTGCAAGTGATTCAGGTATCAGCCGGATGTTGCCACCCATAAAACCACCGGATGAAAAACCGGATATTATCAAAGAGAAAAATATTTTTCAGGTAATTGTTAATAAGCAAGATCGATTGTTAGTTGAGAATGAAGTTATGGAGCTTAAAGATCTGAAGGAAGCTGCCATTAAATTTATTGACAACGGTGGCGGTACCGGAGAAGATGCCTGTGATTATTGTACAGGCGAAAAAGATCCTGCCTCTTCAGACAATCCATCAAAAGCTGTTATCTCTCTTCAGAATGACAGGGAGACTTCCTATAAAATGTACATTTCCGTGCAAAATGAGTTGGTTGCTGCCTACACTGAACTACGCAATAAAACAGCGAACAAATTATACAGCAAAACTTTTACGGAGATGGAAGCCAATTCAAATGACGCAAATTATTCAGGTGATAAGGAAAAACTGAAAGGACAAGTGGAAAATATTAAAAAAATGTATCCACAGATAATATCCGAAGCGCCTGCAAAGAAACTTAATTGATAATACGAAAAATTTAAAGTTATGTCTAAATTTAAAAAGGGCGGAAAGAAAGAACTCCCCGCAATATCGACAGCATCTTTGCCCGATATCGTCTTCATGTTGCTGTTCTTCTTCATGGTTGCCACGGTTATGCGAGATGACACTTTAATGATTCAGAATACGCTTCCACAAGCGGATCAACTTGAAAAATTGGAGAAAAAAGATCGTATTATTTTTATCTACGCCGGAAAACCAACTGCCAACTACAAAGCTCAATTTGGCACAGAAGCACGTATTCAGTTGAATGACAAATTTGCAGATGTCAAAGACATCAAACAATACATCCTCGCAGAGCGTGCTAAAAAACGCGAAGAACTTATCCCTTTTCTCACCACGGCTTTAAAAGTTGATGTGGACACCAAAATGGGATTGATTGGAGATATTAAGCAAGAATTGCGTGAAGTAGATGCCCTTAAAATTAACTATACGACTCGTAAGGGAGACGTTCAGGGAAATTTCAAAAATTAATTGATTAAAATCTTTCATTTATAAAATCCGATTTCATAAGAAGTCGGATTTTTTTATACCCACAAATACAGCATAGAAAGTTGAGAAATTGTACCTATCAAGACACCGAGATAAACCTCTTCTTGATTGTGCGCATTGAGTCGGAGTCTCGATGAAGCCACCAAACCGGTTATCAAAACACCGCACACAAAAACAAGACGCACCGACAAACTGTATTGAATACCAAACATACCTATAAAAACCAAAGCAACTGTCAAATAGACCAAATGCAAACTGATTTTTTTATCTAAATACAACAAGATTAAGACAAAAACATGAGCAGTAAATAGTCCGGTGAAAAATATTTTCAGTGGTAATAAATCCTGAACACCCGTAAATCGAATGATGATTAAAACAAGTAAAGCCATGTTGAGCAATACCGGAATCTTTCTTTGCTCAATAGAATTTAAGAAAATACTGTCACAATATTTCCTGTTTTTAAGAAATAAATAAAACAATACAGGAAAGAAAAAACCAAGCATCAAAACCAACCGAGACACATTTATGATTTGCTCTTTATCAAACAAAAAATACGTTTGATAAAAGAAAAAAACAATTACATACATCGGAATCAGTATGGGATAAAAAAGATATGAAATTAGCTTTGCAAAGGTTTTTGACATGACTTTTCTCTTTGAAATATTCAAAAATTGTTAAAGTTGTTTTCTTAACCGCGCAACCGGAATATCCAATTGCTCTCTGTATTTTGCGATCGTCCTTCTGGCTATCGGATATCCTTTTTCTTTCAAAATTTTAGCCAACTTGTCATCCGTCAGCGGTTTTTTCTTGTTTTCTGCCTCTACCACCGTTTCCAATATTTTCTTGATCTCGATGGTCGAAACTTCTTCTCCCTGCTCGTTCGTCATCGATTCAGAAAACAAGTCTTTGATAAGTTTTGTGCCATAAGGCGTGTCCACATACTTGCTGCTGGCAACCCGCGAAATGGTCGAAACATCCATCCCGATATCTTCGGCAATGTCTTTCAAAATCATGGGTCTGAGTTTTTGTTCATCGCCGGACAAAAAGTACTCTTTTTGATAGACCATGATGCTGTTCATGGTCAGAAACAAGGTTTGTTGTCGTTGCCTCACGGCATCTATGAACCATTTGGCTGAATCGAGTTTCTGTTTGATAAATTGAACGGCTTCGCGTTGCTGAGTCGATTTTTCACGAGCCTTTTTGTAGCCTTCGAGCATGTCCGTATAATCTCTTGACACGAACAATTCCGGTGCATTCCGGCTGTTGAGCGTCAAGTTGAGCGCTCCATCAATGATTCTAATGGCAAAGTCAGGAATGATGTGTTCGATGCTTTTCGAACTTCCGCTAAACGCATTTCCGGGTTTGGGATTCAATTTTTCGATTTCCTCCAACGCACTTCTCAACGCATCTTCCGTAGTGTTCAACCGATGAATGATCTGATCAAAATGACGTTTGCTGAGTTGCTCAAATGTGGTGTCAATTATCTTGTGCGCCAAGGTGACATTTGCCGTCTGCTCTTTTTGCCTGATTTGTATGAGTAGGCATTCTCTGAGGTCTCTCGCGCCCACCCCTGCCGGATCCAATTCTTGAACGATTTTGAGAATCGACAACACTTTATCCTCATTTGTATAGATGTTTTGCGTAAAAGCCAAATCGTCAACCAAATCCGATAATGAACGTCTTAAAAAACCATCTTCATCGATGGAACCAATGATAAACTCAGCTATTTCGGCCTCTTCTTCATCAAAGCGAAATGTAGCAAGTTGCGATTGTAAATGTTGATAAAAAGAAATGCCAGAAACCATGGGAACTGATTTTTCTTCGTCATCGGCACTGTAATTTCCAGCTTGAAGTTTATAATCCGGTGTTTCGTCATCACTTAAATACTCATCGATGTTGATGTCTTCAGCTTCTATTTTTTCAGAATCTCCATCATAGTCATCATCCTGAAAATCTTCCTCAAGTGGCTCACCATCATCCGTAGGTTCTTGATATTCATCTTGATCCAAAGCCGGATTCTCTTCCAATTCTTGTTTGAGTCGTTGTTCGAAATCCTGCAAGGGCAGTTGAATCAACTTCATCAGTTGAATCTGCTGAGGCGATAATTTCTGTGATAACTTTAGTTGTAAACCTTGTTTAAGCATAAATTTTGATTCAAATCAAATCGGAATATTCATTGACTAAATTACGACAAGAACTCAACCCACGCAACAGCAATATTTCATTTTTTCAAATGCAAGCCTTTCAAGCGTGATGACTCGGTTTCGAGACCTTATCGTTTGTGAAAAATAACATCTTAGGCTAATAATATCGAATAAATTCTTAATGATTAATTTTCAGGTAACTATTCAGCTATTCAAATGAATGTCGTTTTAACCGTCACTTCGCGTGGTTTTTAATAGTAATGCGACAGCTTTACTATTAAAAATTGTATCGAGAAGCTTGTGATTGTAGCGTTCTCGATACGTT
>JAXMLV010000004.1:0-73225 GCA_034367065.1 Flavobacteriaceae bacterium
CTGTTTTTAGATCAGAAAAGAAAACTGGGTTTAGTTAAGAGGATTAAAAAACAAATCGATAAATTTGCTTTGACTGATGAAGATCTTGGATTTGCAAATACCTGATTTTAAATATATTGTAAAAACGTTAGTCAGAATTTATGAAAACGAGAAACTTAATAGCAATTTCAATAATTATTCTGACTTTAAGTTGTAAAGAGAGTAAGAAACAACCCGTTTCTGAAACTAACAAAAAAAGTGAAATTCTATTAATAGAAAATGAAGACCAAACTGTTTATCGAAAAATAACGGAGTTGGATAAATACAAAGGATTTACTGAAATTGTTGGAATGGTTTTGGACGGTACTGACAAAGCACTTTCATACCTCCAGAAAGATAGCTTACAAGTACTGGTTTTGGAACAGATTATTAGAGATAATCCTTCGAAAGTGAATTTTAAAATATTAGACGAAGTTCAATTGATTGCAGACAAATCAAAACTGTTCTCTGAACCGACTGATTGTAAGATGGCCGACAAATCTAACGAAAAATTCATATTCGGAATAGCAAAAAATCAAGACAAAGAATATTTTGACAAAGACCATATCTTAAAAGTGTGGAAAATAGATTTAACGGAAAACAAATTCATTGAAATAGAATCTGAAAAAGTTAAATGTTTTAACCATTGGTTCGGATATGATGAAGAAATATAAAAAAACTGTTTACAACAACGTATATAAAACATAGCTATTATAGGCTTTCCGAGAGGTTTTTGTGTATTTTCGAAGATCACCAAATTTTTAAATTTGGCTTTTTGAGAAATTAAGATAAAAAGAAAATTTAAAAATCTGGCTTGTGTATAATCCGAAAGTTCTGTGTCTTTTTGCACGCTACGTTTCATATACAAACCGTTGGCAACAAGTGTAAAAAGACCGACGACCAGACTGATACGATATTGACAAAATTAAAATAAGAAAGGATTTAGCTTTTTGACAGGACAGTGCAAATTTGATGGAAATTTATTTTGTTTTTTTCTTCCCCCCTCAAAAAAAGAAGAAGAAACCCCACCCACATTGCAGCACATTTGCAAGCCCCACGAGCCGACGCTCAAAACCAAAGCTTGCAAAAGAGCTGCAATTTTGCTTACGCACCCGTGCTAAATTGTTACTTTTGAACTTTAATTGACTTTTGATTAAAAATATAAATGAAAAACGAAAAACTGACAAGGAAAGAAATTATTGACAACCGCTTAAAACAAGCGGATTGGAATGTTACTGACCGAACTCAGGTAATTGAGGAATTTGATATTCATTTGACAGTTGTAGAAGAACCGACAACTCCTTACGCTGGACATCAATACAGCGACTATGCTTTATTGGGAAAGGACGGTAAACCGCTTGCAGTTGTTGAAGCAAAAAAGACTTCTGTTGATGCAGCACTTGGACGGGAACAAGCTAAACAATATTGCTACAACATAAAATCAACCCAAGGCGGAGAATTACCCTTTTGCTTTTACACCAACGGACACGATATTTATTTTTGGGACTTAGACAATTATCCGCCAAAAAAAGTTTATGGCTTTCCGACCCGAGACGACCTTGAACGATATTTATACATTCGTAAAGCAAGAAAACAATTAGCAGGAGAACTTATCAATACCAAAATTGCAGGGCGTAATTATCAGATTGCTTCTATTCGTGCCGTTATGGAAGCAATTGAAAAACGGAAACGCAAATTCTTGTTGGTAATGGCGACAGGCACCGGCAAGACAAGAACTTGTATTGCTTTGGTGGATGCATTAATGAGAGCTGGTTGGGCGGAAAGAGTTTTGTTTTTGGTGGACAGAATTGCACTCCGTGACCAAACCTTGGAAGCATTCAAAGAGCATTTGCCTGACGAACCACGCTGGCCAAAACAAGGCGAAAAAGAAATTGCTACCGACAGAAGGATTTATGTTTCAACTTATCCGACCATGTTAAACGTTATTCGCAACGAGGACAAATCTTTAAGTCCGCATTTCTTTGACTTGATTGTGGTGGACGAAAGCCATCGCAGCATTTACAACACTTATCAGGAAATTCTTGATTATTTCAATACGATTACGCTTGGCTTGACAGCCACGCCAACCGATGTAATCGACCATAATACATTTGGACTATTTGAATGTGAAGATGGCGTTCCGACTTTTGCATATTCCTATGATGAAGCAGTAAATCACATTCCGCCATTTCTGAGCGATTTTCAGGTAATGAAAATCAAAACTAAGTTTCAGGATAAAGGAATAAGCAAGCGGACAATTTCACTGGAAGACCAACAAAAACTAATGTTGGAAGGAAAAGAAATTGAAGAAATCAATTACGAAGGAACCGAGATTGAAAAGAAGGTAATCAACCGAGGAACAAACGCTTTGATAGTCCGTGAATTCATGGAAGAAAGCACCAAAGATGCCAACGGAGTATTGCCAGGAAAAACAATTTTCTTTTGCATTTCAAAAGCGCATGCAAGACGGGTTGAAGAAATATTTGATTCACTTTATCCAGAATACAAAGGCGAATTAGCAAAAGTATTGGTAAGCGAAGACCCGCGGGTTTACGGTAAGGGCGGTTTGCTCGACCAATTTGTTCACAACGACATGCCACGCATTGCCATTAGTGTTGACATGCTTGATACTGGAATTGATATTCGTGAATTGGTTAATTTGGTTTTTGCAAAACCTGTTTACAGTTATACCAAGTTTTGGCAAATGATAGGCAGAGGAACCCGACTACTTGAACCTGAAAAAATAAAACCTTGGTGCACACAAAAAGACAATTTTCTGATACTTGATTGTTGGGACAATTTTGAATATTTCAAACTCAATCCAAGAGGTAAAGAATTAAAAGGGCAAATTCCTTTACCAGTTCGCTTGTTTGGTGTACGATTGGAAAAAATTGAAGAAGCCCAAACACAAAGTAAATCTGAAATTGTAAACAAAGAAATTCAGAAAATCAGAAAGCAAGTTGAAGCACTTCCGAAAAATTCGGTGGTTATCATGGAAGCCCGAAATGAATTACAACGCTTGGAGGATGAAAACTTTTGGAACAACTTAACTTCTGACAAAATGGAATTTTTGGAAACGGTTGTAAAACCATTGCTACGCACCGTTTCAGAAGTTGATTTTAAAGCTATGCGATTTGAAAAAGATATAGTAGAAGTTTCATTGGCTCATTTGGCGGGAGAAACAGAAAAATTTGAAACGTTGAAAGAAAGTATTATTGAAGAAATTGGCGAACTGCCTTTGAGCATCAACATTGTTGCAAGAGAACACGAATTGATTCGTCAAGCACAAAGCAATCATTATTGGGCAACTATCAATGAAGACAAGTTTGAAGAACTGATTCAAAAACTTTCGCCTTTAATGAAATTCCGTGAAGCAGTTATTCCTTTAGCACCTGCCAAATTCAATTTCAAAGACATTGTTTCCGAAAAAGAATTTATTGAGTTTGGTCCGCAACACGAAGCTTTGAGCGTAGCCAAATACCGTGAACTGGTTGAGAAGAAAATCAATGAATTGGTTTCAAGCAGTCCGATTTTACAAAAACTAAAGCAAGGACAAGAAATTACAACGGATGAAGCAGAACAATTAGCCGAAGAACTGCACAACGAGCATCCACACATTACCATTGATTTGCTTCGAAAGGTTTATAACCACCGCAAAGCGGCATTGGTGCAATTTATCAAACATATTTTAGGCATTGAGCAATTAGAAACCTTTGCCGAAACTGTTACCAAAGCATTTGATGATTTTATTTCAAAACATAGTTACCTTACCAGCCGACAACTTCAATTTCTTGACTTGCTCAAAAACTTTGTATTGGAAAAAGGTGATGTGAGCAAACGCAACCTGATTGAATCGCCTTTTACTATGCTTCATCCCGAAGGCATCAGAGGGATATTTAATCAAAGAGAAATTGACGAGATTTTAAGTTTAACCGAAAAAGTATTGGCAGCATGAGCAAACAAACTGATATTAAAATATTTGAGGACAAAAAGGTTAGAACGCTTTGGGATGCCGAAAATGAAAAATGGTATTTATCGATTGTTGATGTTATAGCTGTTTTGACTGATAGCCCTAATCCTCAGGTGTATTGGAGGGTATTAAAAAAGAGATTAAAAGACGAGGGAAATGAAACCGTTACAAATTGTAACGCTTTGAAAATGCCTGCTCCTGACGGGAAAATGAGATTGACCGATGTAGCTGATACAGAACAACTTTTTCGTCTTATCCAATCCATTCCATCACCCAAAGCAGAACCCTTTAAACAATGGCTGGCTCAGGTCGCTGCAGAGCGATTGGATGAAATGCAAGACCCTGAACTTAGTATTGACAGGGCACTGGAACAATACATGAAACTTGGTTATTCAGAAAACTGGATAAATCAACGCCTCAAAAGTATTGAGATACGAAAAGAATTGACAGACGAATGGAAAAAAAGGGGATTGAAAGAAGGTGTTCAGTTTGCTACGCTAACCGATATTATTACCAAAGCCTGGAGTGATAGAACCACCAAAGAATACAAAATCCTGAAAGGTTTGAAAAAGGAAAACCTAAGGGATAACATGACCAATACAGAACTCATTTTAAACATGCTTGCCGAGGCATCCACAAAAGACATATCGGCTGCAACCAATCCGAAAGATTTTGAAGAAAGCAAGAAAGTAGCCAAACAGGGCGGCAATGTAGCAAAGGTGGCACGCAAAGAACTGGAAGCTAAAACAGGTAAAAATGTAGTAACCTCGCTAAATGCCAAAACCGCATTGCAATTGAATGAGGGTGACAAGAAAAAACCAAAAAAAAACAAATAAATGGCAGGAACATTTTCTCAAATATATATTCAGGTTGTTTTTGCTGTTCAAAATAGAGAGTGCATGATACAATCATCTTGGGAGGAAGAATTATACAAATACATTTCAGGCATTGTCAGGAATAAAGAACAAAAAATGCTTGCTATAAACGGAATGCCAGACCATATTCATTTATTTATCGGAATGAAACCATCTTGCTGTTTATCAGATTTGGTGAGAGAAATAAAAAAGTCATCCAATGAATTTATTGCAGAAAAGAAGTTTATAAAGTTCAAGTTCAATTGGCAAGAAGGATACGGGGCATTTTCTTATAGCCATTCACAAATTGATTCAGTAATCAAATATATCATGAATCAAAAAGAACATCACAAAAGACGAACATTCCGTGAGGAGTATTTGGATTTTTTAAAGAAGTTCGAGATAGAATTTAAAGACGAATATTTATTCAAATGGATAGAAGATTAAAGAATCAGAAGGATTCACATGTTTTTAGAAAAAACGATTGTCGGTTTAATATGACCCTGAAAGGGTCAAATGTTTATAGAATAGGCAATCAATGTTTTCATTCGACCCCTTCGGGGTCGCACCCTTCTCTTGTCATGTTTTTCTATAAACATCAAATCCCTTCGGGATTAAAAACAAAATTATATGTTACAAAATAACACACAATTAAAATCGCTTATTGACAAGCTCTGGCAGAACTTTTGGGAAGGTGGCATTGCCAACCCTTTAACCGCCATTGAGCAAATTACATATCTTATTTTTATGAAGCGTTTGGACGATTTAGAAGCCAAACGAGAGCGTGATGCCGAGTTTACAGGAGAAAAATATGTTTCCCGTTTTGCGGGCAAATTCACCGTTCCGGGCAGTAACGAAAACATTGATAAAAACGAATTGCGTTGGAGCATTTTTAAACACAAGCCGGCAGATGAAATGCTGTTGCATGTGCAAATGAAAGTGTTTCCCTTTCTGAAAGATTTGAACGGAGAAACTTCGCCTTTTACCAAACACATGGCAAATGCAGTTTTCATTATGCCAAAAGCAAGTTTGCTGGTTTCTGCCATCAACATTGTAGAAGATATTTTCAAGGAAATTGAAAAAGATGCCACCGAAGGCGGGCATGCTTTTCAGGACATACAAGGCGATGTGTATGAAATGCTGTTGAGCGAAATTGCTACGGCAGGAAAAAACGGACAGTTTCGTACACCACGCCACATTATTAAATTGATGGCTGAACTGGTTGCCCCGCAATTGGGACAACGCATTGCCGACCCTGCCTGCGGAACAGGCGGTTTCTTATTGGGTTCATATCAATACATTCTCACCGATTTAGTTCGGAAAAATGCTTCGGCTTCGCTCAGCACAGGAGACAAAAAACCAATTGAAAAAGACGAAGACGGATTTGAACGTGCCGCCATTAGTGCGGTTTTAACGCAAAAAGTAAAAACCATACTCGACCAGAGTTTTGTAGGTTATGATATTGATACCACCATGGTGCGTTTGGGTTTAATGAACCTGATGATGCACGGCATTGACGAACCCAAAATTGACTACAAAGACACGCTGAGCAAAAGCTACAACGAAGACAGCCAGTTCGATATTATTATGGCAAATCCGCCATTTACAGGCAATATTGACAAAGGCGATATTAACGAAGGGCTGAAGCTACCCACCACCAAAACAGAATTGCTATTTGTAGAACGCATTTTTAACATGTTGAAAATGGGCGGAACGGCAGCCGTAATTGTTCCAAGCGGTGTAATACAAAACAGCGGAAAGGCATTTGAAGCGTTGCGGAAACTGATTATTGACAAAGCCGAACTGAAAGCCGTGATAGCCGTGCCAAGCGGAGCCTTTAAACCTTATGCAGGAGTAAGCACTGCTATTTTGATTTTTACCAAAGGTGGCGAAACCAACAACGTTTGGTTTTATAACATGCAATCAGACGGCTACAGCTTAGATGATAAGCGAAATAAAATTCCTGAAAGCGACCTGCCAGACATTGTGCAGCGTTACAAAGCAAGAGACGCTAAGAAAGCCAGCGACAGAAAGCTGAAATATTTTATGGTGCCGAAAAAAGAGATTGTAGAAAACAACTACGACTTAAACCCAAGCAAATACAAAGAAGAAGTGTATAAAGAAATAAGCTATGAAAAACCAAATGTGATTTTAGGGAAATTGGAAAGTATTGAAGCAACCATTCAAAGCGGATTGACTGATTTAAAGAAACTGTTGTAGAATGATTCAAGAAAAAAAAATATCAGATTTCGCTGAAGTAATAACTGGCGGAACTCCTTCTACCACAAAAAATGAATATTGGGAAGGTGGGGACATTCCTTGGTTAAATTCAGGGGAGCTAAATAAAAAATACATTTACGAATCTAAGAATTTCATAACAGAACTTGGCTTAAAGAATAGCTCAACTAGATTAATGCCTCCTGATACTGTATTGATTGCCTTAACAGGAGCAACTTGTGGGTTAAGTGCATTATCTAAAATAGAGGCCTGTGCAAACCAATCTGTGACTGGAATTCTTCCATCTAAATCACATATTCCCGAATACCTTTTTCACTTTTTAAGAACTCAAAGGCAAAGAATTTTAGATAAAGCATGGGGAAATGCTCAACCTCACATAAGCCAGGCATTTGTTAAGGATTTTGTGGTTCCACTACCTTCAATTTCCGACCAACTCCACATCGCAAACCTATTAAGCAAAGCCGAAAACCTTATAAACCAACGAAAAGAAAGCATTTGCCTGCTGGATGAATTTTTGAAAAGCACGTTTTTGGAAATGTTTGGGGATTGCACTAAAAATGAAAAGAATTGGAAAAAGGTTGAATTGAAATATTTTGGTGAAATAATTACAGGGAATACTCCACCGAGAAATAATGCTGAAAATTATTCTTCAAATTTTATAGAATGGATAAAAACAGATAATATTCCGGCTGATGATGCATACATCACAAATGCTGTCGAATTTCTTTCAGAGAATGGATTGAAATATGCAAGAACAGTTGAAAGCGGTGCTTTACTTGTTGCTTGCATTGCAGGAAGTATTCAATCAGTTGGAAGAGCAGCTTTGACGAATAGAAAAGTTTCTTTTAATCAACAAATAAATGCAATACAACCTAATAACGAAATTGAACCTTTGTATTTGTATTGGCTTTTTAAAATATCAAGAAAATACATTCAAGATGCTGCATCAAATGGTATGAAGAAGATTTTAACGAAAGGTGGCTTTGAAAAAATAAAAATGATAAAACCACCCATCGAACTCCAAACCCAATTTGCCCAAATCGTAGAAAAAACAGAAGCCCTCAAAACCCAATACCAACAAAGCTTGCAGGAGTTGGAGAATTTGTATGGCAGTTTGAGCCAAAAGGCGTTTCGGGGGGAGCTAAGCATAAAAGATGAAAGTTTGTTAAGCTCTGCTGAGCGTTCACTGAACCAAGTCGAAGTGAGTCGAAGCATGGTGGCAGAGCCTGAAACTAAATACGGTGAATAAAAATGCCAAGTGAAGAATTAATAACATATCAACAAGTAATTGCATCGTTGCAAAAAAAGAAACGACAGAAACATTTGTTGCTTGGTAATGGATTCAGTATGTCATATGATTCAGGCATTTTCTCATACAATGCATTAAGCGAGTTTCTTGAAAACTTGGACAACGACATACTTCAAAAGCTTTTTCAGATAATCAAAACAAGCAACTTTGAATTATTGATGGAGCAACTCGACAATGTGGCACAAATAGCAGAAGTTTTTGAAGCGGATAAAAAAGTTGTTGCTAATATTCGGAAAGCCACAGAAACACTTAAAGAAAGTCTGATTGATGCTATAAAAGAACTTCATCCAGAACATGTTTATGAAATTCCCGAAGAAAAAAGTAAAGCATGTGGAATTTTCTTGAATGAGTACATTGCAAATGAGGGCAACATCTTTACCACAAATTATGATTTATTACTCTATTGGGTATTAATGAGAAATCAACTTGACCGCATGGGCGATGGTTTCGGTCGTGAAACAGATGATACTGATGAATTGATTGAGCCAGACGAAAGAGATTGGTCGGAATTGCGTTGGGGTAAAAATAGTGATGCACAATCCATTTTCTATGTTCATGGTGCACTTCATTTATTCGACACAGGGATTTTTGTAATTAAAGAAGAATACAATAGCGAGCATGTTTTGCTTGAAAATGTGAAAGCAAGAATGGAACGCAAAGAATATCCGATTTTTGTAACTGCGGGTAATGGCGAAGAAAAATTAAGCCACATTCGCCACAACCGATATTTATCATATTGCTATGATACGCTTTCAAACATTGAAGGTACATTGATTTGTTTTGGTTTTGGTTTCGGGTCATATGATGAACATATTATTGCTGCCATCAATAAAGCTGCAAAAAAGAAGAAAGATAAAGACGGGAAATGGCACATGTTAAATAGTATTTATATTGGCGTTTATTCTGAGTCAGATATGGAACACTTAAAATCAATAGAAAGTAAGTTTAAGTGCTATGTCAGATATTTTGATGCTAAAACTGTAAATGTATGGGAATAAGCCACCGCATAGTCGTAAGCACATTTGCAAGCCCACACGAGCCAACGCTCAAACCAAAGGCTTGCAAAAGAGCTTCCGCCTTTTCCAGCCCAAGTAACCGCCTTTAAGGGCGGTTTTAAGATTGCCCACGCTCAAAAAAACAAAATAAATTTGTGCCTCGTGGATAGGTTGGTGCAGATTGACAATGTCAAGAAAATAAAAGCTAAATAAATGACAAACAGACGGATATGAGTAAACACCAGTTGCCAACACGCGGTATAGTTAATTGCCGGTGCAGTGGGTATTCGAGCGGTACAGCTCGTATCAAAAGTAGTTGTAACTTGACAGGAAATCGCTTCGAAATGCCAAACATTTCATACACGCAACCGTTATGGGTAATGGTAGGACGACCGTGCAACGACAAACATTTGTGCTAAAAATGAAAGACAAAATACCAACGCTTCGTAAAATTAAAAGAGCTGCAAGCCGACACACGAGCCAACGCTTTTGCAAGCACATTTAATTTTGCCCAACCGCACCCAAAGCCCACCGCTCTACTGAGCTTGTCGAATGTACACCACCCGACCAATGGACTATTGACAACCACAACTACTAAACATCACCAAATATAGACAACTTTTTTATAAGTTTTCCCTTTCAGTCTTCCAACTTTAGATTGAATATTTTATGTATCGCGACAGCAGAAATAGTTGCATTTATTGGGTGCGTTTAGACTACCAATCCACTTCGTTTTTGTTTTTCCACCAACTTAGTCAATGCGACAAACTCGGTTACACCCAAGCGTTCGGGGCGTTCGGAAAATATTTTGTCTGCGGTCGCGTCTGCGCTGAGTTCAAACAGTTTGAGGGAGTTGCGCAAGGTTTTGCGCCTTTGTTGAAAGGCAGTTTTGACCACTTTAAAAAACAAAGCTTCGTCGCAATCGAGTTGAAAATTTTGCTTTCGGATCAGCCGGATTACGCCCGATTTTACCTTTGGCGGCGGGCTGAATACATGTTCGGAAACCGTAAAAAGATATTCCACTTCGTAAAAAGCCTGGGTGAGCACAGAGAGGATGCCATACACTTTGCTGCCGGGCTTTGAAGCGATTCGCTCGGCAACTTCTTTTTGAAACATGCCGGAGAAAACCGGAACGATTGTTCTGTTTTCCAAAGCTTTGAAGACAATTTGGGTGGAAATGTTGTAGGGAAAATTCCCGATAATGGCCAATTGTTTTTGGGGGAAAAGTGTTTTTAAATCGAGTTTTAGAAAATCTTCGGAAAGGATGTCGGCAGCCAAGTCCGGGTAATGACTTTGCAGATAAGCAACCGATTCCCGATCTATTTCGATGACCGACAACGCTTGGTTTTTAGGCAGTAAATATTTGGTCAGCACGCCCATGCCGGGACCAATTTCTAAAATTCGATCAAAACCGCTTTCCGGTAAAGAATCTGCAATCTTTTGCGCAATACTTTCATCTTTTAGAAAATGTTGTCCGAGGTGTTTTTTGGCTTTGACCGATGCTTGCATGGAGGGTGTATTATGAGCAATGATTAGTTAAAATTATTTCCGAGTTCAAACACTTGTTCGAGTTCTGTTCTGATGGCAATTACCTTATCGCTAAAATGCTTGATTACTTCGTTTCTGAGCGAAGCGGCATCTTCCCGATAATACCGTTGGATGGCGTTGTAATCTTCAGCAGTATATTGAACCGCATACGTTGGGTGTTCGTCCTGCGGCTCTACCAAAACTTTACACATGCGTGCGTGCGAAAATTTTCCGGTGGAAAGCATCTGCGGTATGTGCTCGTTTTTCATCCATTCCAACCAGCTTGCTTCGCAGTCTTTTTCAATATTGACGGTGACGTTGTAAAGGTGCATATTTTCTTTTTGGCAAATTTAATCATAATCAAACGGAATTAAACATCGCATGGAAGGAATACGCTTTATGACTTTGGTTTAGGCAAATCCTTTAAGAATTCCTATCTTTGGAATTATTAAAAAAATAATATAAAAACCAAAACAATTTACATGGAAAATTTACCCAAAAAACTCATACCGGCAATAGCAATCTTTATTGTTCTCATTGTTTTTATCTCCAAATCGACGGTGACCATTTCGTCCGGACAAGCCGGTGTTTTGTTCCGAACTTTTGGTGAAGGTGTCGTAACAGATAAACCTGCTATGGGCGAAGGATTTCATTTGGTATTGCCTTGGAATAAGGTGTTTGTCTATGAAGTTCGCCAACAGGAATTGACCGAACAAATGAAAGTGTTGTCATCCAATGGATTAGAAATACAATTGGATGCATCCATCTGGTTTCAACCGGAATTTGACAAATTGGGATTCCTTCACCAAAAAAGAGGTGAAAATTATATCCAAAGAGTGCTTCAACCGGCAGTTAGATCGGCTACACGAAACGTGGTGGGTCGATATACACCCGAACAGCTGTATTCTTCTAAACGGGAAATTATTCAGGGTGAAATCTTATCGGAAACCCAAAAAATACTCGAAGACCAATTTGTCCAACTCAATGAAGTTTTGGTCAGGGACGTAGCTCTTCCAGTAACCATCAAAGAAGCAATTGAAAGGAAATTGAAACAAGAGCAAGAATCGCTCGAATATGAATTTCGCTTGGAAAAAGCCCAAAAAGAAGCCGAACGTCAACGCATTGATGCCGAAGGAAAAGCCAACGCCAACAGGATTCTCAACGCCTCACTCTCCAGTTTGATTCTTCAGGAAAAAGGAATTCAGGCAACGCTCGAGCTCGCGAAATCACCCAACAGCAAAGTGGTCGTGATCGGTAATGGCGACAAAGGCATGCCGATTATCTTGGGGAATTAGAAACTTCAGGTCTTAATGAAAAAAACCCGCCATTTGATGCGCGGGATTTTTTTTGATAAAATAAACAAAGTAGTCTTGCGTTAAAATGTCTCAAAACTAATCTACATGAAAAAAATATTTTTTGCCCTGATGATTGCCGGTGTTTCCACCTCTTGTGTTTCCACCAAAGTGTACAGCGAACTGGCTGATAAATACAGCAATTTAAAAACAGAAAATCAAAGCCTGTTCGAAGAAAGAGATCAGCTCCAAAAAGAGTTGGACCAAAACAGCGAAGCCGTTAGAAAATTGCAGTCAGATTTTGAAACTGCATCCGCGGCCAAAAATAAATTGGAATCAGATGTGAAGGCATTGCAAAACAATCTAAAAAATCTGCAAACAGCTTACGATGCTTTAGAGAAAAACAGCAGCGCAGCCATCGCCGAAAATATTCAAAAAAACAGAGAATTACTCACGCAATTAGAAGCCAAAGAAAACGCATTGGCGGAAGAGCGGAGTCGCTTGGAAACACTCCAAAACGAATTGGCACAGCGTTCCAGCAGAGTGGATGAATTGGAGCGATTGATTGCCCAAAAAGAAGCGGCATTGCAAAAACTTAAAGACGCTGTTTCCAAAGCCCTGTTGGGGTTTGAAGGAAACGGGCTGACCGTTGAGCAGAAAAACGGCAAAATATATGTTTCGCTCGAAAACAGATTGCTTTTTGAGTCGGGCAGTTGGGCAATTGGGAATAGGGGACGACAAGCCGTAGAGGCTTTGGGTAAAGTGTTGGCTGACAACCGAGACATTTCCATCCTGATAGAAGGACACACAGATAATGTGCCTTACAGAGGCGGCGGAGACATCAAAGACAATTGGGATTTATCAACCAAACGCGCCACGGCAGTGGTTGCTATACTGCAAGAAAACAAAGGCGTAAAACTGAAAAACATCACCGCAGCAGGACGGGGCGAGTTTGCACCCATCACTTCCAATGAAACCGCTGAAGGCAAACAGAAAAACCGCCGGATAGAAGTGATTTTGACTCCTAATTTAGATGCGATTTCAACCTTGTTGAATGAAAATTGATAAGGGATCGTTCTAAGATTTAGATGTGACAAAATCACCAAAAAAGAAAAAGCCATAAAATCAACATTTTATGGCTTTTTGTAGTTGTTTTCATTGTGAACTTTGTGGTAGAATTTGAGTTCTTAAAACCGCAATAAAAACTAACATTTCGTTTTTAATTTCACCTCATACAGGTCTGTTCGGCGGTCGCGCAGATTTTTGACACTTCCGAATTTATTCAATTCTTTCAACAAATCGATGTCCACATCGGCTACCAAAATCATCTCGGTGTTGGGTGTGGCTTCGGCTTTGATGCCGTTGGTTGGAAAGGCAAAATCACAGGGCGTAAAGACGACAGATTGTGCAAATTGTATGTCCATGTTATGAACTTTGGGCAGGTTGCCGACACTGCCCGAAATGGCTACATAGCATTCGTTTTCGATGGCGCGTGCCTGCGCACAATGTCGCACACGTGAATAGCCGTTTTGGGTGTCTGTCAAGAAAGGAACAAAGAGAATATCCATTCCTTCTGATGCCAATATCCGGCTCAATTCGGGAAACTCAACGTCATAGCAAATCAGAATTCCTATTTTCCCGCAGTCTGTTTGATAGGTTTTGATGAGGTCTCCACCTTTCATTCCCCATACTTTGGCTTCGTCGGGGGTTACGTGAATCTTGGTGTATTGTTCGACAGCACCGCTTCGATGACACAAAAATCCCACATTGAAGAGCGAACCATCTATGATCTGCGGCATGCTTCCGGTGATGATGTTGATGTTGTAAGAAATTGCCAAAGCAGAGAGTTCGGTCTTGATCTCATCGGTAAAAGCCGCCAATTTCCGGATGGCTTCCGCTTCTGAAGATTGGTTGTACTCTGCCATAAGCGGTGCATTGAAAAATTCCGGAAATAAAGCAAAATCGCAGCGGTAACCGGAAACAGCATCGATAAAAAACTCAACCTGCTCCAACAATTCTTTCATGCTTTTATAGGGTCGCATTTGCCACTGAATCAGCCCGAGTCGAACAATCGATTTGTCCGTTTTCGCGCTTTTCTTCGGCTTCGTATAATAAATGTTGTCCCAAGCCAAAATGGCGGCAAATTCAAGCGAAGCTTTATCGCCTTCGAGATAATTTTTGACGATTTTTTTGACGTGAAAATCATTGGCTAACTGAAAGTTAAGTACCGGATCGTGGATTTCTCGGTGTCTTACTTTGTCGATGTATTCTTTTGGCGAAAATGTTTCGGCAAACTGGTGATAATTGGGAAGCCGTCCGCCGAAAACGATTCCTTTCAGGTTCATCTTTTCGCAGAGCTCTTTGCGGTAATCATACAGTCGTCTGCCCAAACGCAATCCCCGAAAACCCGGTTTGATAAAAACATCAATGCCGTACAGTGTATTCCCTTTAGATGAATGTGTGTTGAAACTATAATCTCCGGTGACTTCCCGATACGTGTGTTCGTCCTCCATGTCTGCTTCGTCGATGATGATTGCCAAGGCACAGCCCGCCAATTTGCCGTCAACTTTGATGGCGATTTGTCCTTCCGGAAAAATATCGATTAGTTTTTGAATGTGTTTTGCCTGCCAAAAAGAATTGGGCATGTTGTGATAAGCATCGATCATGACTTCTTTTAACTCAAAATAGTCATTGATAGATAAATACTCTAAAGCAATTTCGTTGATGTTTTTAATGTCCATATTTTATAAAGATAATAAATTTTAGTCATTATTCAAATAATGCATTGATTGACTACCTTTGCCTTTAGCAGGTCACCTTATCGCTGTCCTGATTTTATCGGGATGGAGGAAAGTCCGGACACCACAGAGCAGCATAGCGGGTAACGCCCGTCTCTCGAATTTTCGGGAAGGACAAGTGCAACAGAAAGAATGTACAGGTAATGCTGTAGTGAAATCAGGTAAACTCTATGCGGTGCAATGCCAAATAAACCGATGTTTGAGGGCTGCTCGCTCGAGTCGGAGGGTAGGCAGATAGATTGTGTCAGCAATGGCTCAACCAGATAAATGATAAGGCTTTCTGATTTTTTTCAGAAATGTACAGAATCCGGCTTATGGCCTGCTTTTTTTATGAATCATGCATAATGGCAATGCAATAGACAAAAGACAATAGGCAATGGACAAAAGACAATAGTCGGGAGTCGGAAGAACTTACGTTACGGTGGCTTCGGCTTCGCTCAGCCACCGTTCAGAAGTCGGAAGTCGGAAGATGGAAGTTTTTTGAAACAACCCACCCCCCAGCCCCTCCGGTGGAGCGGAGCCGAAACCTGGTGGCTGAACGGCCTGCCCTGAGCGGAGTCGAAGGGAGCCGAAGCCACCAGTTTGGACAGACCAGCAACCAGCAACCAGAGACCAGCAACTAACTCTACCCTTTTTCCTTCATCGGAAAAAAACTAAAAACGTTGTTGCTGTATTTTTTTGAATGGCTGTAATTTGGATGATTGCTCAAATCGGTTTCTTTGGCGTGTTCTACAACCAAAAGCCCATTGTCCTTTAAAAGATTTCTGTCAAAGACGAGTTGGGGTATTTTTTGATAAATATCGTCCCCGATGTCGTAGGGTGGATCTACAAAAATTATATCCCAACGGAATGCGGTTTTTTCCAAAAACTGTATCAAATCCGATTGAAAAGTTCGAATCGGGAAATCAAATGATTTGGCTGTTTTTTCGATGAATTGAACACAACTTCTGTTTGAATCAACGCTGTCGATGTGCACACAACCTCGCGAAGCAAATTCGTAAGCGATGCTTCCGGTTCCCGAGCACAAGTCGAGCGCACTGATTTCATCAAAATAAAATTGGTTATTCAAGAGGTTAAACAAGGATTCTTTTCCAAAGTCGGTGGTTGGTCTGACCGGCAATTTTGATGGAGGTTGAATTTTTCTGCTTTTGTGCGTGCCGGAAATAATTCTCATGCGTGTTGGTTCAAAAGGATAAAATGTTCAGGTGTGGAATTTTTTAAAGCAAGTCGGGCAAAGTTGTTTTCAAAGTTTTCTATTTTGCCAATGTATTTTTTGATAAAATCTATAATCGATTGACGGGTTTCTGTTTTTCCTAAGAAGGAGAGACTAAAATCATCTGAAAAGCCAATCTGCTCCGTACAAAAGATGAGATAGTACAAAACATCTTCGGCTGTTTCAAAATGAAATTGATTGCAAAACTGCAGTTTTCCATTTTTGAAACCAATCAAATCAAATGTTTTTTCGTTGAAATGGATGTATGCGCTGTTGCTTTTTTTGTTTCTTTCAGAATGGAGAATAGATTCAATCAACACGGTCAAATGATGTTTGTATTGAAATGCGCCAAAATGATCAAAAAAGTAATTATTGATGTTTACAAAAGGTAGGTAAACATTGATCATATCGTTGTTTGCTATCACGTCATACGCGATGTAATCTGTCGGAAGAAGCGCAATATTGTATTGAAGATAATCGGACAAATGGCTTTCATCAAAAAAAGCTTTTGGAACGAAGCTCGACCACTCGTTTTGGTGAATCAACAAAATACTGTCAAAATTTTTAAGGTGTAATTCTTTTTCTTTAAAGCATTGCACAAATCTGTTCAACGTTTCTTCGGGAGACACAAAATCGGATGATTCTGCGTACAAATCAATTATTTCTTCGTTGGATTTGATGCAAAAAGAAAGTCCGGTCAAACTGAATTGAACGGACAGTCTTGTAGAAATATTTTTCATTTGTTTTATTCGTCGTTGCTTCCAAAAATCTTTGGCCAGTTACCGTTGGTATTGACCTCGGTAAGCGAACCTACTTTTAAATGCGTTCCGTTTACACCATCGACCGACACAACTTGATTTTCTTGTACCAATAAGTTTTTGTCTTGATCAAACAGCAAAACATCTTTGGCAACTTTTACTTCAAAAACCGGAATTTTTATATCATTCTGAGTAATGAAATCCGCTTTCATTTCAAATTTTGCGTTGATGCCTTCTATCGGAATATTCATCATGGTTTTGTAGCGCGTAGAACCTTTAAACAAAGAATCCTTAACGGGTACAGTCCCAATAGTGTCTATAATCAGCAAATCTTTGTAGGAGGTTACGCCATAGCGTTTTGTCATTTCATTATCGACGACGCTTGAATCTCTTCTTTGCGTGATGGTGAAGTTTGCTGTATCAATAAATTGCACCAATTCGTCAAAGTTATTTGCGAATTTACCGGTTACAGTTCGATATGCCAATTGTGAATTCCTAATATCTTTTAGGTTAGCAATCGATTTGATGTAACGTTCTTCTTTTACCTTATTAAACTCAACCGGACCCACTACCGATTTGTAAACCAAATAGCTCAAACCGATAATTGCAACCCACAAAAGACCTTTTAGAATTTTCATTTTAAGAATATTTTTTAGTTTTGATGATACGCAAATTTACATTTTTTTTTTAATCACAAAAGCATTTAACAGTTTTTTACTGCTTACTTTTGAAAACAACAAATTAATACAAATTGATGTCTTCCGAATTGTTGCGAAAAAAGCTGCTTTCTAATTTCAAGCACACACCTTCCAAAGGGCAAGAATTGTCACTTCAAATGATGGCAGATTTTATCGTTGATAAAAAAGCAAACAAACTTTTTGTTCTCAAAGGTTATGCAGGTACCGGAAAAACCACCTTGCTTTTCTCTTTAATTGAAACCCTCAAAACAGATGTTTACAAAACTGTTTTGATGGCACCTACCGGGCGCGCCGCCAAAGTGATGAGTCAATATGCCAATCAGACAGCATCGACCATTCACAAAAAAATTTATTATCCAAAGTCCGAAAAAAACGGATCGGTTTCATTTGTTTTACAAGCCAACAAACACCGAAAAACCCTATTTATCGTCGATGAAGCCTCCATGATTTCAGACGATTCGGCTGAGGCGCGTTTGTTTGAAAACGGCTCGCTTTTGGCAGATTTGTTTCAATATGTGCATGCCGGAATAGAATGCAAATTGATGTTTATCGGTGATACAGCCCAGTTGCCGCCTGTCAAGCAGTTGCTGAGTCCGGCTCTCGATGTCGAATTGCTCGCACAAAGATTTTCCTGTGAAGTGGTTCACATCGAATTGGAAGAAGTGCTTCGGCAAGCGCAAGACTCCGGAATTCTATACAACGCAACCCAACTGAGAAATCAACTGTTGGACCGGGATTTTGACAATTTTAAATTCCGTTTAAACAGTTTTCAAGACATCGTCAGACTAAACGATGGAGAATCCGTTCAAGAAGCGATAAGTACCGCTTTTAACAAAGGTGGCACCGAAGACACGGTCATCATTGTCCGATCAAACAAGCGGGCAAATCTGTACAACCAACAAATCAGGGCGCGAATTTTCTTCAAAGAAAGCGAACTTTCGGTAGGCGATTCGCTGATGGTCGTCAAAAATAATTATTATTGGATAGACAAAGATTCCGATGCCGGATTTATTGCTAATGGAGATATTATTGAAGTCGTCAAACTCCACAAGATTGTGTCGCTTTATGGTTTTCGCTTTGCCGAAGTTAGCGTCCGCATGATAGATTATCCCAATCAAAAGCCGTTTGATACCGTTTTACTTTTGGATACCATCACCTCCGAAAGTCCTTCTCTGACCTACGAACAGTCCAATCGGTTGTATCAGGAAGTGCTGAAAGATTATGCCGGAGAAAAATCGAAATACAAACAGTTTATCAAGGTAAAAACCAACAAACATTTCAATGCATTGCAAGTTAAGTTTTCATACGCCATTACGTGTCATAAATCGCAAGGTGGGCAGTGGAAAAATGTGTTTGTTGAGCAACCGTACCTTCCGGACGGCATCGATGAAGATTATCTGCGATGGCTTTATACGGCTGTAACCCGTGCGTCTGAAAAACTTTTTTTGATTGGTTTTAAAGATGATTATTTTGAAAACGATTAATTTTGAAAAAAAATCAAATGGACAAAGCGCATCGCTACAAAAACATCAAAGTAATCGGTTTTGATGCCGATGACACTTTGTGGGTGAACGAAACTTATTTCAGGGAAACAGAACATGCTTTTGCCCAACTTTTGAGTCGGTTTGAAACACCGAACAATATTGAGCAGGAACTTTTTAAGATGGAAATGCAAAACCTCAAAACCTACGGATACGGCATCAAAGGTTTTGTGTTGTCGATGGTGGAATCGGCACTTCAGGTTTCCAATTACAAAGTCACTCCCCAAGAAATCGAACGAATCCTGCAGTTTGGTAAAAACATGATTGAGCATCCGGTGGAGTTGTTGGAAGGCGTTTACGAAACCTTGAAAGCACTTGAACATCTTTATAAATTGATTCTCATTACCAAAGGCGATTTGCTCGATCAGGAACGAAAATTGGCAAAATCGGGGCTGACACATTTTTTTCATCACATCGAAATATTGAGCGAAAAAAACGAAGAAAATTACTCGAATCTACTCAATCAATTATCCATCAAACCCTCCGAGTTTTTGATGATTGGCAATTCGTTGAAATCGGATGTTTTGCCGCTGATAAACATCAAATCAAACGCCGTGCATGTGCCTTTTCACACCACCTGGATACACGAATACGTGAGTGAAGAAGACACCAATGGTGCGGAATATTTGACCATAAATAAATTAAACGAACTCATCAATCATCTTGTCATCCCGTGAAAAAAATAGACTTAAACACATGGAAAAGAAAGGTTCACTTTCAGTTTTTTAAAAATTTTGACGAACCTTTTCACAGTTTGACCGCCGAAGTAGAGGTTACCAAAGCCTTTCGTTTTTGCAAAATTGCCAAAATCAATTTTTTCGACTTCTATTTGCACGCGTGTTTAAAAGCGGTGAATGATTTGGAAGCATTTCGATACAGAATTTCTAAAGGCGAGGTTTTTTTGCTCGAAACCATCCATGTTTCCGCTACGCTGCCCAAACCCGATGGCACTTTCCGGTTTTCCTATGTAGATTTTGATGCAGATTTTTCTGTTTTCCGGAAAAACATATCAGCAGAAAAAAAGCGGATACTTGCACAGGATGATTTATTTCCTCCAAAAAACGATGATGCCGTTATCCATTTTTCGGCCCTTCCGTGGGTTCAATTTACAGCCCTTTCTCACGCCCGCGATTATTCCATCAAAGATTCGGTGCCCAAAATATCCGTAGGTAAGATCAACGAAACCAACAACTTGCTTAAAATGCCTGTTTCGGTAACTGTTCACCACGGTTTGGCAGACGGTAAAGACGTTGGCGAGTTTTTGGAGAAATTTCAGTTTTATTTGGATGAAGTAGGGGAAAGGTAAGGTATTTTTTTTCAGAATTTCGATAGATATTTTACTAATAAATTCACGTTGAATAGAAATTATTTTTTTTAAAAATATCCGCTCAAACAACATCGCTTTTTAAACCTGATAAACTTCAAAAAAATGACTTTAGAAAAGCTAAAATACCCAATCGGGCGATACCAAAAACCCATCGAAATTACAGCCGGTATTTTGAAAAAAAATATTCAAGATATCGAAGACTTTCCGAGGAAAATAAGAAAAGAAGTTCAGAAATTATCGGACGTGCAGTTGGATACCCCGTATCGGCCGGCCGGATGGACAATCAGGCAACTGGTAAACCATTGCGCAGACAGCCACATGAATAGTTTAATCAGATTTAAACTTGCATTAACGGAAAGCAAACCCACTATAAAACCCTATTTTGAAGATCGTTGGGCTGAACTTACGGACAGCAAGAACATCCCGATTGAGCCTGCTCTTAAAATGATAGAAGGCTTGCACGAGCGCTGGGTTGTTTTGCTGAAAAGCCTCACAAAAGAAGAATTGAATAGAACTTTTATCCATCCCGAACACAATAAAGACTTCAGCTTGGAAGAGACCATCGCTGTCTATGCCTGGCATTGCAACCACCATTTGGCACATATTACCGAACTTAAGAAAACCATGGGTTGGAAATAGGATTTTGCTTCAATCTGTGCCGTTTTGCCTAAGGTATCTATCCTTAAATTCTTTTGTAGATGCTTTACTTTTTATAAATTAAGATTGTATTTTTGTCACTTTAAAAATTAAATACGATGCAAGAGGCTTCATTAACAGGTTTGATCAGGATATTGTTAATCTTTTTTGTGGTTTATTATGCCATCAAATTTTTGATGCGGATTTTTGCTCCACACATTGTCAATTATCTTTCAAAAAAAGTAGAAAACAACCTGAAGGAACAATTTAAAAATCAACAACAAGCAAAACAGAATGACGTTCCTCCAAAGGAAAAAAAGAAAGACAATCTGGGGGAATATATTGATTACGAAGAAGTTGAATAGTTGATTCAACGCGCGTTGGGGGAGACAAGACTCAAGACTTTAAACTTTATAAACCTGAAACAGTTGAAAGTTGGAAGCTTGACTTTGCACTTCTGAATCCTGAATCCTGTTTCTGACTTCTGACTTCCGGCTTAACTTCATCAAAATTTCCTATGAAAAATATTTTCTCAATTATCAAAAACCACCTGCTCGTTTCAGGCCTGTTTGTGGTGATTTCCTTAGTTTTTTTCTACCCGGTTTTGCAGGGCAAAAAAATCTACCAAAGCGATATTGTACAATATTCCGGCATGTCAAAACTTCAAAACGATTTCAGAAGTGACACCGGTGAAGAAACCTATTGGACGGATGCTGCTTTCGGCGGGATGCCAACCTATCAGTTGGGTGCAAAATATCCACACAATTACATCAAACAATTGGATCTTTTTCTTCGGTTTTTACCGCGTCCGGCAGATTATTTGTTTCTTTATTTTATCGGGATTTACTTACTTCTGCTCGTTCTTCAAGTCGATTGGAAATTAGCCTTTCTGGGGGCGGTAGGCTTCGGATTTTCAACCTATTTAATCATCATACTCGGTGTGGGGCACAATGCCAAAGCACACGCCATCGGCTACATGCCTTTGGTTTTGGCAGGGGTTTTTTACTGTATCCGCAAGCCTAAATTACTGTCTTTCATTTTGACATCCATCGCGCTGGCGCTCGAACTCAATGCCAATCACTTTCAAATGACCTATTATCTCGGTTTTTTGATTTTGATTATTTGGGTTGTTTATCTGTTAAATGCTTTCAAAAATAAATCACTCAAATCGTTTTTTGTTTCTTCCGCAGGCCTGTTGGCTGCGTTGGTTTTTGCAATCGGGTTGAACGCGGCCAACCTGTTGGCTACCCAAGAATATGCCGAATTCAGTACCCGTGGGAAAAGCTATATCACCATCAATCCGGACGGCACACCTAAAGAAACCGTTTCTGGGTTAGACAAAAATTATATCACCGAGTACAGCTACGGCTTGATGGAAACTTTCGATTTGTTTGTACCGAGACTTTATGGCGGGAGCAATTCCGAAAAATTGGGAGCAGATTCTAAAACCTATGATTTTCTCAGAAAAAATGGAGTTCCTGCCGGTCAGGCTATGTCCTTTGCAGAAAACTTACCAACCTATTGGGGGTCACAGCCCATCGTAGCAGCACCGGCCTATTTGGGCGCAGTGATGCTGTTTTTGATGATGCTGGGGATTATGTTGGCAGAAAGAAAAACAAAAAAGTGGTTACTCGCGGGAATCATAATCTCCTTGCTGCTGTCTTGGGGTAAAAACTTTTCGGTTTTGACCGATTTGTTTATCGAATACGTTCCTTTGTATGACAAATTCAGAGCGGTTTCTTCCATACAAGTTTTGCTGGAATTGTGCGTTCCGGTTTTGGGAATTTTAGGGCTGCATCAGTTTATAAAAGGAGAGCACTCATTGGCTGAAAAGAAAAAAGCTTTGGCTTATGCGTTTAGTATTCCGGCGGGCTTGGCGTTGATTTTTATCTTTTTCAAAGATGCACTTTTTGATTTTGTAGGAGCGAATGACGGTTATTACGCGCAGAATTACGGACAGGAATTTGTGGAAGCACTTCGTGACGACCGAGCATCCATGTTGCTTTCAGACACTTTTAGGAGTTTGGTGTTTGTCGCGCTTGCAGCAGTTTCGTTGTGGTTGTTTATGTTGGAAAAAATAAAATCCAATACGTTGGTAATTGCCCTATCGATTCTCGCCCTGATTGATTTGGGCGGTGTTGCCAAAAGATATGTCAACAAAGATAGTTTTGTGGATGCAAGAGTTTATGACAGACCTTTTTCTCCAACCGAAGCCGATTTACGCATACTTTCAGATAAAAGCCATTTTCGGGTACTTGACTTAACAGCAAATCCTTTTAACAGTGCGCGTGCTTCGTTCTTTTTTAATTCTATCGGCGGTTATCACGCGGCCAAACCCGCCAAAATGCAGGATTTGTTCGATTTTTACATCAGTAGAAACAAGATTGAAATTTTAAATTTGCTCAACACCAAGTATATTATTCAGGAAGGAAATGACGGGAAAGCTGTAGCCGGAATCAATCCCGATGCAAACGGGCCGGCTTGGTTGATAGACAGCATCCTATTTGTATCTTCTCAAAATGAAGAGTTGCTAAAACTCGGTAGCATCGATTCCAAAAAGACAGCATTGGTTCATCAAGATTTTAAAAACCTGATAGATCAAACTGTTTTCCCACAAGATTCAACAGCGCAAATCAACCTAAAAACCTACCAACCCAACCATTTGGTCTATGTTTCGGAAACTACCATACCTCGAGTTGCTATTTTTTCTGAAATGTACTATCCCAAAGGCTGGAACGCCTATTTGAACGGGCAAAAAGTTCCCTATTTCAGAGCAGACTATGTATTGCGCGCGCTGAAAATACCCGCCGGGAAAAATATTATCGAATTTAAATTTGAGCCGCAGGTGGTCGAAACGGGAGGCAAGATTGCGTTGCTAAGCAGTATTCTCATCGGGATTTTAATGTTTGGGGCGTTGTTTTATTTTATCAAAGGAAGAAGATAAACCTATTTTTTTGTACCTTCGGTTTGATGTTCAACAAATTAGTTTTCAACTAAATTTTAGATACTTTGTTAGAAATAATCTTGTTTTTTTACGGTGCTGTTTTAATCTTCTCGGCTATCGGCCACTTGTGGGATTGGATAGTAAACGATAAAACCTTAAAAGCAATGACAGCCTTCGTGTTATTGCCGTTTACGATTTTGAAGTATTTCTTTAAACTGCTTAAACGTTTTGATAAATACTTTTTGATTGATGTCATTTCCTTTTTGATTGTGTTGGGAATTACTGTTTCCATAGCTTATTATTCCATCAAAACTGTGAATGACAACAAAGCCGTTTATTACTTGTTGGTTGGCATTTATGGCGTTTTAATAATTTTTATGATTGCCCATAAATTATTCAACCTATACAAAAAATACGATTGGCGCAAGGTTTACAAAAGACCGGAACCAAAATCACAGCAAACGAACGAGCAGGACGGTATTGATGAAGAACCGTACGACTTCGAAATAAAGATAGATAAATTCCAAATTTTTGTAAAGCGGAATGAAAAAACGGATGCCTGAAAAAAATCAAGCTCATTTTGGCTTAAAATTACCCTTTATTTAATGAAGATAAATTGTATTTTGCATATTAAAATCAGCTAACTGCAAATAGAACTTTTAAGTATGGGGTTGTTCCAAAAATCAGTTGAGAAAAAATATGTAAAAGAGTTAGATGCTAATCTGATTGACACAAAATACAAGGCTTTTCAAAGCTATTTCGGTAATTCAGAAATTCAGGATAACATACGAAACGCGAAGGAAGAACAATTTCAAGAAGGTTTTTTGCGGGAGCTTTTCGTTTCTGTTTTGGGATATACACTGAATCCGCAGCCCAATTTTAACCTGACTACCGAATTAAAAAACATAGCCAACAGCAAAAAAGCAGACGGGGCAATTTTGAAAGAAGCCGATGCGATTGGAGTCATCGAACTGAAATCTACCAACACCACCGATTTAGATACCGTAGAGTCACAAGCGTTTGGCTATAAAAACCATCATCCAAAATGTGTTTATGTCATTACTTCCAACTTTGAGAAGTTGCGATTCTACATCCAAAATGCAGTTGACCACATCGATTTTGATTTGTTCAACCTGACGCGTGAACAATTTTCGCTGATGTGGATTTGCTTGGCAAAAGACAATTTGATGAACGGTCTGCCACTGAAAATTAAAGAATCATCGGTTTTACAGGAAGAAAATATCACCAAAAAACTTTATTCCGATTACACCGCGTTCAGAGAGGACGTTTTCCGAAACTTAGTCAGCAAAAACCCGCAAACAGACAAACTGCTTTTGTTCAATAAAACGCAAAAACTGTTAGATCGTTTTTTGTTTATATTCTTCGCCGAAGACAGGCTCTTGCTTCCGCCAAATTCAATCAGCGAGATTGTCAAGCAATGGACAACTCTGAAAGAAGAGCTCGATGAGTATGTGCCACTCTACGACCGTTTTAAAAAGTATTTCGGTTATATGAATACAGGCTACAAAGGCAAGAAGCACGAAATTTACGCCTACAACGGCGGGCTTTTTGCGCCGGATGAAGTATTAGATAACATCGCTATCGATGATGATATTCTCTATAAACACACCCAAAAGTTAAGCCAATATGATTTTGAAACCGATGTGGATGTCAACATCCTCGGACATATTTTTGAACATTCGTTGAGCGAGATAGAAAACGTCCAAGCTGAAATTAAAGGCGGAAAAATTGACAGCCCGAAGAATCTAATTGAACGACAGGCAGGCAAAAGAAAAAAAGACGGCATTTTTTATACACCCAAATACATTACGAAGTATATCACAGAACAAACGATTGGAAAACTTTGTAAAGAAAAAAGAGCAGAATTAGGCATCGTTGATGAAGAATATGCCAAAGGCCGGAGAAATCGAAAAAAAGACACGGTAAAAATTCTTGATGACAAATTGAACACCTATCGCGATTGGCTTCTAAACCTCAGCATCCTCGACCCCGCGTGCGGCTCGGGTGCTTTTTTAAACCAAGCGTTAGATTTTTTAATAACCGAACATCACAAAATCGACGATTTACGCGCCCAACTTTTGGGTGGTGATATTGTCTTCTCCGATATTTCCACAGACATACTCGAAAAAAACATCTTTGGCGTTGACCTGAACAAAGAATCCGTAGAGATTGCCAAACTCTCGCTATGGTTGCGGACAGCCCAAAAAGGCAGAAAGCTAAATAAACTGAACAACAACATAAAATGCGGCAATTCTTTGGTTGACGACCCAAAAACAGCAAGTGAAAAGGCTTTTGATTGGTACAAAGAGTTTCCCGGAATTTTTGAAGAGAAAAACAAAAAGGCTTGGCATATCACCACGGCAACACATAATTCTCGCTATTCGCAACGCATGTTCGATAACCATGTGAAATGGGGAAAACCCGTTTGGCTATCGGAAAGAGAAGAAGTAATAGTAACAGCTGTAATTTCCGAAATTGTCGAAAAAGACAAGCTGAACATATTGGCATATAACATCTGTGGCGACCACCTGCATATGCTGCTCGTCTGTGAGGAAGAAGAAGTCCCCGGGATAGTAGGAAAGATGAAAGCGATGTCTTCGAGAGCGTGTAACATCGAGATGGGCAGAACGATTCCCGGCACGTCCTACGTAGCCGGAGAGATCCCCGCTACCGCGTCCTCTACACGAGGAAAATCGCAATCGCAGTTATGGACACAGAAATTCGGGTGTAAAGAAATCACTTCCGAAGAACAGTTGCACAATACCATAAACTACATACAACGCAACAGGAGAAAACACGAATTGCCTGTAAACAAAGGCCTGCAACCTCTAATCCGAAAAATAACCTGCAATTACGAACACGCCTTCCGTGCCGAATACAAAGGCGGTTTTGACGTGGTGGTTGGAAACCCGCCCTATGTGAGAGCCGAACTTTTGGGTGATTCCCGCGATTATTTGGCGCGAAACTACAAGGTGTTTAACCCCGCGGGCGATTTGTTTTCTTATTTTTATGAAAAATCGTTCCAACTCCTGAAACCCAAAACGGGCATCTTCGGATTTATTTCGAATACTTTTGACAAAACAACTGCCGGAATATCGATTCGGGAATATTTGCAGCAGGAAGTTTCGTTTCTAAAATATATTGACTTCACCGAAGTTCAAATTTTTGAAGGTGCAACCACCTATCCCGTTATTTTGATTGCCCGAAACACAAAAGCCGTGCAAGATGTTTTCGATTACATAAAGATTCCCAAAACCAGTCAAGCCACGGTCATAGACATCGACTTTCATGCTTCCGTACAAGTATCTCAAAACAAACTCGATAAAGAAAATTGGAGTTTCAAAAATGACCAAGCCGTCGGATTAGTTGACAAACTCAAAAAACACAAAACCATCGGAGAAATTTACGGGAAATGTTATTACGGTGTAAAAACTGCCCTAAACGAAGCCTTTATCATTCCCAACACACACCAAACCGGAAGCCATGTCAAACCCATATTTGAAGGAAAAGGCCTGAAAAAGTGGGTACTTCCGGCAAGCACCCAACAGCTGATACTTTTTGAGAGCAGGTGGACAAAAAAAACCTATGGCGAACACATAGGCGAAAGCGAAGCACTCGAAAGGCTGAAAAATGATTTCCCGGAACTTATCGCATATATTTTACCGCATCAAGAACGTGCCAAGCAGCGGTACGACAAAGGCGATTTTTTCTGGGAATTGCGCAATTGCGCCTACTACGATTTGTTTGAAAAACCAAAGATTGTCTTTCCAAATTTGCAAAACACCAACAAGTTTGCCTTCGACGATTCAGGCGCATACATCAACGCGCCCGCCGTGATACTGCCGACAGGCGATGTTTTTTTGACAGCCGTTCTCAATTCAAAATTGGTTTGGTATTTCCTCTCGAACATTTGCGTGGTGCGAAACGGCGGATATATAGAAGTGAAGCCCCAATATTTTGAACAAATCCCGGTTCCGGATGTTTCGGAGAAAGACAAGGCAACATTAGAAAAACTCACCCGTCAAGTTGTTTTGGGAACTTCTGAAATCAGGGAAATACAAAACAAATTTATAAGGCTGCTTCAAAGCAAGTTCACAGGCATCAAAATCACCAAGAAACTTGAAAATTGGTATGATTTGAGTTTTGCTGATTTCAAAAAAGAACTCGGTAAGCAGGCTTTCAAACCATCGCTTTCAGAAGAATCAGAATGGATTGAGTTTTTTTCGCAACAAGCCGATGACTATCGCTCGCGGGCAAATGCAATTGGTTTATTAGAAACAGAAATAGACCAATCGGTTTATAAATTGTATGGATTGACGGGTGGTGAAATACAGATTGTGGAAGATTCGGGGGATTCAATGCCCGCTATGCGGACAAAGGATTATTTGGAGTACGAGGATTCATAAAGGGAAAGGACTTTTAAAATCCGCCGTGCAACAGCAGAGGGGTAGTAGGCGGTATGCTTCCCTTCGCAGTGACCTCCCGTTGAAGGATTTTAAAAGTCCCGGTTACCAACGAAAATATAATGACTTTTCTAAAAAATAAGGAAGCGTTTATAAAACTTAGCCCGTCTAAACTCGATTGAGCCGGCTCTATTCGCGGCTTGTATCCCTTTCCATTTACCGCTATTAGTAGAAGTTTGTATAAACGCTTGTCAAACTTACAAAATTTATGCATTTATATTCCAAATAAATTGGGTTTAAGATTTCTATTTGTATAAACTTTGACATAAAATTGAAAAAAGGTAGTAATTTTGCCTATCGAGTTGATAATAACCCCCTAACGGAGGCTCACGGCGAAGGAATAGAATAGCTCATGGTATCATTAAATTGAGGGCGTTTTATCGACTTTATTCCTAAATACAAAAGGCCGTTCTTAATCAGAATGGCCTTTTTCACATGAATAAATTTAGGTTAAGTAGTTATATTTCAAACATCTACATGTTTCGTTATAATTTTGGATGGAAGCTGGGAGCTGGAAGTTAGTTTTAGTAATCTTGAGTACTACTTCCGACTTCCTGCTTCCGTCTTCCAGCCGATTATTCATCCTCTTTTGTGACGAATTCCTCTAAAATTATTTTGTGTCGTAATGGAGGTTTCATATAAAATTGTTTCACTTAAGTTTTCACTCCAAAAGTATCAAGCGGTTCGGATGTTCGTTTTCCACGAGGTAAATGTTGCCGTTTTTTAATGCCAGCCGCAAAGTGTATTTTCCTAAACTGCTGTAATCCGAAAAATGGCTGGAACACATAAACCGTTTGATTTTTTCCTGATATTCACGCTTTACATTTCCTTCAAATTGAAAACCATACATGCTTCGTGTGAAAGTAACCTGCCCTTCCAAATAGCCGCGTGAATTAGGTTTTTGCAAAGACCGGGGGAAAGTTTCATCGACTTGTCCATATACTGCTGAAGACAGTAGCAATAAAAGAATAGTTGTTCTCATTTTTACTTTTTCTTGAGCTAACATATTCCATGCCATTTATAGATTGGTTTTCATTAAATAGCTGAAGGGTTAATCAAAGAATACTGTTAAAAAAATGAGGAGATATAATCATTCTTTTTTCGAAGACTGTGTATATTTTTCAATTTTCACAATTTTTATTTCGGTGTTGTAACCCTTTCTTTCATCTGTTTATATTTATTGTTTTTTTAAGGTCAGATGGAATTCGCCAATAATCATTTCGGTTGGTATCAACTTAATTGTTATGGCTCATTTCAGGCAATTCTTTCACAACTTTAGAAATTTTTCAACCACCGCGCTTACCTTTTTACGAATTCTTAAAGGAATTGACACAACAAACCTAAAAACTAAAATAGCAATATATCCAATTGCCATCAGAATTAAAAAAAGCAAAATGATGTATAATAAATCTTGCATCCACAAATTTATCAAATATGTTTTTATTTCACTCTAAAAACAACCAAAATGTAAACGTGTTAACTGTTTAAAATGAACAAATTACATTTTATATAAATATTTATCTCAAAACTGCTTGCACAAGTCAATTAAAAAATTATTTTTGCAAAAAATTATAATAGCTATTTTATGTATTGGACATTAGAACTTGCGTCTTATTTGAGTGATGCGCCTTGGCCCGCCACCAAAGATGAGTTAATCGATTATGCCATACGTGCCGGTGCGCCGCTCGAGGTTGTAGAAAATTTACAAGCCATTGAAGATGAGGGCGAAGTTTATGAATCAATCGAAGAAATTTGGCCCGATTACCCAACGGATGAAGATTACCTCTGGAATGAGGACGAATATTAAAAATAATCCCTAAAACAATCAAAAAAAGTCTCGTTGGAGGCTTTTTTTTTGTTTAATTTTGAACCCTAAAATTAACAGAACAACATGAGCTTATTAAATTCAGTCATTAAAGTTTTTGTAGGAGATAAAGTTGCGAAAGATTTAAAGCAGATTCAACCTTTAGTCGATGCCATTAAAAAGACAGAAATTGAAATCTCCAAACTCAACCACGACGAACTAAGACAAAAAACTTCGTATTTTAAACAAAAAATAAAATCCGGTGTTGCTGTAAAAGAGCAAGAAATAGAAACCCTTAAAGCTGAGGCAGATAAAACCACAGATATCGATGCCAAAGAAGAAGTCTATCAAAAAATAGATTTGCTTAATGAGGATATAAAAAGTATCATCCAAAAAGTATTGGATGAAATTTTACCCGAAGCTTTTGCCGTGATGCGCGAAACAGCCAGACGGTTCAAAGACAATTCGACAATTCGCGTACAGGCAACTGAATTTGACCGGGAATTCTCAGGTTCCAAATCTTATGTGTCTTTAGAAAATGAATATGCCGTTTGGCAAAATTCGTGGGATGCTGCCGGAAAACCCATTACTTGGGACATGGTACACTACGATGTGCAATTGATTGGCGGTATTGCTTTGCATCAGGGTAAAATAGCCGAGATGCAAACCGGTGAGGGTAAAACGCTTGTTGCAACACTCGCCATGTACTTGAATGCATTGCCGGGAAAAGGTGTTCATTTGGTAACCGTCAACGATTATCTCGCCCGACGGGACAGCGCGTGGATGGCTCCACTTTTTGAATTTCACGGACTGAGAGTCGATTGTATTGACAATTACCAACCGAATTCTAAAGAGCGAAGAAGCGCTTACGAAGCCGATATAACCTATGGAACTAACAACGAGTTTGGCTTCGATTATCTGCGCGACAACATGGCACACACGCCTGAAGATTTGGTGCAGCGCGAACACAATTATGCCATCGTTGATGAGGTTGACTCCGTTTTGGTTGACGATGCCCGTACGCCACTGATTATTTCAGGACCCGTCCCGGAAGGAGACAGACATGAGTTTAACGAACTCAAACCCAAAGTTTCTAACTTGGTAAATTTGCAACGTCAATATTTGACCGGAGTGCTGGCAGAAGCCAAAAAACTCATCAAAGAAGGAGATACCAAACAAGGTGGATTGTTACTTTTGCGTGTGTATCGCGGTTTGCCCAAAAACAAAGCCTTGATCAAGTTTCTCAGTGAAGAAGGTATCAAGCAATTGCTGCAGAAAACCGAAAATCACTACATGCAAGACAACAATCGAGAGATGCCGATGGTGGATGAAGAGTTGTATTTTGTCATTGATGAAAAAAATAATCAAATAGAATTGTCCGATAAAGGAATTGAATATCTTTCCGGCGACACAGACAAAAACTTTTTTGTGCTTCCCGAAATAGGCTTAGAAATAGCAAAAATTGACGAACAAGAAATTTCAACAGAAGAAAAAGCAAAATTGAAAGATTCTTTGTTCAGAGATTTTAACATCAAAAGCGAACGAATTCACACGCTCAATCAACTATTTAAAGCCTACACACTTTTTGAAAACGATGTCGAATACGTGGTCATTGACAACAAAGTATTGATTGTTGACGAACAAACGGGCCGTATCATGGATGGTCGCCGTTACAGCGACGGTTTGCATCAAGCCATCGAAGCAAAAGAGAACGTTAAAATTGAAGCCGCTACCCAAACTTTTGCAACCGTTACTTTGCAAAACTATTTCAGGATGTACAATAAACTGTCCGGTATGACGGGTACGGCCATCACGGAAGCAGGAGAGCTTTGGGAAATTTACAAATTGGATGTGATGGAAATTCCAACCAACAGACCCGTCACCCGAAAAGATAAAGACGATTTGGTTTTCAAAACCAAACGCGAAAAATACAATGCAGTCATCGATGATGTAGTTGCGTTATCCAATGCTGGCAGACCGGTTTTGATTGGTACTACTTCGGTTGAAGTCTCTGAGTTGCTCAGCCGAATGTTGAAATTGCGGAACATCAATCACAATGTGTTAAACGCCAAATTGCATAAAAAAGAAGCAGAAATTGTCGCCGAAGCCGGTAATAAAGGCATTGTCACCATAGCCACCAACATGGCGGGAAGGGGAACGGACATCAAACTTTCGGAGGAAGTGAAAGCCGCCGGTGGTTTGGCAATCGTAGGAACCGAACGGCATGATTCACGCCGGGTGGACAGACAGCTCAGAGGTCGCTCCGGCCGCCAAGGCGATCCGGGAAGTTCTCAGTTTTATGTCTCGCTCGAAGATAATCTGATGCGACTATTTGGAAGTGAACGAATTGCAAAACTGATGGACAGAATGGGATTGAAGGAAGGAGAGGTCATCCAACACGGTATGATTTCCAAATCCATCGAACGTGCCCAGAAAAAAGTGGAGGAAAACAACTTTGGCATTCGCAAAAGATTGCTCGAATATGACGATGTGATGAACGCCCAACGCGAAGTTGTTTACAAACGCAGATACCATGCTTTGTTCGGCGACAGATTGGCACTGGATATTGCCAATATGATCTACGACACTGGCGAACAAATTGCGGAGCGAAATAAATTAGCAAACGATTTTAAAAATTTCGAATACGAATTAGTCAAATATTTCTCGATTTCTTCTCCTGTGACGGAAGATGAGTTTTCAACGTTGAGCAATATCGAAATTGCAGGGAAAGTTTATAAAGCCGCTTCCGCACATTATGCGCAAAAAATAGAACGAACGGCTGCCATGGCTTTTGAAGTCATCAAAAATGTGTATGAAAACAACAGTCAGCGATTTGAACGAATCGTTGTGCCGTTTACCGATGGTCTTAAAACACTTCAGGTAGTTACGGATCTTAAAAAGGCTTATGAAACCAAAGGAAAACAGCTTGTAGGCGATTTTGAGAAAAACATCACTTTGGCGATTATTGATGATGCTTGGAAAACGCATTTGCGCAAAATGGACGAACTCAAACAATCTGTTCAGTTGGCAGTCCACGAACAAAAGGATCCTTTGTTAATTTACAAATTTGAGGCTTTCGAATTGTTCAAATCTACCATCGATCAAATCAATAAAGATGTAATTTCGTTCTTGTTTAAAGGTGAATTGCCTACGCAAAATCCGCAGGCTATTTCAGAAGCCCGGGTACAACGATCACAACCAAAAGTAAATGTAACCAAGGAAGAAGTGCTTAACATGGCTGAAAGAGCTGCCATCGCACGTGAAAGCGGTCAACAAACCCAACAGCGCCAAGTTACAGAAACCATCACACGCGAAAGACCAAAAATTGGACGAAATGACCGGGTAACAATTAAGAATGTGAAATCTGGCGAAAACAAAACGGTTAAATTCAAGCAAGCCGAACCGCTCATCGATCAAGGTGATTGGGTATTGGTTGACTAAATACAAGGCTGATGAAATCTAAAAAATTTACCATAGCGGTTGTTCAATTATCGCTTAACAACACCCCCGAAAACAACCTTGCCAAATGCTTGAATTGGGTTGAAAAAGCAGCCGAAAAAGGCGCAGAAGTTATCTGTTTGCCTGAATTGTACAGTTCGCACTACTTCTGTCAAAGCGAAACCACCGAAAATTTCAAATATGCCGAACTTTTGGGTGGAATATCATTTACTGCCTTCAGTGCATTGGCAAAAAAATTAAAAACAGTTATTGTCGTTCCTTTTTTTGAAAAAAGAACAGCCGGAATCTATCACAACAGCGCTTATATCATTAATGCAGATGGTACCCAAGCCGGATTGTACAGAAAAATGCATATTCCGGACGATCCGTATTTCTACGAAAAATACTATTTCACTCCCGGGGATATTGGTTTCAAAGCTTTTGAAACGAAATATGGCAAAGTAGGCACACTGATTTGTTGGGATCAATGGTATCCCGAGGGGGCTAGACTGACAGCTTTACAAGGAGCGGAAATATTGTTTTACCCAACTGCCATCGGTTGGCATCCCAAAGAAAAGGCACAATACGGTCACAACCAACGTGAAGCCTGGACAACCGTGATGAGAGGACATGCAGTTGCCAATGGCATTTATGTTGCGGCAGCCAATCGAATTGGTTTGGAAAAACCTCTGAAAGAAAGTGACGGAATCGAGTTTTGGGGTTCATCGTTTATCGTGGGCCCGCAAGGCGAATTTCTGGCGCAAGCTTCCCAAGACAAAGAAGAAATTTTGATTGCAGAAATCGATCGGGATTTGATGGAAGATGTTCGTCAAAATTGGCCTTTTTTCAGAGATCGACGTATCGATGCTTACCAATATATTGTCAAACGCGCCATCGATTAATCATGAAAACACCCCACAGAAGACTCCCCGCCGAATGGGAACAACACCATTCTATTTTATTGAGTTTTCCTCACAATGGCAAAGATTGGCCGGGCAAATTTGATACCGCCAAATGGGCATTGATCGATTTTATCAAAAAAGTTGCTCGTTTTGAAAAGCTACTTTTGTTGGTTAAAAATGCCAATCACTTGATTACCGTCAAAAATTTGCTCGAACGGCATCATGTTGATTATTCAAACATTCAATTTATATTTTTAGAAACCAACCGCAGTTGGATGCGGGATTCGGGGCCGATTGTCGTCAAAAAGAAAGACGGAACTTCCGAAGCTTTAAAATTCAAATTTAATGGTTGGGCAAAGTATGCCAATTTCAAAAAAGATCGATTCGTCCCTGATACAATCTCCGATTTTTTGAAAATACCACTTACCGAGGTATATCACCGTGATCGACATGTGGTTTTGGAAGGTGGTGCGATAGATGTAAATGGCAGGGGAACACTTATCACAACTGAAGAATGTTTGTTAGACTCGAAAACCCAAGTTAGAAATAGACATTTTTCTAAAGCGGATTACCAAACGATTTTCAACGAATATTTGGGTATTTCTAATGTCATTTGGTTGAAAAACGGTATCGTTGGTGATGACACACACGGTCATGTGGACGATATCTGCAGGTTTGTCAACCCAAATACCGTAGTTGCTTGTGTTGAGAAAGACACCAACGATCCAAACCATTTAATTTTAAATGAAAATCTGAAAATATTAAAAAACGCACGTTTGGAAAATGGAAGCTCGTTGAATGTCATCGAAATCCCGATGCCTAAACCTGTCTTTTTTGAAGAGATGAGACTTCCCGCCAGTTATGTGAATTTCTTAATTCTAAATGACGCAGTATTGTTTCCGACTTTCAACGATGAAAATGACAAACGCGCTTATCTTATTTTTCAAACAATTTTCCCCAGTCGGGAGGTTATTGGTATCCACGCGCTCGATTTGGTTTGGGGTTTGGGCACTTTGCATTGTTTAAGTCACGAAATACCTGTTTAATATATAACAATTCGTTATTTTTTTATTTAATCGTGTTGGTTTATTTTAAATCGATAGAGAATAGCTTTACTTTTGAAAAATTATATTTAAGTCATGAAATCGCCATTAACAACAAGTTTGCGCAAGCAAACACGGATAAATAAAATGCGATAACATATATGACCCCTAAAAAATAAATTTTACATATATGAAACAGAAAGATTTGTTAGCATTGGTTGAGGAATTTGATAGTCCCCTATACGTTTACGACAGTGAAAAAATAACTTCTCAATACCACCGATTGACCAATGCGTTTAAAAACGTAAACAGTCTTCGGATTAATTATGCCGTGAAAGCCTTGTCAAATTTGTCAATTCTAAAGCTTTTCAAACAACTCGGAGCGGGATTGGATACGGTTTCCCTGCAAGAAGTTCAATTGGGTTTGAAAGCGGGTTTCAGTCCCGATAAAATTATCTTCACGCCCAACGGAGTTTCTTTGGAAGAAATCGAGCAAGTTGCGGAACTTGGCGCACAGATTAACATTGACAATCTTTCTATTTTAGAGCAATTTGGTGCACGTCATCCGAAAGTGCCGGTTTGTATTCGCATCAATCCGCACGTGATGGCCGGCGGCAATTCGAAAATTTCGGTGGGTCATATCGACTCTAAATTTGGTATTTCCATTCACCAAATGCCGCATTTGTTGCGCATCATCGAAAACACCAAAATGCATGTCAACGGAATCCACATGCACACGGGTTCCGATATTTTGGATATCGAGGTGTTTTTGTATGCATCTGAGATTTTGTTTGAAACAGCTAAACACTTTAAAGACCTCGAATTCATTGACTTTGGAAGCGGTTTTAAAGTTCCCTACAAAGAGGGTGACATTGAAACCAATGTGGAAGAATTGGGTCAAAAATTGACGCAGCGATTCAACGAATTTTGCAAAGAATACGGCCGTGAACTCACCTTGGCTTTTGAACCGGGAAAATTTTTGGTGAGCCAAGCCGGATATTTTTTGGTCAAAGTGAACGTGGTCAAACAAACGACTTCTACCGTTTTTGCCGGGGTAGATTCGGGTTTCAATCACCTGATACGCCCCATGTTTTACAACGCCCAACACCGTATCGAGAATATTTCAAACCCCAAAGGTCGCGAGCGATTTTATTCGGTGGTTGGTTATATTTGTGAAACCGATACATTTGCAAGCAATCGTCGCATCAACGAAATCAACGAAGGCGACATTCTCTGTTTTTACAACGCCGGTGCTTATTGTTTTTCCATGTCATCCAATTACAATTCTCGCTTCAAACCCGCGGAAGTTTTGTGGCACAAAGGCAAGGGACATTTGATTAGCAAACGAGAAACTTTTGAAGATTTAATACGAAATCAGGTTGTTATTGATTTTGAAAAATCTGAAAAACAAAAGGTTAAGTCGTAAAAAGGCGGATTGAAACAGGTAATTTAATGGATTGTTTAAAATTTTTATCACGCTGAAACGCTTTTAGATTTAATTATATCTTTGCGGGAGTTTTCAGTTGAGATTCTATGCCTTCCAATCGCCTACATTTTATAGATGCCATGCGCACATTTGCTATCCTGATGATGCTTCAGGGACATTTTGTCTATGAAATGTTGGCGGATACTTTTCGAGATGACAGCAACCCGGTTTATGCGACATGGAAATATTTTAGAGGTGTTATAGCCCCTGTTTTTTTTACCGTTTCCGGTTTTATATTTACGTATCTACTGATCCGAAATCCGCAATTTGGTTGGGCAAATCCGAGGGTGAAAAAAGGAATCCGCAGGGCATTGTACATCATCATGTGGGGTTATTTGTTGCGGTTGAATGTTTGGATGTTGTTTAAAGGAGAGCTCACTGATAGTTCGATTGCCGTTGATGTTTTGCATTGCATTGGTTTTTCGTTGCTGTACATTGTTGCAATTTATGTATTGACGGGTAAACATCATAAAACCGCATTACCCATCATCATGTTGGCAACCGGAATTGTCGTTTTCGCCCTGAATCCGTTGTATGAAAAACAACCCGTTGAATTTTTGCCGAGATTTGCAGCCAACTATTTCACCAACTACTACGGCTCTGTTTTTACCATCATCCCGTGGATCGGCTATGCAGCCTTGGGCAGTTTTTTAGGAATATTGTTTTATCGTTTTAAAGAAATCAATAACTTTTTAAACAAAACAGTCCTGATTTTAGCTCCGTTGGGATTATTTCTCATTTTTGTTTCTTCCCCTTTTTTGATTTTACTTTCCGAATGGACGGGAATAAATTTTTTGTTCAGAATCAGTCAAAACAACTATCTCTTCATGCGGTTTGGCGATGTGTTGATGTTTTTTTCGGCCTTTATTTTGATTCGTAAATACTTAGAACAAAGTGTCATCGAGGTTTTGGGCAAGAAAACCCTGACCATCTACATTCTTCACTTTATTGTGCTTTACGGCAGTTGGATTGGTTGGGGAATTGTGAGAACTTATAAACACGCATTAGACCCAATTGAAACCATTTCCTCGGTATTGGTATTTATTTTAGGTATTTGTGTTTTTACTTATTATTTTGAAAAAGAAACCTTAATTGCTTGGATAAAAAACAGCAAACTCTATCGATGGATATTTGTTCATGCACCTCAATTTATTCTTAAAAAACTAAAAAGTACGAAAACACTTTATTGATTGATGAGCGCAACGGTATGGCAAGCCACCAAGGCAGCAGTTTCTGTTCGCAATCGCTTTTCTCCCAAACTTATCGGTATAAAACCCGCTTTTAAAGCCAAATCGATTTCCTTTTCCGAGAAATCACCTTCCGGACCGATTAGAATTAAAATTGCCCGGTGGGGAAGGAGTGAATTTTTCAACAACTGCTTGTCTGCATCGACACAATGTGCGACAAATTTATCAGCGTCCGATTTTTCTGAAATAAAATTTTGAAAGGAAATAGGCTTGTCAATTTTTGGAAGATAACAGCGAAGTGATTGTTTCATGGCTGCCTCGACAATCTTTTCCAACCGCTCGGTTTTGAGATTTGTGCGTTCAGAATGATCGCAGATGACAGGCGTGATGCGATGGATGCCGATTTCGGTAGCTTTTTCCAAAAACCATTCCAAACGGTCGGTTGATTTGGTGGGTGCAATCGCAATATGTAAAGGGTAAGATTCCGGATTTTCCAAACTGTGTTTAAGCACTTTTGCCGTTGCCGTTTTACTGCTGATTAAATCTATTTCGCAAGTGAACAGGCTCCCTGCTCCGTTTGTTACCCAAATGGCATCACCCGGTTTTTTCCGCAACACTTTGACCAAATGCCTACTTTCCTCCGAATCAAAAACGATTTGCGTGGCATCTTGGGCGATATCAGGTTGGTAGAAAAGTTGCATATCAAAGTGCGTATCGAGATTTGGAGGTGACAAATTCGTCTGTAAAATCGCTTTTTAAAAATTTGTGGTATCCCACGATGCCAATCATGGCGGCATTGTCTGTGGTGTATTCAAACTTGGGGATAAATGTTTTGCAACCCAAAGTTTGATCGAGTTCGCCGATTCTTTTCCGCAATTCGGAATTGGCTGAAACACCACCGCCGATGGCTACATTTTTGATGCCGGTTTCACGGATTGCCAATTCGAGTTTTTCCAATAAAATATCGATGAGTGTATGTTGAACGGATGCACAAATATCTGCAAGGTTTTCTTCGATAAAATTTGGATTGACAGCCTTGTTGTTATTTAAAAAATTCATGATTCCGGTTTTGATGCCGCTAAAACTGAATTTGTATCCGTCCATTTTTGGTTTGGTAAATGTAAATGCTTTCGGATTTCCGGTTTGCGCCAATCGGTCTATCATGGGCCCGCCGGGATAGGGCAAACCCAACAATTTAGCGGTCTTGTCAAAGGCTTCACCCACGGCATCATCGGTGGTTTCGCCGATGACTGTCATGTCAAAAAAATCATTTACCCGCACAATTTGCGTGTGACCACCGGATACCGTGAGTGCCAAAAATGGAAAATCGGGCTTTGTTTTGGCACCATCGTCAATAAAATGTGCTAAAATATGTGCTTGCATGTGATTTACTTCAATCAACGGAATTTTTAAAGCCATCGAAAGCGATTTTGCAAACGACATTCCGACCAACAAGGAGCCTAAGAGCCCGGGACCTTTGGTGAAAGCAATGGCATTTAAGTTTTCTAACGAGATACCAGCCTTGTTTAAAGCTTGTTGAACAACCGGAACTATGTTCTGTTGATGTGCCCTTGAAGCAAGTTCCGGAACCACGCCACCAAAGGCTTCGTGTACTTTTTGTCCGGCAATGACGTTAGAGAGTACGGCACTGTTTTTGAGCACTGCTGCCGCGGTGTCGTCACAGGAAGATTCAATGGCGAGAATGTAAACAGGGTTTACCATCAAAAGGGATTAAAAATTATTACTTTTGTGTATGCAAAAATAGAACATTAAGCGCTATCAAAAAACTTAAAAAAATATTGCTCCGCACGCTGATTGGCTTGTTGCTGTTGATGATCATCAGCAGCATTGTCCTTTCTATTCCCGCAGTTCAAACGTATATCGCCAAAAAGGTAACAACATCGGTAAACGAAAAATACGGAACCAACATCAAGATAGAAAAAGTAGATCTTTCGTTTCTGGGCTCCATCGCGCTTAAGGAAGTTTATATTGAAGACTACCAAAAGGACACGCTGATCTATGTGAAAAAGTTAAACACTTCGTTGCGCAGTGCGGCCAGATTGATGCGAGGCGAGTTTCTTTTTGGAAAAGTCACCCTTGAGGATTTTGTTTTTAACATGCGAATTTACAAAGACAATTCGCTTTCCAATCTGGACGTATTTATAGAAAAATTAGATTCCGGACCCACCAATCCTTCCGACAAACCCTTTTATATGAGCATGCGTTCAGTCAATTTGAAAAGGGGCATCTATCGATTTTATGATGATAATTTGGAAAAACCTGAGATGGTCAATTTAAAATCTTTAAATGCAAAATTGACAGATTTTGTCATCGAAGGACCGGAAGTCTTGACCAATATAGAAAAACTTTCTTTCGATGGTTTTTACGGATTGCAGGTAGAAAATATGAAAGGCGCATTTTCCTATCTCAGGGATCAAATTCGCATGGACGGAATGGAGTTGGTTACTGCAAATTCGAGTTTGACCGGCGATCTTTCTCTTCATTATCAAAATGGCTCACTGTCAGACTTTAACAATCATGTTCGTTGGGATTTTAAAATAACAGATTCGGATATTTCGATGAAGGATATCAATTTGTATTATCCCGAGTTTGGCGATAATTTTAGGGCAAAACTATCGACTCATCTCAAGGGTGTTTTAAATGATTTCGTGCTTTCTGATACCAAACTCAGGAGCAATTTTAATTCGACCATAGAGGGAGAAATTCGATTGAGACACCTATTTGATGAAAGTGTTTTCGAAATGAACGGCGATTTTGAGGAGCTTTCAACCAACTATTTCGAGTTGAAAACCTTGCTTCCGAATTTATTGGGGAACGATTTGCCGGAATCTACACAAAAATTGGGGCAGGTATATTTATACGGACCGGTGAACTTGATTGGAAACGACATCGACTTCAACGTTGAACTCCAGTCGGCTTTGGGTGAATTATTATTAAATGCCAAAATGATTGGTGTAAATAATTTACAGACAACAACTTACAACGGAACTATGTCTTCAGACAAGTTTGATGTCGGCAGATTAATTGACAATCAGAAGCTTGGAAAAGCCACGATGAATCTGACTTTTGACGGGCAGGGATTTACGGTGAGTGAACTTTCGGTTGAGGTTTTTGGAAAGGTCAACTCGTTAAATTACAACAACTATGATTTTAAAAACATCAGTCTGAACGGCACTTTCAACAAAAGTGTTTTTAATGGGAAGATGAAAATCGAGGACATCAATTTCAGGGCTACCTTTGATGGACTGGCAGACCTCTCGAAAAAGAATAAAAATTATAATTTCAACGCCAATGTTGAATTTGCCAATCTATACGACACACATTTGTATGAAGGAGATAAAATTTCTGTTTTTACAGGAAATATTTCAGCCAATTTTCAGGGGACGAACATAGATGATTTTATAGGCGATATCCACTTTAGAAACACAACCTACGGCAACGTCAAAGATCAATATTATTTCAAAGACTTTTCGATTAATTCCAGTTTTGACAAAGATGTTCATTTCTTGAGAATCAATTCAAAAGACATTGTGGAAGGTGAACTTGCCGGTAAATTCAACCTCAGTCAATTGCCAAATTTGGTTGAAAACGCGTTGGGCAGTTTCTACACCAATTATAAACCCATAAAAGTCAATGCCAACCAATATGTAGATTTCAATTTTACGGTCTATAACAAATTAGTTGATGCTTTTTTCCCCGGCATATTTTTAGGAAGAGATACCTACATAAAAGGCAAATTAATTGGCAATCAAAATGATTTTAAATTCACTTTTAATTCATCACAGGTAAACGTATATGATTTTCAGGTGGAAGGATTAAAACTACAATTTGACAACAAAAATCCGCTTTACAACGCGTATGTTCAGGCAAAAAAAATGAACAACAAAGACTACGCCATCAAAGATTTTAATTTGGTCAACATCAATGCCAGAGATACGCTGTTTTTTAAGACTGAATTTTCGGGTGGTAAAGAATACCACGATCGTTTTGATTTGAATTTATACCACACCATCAACAAAAACAATCGATCGGTAGTAGGTTTTAAAAACTCAAACATCACTTTCAAAGGAAATACTTGGAACATCAACAAAGAAAACAACAATTTGAATTATGTGGTGTTTAATGAAAGCTATAAAAATTTTCGGATTCAGCAAATTATCTTAAAGCACAACAAAGAAGAAATATCCTTGAGCGGATCAGCACGTGATACGAGTTATAAAGACATCAAAGTTGGATTTAAAGATGTTCATTTAGGCAATATCACACCTGAAATCGATAGTTTGAAACTGGATGGATTGGTCAACGGAAGTATTTTGTTGTTGCAAAGTGACAACGAATATTTCCCTACATCTTATTTGAAAATTGATGATTTTGAAGTGAATAAGAATATATTAGGCGCATTAAAAATCAATATTTTAGCCAATGATAATTTGTCTAATTTTGATGTGGATGCCTCCCTGAAAAATGAAAAATTCGAATCGTTTGCCGCTTCAGGGAAAGTCTATTATGCGGGTCAAAACCCGACTGTTAATATGGATGTCAGTCTCAACAAATTGGATATTTCTGCCTTGTCGCCCTTTGGTGAAACGGTTTTTGACCGACTCAGAGGGCAGGTGAGTGGAAACGCACAATTGACAGGACGACTGAAAAGCCCCGATATAAACGGATTGTTAACGTTAGAAAAAGCGGGGATGAATTTTCCTTATTTGAATGTGGATTTAGATTTCCCGAACCAAGGAAGAATAGTGTTAGACAAAAATCGATTTGTCATAGACAATTGGAAGGTAACAGATGCAAAATATAAAACCAATTCTACCTTGAATGGCAGTATTTCACATCTAAATTATTCCGATTGGCGCATGGATTTGAAGCTCAACACCAATCGATTTTTGGTACTCGACACCAAAGAAGAAATCGAATCGCTCTACTACGGAACCGGATTTATAAGTGGAAGCGCAAGCCTTCGCGGGCCGTTTGACGATTTGGTAATCGATGTCAATGCAAAAACCGAAAAAGGAACCAACTTCTATATTCCCATCAGCGATGCAGCCTCCGTAGGAGACAACTCTTTCATGCGTTTTATCACGCCGGAAGAGAAAGAAAAACGAAAAAACGGTCTTACAAACACCTTCGAGGAATTGAAGGGACTGTCTGTCAATTTTGATTTAGATGTGACACCGGATGCAGAAATAGAAATCATGGTTGACAAGGAAAATCAAAGTACATTAAGGGGGAAAGGCGTGGGTAACTTGTTGATTGAATTGGACACCAACGGAAAATTCAACATGTGGGGTGACTTTATTACCTATGGAGGAGTTTACAATTTCAAATACAAAAGACTTATCAATAAAAAATTTGTGGTTCAACAAGGCGGAACCATCACTTGGGACGGTGATCCGCTTCAAGCGCAAATAAACATAAAAGCGGTTTACAAAACGGAAGCCAATCCTGCATTGTTACTCGAGTCGCAAGTTGCCTCAAGAAAGATAGCCACTGAAGTTTATATCAATCTCAACGGAGTTTTGACACAACCCGATCTCGATTTTAACATCGAATTTCCCAATGCCAATTCGCAGATAAAATCGGAGCTTCAATTCAAATTAGATGACAAAGAAGTGAGAAATAGGCAGGCCATTTCTGTGATTTCAACCGGAGCTTTTATGAACGTCAACAACGCAATCGGGCAACAAATCATCAGCGGAAACTTAGTATCCGAAAGTGTATCGAGCTTGGTGAACGATTTGTTTCAAGACGACAACAGTAAGTTTAATGTAGGCTTAGATTATGTTCAGGCAGACAGCAACCCCGAATTTCAGACGCAGGGTAGGGTTGGGGTAACTTTCCAAACCCAAATCAACGATCGAATACTGATAAATGGAAAAGTGGGCGTGCCCACAGGTGGCGTTTCCCAATCGGTAGTTGTTGGTGATGTGCAAGTCGAATTGCTATTAAACGAAGATGGTACGTTGCGGGCACAAGTTTTTAACCGCCAGAATCAGATACAATATATCGGTGAGCAAGAAGGCTATACGCAAGGTGTTGGGATATCATATCAAGTAGATTTTGACACTTTTAAAGAATTGTTGAAGAAAATTTTTAAAGAAAATAAAAATAAAAAAGACGCAGCTCTAAAACCCAAAACCGACAAAGCGCTGCCTGAGTTTATCGAATTTAAAAAATCGAATGATTGAAGTAGTGTTTAAAAAAAACATTTTTTGTTGTAACATTATTGTATTTATATTTACATATTATAACAAAAACAAAAAATTATTAAACATGAAAACATTCAAAACACTGTTTATTGGCCTATTTCTTATTGTTTCATCTTCTACATTCGCACAAACTGCCGATGAAATTATTTCAAATTATTTTGAAAATACCGGAGGTTTAGAAAAATGGCAAAACCTGAAAGGAATCAAGATGAGCGCGAAAATAAATCAAGGCGGCATGGAAATTCCGTTAGAAATCATCCAACTGACAGGAGGTAAACAAATGACCGTAATTACTTTTCAAGGAAAGGAAATAAAGCAAGGAGTTTTTGACGGGACAACCCTTTGGAGCACCAATTTTATGACCCAAAAAGCCGAAAAAAGCGATCAAGAATCAACAGACAACCTAAAACTTGATGCCAATGATTTTCCGAATTCATTTTTAGGATATAAAGAAAAAGGCTACACGGTTGAGTTGGTGGGAAAAGAAACCATCGATGGTGCAGAAACGTTTAAAGTAAAATTGGTAAAAGAACCGATTACAATTGACGGAAAAAAAGAAGACAACGTCACTTACTATTTTTTTGACACCGAAAATTATGTGCCTATTGCCATTCAGTCCGAAATAAAATCAGGTCCAATGAAAGGTCAAACATCTGAAATAAAATTAAGTGACTATCAAGAAGTAGATGGTTTTTATTTTCCCTTCACAATGATTCAAGGACTCAAAGGGCAGGCAGGACAACCGTTAACACTTGATAAAATAGAATTGAATCCGACTATAGATAACGCTTTGTTTTTATTCCCGGAAGAAACATCGTCTTCAAAAAACTAAACTTATCCAAATCCCCAAAAACTAATTGGGGATTTTTTTTGTTGATAAAATCGTACTAACTTAACAATAATCAGATGAAAAACTATTTTTTACTGTTGGCTTGTTTTTTTCTTTTAAACAATTTTTCTTCTTATGCTCAAAATACAAACACCATTGATGCGAAAGATTTATTTGGTGATCTTCGCGCCAGGCACATCGGCCCTGCATTGATGAGTGGAAGAATAAACGATCTCGAAACGCACCCCAAAAATTCACGCATCATATATGCAGGTGCGGCCGGCGGTGGTGTGTGGAAGTCTAACGACGCGGGCGCAACTTTTAATCCTATTTTTGATAAATATGCACAGTCTATCGGTGCGATTGCAATTGACCCAAATGATCCGGATAACACGGTTTATGTAGGTACCGGTGAGACTTGGACAAGAAACAGCGTTTCTATCGGAGATGGACTTTACAGAACAAAAGACGGGGGTAATTCTTGGGAAAAATTAGGTTTTGACAAATCAGAACGCATCGCAAATATCATCATCAATCCCAACAACTCAAGTGAAATTTATGTAGCTGTACTTGGCGCACTTTGGTCAGACAGCGATGAAAGAGGGGTTTATAAATCGACTGACGGCGGTGTTTCTTGGACTAAAATTTTGTATGTAAACTCGAAAACGGGTTGTGCAGATTTGGCCATCGATCCAAAAAATCCAAACGTGCTTTATGCGTCCATGTGGGAATTCAGACGAACAGCTTGGTCTTTTGAATCTGGAGGAGAACAAAGCGCGTTATACAAATCCATCGATTCTGGAAAAACATGGAATAAGATTCACAACGGCTTTCCAAATGGAAAATTGGGTCGTTTAGGCATCGCAATCGCACCTTCTAATTCCAATATTTTATACACCGTTATCGAAGCAGAAGAAGACCTCAGAAAAGGTCTTTATAGAAGTGACGATGCAGGAGAAAATTGGAAACAATTGAACAATGATTTCGAAATAACAGTCCGACCATTTTATTTTTCTAGAATTGTTGTAGATCCCAAAAACCCGGAAGTTGTCGTCAAGGGCGGACTGAGTGGATCTATTTCGAGAGACGGCGGGAAGACATTTAAAAATCTCGGAAACATGCACAGTGACATCCATGACGTTGTATTTGACATCCATGATTCAGACAGGATGTATGTTGCCACAGACGGTGGTGTTTATCGCTCGTGGAATGGAGGTACTACCATGGAAATCGTTGAAAATTTACCGGTATCGCAGTTCTACCAAATAAGCTTGGATGATGCAGAACCTTATAACATTTACGGCGGTCTGCAAGACAATGGCTCTTGGTACGGGCCTTCCGCATCTGAGGGTGGCATCAATGCAAAAGATTGGAATGCCATCGGTGGTGGAGACGGATTCAGGGTTTTAAAACATCCAACAAAAAACATCATTTATTCTGAAATGCAAGGAGCTGAAAATGTTTGGCGATATGATGTTGACAATAAATTAGTAAAAACTATTCAGCCATTGCCGTTGGAGGGATATGCCAAATTGCGATTCAATTGGAACGCACCGATGGCTGTCAGCAATTTCAAACCAGACAGAATTTATATCGGAAGTCAATTTCTCCACAAATCAGAAGACAAAGGAGACACTTGGAAAATAATTTCTCCAGATTTGACTACCAATGACAAAACAAAGCAAGAACAAGAAAACTCCGGCGGATTATCTATGGACAATTCAGGAGCTGAAAATCACACAACTATTTTTACGATTGCTGAATCTCCGTTGGATGAAAACATTGTTTGGGTAGGTACCGATGACGGGAATGTCCAAGTAACAGCTGATGGCGGTAAAACGTGGACGAATACAGTTGCTAATATAGTCGGATTGCCTAAAAACACCTGGACTTACCACATCGAAGCAAGCTCACACGACAAATCTACCGCCTATGCCGTTTTTGAAGGACATGCACATGGTGACATGAATCCGTATGTGTTCAAAACTACAGACATGGGAAAATCATGGACTAATATCATCACAGCAGAAGTAACCGGTTTTGCCAGAAACATTCAAGAAGATTTTGTCAATCCTGATTTGCTTTTTCTGGGAACAGAATTCGGGTTATACATAACCTTAGATGGTGGAAAAAGCTGGAGTAAATTCACCAACAATATGCCATCTGTTGCGGTTCTTTTTATTGATTTACATCCCAAAAAAAATGATTTGGTCTTGGCGACACACGGACGCGGGGTGATTATTATCGATGACATTTCACCTTTACGTGAAATTTCACCTGCAACGCTCAATGAAACTTTGCATTTTTTTACATCCAAACCCAAAGTAATGGTTGATCAGAGCGGATTTTCAGACAGTTTTGGCAGCGAAACCGAATTCGTTGGAAACAATCCATCTACCTCAGCACAAATTAAATATCTCTTGCCGAAGCGACACACTTTTGGCAAAATGACCATGGAAATACAAGATTTAGAAGGCAATAAATTAACAACCATTGATCCCGGAAAATCAAAAGGAATCAACATTGTCAACTGGAATTTCACCATCAAACAACCGAAAGTAGCCAAAGGGAAAACCTTTAGTTTTGGCGGATTTACTTCTCCTCGTGTCAAAGAAGGGAAATACAAAGCTGTTATTGTAAAAGGAAAAGATACTTTCGAACACGTATTTGAAGTGATTTATGACAAACGTGCCGGATTGACCGAAACTGACAGAGAAATGAAATACAAAATAACCATGAAAATGTATGACATGACTCAACAGTTGGCTTATTTAGTTTATGAATTGGATGCTACTCAGGAAGCTGTAAAAACAAATAAGAAACTATATGCCTCATTTGAAAATCTCAAAAAAACTTTGGTAGTAACAACCGGGGACAATTATGTCGGTTCGGCTGAACCTCAATTGAGAGAAAAAATGTCCGACTTGTACAGCAAAATTGCAAATAGTTATGACAAACCTTCCAATGCCGAATTAGATTATCTGAAGCTGATTGAAAACCGTTTTGAAAAAGCCAAGACTGACTTTGAAAAACTTAAAGAAAAAACCAAGGTCAAAATTCCACTCAAAACTTTTGACGATTTCGTCAATGAATAAATAGAAAAAAGGTCGTGGTAAAAAGCGACCTTTTTTATTTTTCAACATCAATAATCCAGCTTTTTTTACGTATATTTGCCAAAAGCATACATTTTTATTTTTCTCAGAAAACCCTACATTTTCCCAAGCTGTTAGCACTTCATTTACTTTTGAGCGAATTCCAAATGTTTACTTCAATTATTAGGTGATAGACTATTCAATTTGAGTAGTTTAGTTAAATTTAAAATCTTAAAATCCGCATGGCTAAATCGCAGCAAAGTTTTGGTAAAAAAGAAAAAGAAAAACTACGCATAAAAAAGCGTCAGGATAAAGAATTGCGAAAAATTGACCGAAAGGCCAATGCCAAAGGTGGTGGTTTTGAAAACATGATAGCCTATGTTGATGAATACGGACAAATCACTGACACACCACCAGATCCTTCCAAAAAAATTATAGTGGATGTTGAAAGCATCGAAATTGGTGTTCCAAAAAGAGCCAAAGAAGAAGAAGTTGACCCGGTCAAAAAAGGAAAAATTGACTATTTCAACGATTCAAAGGGCTTTGGTTTTATCAAGGAAAACGGCACCCAAGAAAAATACTTTGTACATGCAAGTGGTATGATTGACGACCTCAAAGAAGGAGAGGCTGTTTCTTTTGAACTGGAGAGAGGTATGAAAGGCATGAATGCTGTTCGTGTGAAACGCGTAACCACCAGTTGATTTTACTTCCTATAATCTAACAAATCGTATTGTTTTTTCTCAAAAAACTTTCTAATTGGTCGGCAGTTTGCAGGCATTTACTGACTTTTTTCGTTTCGCTGCAAGACCTTCCATTTAATTCATGGTGTGACCTGCATTCAAAGGCAGAAATGTCTAATTTTTCAAAGTTTTTATCAATCGCCCTGCATTGTTCATACAATTCGTTAATCGTTGATTTGCTATTGGGAACAACGGCATTATGCAATAAAAATCCAATTAGAAAATTTTCAATGGCAAATTGGGCGTTTTTACAAACCATAAAAGAGACTACATCTTCTTCCGGTCTGCAAAGTTCTTCATTTGCTTCAATCAGTTTTTCAATGGCTTTGTCAAATAATTGATTGGCTTTGGCTTTCATTTGTTTTGTTTTTTAATGTGAAAAATATATTGTTTATTACAAACTTGTCTTGATACTCAAAACATTGATGTTATTAATAGAACTTGGATAACACAAACCTTGACTGATTGATCTGTGTTATCCAAACTTGAACGCTTTGAATAAAGTTCAAGAAAGTTCTATCTTTTTTATTCAAATTACATGCCTCTGTATAGCTCCAGTCTTTCCCACTTGGTGTTCACTTCTTCTTGTGCTTGTTTTAGCAGTTCTGCGCCTAATTGGGCGTTTTCTTTCACCACCCTAGAAAAACGTGTTTCTTTATACATAAAGTCGCTTAACGGAGCAGCAGGTGCTTTGGAATCCAATCTGAATTTTTCTCCTTTGGGTTTTGACGGATCAAATCTGAACAACGGCCAATAGCCCGTTTCTACCGCCTTTTCTTGATGCGCAGCACCATCTTTAAGATCGTAACCGTGTTCTCCACAATGAGAATATGCAACAATCAAAGAAGGTCCGGGGTAAGCCGCTGCTTCTTCTATGGCTTTCAGGGTTTGTAAATCTTTAGCTCCGATGGCCACTTGCGCGACATATACGTTGCCATAAGAAATAGCCTGAAGCGCGATGCTTTTTTTGCCGGTTCTTTTTCCGGACACAGAAAATTTAGCACTCGCACCCAGCGGTGTTGCTTTAGATGTTTGTCCGCCGGTGTTTGAGTAAACCTCGGTATCCATCACCATGATGTTGATGTCTTCTCCGGAAGCCAATACGTGATCGACACCACCGTAACCAATATCGTATGCCCAACCATCGCCACCCAAAATCCAAACTGCTTTTTTGCGCAGGTATTCGGTAAGTTGAATCAACTTGTTGGCATTTTCATTGTTATCGATGATTGACAATACTTTTTTAAGTTCATCGATGTCAGCAAATTTCTGATTTTTTTGCGTTTCGGTTTCTTCCGGATTTTCTAAAATAGATTCTACCAATTCGCTACCTATCAAAAGTTCTAATGATTTCAATAAACCGACGGCGATTTCCTGTTTTTTGGTCAGTGCCAATTTCATGCCCAAACCAAACTCTGCATTGTCTTCAAACAAGGAGTTTGCCCAAGCAGGACCTCTTCCGAATTCATTGGTTTTGTATGGAGTGGTCGGTAAATTTCCACCATAAATGGAAGAACAACCCGTTGCGTTTGCAATCAAAATTTTATCGCCAAAAAGTTGGGTGAGCATTTTGATGTATGGGGTTTCTCCACATCCTGAACAAGCGCCGGAAAACTCAAACAGCGGTTCTAAAAATTGAGATCCTTTCACATTGGTTATTTGCAATTCTTCTCGGTTGTAATAAGGCAGTTTTACGAAATAATCCCAATTGGCATTTTCTTCCACGCCCACATCCAATTTTTTGCGCATGTTGATGGCTTTGAAATCGTCAATGTCTTTGCTGATAGCCGGACAAACCGCCACACACAAATCGCAACCGGTACAATCTTCGGGAGAAACCTGAAGTACATACGATTCCAATTCGCTGTTAAAAGGTCTTCCTTTTGCAGGAACGGCTTTTAAAGACGACGGTGAGCCTGCCAATTCGCTGTTTGAAATTACTTTCGCACGAATGGCAGCATGCGGACAGATGGCGATGCATTTGTTGCATTGTGTACACAAATTGACATCGTCCCAAACCGGAATAAAATCTGCAATGCCTCGTTTTTCATATTGGGTAGTTCCCATTGGAAAAGTACCGTCTATCGGGAAGGCACTCACGGGAAGTTCATCGCCATATCCGGCTAAGATTTTCTCCAATACCTCTTTGACAAATCCGTCAGGTGCATTTCGCATGGCTGACAACAATTGTTTTTCGCTGGAAACTTCTTTCGGATAGTCAACTTTTTGCAATCCTGCCAATGATTTATCAACCGCATCAAAGTTCATTTTTACGATTTTTTCACCTTTGTGCGAGTAGGTTTTGACAATGGCATCTTTTATTTTTTGTATGGCTTCTTCTTTGGGTAAGATTCCTGAAATAGCAAAGAAACAGGTTTGTAAGACTGTGTTGGTGCGTTTTCCCAAATTGGCTTCTTGTGCAACTTTATTGGCATCAACCACATACAACTGCGCTTCTTTTTTGATGATTTCTCTTTGAAGTTTTTCGGGGAACTGATCCCAAATTTCATCTTTGGAAAATGGTGAATTCAACAAAAATGTACCGCCTTGTTTAAGATCGGCCAACATGTTGTATTTCTCAATGAAATTGAATTGATGACTGGCTATAAAATCTGCTTTGTCAATCAAATAGGTTGCGTAAATCGGGTCGGGTCCGAAACGCAAATGCGAAATGGTCTGCGCACCCGCTTTTTTGGAGTCATAGACAAAATAACCCTGTACGTAGTTATCGGTAGTCTCTCCGATAATTTTGATGGAGTTTTTATTGGCACCGACTGTTCCGTCAGATCCCAAACCGTAAAACATGCAATTGACGGTAGTCCGTTCGATGTTGAAATTATAATCCGGCTCCAGACTGGTGTGTGTTACATCGTCATAAATTCCTACGGTAAAGTGGTTTTTTGGTTTATCTTTTAACAACTCATCATAAATACCCTTAACCATTTTGGGCGTAAACTCTTTGGATGACAATCCGTAGCGACCACCTACCACAACCGGCATTTTTCGGTTGCTTTCTGCAAAGGCTGAAATAACATCCATATACAAAGGTTCACCGATGCTTCCCGGTTCTTTGGTGCGGTCTAAAACGGCTATTTTTTGAACAGTTTTGGGTAATTCACTCAAAAACCGATTGATGGAGAAAGGTCTGTATAAACGGATGAATAAGGCACCTACTTTTTCGCCTTTTTTCAACATGGCATCGATGGTTTCTTTGACGGCACCTTCCCCGGATCCCATGATGATAATTACGCGTTCTGCTTCCGGATGCCCGATATAATCAAACAAACTGTATTTTCGTCCGGTGTGAACGTAAAATTCATCCATCACTTGCTGAACGACTTCCGGTACTTTGTCATAAAATGAATTTGCTGCTTCCCGTGCTTGAAAAAACACATCCGGATTTTGTGAAGTTCCCCTGACAACTGGGTGATCGGGGTCTAAAGAGCGTTTTTTGTGCTCCATGATTCTGTCTTCCGGCATCATCGCTTTGATAATGTCATCCGGTATGGAGTCTATTTTTGATATTTCGTGTGAAGTTCTGAATCCGTCAAATATATTGAGAAATGGAATGCGGGTTTGTAGCGTTGCAACTTGCGAAATCAGTGCAAAATCTTGTGCCTCTTGTACCGAACCGCCAAACAACATCGAGAAACCTGTCTGACGAGTCGCCATCACATCTGAGTGATCACCAAAAATAGAAAGTGCATGCGTAGCGACCGTTCTGGCAGCAACATGGATGACGGTTGGCAATAGCTCTCCGGCAATTTTATACATATTTGGAATCATCAACAACAAACCTTGAGAGGCCGTGAAAGTGGTGGTCAACGCACCTGCTTGCAAAGACCCGTGAACAGCTCCGGCTGCTCCACCTTCACTTTGCATTTCGACGATTCTCGGTACATTTTCCCAGATATTTTTTTTGCCTTTCGAGCTGTAAACATCCACATGTTCGCCCATTGGCGAAGCCGGCGTGATTGGATAAATTGCGCAGACTTCATTGGTTTTGTGGGCAACCCTGGCAACTGCCTCATTGGCATCACAGATTAATTTTGAAAACTTTTTTTTCATAATGAATGTGTATAATTATTTAAAAAAAATCGGATTGTAACTGCGTCCAAAAATTTCCCTGAAACAGCTTACAACCATCAACAAGAAATGAACGTATTAAAAACTTTATAAAATTATCACTCTTAATAATCACAGAATATGACATTTGTCAGGTATTATATACTATCTGAAAATAAGTTAGATAGAGATATAAATTCAAAAAAAAATCACTCCTTATTAATTGGGAGTGATTTTTAAATATATTCAAAAATGGTTGTTAGGAAATCTCAGCGTTGAGCTAATTTACAATGCAGAATCATTATTCGCCGTGCAACCAGGCTTTCTTTTCCAAAAGAAATGCTTCGGTTTCAACATGATCTTTGTCCGAAACACAACAATCAACCGGGCAAACTTTTGCACACTGCGGTTCGTCATGAAATCCTTTGCATTCCGTACATTTGTCTGACACGATAAAATAAAATTCGTCTGAATAAGGTTTGTTTTCCTTGTCTGCATCTATTTCTTTTCCTTGCAGGTTTGTAACGACTCCGCTCAGTGCGGTTTCATCGGAGTAAGACCAATTTTGATCGGGTTCGTAGATAGCATGGTTCGGGCACTCAGAAATACAAGCGTCGCAGTTTATGCATTCTTCTGTTATGATAATTGCCATGTTTTGTGGGTGTTATGATTAAATAATTGTAAAATTAACTAAAACTTCATTACCTTTAACTGACAAAAATCATGTTTCATTCTAAAAAATGAAAATAATTTTGACCTCATAGAAAAGCATTTTATTCATGCTTTAAAAAGGTCTAAAACTTTTCAACTTATGATAACAGATAAAGAAATATTGCAACCCGAAGTATTGGAAGCAGTGGTAATTCGATTTGTCGGTGATTCCGGCGATGGAATGCAGTTAACCGGTTCACAATTCTCCGACACTTCAGCTATGTTTGGCAACGATGTTGCAACATTCCCCAACTATCCATCCGAAATTAGAGCGCCTCAAGGCAGTTTATATGGCGTTTCCGGATTTCAGGTTCATATTGGTAGTGTCGAAATCAGTACACCCGGCGATCAGGTAGATTTGTTGGTGGCAATGAATCCTGCGGGTTTGAAAACCAATTTATACGCAGTGAAACCCGGTCATACCATCATAGTCGATACCGATTCGTTCAACAAAAAAAATCTGGAAAAAGCACAATACGACACCAATCCTTTGGAAGACGGCAGTCTTGAGAATTATCGAATCATCGAAGTAGCGATGTCGTCCTTGACAAAAGAGGCCTTGAAAGAGGTGGAAGGTTTGGACAACAAAATGATTACCCGAAGCAAGAATATGTTTGCGTTGGGCATGGTCTATTGGATGTACAACCGTTCTACTGCACATACCATCGAATTTTTCAAAAAGAAATTTAAAAATACGCCCAACCTGATCGAATCAAATACCAAAGTGCTGAACGCCGGATTTTATTTTGCGGAAACTTTGGAACTGATTCCAAATGCTTACACCATTTCTCCAGCCAAGATGAGACCCGGAAAATACCGAATCATCATGGGCAATACCGCCACGGCTTGGGGATTTTTGGCAGCAGCTGAAAAATCAGGTATGGAATTATTTTTGGGTTCTTATCCCATCACTCCGGCAACCGATATTCTTCACGAATTGGTCAAACACAAACATTTTGGTGTCAAAGCTTTTCAAGCCGAGGATGAAATAGCGGGCATAACTTCTGCCATCGGTGCATCTTTTGCCGGCGATTTGGCCATTACGACCACGTCCGGACCCGGATTGGCGCTAAAAGGTGAAGCCATCGGTTTGGCAGTGATGACAGAATTGCCATTGGTGATTGTCAATGTACAGCGAGGCGGTCCTTCTACCGGCTTGCCAACCAAAACAGAACAATCGGATTTACTTCAAGCCATGTATGGCAGAAACGGCGAAAGTCCGGTTATCGTGATTGCAGCCAGTACGCCTGCCAACTGTTTCAACTTTGCTTACGAAGCAGCCAGATTGGCTTTAGAACACATGACTCCCGTGATTTTGTTAACCGATGGTTACATTGCCAACGGATCGGCTCCTTGGAAAATAAGAACTGTCGATGAAATGCCGGAAATCAGAAACAACAAAATCTTGACACCAACCGAAAATTGGTATCCTTATAACCGAGATGAGATTACTTTGGCGCGCAATTGGGCAGTACCCGGAACCAAGGATTTGGAACACCGTATTGGTGGACTCGAAAAAGATAAAGTGACCGGAAACGTGTCTTATGTGCCCGAAAACCACGAGTATATGACCCATATCCGGGCAGAAAAAATAAGAAGGGTGCAATACAATATCCCCGAAATAAAAACAGAATTTGCCGATGAAGGCGATTTGTTGATAGTCGGGTGGGGTGGAACTTATGGAACTTTGCATACAGCTGCCAAACAGTTGGATGAAGAAGGATTTAAAAATGTAGGTTTTGCACATTTCAACTACATCAATCCGTTGCCAAAAAACACGGAAGACGTGCTCAAACGATTTAAAAAAATAGTGGTTTGTGAGTTAAACTCCGGACAGTTTTCCAAAATTTTAAAAATAAACTTCTACGGATTTGACATTACTCAATTTAACAAAGTACAAGGTCTTCCGTTCTCAAACGATGAGCTTATTCAACAATTTAAAAAATGGATTTAATTATGGAAGCTACAACAGTTGAAAAATATACGTTCAAAGATTTTACCAGCGACCAAGAAGTGAGATGGTGTCCGGGTTGCGATGATTACGTCATTTTGCGATCCATGCAAAAAGCGCTACCTGAAATGGGACTTAAAAGAGAAGATGTTGTGTTTATTTCTGGCATTGGATGTTCCTCCCGGTTTCCATATTACATGGATACCTATGGCATGCACAGCATCCATGGTCGGGCAACAGCTGTCGCCTCCGGAGTGAAATTAGCCAATCCGAAATTGAGCGTTTGGGTTGTAACCGGTGACGGTGACTCGATGGCTATCGGCGGCAATCACTTCATTCATGTGTTGCGAAGAAACATCAATTTGAATATTCTTCTTTTTAACAACGAAATCTACGGACTCACCAAAGGGCAATTTTCACCAACCTCTTTGGTCGGTCAAAAAACAAAATCATCACCCTACGGAAACACACAACCTCCGTTTTCGCCGGGTGAATTAGCCATTGGTGCCCAAGCGCGGTTTTTTGCCAGAATCGGTGGAAACACGCCCAAAGAAATGACAGAGCTTTTTATCCAAGCGGAAAAATTCAAAGGAACATCACTGATTGAAATACTGCAAAACTGTGTGATTTTTAATGACAATTGCTTTGTAAAATACACTGATAAAGATGTTCGCGAAGACAAACAACTCTTCGTTGAACATGGCAAACCGATGGTATTTGGTAAAAACAAAGACAAAGGTTTGGTGTTGAATCGCCTCAAATTGGAAGTTGTCACCCTTGGAGAAAATGGAATTACGGAAGCAGATATTTTGGTGCACGATGCCAAAGAACAAGATCCGACTTTGCACCAGATGCTGGTCAGATTGGAATACCCGTTGGTTACCGGTATCATCCGAAGTTTTGATGATGTGACCCTTGAAGAAAGAGAAGACGCGCTTACTGCCAAGGTAAAAGCAGGCTCTAGTTTTACCAAAACCGATGATTTGTTTTTTTCCGGAGAAACCTATGAGATTAAATGACAAATAACAAATAATCTGGATCAGGCGTTAATTTAAAGTATGCCCTTGATAAAGCGGGAAGTTAGAAGTTGGGAGTCAGAAGTCAGAAGTCAGAAGTCAGGAGTCGGAAGTTAGAAGTTAGAAGTTAGAAGTTAGAAGTTAGAAGTCAGAAGTCAGAAGTCGGAAGTCAGAAGTCAGGAGTCAGAAGTCGGAAGTTAGAAGTCAGAAGTTGGGAGTTCACTAAAGCTGGGCGTTTTTTGGAACAGGGCTCAAGACACAGGATTCAGGAAGCTGTCACTGCTATTTAACCAGAAACCAGAAACCAGAGACCAGAGACCAGAAACCAGAAACCAGAAACCAGAGACCAGAAACACATTACTTAAACTAAAAATAATGGGATCGGAAGCAATTATAGTTTTTTTCTTAGCCGGAGTCGTATTGGTAGCCGGAGCGAATTTTTTATCGAGTCTGATTTCTCATAAATCGGACAATCCGCAAAAACGAGAACCTTACGAAAGCGGTATGAAAACCATCGGTCCCACTTGGGTTCAGTTTAAAGTGGGTTATTATTTATTTGCCATCCTATTCCTGATTTTCGATGTGGAAGTTGCTTTTCTGATTCCTTGGGCAGTCGTTTTCAAGGATGTCGGCTCGGTTGCTTTAATTGAAATCATCATATTTCTCGTCATTTTGGGATTGGGATTGTTATACGCATGGAAAAAAGGAGCATTAAAATGGGAATAGAAAAAACAAGATTTTTGAGCCAGGCCGAAGGAGAAGGAAGGGCTCAGCCGATACCGGACGATTTTCCAGGGAAAGTAATTCCGGCCGGAAATGGAGCCAACGTGATTGTCACTTCGTTGGACAAAGTCATCAATTGGGGTCGCTCTAATTCGCTTTGGTCGCTCTATTTCGGCACGAGTTGTTGCGCCATCGAAATGATGCAGACCGGAGCTGCGCGCCACGATTATTCCCGATTTGGGTTTGAAGTTGCCAGACCTTCCCCAAGACAAGCCGATTTAATCATCATCGCAGGAACGATTGTCAACAAAATGGCACCGGTTCTTCGTCGATTGTACGATCAGATGGCCGAACCCAAATACGTCATCGCCATGGGTGCATGCGCCATTTCGGGAGGGCCGTTTTTTTACAATTCCTATTCGGTTGTCAAAGGTGCCGATCACGTGATTCCGGTCGATGTTTATGTCCCGGGTTGTCCGCCACGCCCGGAGGCTTTGTTGGAAGGAATGCTGATGCTGCAAGATAAAATCCGCACGGAAAACATGAAACACAAAGAGAATCCGATAGACGGATTTGATGAAGGGAAGTGAGAAGGAAAGCAATGGACAATTGGCAATGAGCAAAAATTAGAAGTCACCTGCCTGCCGGCAGGCAGGGAAACTAGAAAACATAAAACCCAAATAGTTCACAAAAAATAAAGACATGAACAACGAGGCATTACAAAATTTAGTCAGCAGTTGGCATCCGGACTTAACTTTCACGGAAGAAGGTTCACAGTTTTTGAATATCAGCGTTCAGCCCGAACAACTTCACAGCTTGATGAAGCAATTGAAAACCAATTCGGATACCCAATTTGATTATTTGTTTTGTTTGACCGGCGTAGATTGGGAATCGGCTCTGGGTGTGGTTTACCATTTAGAATCGACAACGCATAGACATGCAGTGGTCGTCAAAGTACAAACGGAAGATCGGGAAAATCCGACATTCGACACGGTTAGTGACATTTGGGCTACCGCTGAATTTCACGAACGGGAAGTCTTTGATTTTTTTGGTATTAAATTCAATAACCACCCCAATTTAAAAAGACTTTTTCTGACCGAAGATTGGGATGGATACCCGCTCAGAAAAGATTATGTAGATGAAATAAATATGGTTGTCAAATAGACGCAAATGGAAACAATCACTGTCAACAATAGCTTTAAATCGGAAGAATATTTTATCAATATGGGACCTCAACACCCTGCAACGCATGGCGTTTTGAGGTTGTTGCTAACGATAGACGGCGAAATCATTAAAAAAGTTGAACCTGATTTGGGGTACATTCACCGCTCCATCGAAAAAATGTGCGAACGAGACAGTTACCAGCAAATTGTGCATTTGACAGACCGGATGGATTATTTATCCTCTCATATCAACAACGAAGCGGTTTGTTTGACAGTTGAAAACGCCTTACAACTCGAAATTCCGGATCGCGTCAAAGTTATCCGAACCATCATCGGCGAACTGACCCGAATTGCTTCCCACACTTTGTGGTGGGGCGTGATGGGCATGGACGTAGGCGCGTTGACAACCTATTTTTACGGTTTCAGAGATCGCGAGTTAATCAACGATATTTTTGAGGAAACCTGCGGTGCTCGTCTGACGATGAACTACAACATTCCGGGCGGATTGATGTTCGATATTCATCCAAATTTCGTAAAAAGAACCAAGGAGTTCATCACACATTTCAAATCCAAATTACCCGAGTATGACACGCTGCTGACCGGAAATATTATCTTCCAAAAGCGAATGAAAGACGTGGGAATATTGTCCAAAGAAGATGCGATATCATACGGAGCTTCCGGCCCTGTCGGGCGGGGTTCAGGTTATTCTTGTGATGTTAGAAAACATCATCCTTACAGCGCTTTAGATAAAGTTACTTTCAATGAAACTTTAAGACATGAAGGCGATTCATTTGCCCGTTATCAAGTTCGGATTCAAGAGATGTGGGAATCTATGTCAATCATCGAACAACTCATCGACAACATACCGGAAGGCGAGCACCAAGTGGCAACCAATGCAGTTATCAAATTGCCCAAAGGAGAGTTTTACCAAAAAGTAGAAACTGCACGTGGTGAATTGGGTGTTTACATCATCAGTACGGGAACAAAAAGTCCGTATCGTTTGAAATTTCGCTCACCCGGATTTTCAAATTTATCCTTGCTCAACCACATAGCCGTGGGTGGAAAAATAGGCGATTTAGTCGCAACCATGGCAACACTCGACTTAGTAATTCCTGATATTGACCGATAATTTTACAGACATGATTCGATTTTTCAGCATCACAAAAAACATACACGAATGGCTCTTCAACTTGATGCCCGAAAGCGTGGCAAGTGTTGTAGAAATGATATTAATAGCGATTGTGTATTTGCTGATTTTTGCGGTAGCCGGACTTTATTTGGTGTTACTCGAAAGAAGAGTAGCAGCATGGTTTCAGTTGCGTATCGGGCCTAACAGAGTGGGTTTTCAGGGCTTGTTGCAAACCATGGCTGACGCACTGAAATTGGTTTCAAAAGAACTCACGGGAACTGAAAAAGCAGACAAATTTTTATACAATCTCGCTCCGTATTTTGTCATCATCTCGTCTTTGATGGCTCTGTCTGTTTTTCCTTTTACACAAGATTTTCAGGCTTTTGACATCAATATCGGTCTGCTGTTTTTGATTGCGATTTCATCCATCGGTGTCATCGGAATTTTATTGGGTGGCTGGAGCAGTAACAACAAATTTGCATTGATTGGCGCCATGCGCAGCGGCGTGCAAACCATCAGTTATGAACTTTCAGTAGGACTTTCGTTGCTCACCATGGTTTTATTGACCGGCAGTTTGCAATTGTCTGAAATCGTAGAAGTTCAAAAAGGTGGCTGGTTGATTGTTCAGGGTCACATTCCTGCGGTCATCGCCTTTATGATTTATATGATAGCCGGAACTGCCGAAACCAATCGCGCGCCGTTTGACTTGGTAGAAGCCGAATCGGAATTGGGTGCGGGCTTTCACACCGAATACTCGGGAATGAAATTCGCATACTTCTTTTTGGCGGAGTTTATCAACATGTTTATCATCGCTGCGATTGCCACAACCGTATTTTTCGGGGCTTGGCTGTCACCTTTCGGAATCACCGAATCAATCCCGATACTGGGTGTGGTTTGGTTTTTGGGAAAAACGCTGATTTTGGTTTTTTTGATGATGTGGTTCAGGTGGACTTTTCCAAGATTGAGAATCGATCAACTGTTGACGCTGGAATGGAAATATTTACTGCCCATCAATCTGGTTAATTTAGTTGTCATGGCTGTTGTGGTCTGGCTTAAAATTACCGTTTGAAAACTATAGATTAACGATTGATGAATTTTGAGTTTTGAATTATCGAAATAACGAGTAACAAACACCATAATAAAAGCAATCAACAATCATAGGAATTTTTCAAGGCTTGAAATTTATTTGGGATTTGTTTTTTGAAAATTATAAAAGTATGAGCTATTTTTCAGACATATACGGAGGAATCAAAACGCTGCTAACCGGCATGAGCGTTACCGGAAAATATTTTTTGCATGCGAGAAAAGGTGTCATTACCCAACAATATCCGGACAATCGGGAGACTTTGAAAATGTTTGATCGTTTTCGGGGTGAAGTGGTCATGCCGCATGACGAAAACAACGAACACCAATGCACAGGTTGTCAAAAATGCGAACTGGCTTGCCCCAACGGAAGTATTGAAATCATCTGGGACAGAGGAATCGACGAAACCACCGGAAAAAAGAAGAAAAAAATAGATCAACACATCTACCATTTGGGCATGTGCACCATGTGCGGATTGTGTATAGAAGCCTGCCCGACCGATGCAATAGTCTGGGCACAAAATTTTGAAAATTCGGTTTACGACCGAACCAAACTCACGAAAGTTTTAAACCAACCCGGATCTAAGGTAAAAGCCGGCATAGAAGACTAAAACCATGGAAAGAATTATATTTTACACACTGGCGTTGATAATTGTCGTTTTTGCCATTGCCTCAGTCAGTAGCCGGAAAATGCTCCGGTCGGTTATTTATCTGCTGTTTGTGCTTTGCGGAATTGCGGGATTTTATTTTTTGATTGATTATAACTTTTTAGCGGCCATTCAACTGACCGTTTACGCGGGTGGCATCATCGTATTGTTGATTTTTTCAGTCATGCTGGTTCACCACATCGAAATGGAGTTGGAAGTAGTGAAAAAATCGAGACAAATTTTGGTAGGGTTGCTTGGTCTCATTGGACTCGGCGTGTTTTTGATTACTATTTATACGCATCCGTTCGTGGTCGTTGAAAACCAAATAACTACCGCAACAGCCGATATTGGGTACAAACTTTTGAGCTATGATGATGGCGGATTTATTTTGCCATTTGAGGTGATTAGTGTGCTTTTGTTGGCGGCGATGATTGGAGCGATAGTCATCGCAAAAAAGGTCGGAAGTCAGAAGTCAGAAGCCGGAAGTCAATCGGAAACCGTTGGCTGAGCCCGTAAGCATCGGGGTTGAAGCCACTGTTTAGGAAGTCGAGCGTTTTTTGAAACAAGTAACAAAATAAATAAGATATACCTCATGATTATAGGAATCAGCCTTTACGAAATACTCACCGTTACTTCCATTATTTTCTTTGTGGGCGTTTACGGCTTCATCACGCGAAAAAATTTGATATCCGTATTGATTTCCATCGAATTGATTCTCAATGCTTCCGCAGTTAATTTTGTGGCCATCAACAAGTATTTATACCCCGAAGCCTTGCAGGGAGTGGTTTTTTCCATTTTTATCATCGCTGTTGCGGCTGCCGAAACTGCGTTGGCGGTTTCAATCATCATCAATCTTTACAGACAAATCAGCTCGGTGGAGGTAAAGGACACCGAAATTATGAAGTATTAATATATTGAAAATATGAACCTTAGCTACACCATACTCATCCCACTTGTTCCACTGACCGTTTTTCTATTGCTCGGAATTTTCAATCAAAAAATCAAACCGGCAGTTTCCGGATACATCGGGGTTTTTGGTCTGTTGACCTCAACCATCTTGTCCTACTTTGCGGCTTATCAGTACTTTTTTGTGTTTGGTAAGTTGGAGGGGGTTTATCAAACTTTTGCCCAAAAAACAGTTTGGATGAATTTCACCGATACGCTTCACATCGACATGGGCATTTTGATTGACCCGATTTCTGTGATGATGCTGGTTGTGGTTTCGACGATATCGCTCATGGTACATATTTACAGTCGGGGCTATATGAAAGGGGATGAAGGCTATACCCGATTTTTTGCGTTTCTGTCTTTGTTTACTTTTTCCATGTACGGTTTGGTTTTGGCAACCAATCTTTTTCAAATCTATATTTTCTGGGAATTGGTTGGGGTCTCATCCTTTTTGCTGATTGGATATTACTACACCAAACCTTCAGCCGTTGCAGCTGCCAAAAAAGCGTTTATCGTCACCCGATTTGCCGATTTGGGCTTTTTAATCGGTATTTTAATCATCGGTTTTTATACCGGTACCTACGATTTTGAAACTTTAAACAACCCCGAAGGTGCCGCCATCCTCAATTGGGCTTCCGGGTCATTTATGGGATTGTCTATACTCACTTGGGCATTGATACTGATTTTTATTGGAGGCGCGGGCAAATCTGCCATGTTTCCTTTACACATTTGGTTACCCGATGCCATGGAAGGTCCGACGCCGGTTTCCGCACTGATTCACGCTGCTACGATGGTGGTTGCGGGTGTTTATCTGGTCGCTCGATTGTTTCCGATGTATTATTTTGTGGAAGATGGATTTGCGCTGAAAGTTGTGGCTTTTGTGGGTGCTTTTTCGTCCCTGTTTGCCGCTGTCATCGCGATTACGCAAACCGATATCAAACGGGTTTTGGCATTCTCTACCATGTCGCAATTGGGTTATATGATGTTGGCACTTGGCGTTTCGGGATACGACGGACATGAAGGTGTAGGTTATATGGCATCCATGTTTCATTTGTTTACGCACGCCATGTTTAAGGCGCTCCTTTTCTTGGGCGCAGGCTCGGTCATACACGCAGTTCACAGCAATTATTTGAAAGACATGGGCGGACTGCGCAAGTATATGCCTGTCACAAACATCACCTTTTTGATTGCTGCCTTGGCGATTGCCGGTGTGCCACCATTTGCGGGATTTTGGAGCAAGGATGAAATTTTAGCTGCTGCTTTTGAACAAAACAAACTGATTTATTTCGTCGGTGTTCTTGTCGCCGGACTGACAGCATTTTATATGTTTCGTATCTACTTCGGTATTTTTTGGGGAAAAGAAACGAAGTACAAACATCCTCCGCATGAGTCGCCAGTTTCGATGACTTTTCCGTTGATGGTATTGGCGTTTCTGAGTATTGTAGTCGGATTCATTCCGTTTAGCGAATTCATCACTGCTGACAAAGCCGGATTTGAAGCGCATCTGAACTATCCACTTGCAGCCGTCGCAGTAGGTGTGGGGTTGATTGGAATCGGATTGGCATACATTTTTTACAAGAAAGAAAATGACTTGGCGGAAAGGTTCTCAATCGCTTTTGGCTCTTTTTATATTTGGACATTTCACAAGTTTTATTTTGATGAAATTTATCTGTTCGTTACGAAAAAAATCTTATTTCAACGCATTTCTTGGCCAATCGCCAAATTCGATAAAAAATATGTGGACGGCACCATGGAAGGAATTGGAAACAAGACCGTTTTACTCTCTGAAAAAATAAAAGGATTGCAATCCGGTAAATTTCAAGATTATGCATTTGCCTTGGTATCTGGCGTTGTCGTGTTGGCACTGGTTTTTATTTACTTTTTGAATTATTAAAACTATGGATATTCTAACTCTTTTCATCATTGTCCCGGTCTTGACTGTTGTAGTCTTGTTGTTTTCAAAAGGCTTGAAACAAGTACGTGTCGTTTCCATGATTGGAAGTATTATTCAACTGGGAATGGCCCTTAATTTGGTGTTCGCTTATTTTAAAGAGAGACAGGTGAATACTGACATCATGGTATTTATAAAGGATGTCGTGTGGTTTAAAAATTTTAATATTCATTATCATGTAGGTGTTGACGGTATCTCGGTGGCTTTGTTGTTGTTAACAGCAATCGTGGTTCTTGCGGGCGTATTTATTTCCTGGAAAACCAGCGAATTGCCAAAGGAATTTTTCATTTCGCTCATTGTGCTTTCCGTAGGGGTTTATGGCGTTTTTATATCCATTGATTTGTTTACCTTATTCGTGTTTTTCGAAATTGCGGTAATACCCATGTATTTGCTAATTGGTATTTGGGGTTCCGGTCCTAAAGAATATTCAGCCATGAAGTTGACCTTAATGCTCATGGGAGCTTCGGCGGTTTTATTGGTGGGTATCTTGGGAATCTACTTTAATTCCAATGCGGATGGAGGTCCATTAACATTCAATATATTGGAAATTGCTCAAGTGCATATTCCGCTCGAAGCTCAAAAATTATTTTTTCCGTTTGTATTCATCGGTTTTGCGGTCATAAGTGCCTTGTTTCCATTCCATACTTGGTCACCCGATGGGCATGCTTCTGCACCAACCGCCGTATCTATGTTGCACGCCGGTGTTTTGATGAAATTAGGCGGTTACGGGGTGTTTAGAATTGCCATGTTTCTGTTGCCTGCCGGCGCATTGTATTGGTCTTGGTTTTTTATCATTTTGGCAGCTATCGGGGTTGTTTATGGTGCGTTTTCAGCCATCAGACAAACCGATTTGAAATACATCAATGCGTATGCCTCTGTAAGCCATTTGGGCTTGGTGTTGTTTGCCTTGTTAACCCTCAATAAAATCGCTTGGAACGGAGCCATCATCCAATCCTTATCACATGGTTTGCTGACCGCCTTGTTTTTTGCGCTTATCGGAATGATTTATGGCAGGACACACACAAGAGACATCAGTAAATTAGGAGGCTTGATGAAAATTTTGCCTTTTATTGGTGCTATTTATGTCATCACCGGATTGGCGTATTTAGGCTTGCCGGGCTTTAGTGGTTTTGTCGCAGAAATGAACATTTTTGTGGGTGCTTTCCAGCAGAATTCGGACATGTTTCACAGAATCCTTACCGTTTTGGTCGTGTCCTCAATCGTGGTGACCTCTGTTTACATTCTCAGATTGGTCGGAAAAATAATGATGGGGCCTTTGGAAACCAATCATGTAAATGACTTGCCAAAAGCAACTTGGTATGAAAAAACAGGAATTTTATTGTTAATGATTCCTGTGATTGGAATCGGTATAGCTCCATTTTGGCTAAGTGATATGATCATGAAAAGTATAGAACCGTTTATCAAAGGAGTACTTTGATGGCAATAAACAGTAGGCAAGTCTTAAAATACCTGATTCATAAAAAATAGAGACCGTAAATAAAACTAACAAACACAAACCATGACCCTCAATAGTTTTTCCTTCATGCGACACGAAATTTTGCTTTTAGCAATCATCATGCTGTTGCTGATAGCTGAGATTTTCATTCCTAAAAATAAGAAAAACAGCATCGTTCATTTGGCGGTATTGTTGTTTGGAATGCATACAGTTGTAGGCATTTTCTCGATGGGCGAGGGAAGCCTGTTTGGAGGCATGTTTTACACGAACAACCTGATTCATTTCTTTAAAAATGTACTCAACATCGGCGTTTTTATTTTATTGTTGCAATCAGCCGATTGGCTTCAGGAAAAAATCGTCTCCCAAAACAGAGGAACTGAGTTTTTCTTATTGCTTTTTTCGTCTTTATTGGGCATGTATTTTATGATATCTTCCGGCGATTTTTTGATGTTCTACATCGGGTTGGAATTGTCAACTTTGCCGGTAGCAGCTTTGGCAGCTTATGAAACATCCAAAAGAATATCGAGCGAAGCGGGCATCAAATTTATTCTTTCCGCCGGACTTGCTTCCGGGACTGCTTTGTTTGGCATCACCTTGTTCTATGCAACTTCCGGATCTATTTACTTCGACGACATCAGCCTACTAATTGCTTCCAACAACCTGACCATTTTGGCTTTCATCCTCTTTTTTACGGGTTTGGCATTCAAAATATCATTGGTTCCTTTTCATTTCTGGACTGCAGATGTTTATGAAGGTGCGCCCATCAGCGTGGCTTCCTATCTGTCGGTCATTTCCAAAGGAGCGGCGGTTTTTATTTTGATGATATTGCTCTTTACCGTACTTAAACCGCTGATGCATATTTGGGAAAACGTATTGTATTTGATTGCGCTTGCCACCATGTTTACGGGTAATTTATTTGCGCTGCGCCAACAGAACATGAAGCGATTTTTGGCTTTTTCATCTATTGCGCAAGCGGGTTTTATATTGTTGGGCTTGGTCACAGGAACGCAATTGGGAACAGCCACAGTGGTCTATTTCGTGATGATTTATATCTTTTCTAACTTGGCCGCATTCGGTGTGGTGCAAGCAATTTCCTTAAAAACCGGTAAAGAAAACATGAATGATTATGAAGGTCTCTACCGAACCAACCCGAATTTGAGTTTGGTGATGATGTTGGCTTTGTTTTCATTGGCGGGAATTCCACCGGTTGCCGGATTTTTCGGTAAGTTTTTCCTGTTTACCGCTGCTGCGAGCAAGGGTTATTATCTCTTGGTTTTTTTGGCAGTTGTCAACGTGACGATTTCACTTTATTATTATCTTTTGGTGATTAGAGCCATGTTTCTCCGAACCAATGACAATGCCATTCCGTTTTTTAAAAATAAAACCTATATGCGATTGGGTTTGATTATCACTGTTTTGGGAATACTGACACTTGGATTATACAGCCCATTGTATGACTATATCTATGAATTGAGTAGTAGCTTGTGTAGTTGTAATTTATGAATTATGAGATATAAGTTATTTGTCATTTGAAATTTTAAAAATTATGTCATTAGAAGGAAAACATTCATTTGGAAGCATCGGGGAAACTCGGGTGACCTTTGTAGAGAAAAACACAGATGAAACTCGGAAGAATTTCCTTGAAAAACTGCTGATACACAACGGATTTGAGGTAATCATCGATGCGATAGAAAAAAAATCGGAGGAAGACCCGCAACTTTATACGGTCGCCGTAACCGACATGGTTTTTAACCCTACTATTTGGGTATATGAACGCAAACTCAAAACCTTTGACGGGCACAAAGTAACCCCGGCTTATTGGGAACAAAAAACGGAAGACACCAACCCGATGTATTGGAAGAATTCATAGAAAACGGGTCGAAGGTTTCAATCTTATGTCAATTTTAAGGATATCTTCACTTTATTCAAATATTTGTTTGTGAATCTTTGTTTTTTTAAAACACACCTAAAATGATTCCTGCAACACACCTACACGCGATATTAATTCACTTTCCGATTGCCCTAATTTTAGTGGGGGTTTTATCGGAAATTATAGCATTACTGAGCAAAAGAGATTTTTTTAAAAAATCGGCTTCCTACCTATTGCTATTGGGAGTTTTGGGTGTAATCGCTGCCTACATCAGTGGTGGTTATGCAGGAGAGGGCATAGAAGAAGGGCCGTTGAAAATCCCCATGAAGATGCACGAAGATGTTGCTTTGATTACGCTTTGGATTGCTATCTTAACTGCTTTTTTTCAATTGGTTGTCACCTATTTCAACTACAAAAAACTTTGGACACAATTGGTCGGCTTACTCTTGTTCCTATCATTGGTCGGTGCTGTAGTTAGAACCGGCTATTTGGGTGGTCAACTGGTTTATAGTCATGGCGCGGGCGTTGAGTTGGTTTTGCCCGATTTTAACAACCCTACAGCTGAAGACTGATTCATACTGTATCTTTGTGTAATTTTAAATGTAAACTATGCGAATATTAATCGTTGAAGACGAAACATCGATTGCAAATTTCCTGCGTGAAGGGTTGGAAGAAGAAGGCTTTGCCGTGGACGTTTCCAACAACGGCAAGGAGGGTCTCCAATTGGCGCAAGACAACTTGGAAAACTTTGATGTTATCTTACTCGATTGGATGCTTCCGGGTATGAGTGGTATTGAAATTTGCCGTCGCATCAGACTAGAAAACAAGCGCATTCCCATCATTTTTCTCACCTCAAAAGACACCGTTGACGATGCTGTTTTCGGATTAGAAACCGGCGCAAACGATTACATCCGCAAGCCTTTTTCCTTTGAAGAACTATTGGCGCGTATTCGGGTGCTCATGCGCAAAAACGAAACTGAAATGACTGTTTTTACCACCGGAAATATCGAAATGAACATAGAAAAACACACCGTTACTAAAAAGGATAGACCTATAGAGCTTACTCCTAAAGAATTTTCGTTGCTGGAATATTTTATCAGAAACAAAGGCAAGGTATGCAGGCGTACCCGAATCATAGAAAAAGTTTGGGATATACATTTTGATTATGACAATTCCGTCATTGATGTTTATATCAATGCCTTGCGGAAAAAATTAGATGAGCCTGACGCACCCTCTTTTATCACAACTGTAAGGGGAATTGGATACAAAATTGAAGCAGAAAACTAAACATGAAGTTTAAAAGCCGCATTGCGTTTTTTAACATGATAGCCGTGGCGGTTACTTCCTCTTTGGTCTTTGTTGCCATTTATTTTGTATTGAGAGAAACCGCCTATTCACATTTGGACAACGACATCGTTTTAGAAAAAAATGAAATTTTAGGCAATATTGATTGGCACAAAGATTCTCTTATTATCAGAAAATTGCCGGAATGGAATGAAAACGAACACAATAAAGTTGAAGTCAATCCTACCTTTCTTCAGATAGTTGACGCAACGGGCAAGATCGTTTTTCATTCTGATAATTTGTTAGAAGATCAATTTCTTTTTAATCCGGCTAATACCCAAGAAACCTATTACAACAGTGAAATCAGTGGGCAAAAAATCAGACTTGGACAGTTTGCGATAAAAAATGAAGCCCATAAAATCATCGGACAACTGACCATTGCCATCTCTCGACAAGAATCTGCCGCTATTTTCAACAGTTTGATAATCGTATTGCTCATTTCTTTTCCGCTGATGCTAATCGGGCAATACGCCGCTTCCACATTCGCTGCAACCAAGGCAATCAAGCCGGTACACCAACTTATCAAAACTACATCCGGTATCGGCAATTCAAACCTAAGTACACGTTTGGTCTTACCGGAAAGAAAAGATGAGTTGTACTTGCTTACCAACACCATCAATGAATTGCTTGCCCGTATCGAGAAAAGCATGCTACAACAAAAACAATTTACCGGTGACGCATCACACGAAATCAGAACACCGCTAGCTGCGATCCGAGGTACTTTGGAAGTTTTGATACGAAAACAGCGCGAGCCAATCGTCTATGAAGAAAAAATCAGTACAATCATCAATCAGGTAGATCGATTGGATGTCTTGCTCGATCAGTTGTTGCAACTTACCCGAATCGAATCTGGCGCATCATTTGCTAAAAAAGAAGCTGTAAATCTCGAGTCTTTTATCAATTCATTATGTGAAAAATGGTGTGCAATCATTACTGATAAAGGCATCAAACTACATAGTCAAATTACCAAAGATGCAGAAGTGATTGTCGATCGTTTTTTTCTGGAATTAATGCTCGATAATTTGGTCGTCAATGCCGTTAAATACGGTAAAAACAATGGGAATATCTTTGTGATTTGGAACCCAGATTTTCATACGCTCGACATCAAAGACGATGGCATCGGTATTGCGTCCGAACACTTGCCTAATATATTTAACAGTTTTTATCGAACAGACGAATCCAGAAGTTCCACCATCAAAGGGAATGGACTCGGACTTTCCATTGTGAAAAAATTGTCTGAAATTCAAAACATTACACTTACCGTAAAAAGTGAAGTAGGCGTAGGCAGTACTTTCACACTTCAATTTCCCACTTAGTCTTTAATTAAGCGGATTTTAAGGTTTGACAAAGGAAATTTAAACACAGGTCAAGATACTTTTGACTCGTAAAATAGTCCTTTTAAACATCTTAAAATCAAAAAATGAAAAAGTCAACAATTATCCTGCTTATTGCAGTAACAATCTCCGGAACCACACTACTGTCGTGTAAAGACAATGCAAACAAGGAATCCAGCTTGCAAAAACCAATCGCAGAAACAAAAGAGTTAGCTGTAGATGAAGCGATTGAATTAACGGTCAAAAACCTTCAAGCCGCCTATAATGGCGAAACAACTGCGAGCGCAAAGTATGATGCATACAGTCAAAAAGCTAAAGAAGAAGGTTATCTTGAAATTGCCATGTTATTTCATGCCGCATCTATGGCAGAAAATATTCACGCAAACAATCACAAAGTGGTTTTAGAAGAGTCCGGTCAAACAATCTCTGAAATTATTCCAGAGTTTACCGTGAAATCAACAAAAGAAAATTTGGAAGACGCTATTGAGGGCGAAGGTTACGAGTCTACTGTGATGTATCCAGATTTTATGATTACAGCAAAAGCAGCTAAAAATGAATTGGCGGGTATCAGTCTAAATTATGCCTATCGAACTGAACTAAAACACCTAAAAATGTACAAAGCTGCGCTCGAAGCCTTGCAAAACAAAACAGATAAGTCTTTGCCTACTGTTTATTTTATCTGCCCGACTTGTGGAAATACCTACCAAGGTGCAACGCCTAAACGCTGTGGTATATCGATGACCAATTCGGAAAGATTCATCAAAGTAACTTCTCTAAATTAAAAACATCAACATTAAATACATAAACTATGGATGCTACTCACTTACATTTAGCTTTGACACATTTTCCAATAATCGGAACAATCGTGGGTGTTTTAATCCTGGCATACGGTCTCTATTCAAAAAATGATTCTGTCATCAAAGCGGCTTTGGGAACTTTTGTCCTCATGGCAATCTTGACAATCCCTGTTTTTCTTACCGGCGAGCCAGCAGCAGAATCAGTTGAGAATCTTCCCGGTGTTTCTGAAAACATTATTGAAGAACACGAAGAATTAGCAGAAAAAGCTATTTGGCTGATGGGATTGTTGGGTATTCTTTCAATCTTTGGTTTGTATGCGATCTATAGAAAATTATCGTTTTCAAAAACTGTAACAACAGCCGTGTTGATAATTTCTTTGGCTACTTTCGGATTATTTGCATACGTGGGAAATTTAGGCGGTCAAATACGTCACACAGAAATCAGAACGAACGCCACCAACGCGCAAAGTGAAAACAATACGGAAAATAAAAATTTACCCGATGGTAAAGAAGGTGAAGACGATGATTAACAACATAGAATAAATAACTTTAAAAATAGTGTGTGATGGTTTACATAAGGTTGACTATCACACTTTTTTTATGCAATTTAAATAATTTTCAAAACAAAAACAGGTGGGTTGTTATCATTTTTCGGTTTTCTAAATACCAATTTGCAGGAAGATTAACTTTTGAAAACGCTTTGAATAATTATTTTTCTTTGGCAAAAATTAACCACAGCTTTTTTAGTCATACATTTGAACGTATCAACTTCTACAAAATGAAAACGTTCACCAGCAGTCTTTCCCAAACAGAATTCCCGGAAAGCGAAAAAATCCATGCCAATACGATTCGGAAATCAATCTTCGACTTGATTGTAAAAGATTGTAAAACTTTCTCTCGAAAAAGCTATCTGTCAATTTCTGAGTTAAACAAATATCGCCAAAAATACATAGCGGAGTATTTGTTAAATGATGTGGGTGAATTAACTGCTTTGGAAGAAGATGTGTTAAAAACGATTGAAAACCACGAAACCATATCTGCCAAATTGAACATCGACAGCAATTCGGCAAAGTTTACCATTGGCCAACGACTTGCCGACAAAATCGCTTCGTTTGGAGGAAGTTGGCGGTTTATCATATTTTTTGGTGTTTTCATCATTTTATGGATCTTCGGAAATATTTATTTTCTATTGAACAAAGGTTTTGACCCCTATCCGTTTATATTGCTGAATCTAATTCTATCCTGTCTAGCAGCTCTTCAAGCACCGGTGATTATGATGAGTCAAAACAGACAGGAAGAAAAAGACAGAGAGCGTTCAAAACTTGACTATATGGTCAATCTTAAGTCAGAATTGGAAATTCGCATGCTGCACGAAAAAATAGATCATTTAATCATCCATCAACAACAAGAATTATTAAACATTCAGCAAGTTCAAGTCGAAATGATGGATGATATCATGAAACAATTGAATTTTAAACAGTCTGATAAAACATAAAATTTTTGTAACTATTCAGCTATTCAAATGAATTTCGTTTTAACCGTCACTTCGCGTGGTTTTTAATAGTAATGCGACAGTTTTACTATTAAAAATTGTATCGAGAAGCTTGAAATTGTAGAGTTCTCGATACGTTTTATTAAAAAAAGCGGTCGCATTTTTCAATAAAACACTCGAACAGACGAA
>JAXMLV010000005.1:0-10500 GCA_034367065.1 Flavobacteriaceae bacterium
AATTCATTTGAATAGCTGAACAGTTACTGTGTTTTAAAATCTTAAACATGTACAATTTTCAATTTTTTTAGCTTTTTTACAGTGACGTTTAAATAATAGAGTTCGTTTGAATTTGTGTGATTTTACAGTTTAATAATTTGTTAGGCATACCAGTTTTTTTCTAAATGATTTCTGAGTTGAAACTTTGCGCGATGCAGTGATACCCAAAGATTTGAACGGGTGATTCCTAAATGTTCGCAAATCATTTCAGTTTCAACATCTTCGATACATTTCATTTTAAAAATGACAGCTTGTTTCTCTGTGAGTAGGTCAATACATTTATGGATAGCAGCACCGAGTTCCGCGTTTACCATCATACATTCAATATTGCTAATTAAATCACAATCGGCAACACATTCTTCTAACCAATCTGTTTCATTTATCCCATCGTTATTAAAACCTATTTTTATTTCTGACTTTCCTTTAATAGAATTCTTTTTGCGGTAATAATCAATAATTTTTCTTTTTAAAATAGCAACGAGCCATGTTCTTTCTGATGACTCTCCCTTGAAATCACCAATGCCTTTTAGAGCTGAAAAAAATGTTTCTTGCACCAAGTCTTTCGAAATTTCTTTATCATTTACCCTAACTACGGTGTAATTAAAAAGATAGTCAAAATATAGGTCAGACCACAAATTAGGATTAAGCAACTGTGTTTTTAGATTTTCCATGAGTTAACATATTAGTTGATTAGCGTTTAAGCAATGAGATTAAATGATTTGGAAACCCTTTTTAACAAAAATGTAACTATTTAACTGTTAAAGTGTTACATATTTATAGTAAAAAATTACATTATTCACATGTTTCAATCCATAAAGTTTTGACTCAACATGTGGTTAATGCGTATCAAAGGTTGAATAGTCTTTGAGCGTTACATTAATTACTAAAATGCGATTCAAATCAAACAAAAACTTATCTTAGCATCCAAGAAAATAAAACATGATAGAGGCGAAGAATTTGCATAAAAACTATGGCACTTTGGAAGTGCTGAAGGGCGTAGATATCAAGGTTGAAAAAGGAGAGGTTGTCTCCATCGTCGGGGCGTCGGGAGCTGGAAAAACGACCCTGTTACAAATCTTAGGAACTTTAGATACGGTTTCCAATCCCCAAAATGCATCCCTTTTTATCAATGGATCCAATGTGCTTTCGCTGAACAGAAAAGGCTTGGCGCAATTCAGAAATCAACATTTGGGATTTGTCTTCCAATTTCATCAGCTTTTGCCCGAATTTTCTGCACTCGAAAATGTTTGTATCCCGGGATTTATTGCCAACAAGCCCAAAAAAGAAGTGGAAACTGAAGCAGCTCGTTTGTTAGATTTCCTCGGACTTTCAGATCGCATACAACACAAACCGGGTCAGCTTTCGGGTGGCGAACAGCAACGGGTTGCCGTGGCGCGTGCGTTGGTCAACAAACCCGAAGTGATTTTTGCCGACGAGCCCAGCGGGAATTTAGATTCAGCCGCTGCACAAAATTTGCACCAACTCTTTTTTGACTTGCGCGACCAATTCGGGCAAACTTTTGTCATCGTCACTCACAACGACAAACTCGCCGATATGGCCGACCGAAAATTGACCATGAAAGACGGTAAAATTATCTGAAATTTCCATGAATTTTTTGAACAAAATAAAATCTGTTTATCTGACTTCTTCCTTTTTTTGGATTTTGGCGGCTGTGGTGCTGGTTTTTTTTATTTCGTATGGGTTTCCTTTTTTATTTGAAATTGCACAATTTTTATTGATAGTTTTCTCGCTCATCGTTTTTTTTGACCTTTTCGCGCTTTATCAAAAAGACAAGGTGTTTCAAGCGAAACGGATCGTTCCCGAAAGACTTTCCAACGGAGATGATAATCCAATAAACATCTATCTGAAAAGTCTTTACCGCTTTAAAATTGATTGCGAAGTCATTGATGAGTTGCCTGTTCAATTTCAAAAACGCGATTTTTTGTACACGATTAAGCTGGAGGTTTTGGGAGAAAATGAAATAAGCTATTTTGTAAAACCGATCGATCGGGGCGAATATGTATTTGGAAATCTCAATGTGTTTGCCATCGGCTATTTCAAGTTGGTCAAGCGGAAATTTACTTTTGACCACGCACAGCAAGTGGCGTGTTATCCGTCATTTGTACAACTTCGCAAATACGAGTTTTTGGCGGTCAGCAAACAACCTCAATTCTATGGTCTGAAAAAAATCAGACGCATCGGTCATACCTTGGAGTTCGAGCAAATCAAAGATTATGTGGTCGGCGATGATTTCAGGACCATCAATTGGAAGGCAACTGCCAAAACTTCCCGGTACATGGTCAATCAGTATCAGGACGAAACCTCCCAGCCCATTTATTCCATCATCGATGTGGGACGCGTGATGAAGATGCCTTTTGAAGGTTTAAAACTCCTCGATTATGCCATCAACGCTTCTTTGGCATTTTCAAAGGTTGCTATTTTAAAGAAAGACAAAGCCGGTTTGATGACCTTTTCAAAAACGGTTGACAACAGCTTGCCCGCATCGAGTCGTGCTGCACACATGCAGGCAATTATGGAACGCTTGTACAACATTGAAACCCAATTTTCGGACTCCGACTTTGGTGCTTTGCACGCTGCATTGAAATATCAACTCAACCAGCGGAGTTTGCTGATTCTTTACACGAATTTCGAGCATTTGTCTGCCTTGAATCGGCAATTGGTTTATTTGAAAGCCATTGCCCGAAAACACTTGTTGGTCGTGGTGTTTTTTGAAAACACCGAGTTGCATCAACTCACCGAAAAACCTGCCGAAAATCTTTGGGACGTTTACGAAAAAACCATCGCCGAGAAATTTGAATCCGATAAAAAGTTGATGGTTGCCACTTTGCAAAAAAACAACATCCAAACCATCCTGACAGCACCGAAAAACTTGACGGTCAACACCATCAATAAATATTTGGAAATTAAGGCGAAAGGGCTGTTTTGATTGTGAAACCGGAAAAATGAGTCAAAAGACAAGATTCAGGAAACAAGAATCAAACCAGCAATCAGCAACTCCAACAGCTCGTTACATTTCTATCAACCCAAACTGCGATTTGTTATATTTCCCGACAAATACATTTTATTAGTCTGAAACTTATTTCTACTTTTGAGTGAGAATTTACCATCTGCAAAACCCATGACAACCGAAACGCAAAAGCTGATTTTTCATCGAAACAATTTGACAGATGAACAATTGAAAATGCTCTATTTTTCGATGCTCAAGCCGCGCATGATTGAAGAAAAAATGCTGATACTGCTCCGGCAAGGCAAGGTGTCAAAATGGTTTTCGGGTATCGGTCAGGAGGCAATTTCAGTCGGGATTACTGCGGCTTTGCGTACAGATGAATACATTTTGCCGATGCACCGCAATTTGGGTGTATTTACCGCTCGTGAGATTCCCCTTCACCGTTTGTTTGCACAATGGCAGGGAAAATCTTCGGGGTTTACCAAAGGCCGCGACCGCTCTTTTCATTTTGGCACCCAGGAATTTAAAATCATCGGGATGATCTCGCACCTCGGGCCGCAATTGGGCGTGGCAGACGGCATCGCCTTGGCGCATAAACTTAAAAACGAAACCTGCGTTACGGCTGTTTTTACCGGTGAAGGCGCCACAAGCCAGGGTGATTTTCACGAAGCACTCAACATTGCTGCGGTTTGGCAGTTGCCTGTCCTTTTTGTCATCGAAAACAACGGTTACGGGCTTTCCACCCCAACGGACGAGCAATATCGTTGCAAAGACTTGATTGACAAGGGAATCGGTTATGGTATGGAAGCATATCAAGTGGATGGAAACAATATTTTGGAAGTTTATCAAAAGGTTGTCGAATTGACTGCAACCATGCGGCAAAACCCCAAACCTGTGTTGTTGGAATGTAAAACTTTTCGCATGCGTGGACATGAGGAGGCGAGCGGCACCAAATATGTGCCGGACGAATTGATGCAACATTGGCAGGAAAGAGACCCGATTCAGAATTTTAAAGATTTTCTGTTGGAGAATGAAATCTTGACGATGGAAGATGAGCAAAAATTCAGAGCTGAATACACGAATATAATTGATACGAATTGGCACCGTGCGAATGAAGAAGCAGCTGTCGAACCTGATGAAGAAACCGAGTTGAACGATGTGTATGCGTCCTTCGATGATTTGCAAACGAAACCTGAAAGTGCCACAGAAAATATCCGTTTCATCGATGCGCTTTCGCAAGGATTGCAGCAATCGATGGAGCGACATGCCAATTTGATTTTGATGGGACAAGACATCGCAGAATACGGTGGAGCATTCAAAATCACCCAAGGAATGGTCGAAAAATTCGGAAAAGAACGGGTTCGAAACACACCGCTATGCGAGTCAGGTATTGTTTCGACTGCCATGGGACTCTCCATCAACGGATATAAAAGCGTAGTCGAAATGCAGTTTGCCGATTTTGTTTCCACCGGATTCAACCCGATTGTCAATTATTTGGCCAAAATTCATTACCGTTGGGGTGAGCCTGCCGATGTGGTGATTCGGATGCCTTGCGGAGGTGGCATGCAAGCCGGACCGTTTCATTCGCAGACCAACGAAGCTTGGTTTATTAAAACACCCGGACTGAAAGTAGCCTATCCCGCATTCCCCTATGATGCCAAAGGCTTGTTGACAACGGCCATCAACGACCCCAATCCGGTACTGTTTTTCGAGCACAAAGGTCTGTACAGAAACATAACGCAAGAAGTTCCGACCGGCTATTTCACCCTTCCTTTCGGAAAAGCCAATTTGTTGAAATTGGGCAATCAAGTAAGCATCATCAGTTATGGGATGGCGGTGCATTGGTGTTTGGAAGTCTTGGAAAATCATCCTGAAATCGATGCGGATTTGATTGATTTACGCACTTTAGTTCCTTTGGATTCGGAAACTATTTTCACTTCGGTAAAAAAAACCGGTAAAGTGCTGATTGTACATGAAGACACTTTGACAGCCGGATTCGCTTCGGACATTGCGGCGTTGATAGCAGAAAATTGCTTTGAATACCTGGATGCGCCCATTAAAAGGTTGGGAAGTTTGGATACGCCAATCCCGTTTACCAAATTGTTGGAAGATCAGTTTATGGCAAAATCTAAATTGGAACAGGTTTTGATAAAACTAATGAACTATTGATTGTCATAAAACCATCAAACTTTTTTACTAATTTTACAATCAAAATTAACAACCTATGAAACATTATGTAAACCGGTTATTAGCTGTATTTGTGCTTGTGTTTGTTTTTTCGTCCTGTTCTATCAAAAAAGACAACCGTTCCATCCGAACGACGCTCAACGGCAGTTGGCAATTGACGGATATTCGGTACGAAGGTGTGCAAGGTCGTTTTTCAAGCGTCATTTTTGGGGACGCTACGGACGAATGTTTTAAAGGCAGTGAATGGTTTTTCAGAGCCAACAACAGCAATGGAACATACACCATTACAAAACCTGACTGCGCCACAGGCCAACGCAATTTTATCTGGTCATTTGTGGATGGCTATGGCGGAAGCTACGCCTTGCAAATCAAACCAACCGATACGAAACGGAATTCTACCATGAACAACGCGGGTTATCGTTTGGACGTGTCGCAATTGGACGGCAGTACCATGGTGCTTCTTTCACAACTTCAAGTGGAGGGGAAACCCATCACTTTGGTGTATCAATTTTCTAAAATCTCATTTTAATTCAACAAAAAAAATCATGAAAAAAGTATTTTATAAAAGCTTGGGCATATTTGTCTCGTTTGCCATTCTTTCCAGTTGTGCGGCATATCAAAACAGCAACAACAAGCAGCGAGGAGCCGTCATTGGTGCCACCTCAGGCGCAATTATTGGCGGTATCATCGGAAACAATGTCGGAAAAGGGAGCAACACCGCCGTAGGTGCCATCATTGGTGCTGCCGTTGGAGGCGTTGCCGGAGGTGTTATCGGAGATAAAATGGACAGACAGGCCGAGCAAATTCAACAGGCATTACCCGATGCGGAAGTCACGCGGGTAGGTGAGGGTATCAACGTGGTTTTTGACGAAAAAAGCGGTATTTATTTTGATACCAACAAGTACAACATCACCTCCGTTTCCCAACAGACCTTAGACAGGCTGTCTATTGTTTTTGGTGATTATCCCGACACCAATATTTTGGTAGAAGGACACACAGACGATACAGGAAGTGATGCCTACAACCAAACGCTTTCTGAAAACAGGGCGCGGGCAGTTGAAAATTACTTGACCTCTAAAGGATTGGCTTCCAGTCGTTTCACCACCAGGGGTTATGGCGAAACCCAACCCAAATACGACAATACCACACCCGAAGGTCGTTCCAAAAACAGAAGAGTAGAGTTTGCCATCGTCGCCAATGATAAAATGATTCAGCAAGCCAAAGCGAAGGGAAATTAAAACGCGAATTACATAATTTATAATTCTAAACTCGAAGCGTTATCTCTTCGAGTTTTTTATTTTTTTAAGCTTTCAAAATTTCGCTTTCTCATAATCTCACGTACATTTGTTACAAAAGCAGGAATATTGTAATTGAGCAGTACCCAAAACCGACCAATGACCCGAAAAAACTAACAAAGATGAAAGACCGACAAGCCGTCATACAAGACATCATCAACCAAAAGCAGCATCCGAATCTGAAATTCAGAATCAAGGAAAGAACAGAATCGTTTACCAATCTGTTGTTTCACACCTTGTTTGATGCCGAAACTGAAGTGGAAGAAAACATGCACAAATTGGCCATGCTGTTTGATGAATTAGCCACTTTGGTGTGTTGGGATCCCAACAAAAGTTGTGGAGAAATCTGGCAGTTGTACTGCGCCAAATTGCCTGCCATTCTTAAAAAATTGAACTTAGATGCGCGCGCCATCGCCGAAAACGATCCGGCGGCCAATTCCATCGAAGAAGTTTATTTGTCCTATCCCGGATTTTATGCCATCGCAATTTATCGGTTGAGTCACGAACTCTATATTTTTGGTTTGCCTTTGGTGCCGAGGTTGATGACCGAATACGCCCATAAACTGACCGGTGTTGACATCAATCCGGGTGCGAAAATCGGCGATGCATTTTTTATCGATCACGCGACGGGTGTTGTCATTGGTGAAACCGCCATCATAAAAAATCACGTTAAAATCTATCAGGGTGTCACCCTCGGCGCGCTCTCTGTCAGCAGAGACATGCGGCACGTCAAAAGACATCCGACCATCGAAGATAACGTGACTATTTACGCAAACGCAACCATTTTGGGTGGCGACACCATCATCGGTGCCAACAGCATCATTGGTGGTAACGCTTGGGTGACCGCTTCCGTTCCCGAAAATTCAATAGTATCCAACACCGCAACCGTAAAAATAAAATCTGCAACCACATGAACGAATCCATCCTCGACTTGATTGGCAATACACCTTTGGTAAAATCACGTTTGGTAAAAAATCCGAAGGTGCAACTGTACTACAAATTGGAAGGGAACAATCCGGGTGGAAGCGTCAAAGATCGTGCGGCTTACAACATGATTAAGCGTGCTTTAGACCGTGGCGATATCACCCAAAAATCCCAATTGGTGGAAGCCACCAGTGGCAATACCGGCATTGCTCTGGCGATGATAGCCGGTATTTTTAGGTTAAATATCGAACTGATTATGCCCGAAAATTCTACCAAAGAGCGGGTGCAAACCATGCGTGCTTATGGTGCGAAAGTGACATTGACATCGGCCGAAAGAGGCATCGAAGGAGCGAGAGATTATGCGGATGAAGTTGTAGAAAAGACAGGTGCCTTTATGATTAATCAGTTTGCCAATCCAGACAATTGGAAAGCGCATTACCAAACGACCGGGCCGGAGATTTGGCGAGACACAAACGGGGAAATTACCCATTTTGTTTCATCGATGGGAACCACCGGAACCATCATGGGAACATCAACTTTTTTAAAGGAAAAAAACAAGGACATCCAAATTGTAGGCGTTCAACCTACCGACGGATCCAGCATCCCCGGCATTCGCAAATGGCCGGAGGCATATTTACCCAAAATTTTTAACCCCACCAAAGTTGATCGAACCTTAGAAGTTTCAGAAGCGGATGCAGTTGAAATGACATTGCGTTTGGCAAAAGAAGAAGGTATTTTTGCCGGTGTGAGCAGTGGTGGAGCAGCCATTTCTGCCCTTCGCCTTTGCGATGAACTCGACAGCGGTTTAGTGGTTTCTATCGTCTGTGACCGGGGTGATCGCTATTTGTCTTCAGATTTGTTTGGGTAGATAGATGAAATTTTTTAGATAAAAAATCACGTATTTTTTGCTCTGACAGTTTTGTTAGGAATCTTGGAAAAAAGATCTTGACTTCTAAAATCTGTCGTACTCGGAAGCTCAAAACACTCCAAATCAAAATAAGGGATTGCTGCCAATAAATGATCGAAAATATCAGCCATGATGTGCTCAAAATTCTCCCAACGTTTATCTGTACTGAAAGCGTAAACTTCTATGGGAATTCCTTGTGGTGTCGGTGCAAGATGACGTGTCATGATCATCATTTCTTTGTTGATTGCCGGATGGTTACCGATGTATTGGTCAATATATTTTCTGAAAAGCCCCAAATTGGTTAAATTTCTACCATTGATGAGCAAACTTTTGTCAATCTGATTTTGATGATTGTGTTTTTTTATATCGTTTTGTCGGTGGTCTATATAAGCCGTAAGATGTTGGATTTTTCTAAATTTTTCTATTTCATCATTATTGACAAACCGAACACTGTTGGCACGAATCAACACGGCTCTCTTGATGCGTCTTCCGCTAGATTCTTGCATGCCTCTCCAATTTTTGAAAGAGTCTGAAATTAAGTAATAAGTTGGGATAGTGGTTGTCGTATTGTCAAAATTTCTGACTTTCACGGTTGCTAAATTTATTTCCAAAACATCCCCGTCTGCGCCATATTTTTCCATGGTAATCCAGTCACCGATACGAACTATGTCATTGATGGAAACTTGAATACTCGCAACAAATCCCAAAATGGTGTCTTTAAAAATAAGTAGGACAACCGCAGAAACAGCACCAAATGCACCGATAAATGACCAAACCGATTTTTGAGTAATTATGGAAAAGATGATTAAAACGCCAATCATCCAAGCGAAAATCATAAATACTTGTATGTAACTGTCGATAGGTTTGTCTCTAAAGTTTTCAAGTGATTTCAGATAATCCTTTAAAGTTTTGAGTAGGCTACGAATAAGCCACAAACTCAAAACAACAAAATATATTTGAAAACCATAATCCGAATATGAAAGCAATTTAGGGAAATCTTTAAGTATAAATGGAATAATGGTCAGGACTAAGAAAACAGGAACCAAATGCGCCAAGTATTTGGGTGCTTTATTTTTAATCAAATAATCGTCAAAATTTGTTTTTGTTTTGGATGCAAACTGATTAAATGCAGTGACGATGATTTTCATGGTGATAAAATCAACAATCAAAATAATTGTGATCAGTAGGGTAATGTTGATCAGCAAATTCAGGTAGATTGCATAATCCACTTGGATACCTTTTGATATCAGAAATTCGTAAAACCAATTGAATATTCTGTCTTTTTGCATTTTCTTTATTTTAATGAAGATTGTACTGAAATGAATACGTGAAAAAACATTCTTAGGTATCCAAACTTTGCATGTTGACCAATTTGTGGTAAATATTTTTACGTGCGATGAGTTCCTCGTGTGTGCCTTGCTCCACAATCTTGCCCTTGTGCATTACCACGATTAAATCAGCTTTTTGAATGGTTGACAAGCGGTGGGCAATAACAACAGAAGTGCGATTTTGCATCATGTTGTCCAACGCAGATTGAACCAATTGCTCGCTCTCTGTATCCAAAGCGGAAGTGGCTTCATCCAAGACCATAATCGGCGGATTTTTGAGCACGGCACGAGCAATTGACAATCTTTGTTTTTGCCCGCCGGAAAGCTTGTTTCCACTGTCGCCGATGTTGGTGTGAATGCCTTCGGGCAAATCTTTCACAAATTCATAAGCATTGGCTACTTTCAAGGCTTCGATGACAGCCTCATCTGAAACCTCCATTTTTCCAAGTGCTACGTTGGCTTTCACGCTGTCGTTAAACAAAATGGAATCTTGGGTGACCAAACCCATCAAACTCCGCAAGGAATGAAGACTCATTTCCCGTATTTTTACACCATCGATGGCGATTGTTCCTTCGTTGACATCGTAAAATCGCAAAAGTAAATTGGCGATGGTACTTTTTCCACTGCCGGACTGCCCCACCAAAGCGACGGTTTTGCCTTTCGGGATATCCAAAGAAAAATTGCGAAGCACCCACTCGTCTTCGTATTTAAAAGAAACATTCTCAATCGATATTTTATCGTTGAAATCGGTTTTCTGAATCGCTCCACTGGTGTTTACGATTGGGTTGGTTTCTTCCAAAATTTGCAAAACCCGGTCTGCTGCCGCGTTTCCTTTTTTGACGTTGTAAGAAG
>JAXMLV010000006.1:0-14510 GCA_034367065.1 Flavobacteriaceae bacterium
GGTGGGAATGGTGGTGGAACAGGGGCAGGATGTTTGAGATGGGGTGGAGTTGAAACAACATGCGACTTGGATGGGCAAAATTGCGTATCTGTTGCAATTTATGTACCCGTAGATTGTAGTACAGGAAAACAGCTTGCCAACGCCTTTGAAGAATGTCCGGAATGTACCGAACCCGCAGACGGAGGTATCGGGATTTTGCCACCGAAAGGGAGTACGGAGGAAGTGAACGAGGATATTTTATCTGCTTTAAATTCAACACTAGAACAAGATCCATTTTTTCTTGTAGATATAGATTGCACTCAAATTCAACAATGGCAAACACTAGCACAGCATATTCCACCTCAAAATGTTTTAGATAAACTTAGACAGATAGATAAAAATAACACAACCCTATTTGGTGATTTTGAGGTTCAGTTTATACAAGATGCCAAAGGGGCGGTGATTAACATGGATTATTTCCCAGTGATTATTGATCGGTTACCAAACAATCCTAACACCGGACAACAGTTTACTCCAAATGGGTTTTTAGAATATATAAGGAAAAATATTAATAACTTTATTAATACAGAATTAACAGAATTTATTCCAAATTTTCAAACTGGGTTTAATGAACAGGATATTTGGCTTTCGAGTAGTCCTGTGGGAGCTATTTACTCCCTAAATATTCCTGATGGTCATGATGGTTCAGTCGTGTGTTCAGAGTATAATATCAATTCGAGTTGGATATTTACAACTCTTTCTATGCCATGGGGATTTGCACAAGGATTAGATGGCCCTCATCCAGTCAGTGGAAATCGAGAATGGGGTTATTCGCAAAACACGGATGGGAGTTATACATTTTTTACCAGAGCAGTGGACAGGATGGAATCAAGTCTGGATGTTGAAATTGCAAGTTATCTGACTGCGGGAAATCCATTTTCTGGCGCAGATGCATTGTGGTTGAGTTTTCAACAAAAAGTGCAAAATTTCACCAATTTAAATGGGGGTATAGGAAATATAGCACTTCCTTCAATAAACAGACCTAATTGGGATGAAGTTAAAGAAGTGCTTTTAGGCAATAGACCTATAAGTGATTTAGGTTGTGACTAATAATTAAAATAATTCATAATCAATGAAATTAATCAAATATGTTTTAAAAATAATTAGCATTGCTTTTATACTCTTTGTACTAAAACACTTTATACAAGCGATAATTGAATATACAGATATACTCCCAGTTAGACCAAAGGCTTATATTTGGGGGATGCACGCCAGGGCAAAATATATTGTTGGATGGCAGTTTATTTATACGTTTTGGATATATATTTTAACGGTTATTGGGATTTATTTTATTTTAAAAACAAAATTTTTGAAAAATCTTAAAAGCTGGAAAATAATATCCATACTATCTCTTTTGATATTTCTCTTTCTCTTAAAAATAAACAGGTTTGAGTTTCCGATTAAAAAAACTTACTTACCTCACGGAGAACAAATAAATTATGGTTTGATAGAAGATTTTATAATTTATTCTACCGTTGGCACGATGCTAATTTTTTTGATTAGAAAATGGCTGATTAATAAAAAACGATAGATTACGGTTGTCCCCAAACCACAGTTACATATGTAATCAATGGTTCTACCATAAATGTTGTGGAATTGATAAAAGGCAATAGACAAATGAGTTATTTGGTGGAAATTTAGAATCCCAGCAGCATGAATTCATGGCTCAAAAGTTTCTAATTCCTTTAAAGGATGCATTGAAGGAATGGGGTGGTGCAAGACAACCTAATCAATATTATGAGGATTTGGCATGGGGAGCGTTATTTGACACTAGTACATTTGGATTTTTTCATCCTGTCGGCTCAGCCACTAGGATGAGAATTATTAATACCAACCTAACAGAAGACACAAACTCAAATCAAGGGGGAATAACTCCAAAAAGCAATCCTTGTAATTAAAATTTCATGAAACAAATTATAATTATTACGCTTAGCCTTATTGTTTTTTCTTGTAAATCACAAGAAATAAACTACTTGACCGAGGCAGAGTATAATGCTATTTTTATTGATGGTGTTAATTGGAATAAAATTCACTAAACCAAAGGTGATATTGTCAAAATAAAAGCCCTTTTCGGAGACAGAACAACTTATAAAACTTTTACAGAACCAAGCTTAGGGATAGAGTTTTGGAATAAAGGTTTTTATTTTCGTTTCGAGGATGGATCTGATCAGGGAAATCAATATGATTTGGTTAATATAAGTATACTCAACAATTTATCAAGTTTAACAATTAAAGGTAAAACAATAACCATAGGAGATGATATTAGAAAATTAGGAATTGTAAAAATAAACACCGATAAAAATGGGAAAAAGGGAATCATGTTTAATTCAATTGAGCCTTCAAATAGTGCTATTTTCATCGAGTTTAATCAATTTTCAAATATCATTAAACACATTGAATATATAGTTTTTAATTAACAAAACAATGCTATTTTAGCAGAGGAGATTCAAGAGTAACCGGGGTCAACTGTGTTTATTTTGATGAAACCGGGACAATAAAAACTGCTGCCAACTCCTTTGAAGAATGTCCGGAGTGTACCGCACCCGCAGACGGCGGTATCGGGATTTTGCCGCCGAAAGTTTTGGGGGGCGGTGAAACGGAGGAAGTGCCGAGTGAGGAGGAGCAAATCGTGAATAATTTGACAGGTAAGGCGGATTGTGTGTATCAAAAGTTATTAAGCTCAAGTACGGGCTTTGCGAATGCAATCAGGAAATTTGATGGGGAGTTTCCGGTAGCTCATTTAACTTTAAGTATAGACAACACATTACGATCAGGAAATTATGGTGTAACAATGGTTCCTTCAAATTTCAACATAACAGTTGCGTTTAGCAATTTACAACTCTCAAATATTTCTGACATAGGATCTGCGGTTGCATTTGCACATGAAATTATTCATGCTGAAATTTTCAGAAAAATGTTATCGGCAGCACAAAAGGGTGATTTAGAACCTAAAACAATGACCCAACAACAACAAATAGATTTTGTCAATAGACTTAGAGATGATTTCCCAGGTATCTATGATTATTATATTGACAGATACAGACCTACTTGGAATCACAATATGATGGCACAACATTATAGAAAAACAATCGCGGATATAATAGAGGTTTTCGACAATAAAAGGCTCTCAAGAGAAGTTTATGATGACATCTCGTGGGCAGGTTTGCGAACTTTAGAAAACATGAATCAATCTATCGCTTGGTCAAGTTTAAATCCATTGGAACAAAAACGGGTACTTTTAAACTTGGGTAAATATTTTTTTAATGGACTATCTAATTGCGAATAAGATGAAAGTAAAAAAAGCAACAATTTTCACTTTACTATTTATGCTCGGAATAGTACAAATAGGTATCTCTCAGGAAAAAGAGTATAATGATTATTATACATTATATAAAGGAGGTAAACAGTTAATAAAAAAAAGAGTTTATGTCCTTTTTAATGAGTTCGATACATTAAAAAAAAGAGGCGACTCTTTAATTTTTGAAAAAAGCAACAACACTTTTATTTACGTTCCTCAAGAACATCATTCTGTGAAATTAAATTTTAATTCTATAAATGATATGGTTTTTGTCTCTATTCCACAATTATATAAAATGGAAGAAACAGAACTAAAGAGAAGATTAGATGAAGTGGAAGCACAAATGGGATTCAGACCAATTCCGCCTGTAAATCATAAAGTATTAAAAGTTCATATAGTTCAAATTTTAAATGATAAAATATGTAGATATGAAGTAAATTGGATAACAATAGCGTTTTAAAACAGTTGGAATCCATCAATAATGAAATAAAACCCCAAACCATAACAGCGCATAAAAGCAATAGCTGCTTGGGTGCAAACACGGCCGTCTTTTGCATTTTTGTTGTAGTAGTTTAAAATGTCAAGGCGTTTTGCTTAATTTTACGATATTTCATTTTTATGCAGACCGTCAAATTAGGCACAGGAAAACAGCTTGCCAACTCCTTTGAAGAATGCCCGGAGTGTACCGCACCCGCAGACAGCGGTATCGGGATTTTGCCGCCGAAAGGGAGTACGGAGGAAGTGCCGAGTGAGGAAGAGCAGATTGTGAATAATTTGACAAATGAGTGTGCTAAAGAAGTTTTTACAGAACTTGAGAATGGCTTATTGAAAGATGACCCTTTAAAACCTGAAATACTGTTACCAAAAGAAAATATTGAATTAAATTTTGCGCAGTCGATAATCAAATTATTTAATGATTCAAACACTTTTAAATACGTCATATCAAATGAGAATCTTTTAAATGCAGAAGGTGAGCCTTCAGACGCAAATGCAAGTACAACTGGAGCTAAAACCACCTTAAATAATGACTATTTAGCAAATGCGACACAGCTTTCAATCGCAAGAACCATGATACATGAATTGGTACACGCTTATTTGAATGTGAAATATAGTAATTCTATGTCTTTTGATAATGGTGCGGATTTTAGATTGAAAATGGAAAAATATGCCGAAGATAATGGAATTGCTAATATTTCATCAAATATATTTCACCATAATTTTATGGGTCAGTATATCAATGCCATGGCATTTTCATTAATGGAGTGGGACAAAAATTTTGGCTCTGGCGGAAATTTAGGTTGGAACTATTATTATTCAATGGCATTTTCCGGCCAATTTCAAGTGAATGAGAATGATAAAATTGTTTTCGAAACAGAATCTTTTAAAGCCTTAGTGCCTGACAGCAATAAAAGGGAAGAAATTGTAAAGATAGTTTTAAATGAATTAAAAAGTAACAGTGATGCAAAAGGAACAAAATGTAATTAATTTGGCTATAATCTTATTGTTTTTAGTGTTATCAAACTTTTCGTTTTCTCAAAACAAACTAAACGGACAGTTCAGTAGTCTTGCTCGGCATCAGGAGTACTACAATTCCTATTCTTTTAATGAAAATGGAGAATTTTATTTTCATGTAGGTGCCAGTTTAGGTGATGATTATTTTGGTGAAGGAGAGTATAAATTAATTGACAATCAGTTAATTTTAAATTATAATAAAACCAAACCCTTAAAAATTGGCCATCATGTTTCAGAAATTTGGGAAAACAAAGCGGATAGCATCGCTGTTCGTTTTACCTTTTTTGATTTCGACAACAACCCTATACCTTACGTAAACTTCTTTTACAAAGACAGTTTGTCCAAAAAGGGCTATCAAGGAGGTGTCGCTAACAAAGAAGGGCAAGGATTATTAAAATTGAAAAAAGACAAAAAGGATATCATGCTAACGGTTTCTAATATCGGTTTTAGGCAGTACACTTTTCATATAAATAGAAATTACAATTATGATGTATCCGTTTTTTTAGAGACTCAAGGCAATGGAATCCCAATCAAAAATCAAATAGACACTTTAAGGATAATGGAAATAAAAGAAAACTCTTTCAAGGTTATTGAAAAAGACGGAAAAATCACATCTTGGTCAAAAATTGATTAACATCTTTGGAAATAAACCCCAAACCATAACAGCGCATAAAAGCAATAGCTGCTTGGGTGCAAACACGGCCGTCTTTTGCATTTTTGTTGTAGTGGTTTAAAATGTCAAGGCGTTTTGCTTAATTTTACGATATTTCATTTTTATGCAGACCGTCAAATTAGGCACAGGAAAACAGCTTGCCAACGCCTTTGAAGAATGCCCGGAGTGTACTACACCCGCAGACAGCGGTATCGGGATTTTGCCGCCGAAAAATGTAGCGTTATTTATTGAAAATAAGATAGAGGATTCAAATTTAGACCCTTGTTCAAGTCAAATTCTAAATCAACTGAAAAACCTTCAACAATTTGATATAACCGAAATCATAACGAGATTTGGTGTGCCAAACTCCGTCTATACTTGGAATCTTAACGCATCAATACTAATCTTCTATCTCTAATTTTATACTTAAATTATCTGTTATTGCTTCTCGCATTTTCACAAAAACCTCAATAATTCTAATACTCATTTGTGTTGCTCTATCTCCTGTTAAAACATTGGCTAATTGCAATATTCCGTGTTCGGTAAAAACATAAGGTAAGGAACCACCAAGATGTTTTTTTGAAGGTATCGCATTTTGCTATACCATAAAATCAGTCTCCGTTTCTGTTAGTCTAAACATAAAATGTTCTGGAAACTTCTCCATATTCCTTTTTACCTGTTATTTTTCACATCATAAAGTTCTGCTAAATCTCTGTCTAACATTACTTTTTGACCTCTAATCAAATATATTTTATTGGTTATTACTTCGTTTGGAATTATATTTTTTTCGCCCATTTTATTATTTTTAAATTCTGATTGGAAATAGGTTTTAAATTGGAAATCACGAATGGTGGTCTCCAATTTAAGACACCAATTTGCGTCCTTAAAGATACCCAACAGCACAATCCAGATAACTCAGGAAGCATTCCGCACCCATCATAAACTTCAAAACAAATCTATCAAAATAATTTCTAAATCTTTATCCAACGCTGCATTATTACAAACGGAATCAAAATAATACGCTTTTGGTAGAGACTTTCCGTTGTCGGGTATATCCGCACCATCAGGTTCACGTTTTTAGGCTAAACCCCGAAGCATCTTATTTCTTTAGTCTTGATTCCCTGCCTGCGGCAGGCAGGTTGATTCAAAAAACTTCTGACTTCTGACTTCCTTAATCATTCAATTTTAGCACCGCCATAAAAGCCTCCTGCGGAATCTCGACATTGCCGACTTGCCGCATGCGTTTTTTCCCTTTTTTCTGTTTTTCGAGCAGTTTTCTTTTACGAGAAATATCACCCCCGTAACATTTGGCAGTCACGTCTTTTCGCAGGGCTTTCACGGTTTCGCGGGAAATGATTTTTGCGCCGATAGCGGCTTGAATCGGAATATCAAATTGCTGACGCGGAATGAGTTCGCGAAGCTTCTCGCACATTTTTTTCCCGATGATGTGTGCGTTGTCAACGTGCAATAAAGAGGAAAGCGCATCAACAGGTTGGGCATTGAGCAGTATGTCAACTTTGACCAATTTGGATGCCCGCAGGCCTATCGGTGAATAATCGAAAGAGGCGTATCCTTTGGAAATGGTTTTCAACCGATCGTAAAAATCAAAAACGATTTCTGAGAGCGGCATGTCAAAACTGAGTTCCACGCGTTCGGGTGTCAAATAGGTTTGATTGGTAATAACACCTCTTTTCTCGATACAAAGCGACATGACGTTGCCTACAAAATCCGATTTGGTGATGATGGTTGCTTTGATATACGGCTCTTCAACCCGATCTAAACTGGAAGGATCGGGCAAGTCGGAAGGGTTGTTGACCACGATGATTTTATCGGGATGTTTTCTGGTAAATGCGTGGTAAGAAACGTTGGGAACAGTCGTAATCACGCTCATGTCGAATTCGCGTTCGAGTCTTTCCTGTACAATTTCCATGTGAAGCATGCCGAGAAATCCGCAACGAAAACCAAAGCCCAAAGCAGCAGAACTCTCCGGTAAAAAAACCAGCGAGGCATCGTTGAGTTGCAATTTTTCCATCGCCGAACGCAGGTCTTCGTAGTCTTCGGTATCCACCGGATAAATTCCGGCAAAGACCATGGGTTTTACGTTTTCAAAACCTTCTATCGACTTTAAGCTAGGTCTTTCTGCCGATGTGATGGTATCGCCAACTTTCACTTCGCGCGCATCTTTGATACCGGTGATGATGTATCCCACATCGCCTGTTCGAACAATTTCTTTTGGATGTTGAACCAACTTGAGTGTACCCACTTCATCGGCAAAATAGGTATTCCCTGTTGCCATAAACTTGATTTTCATCCCTTTTTTGATTTCGCCGTTCATGATTCTGAAATAGGTCTCAACACCCCTGAATGGGTTGTAAACCGAATCAAAAATCAAGGCTTGCAAGGGTGCTTCTGGATCGCCTTTTGGGGGCGGAATTTTCTCGATGATGGCCGAAAGAATGTCATCTATTCCAAAGCCTGTTTTGCCGCTGGCGTGTATGACCTCTTCGGGTTTGCAACCCAACATTTCGACGATGTCGTCAGTCACTTCTTCCGGATTGGCACTGGGTAAATCTATTTTATTAAGCACCGGAATGATTTCCAAATCGTGCTCGAGCGCGAGGTATAAGTTTGAAATGGTTTGCGCTTGTATGCTTTGCGCGGCATCCACAATCAGCAAAGCGCCTTCACAGGCAGCGATGGAGCGTGAAACTTCATAGGAAAAATCGACGTGGCCGGGCGTGTCAATCAGGTTGAGAATGTATTTTTCGCCTTTGTATTCGTAATCCATTTGGATGGCGTGGCTCTTGATGGTGATGCCGCGTTCGCGCTCCAGATCCATGTTGTCTAACAATTGGTCTTGTTTTTCTCGGGCGGTCACTGATCCGGTAGCGTCCAAAAGACGGTCGGCCAAAGTGCTTTTGCCGTGGTCAATGTGGGCGATGATACAGAAATTTCGGATGTTCTTCATATACAGTTTGTCACAAACAATTTTGCGCAAAGATACTGTATTTCTAAAGGAAAAAAAGAGCATAATCAACCAAGTGAAATATCCCTTTTTTAAAAGTGAAAACTAATTTCATTCCCCCAACAGCCGTTGTGTAAATTCGTCAAATTCTTTTTTAAATTTCACATATTCTTCGCCGGTGGCGGGTCCTGTAAAACCTGTGTGAATTCGCCTTACTTTTCCTTTTTTGTCTATAAAAATAGTGGTCGGATAGGAAAGAATGTGATTCAACATGGGCAGGCGTTCGGCGGCTTGGATTTTGTTTTTGATGTCGCTTCCTGCCAATAAGATTTTGTAATCTACACCGATGGTTTTTTGAAGTCGTTTGAGGTTGGCAAAACTTCGCGCTTCCGTGGGAACATTTTCAAAAGCCAAAGCGATAATTTCTAGTCCTTTTGTCTTGTTTTTTTGGTAATAATCGGCCAAATAGTTGGTTTCATCCAAACAATTTGGACACCAGGAACCCATGATTTGAAGGATGACAACTTTGTCTTTAAACGCTTCATCTTCCAAACTTATTTGATTGCCATCGAGGTCAGGAAATGAAAAAGCTATTTTATCATAGCCGGGCTTGAGTGCTGTGAGCAAATACGGATCGGGCAAATCGTAATCAGAATTGAGACGAGCTGTCCATTTTTCGGTAACTCCTTTCCCTGAATGGAAAAGTCCGTTCAGCGTGCCGTCTGTCCGTTTTGCAGTAAACAAAAAAGCGTGTGCGCCATCGAAAGTAGAAAGCTTGAGTGAATCGCCGTCCACCACGCCTTCCAAATAGCGGTAATCGCCGGTGGTGGTCAGGAAAGTTCCTTTGATTTTCGACCCTTCTTGGCTGAAAACTGCTTTGGCAACATAGCTGTCTTCGGGTTTGTCGTAGTCGAACTGTGCTTCCCAAATACCGTTTATAGAAGTCTCTTTTTGTGAAGATTTTGGAAACCGGTTTGTTTCTCCGTAGGTTGCGTGAAACGGAATGTTTTCGTTTTTGGGATTTTTATTGTAAAAAGCTCGGATGGAATTTTCGGTAAAAGTACCTTTGATTTCTGCATCGAAAACAGGCAGTCGGATGCTGATGGAATCGCCTTTGATGTTTACCTCATCAACCTCAATAACTTCATCGGCGTTGAATATTTTGATTTTGCCGGAAGCTGTCAATTCAAAATTAAATGGCAATTCTTTTCCCGGATGTAGCGTTAAAACACCTCGCCAAATGCCGGCTTGCGGTTTTGTCGCTTGATTGTTTTTGCAAGAAACCATCAAAACAACAAGGGAAAACAACAAAAAAATCGATTGCCTCATAAATTATTTTTTATATTCGACCTCAAAGATAGAATTAGTATTGTTATATGCAAAAATAACTTTATTGCAGCTAAATCGAAATGTATTTGAAGGGCGTGTTATTTTATTTCCACCCGATCCAAAACCTTTTGAATCTTGTTTTTTTCGTGTGGAAAAAAAGCTTGAGACATCATCAACAATCCAAAAACTATGAGTAGAATGCCGATAAATTTTTTGAGTGCGAAAATTCTTTTAGGAGTCAATTTTGCTTGGAGTTGCTTGGCTAAAACAATTTTGATAAGATCTACAAAAAAATAAGATGCGATAATCAGGGAGAAAAAATAAATGACTTCATTTTGGGTCATGTCCCATTTGGGAACGAAAACCACAATGAGTCCTAACCAAAAACCCAACACACCGATGTTGATAAAGTTGAGCATAAAGCCTTTAGCAAACAGAGAGAGGTAGTTGTTTTTAATCTGAATCAATGGGCTCAAAGCAAGTTCTTCAAGTCGTTTTTGACTTTTTCCTGCTTTTATCATTGAAATTATTCCATATACAGCCAAAATCAAACCGCCAATGATAAAAAGCACAGGCTCTTCTTCGAGTTTTTGAAGAAGTTGATAACTTGTAAAATAGGCGATAAATATGAATATTATATCTGAAAAAACTACGCCTCCATCAAAAGCCGTTGCCGCGCGGATTCCTTTGATGGCACTGGTTTCGAGCAGAACAAAGAAAACAGGTCCTATCATAAAACTCATCAAAAAACCGATGGGAATGGCTGTTAGGGCGTGTTCTGACATAAAATAAACTTTTAATTAATTCATCAATAGGATGTTGCCTCCGATGAAAGTGTCTTTGTCAACTTGTTTGGGTTTACCATAAATTTCGATTCTTCCGCCGGCTCTTACTTTGGCTGAGGCAAAATCTGTCGCGTATATTTTTGCACTTCCGCCTGCGTTGACAACTACTGTGGTTTGCTTGCTTTTGAGGTCTTTGGCATCGTACTGACCGCCGGAATTAATGATTACATCTTGCACATCAGCGCGTCCACGTGCATCGACAATGCCACCGGAAACCGCTTTTACTTCAAGTCGATCTACGTTGATGGGAACTTTTATTTCGGCTCCTTCTTGGGTGCGAAGTACCAAAGTTGTCGTGTTTAATTCATCGTTTGAGATGATGTATGAATTTTCGTTGGCATCAATTACTTCAATTTTGTTGAATTGAACCGTCACTTGTGTTTTGCTACCATTGAAAACCTTTTTGGTTTGCATGCGGATTCTGAGTTTTCCATTGCGGTTGACAACCACTACATTGTCTGCTTCTTCGCCGGTGATGGTGATTTTTCCTTCTTCACCCTTGACGAGTTTTACGGAAATACCGTTGAGCACTTTTATTTCATCAAAATTACCGTAGTCTTTGTGTATGGTGTTTTGAGCTGAAGTAAAGAGAGGTACAAAAAGGAGTAAAAGCAAGTATGTTTTCATGATGTTATATTTTTTTGGTAAACGGATTAAAAGGAATAATGTTTTAAGCACACAGCTATTTCATTTGTTAGTTTTGATTTTGATTGTCTAAAATTATAGATTTTTTCCCAAGAGATGAAAATCTAAGTGTTTTTTTATGAGATCAGTGTTTTTAACTTTTACCAAAACTTCATCACCCAATTGATACATGTTTTTGGTTACAGAGCCAACCAGGGCGTATTGCTTGTCGTCAAAAGTATAGTAATCATCTTTAATATCGCGTATTCTCACCATGCCTTCACATTTGTTTTCGATGATTTCTACGTAAATACCCCATTCGGTAACACCTGAAATAACCCCTACAAAAGTTTGATCCTTGTGATCTTGCATAAATTTAATCTGCATGTATTTAATCGAATCTCGCTCAGCACTTGAGGCGAGATATTCCATCTCAGAGCTGTGTTTGCATTTGGCCTCAAAAACTTCTTCCGATTCGCTTTTACCGCCTTTCAAATAATGGTCTAAAAGCCGGTGAACCATCACATCCGGATAGCGGCGAATGGGGGAAGTAAAATGTGTGTAATAATCAAACGCCAATCCGTAATGACCAATGTTTTTGGTGGTATAAATCGCTTTGCTCATGCTGCGAATGGCAAGCGTATCCACCAAATTTTGTTCTTTCAAACCACTGACATCTCCCAACAATTTATTGAGCGATAAAGAAATGGATTGTTTTGATTTTAAATTGAGTGAATGACCAAAACGGGAAATGATTGCTTGAAGGTTTTCTAATTTGTTGATATCCGGTTCGTCGTGAATGCGGTAAACAAAAGTCTTGGGCGGACTTTGTTTCCCGATAAATTCGGCTACGCGACGATTGGCCAACAACATAAATTCTTCAATCAAATGGTTGGCATCTTTCGAAATTTTAAAGAACACACCGATCGGATTGTGATTGGCATCCAAATTAAATTTCACTTCCACTTTATCAAAAGATATCGCTCCTTGGCTCATGCGTTTTTTTCGCATGATTTTGGCTAATTCGTTTAGTTTGAGAACTGCATTTTTTATGTCATCCGAAACTTCGTAGGCTTTTTCAGTCAGTGAAACTTCTGCTGAAATTGTGTTTACTTGATTTTCAATAATGTACTGTGCTTCCTCATACGCGAAACGTTGGTCTGATAGAATGACCGTTCGCCCAAACCATTGGTTGATTACTTCCGCCTTGTAATTGATTTCGAAAACGGCAGAAAAAGTGTATTTTTCTTCATTTGGCCGCAGCGAACATACGTTGTTTGATAGTATTTCCGGTAACATTGGAACTACACGATCTACCAAATAGATGGAAGTTGCGCGTTCGTAAGCTTCATTTTCAAGGATGGTATTTTCTTGCAAATAATGCGAAACATCCGCTATGTGAATTCCTATTTCAAAATGTCCGTTTTCTAAAATTTTGAATGACAAAGCATCGTCAAAATCTTTGGCATCTTTCGGGTCTATGGTGAAAGTGAGCGTGTTTCTGAAATCGCGACGCTTGGCTATTTCTTCCTGTCGGATGGTGATGTCTATCTGCGCCGCATAGTCTTCCACTTCGGGTGGAAATTCGTAAGGCAATCCGTATTCTGCAAGTATCGAATGTATCTCTGTTTGATGTTCGCCCGGTTTACCGAGTACATCCACCACACGTCCAAACGGGCTGTCTGCTTTTTCTGGCCAATCTTCCAATTCGACCATCACCTTATCACCGTCTTCCGCAGTCATTATCTTGGAAATTGGTACAAAAATATCGGTGTACATTTTAGGATCAGCCGTTATGACAAATCCAAAATTTTTCTGAAGTTTGAGTACACCTACAAAATTCGTCTTCTTTCTTTTGATTACTTTGGTGACTTCTCCTTCATATTTATCGTTTCTTTTTCTTCGATAAATATAAACTTCCACTTCATCGCGATGCAACGCATGGTTGAGATTGTTAGAAGGAATGAAAACATCGTCATCCAAACCTTCCACGATGACATAGCCGTTTCCGCGGGTAGTCATGTCTAAAACACCGGTATGGTAATCTGTACTTTTGATAGCTTTGTATTTTCCTCTTTCGGGCTGTTCTATTTTTTTCGAAGCCACGAGAGCTGTTAATTCCTTGACAATGAGATTTCTGCTATTGGCATCGGTCATTTCTAACTTGGCTGCAATTTGCTTATAGTTTAGTGATAGTGTATCATTTTTTTGTAGGATTTGAAGGATGTTGCTTTCTAATTTTCCCTTCGTATTTCCTTTTTTATTGCTCATAAATGCGTTTAAAAATTATCTGCTGAAATTACGAATTATTTTTCGGATGGTTACAGTAGAAAAAAAATTAAGATAAGTGTAACATTATTTGTTAAAATACGTCTATATCAATGTATTAAACTTTTTTGGATTTGAAACGTGTCTATAAAATATTAATTTTCTTCCTTATTCTCTTAATCACAGGGATTGCTTTGGGTTATGTCATAATCAATAAAACATTTGACCACACCGATGAAGTAAGGCAAGCTGAGGCAAAAGAAATTTCTATCGCACTGCGTTAATATTATTTTCTAACTATTCAGTTTAATGAAAATTTAAACAAATTTTGTCTGTTCGAGTGTTTTATTGAAAAATGCGACCGCTTTTTTTAATAAAACGTATCGAGAACTCTACAATTTTAAGCTTCTCGATACAATTTTTAAAAGTAAGCTGTCGCATTACTATTAAAAACCACTCGAAGTGACGGTTAAAACGAAATTCATTTCAATAGCTGAATAATTACAGATTTTATAAGTCTCCCGTCTTCATAAGTTTTTTAAACATATTTAGTGTGCTTTCAAAAAAAAACCTACATTTGCCACCCAAATGAGAGGAGGTGTTATGTTATGTTAATTATACCCATAAAAGAAGGCGAAAATATCGACAGAGCGTTGAAACGTTTCAAACGTAAATTTGACCGTGTCGGAACCATGCGTCAGCTCAGAAGCAGACAGCATTTTACCAAACCTTCAGTAAGCCGTAGAGCGCAAGTTCAAAAAGCGCAATACATCCAAAATCTGAGAGACAACGAAAATCAATAAGTTTTTGATTTTAAAGTTTAACCTGTCAATTAAAGTGCGTAACTTTGTTTGACAGGTTTTTTATTATGGATACACACGAATCATTTTTCAGGTATTTACAATCAGAAAAAAACTATTCTCCTCATACGCTTTTGAATTATAAATCCGACCTCCAAGAATATGTTGATTTTATTCA
>JAXMLV010000007.1:0-11181 GCA_034367065.1 Flavobacteriaceae bacterium
TGAAATCGTACAACGAGATTTTTTAAACAAGCATTATGAAATCAAATTGAATGGCAAAAGATTTTCAATCCATATAAAAACTGAACTGGATCTTCAAATTGAAGAAATGGGACTTTCAAATATTCAAGACTCCAAAGCAAGCCATGTCAAAGCACCGATGCCGGGACAAATCACAGCGGTTTTTGTAGAAGTTGGACAAAGTGTTAAAACCGGCGAAACACTGATAATCTTGGAAGCCATGAAAATGGAAAATGCCATCACGGCTATCGGTGAAGGCGTCGTTAAATCGATTGAAGTTAAAAAAGGAGACACGGTAAATAAAAATCAACTTTTGATTGAAATAGAGTAGTTTAAATGACTGTATAAAAGATAGTTATATCTAATAAATATGAAGAAAATATTGATAGCCAACCGTGGGGAGATTGCTTTACGCGTGATGCAAACCGCCAAAAAAATGGGCATTAAAACAGTTGCCGTATATTCCACCGCCGACCGAAATTCGCCCCATGTTCGTTTTGCCGATGAAGCAGTTTGGATAGGAGAATCCGCATCTTCGCAGTCGTATTTATCCATTCCAAAGATTATTGACGCTGCAAAAACTACCGCTGCAGATGCCATACATCCGGGCTATGGTTTTTTGAGTGAAAATGCAAATTTTGCCAAAGCCGTTGAAGATAACAAGCTCATTTTTATCGGGCCGAAAGCAAAAGCCATAAAAGTGATGGGGGACAAATTAGCCGCCAAAGCTGCTGTTAGTCATTATAATATTCCGATGGTTCCCGGGACAGACGGTGCTGTAAAGGATGTCAAAATTGCCAAGCAAAAGGCAGCCGAAATCGGTTATCCTGTACTGATCAAAGCGGCAGCCGGTGGGGGCGGGAAAGGCATGCGAATTGTCGAAAGCGAACCCGATTTCGAATCGCAAATGGAGCGGGCCGTCAGCGAAGCAACAACGGCTTTTGGGGACGGTGCTGTTTTTGTTGAAAAATACGTAACCTCACCCAGACACGTCGAAATACAAATTTTAGCCGATAGCCACGGACATGTATTACACTTGTTCGAACGGGAATGTAGCATACAACGTCGGCACCAGAAGGTTATTGAAGAAGCTCCATCGGTGGTTCTGACACCCGAAATGCGAAACCAAATGGGTGAAGCTGCCGTCAATGTTGCTCGTTCTTGCGATTATCTCGGTGCAGGTACGGTTGAATTCCTTTTGGATGAAAATAAGAATTTTTATTTTCTGGAAATGAATACCCGCTTGCAGGTTGAACACCCGGTTACCGAACTCATCACCGGGCTCGATTTGGTCGAACAGCAAATTCGAATCGCGCGGGGTGAAGCTTTGACTTTTTCACAAGAAGAACTCACCATAAAAGGACACGCAATCGAACTCCGTGTGTATGCGGAAGATTCGCTGAATAACTTTTTGCCCAGTACGGGAAATTTAGAGCGATATCAGACCCCCAAAGGAGAGAATATTCGTGTAGATGACGGCTTTGAAGAAGGCATGGATGTACCCATTTATTACGACCCGATGTTGTCAAAATTAATAACCTATGGAAGTACGCGTGCGGAAGCAATCCGGTTGATGATTTCAGCAATCGAAAATTATCAAATTGAAGGAGTTTCTACCACACTTCCTTTTGGAAAATTTGTATGCAATCACGAAGCTTTTGTTTCCGGTAATTTCGACACAAACTTTGTCAATAAATATTACAAACCCGAATTGCTGAAAGTATCGGAAAATAAGGAAGCAAATTTGGCTGCTTTGGTTGGATTAAAAATTTATCTCGAAGATCAAAAAACACTAAGAGTGCCAGTCGTTTAATAATGGAATTGTTATAAACTCATTTCAAAAATGAAAAAATCAACTATCGAAGAGCTTCAAAAAAGAAACGCTTTGGCGCAATTGGGCGGTGGATTGGAGCGCATTGCCAAACAACATGAAAAGAAAAAATTAACTGCACGCGAACGCGTTTTATATTTTTTAGACGAGGGATCATTTGAGGAAATGGGAGCTTTGGTGACACATCGCACCACCGATTTTGGCATGGAAAAAGAAATTTACTACGGAGACGGCGTGATAACGGGTTACGGAACTGTCCATCAAAGGTTGGTCTATATTTTTGCACAAGATTTCACTGTTTTTGGCGGTGCTTTGTCTGAAACACATGCCGAAAAAATCTGCAAAGTTATGGATCTTGCCGTTCGCACCGGTGCACCCATCATCGGACTGAATGATTCCGGTGGTGCAAGAATTCAAGAAGGTGTTCGGTCGTTGGGTGGTTATGCAGATATTTTTTTCAGAAACGTGCAAGCCTCCGGAGTCATTCCGCAAATTTCAGCCATCATGGGTCCTTGTGCGGGCGGAGCTGTCTATTCGCCGGCCATGACCGATTTTACCATCATGGTGCAACACACCAGTTATATGTTTGTCACCGGACCCAACGTGGTCAAAACAGTTACCAATGAAGATGTAAGTTCGGAAGAATTGGGCGGTGCCGAAACGCACGCTTCCAAATCGGGGGTAACGCATTTGAAAGCTTTAAACGACATTGATTGTTTGGATAAAATCAAACGATTGTTGAGTTATCTACCGCAAAGCAATAAGCAAAAACCTGCTGATTTAAGATATGAATTAAAAGATGAAAAAAGACCTCAGTTAGAATCTATAATTCCCGATTCATCCAACAAACCTTATGACATGAAGTTGGTTATTGAAGGGATTATCGATGTTGATAGCTTTTTTGAAATACACCCGGATTACGCCACAAACATAGTCGTCGGATTCGCTCGATTGGCCGGAAAAAGCATCGGAATTGTAGCCAATCAACCGATGAGTCTGGCAGGCGTGTTGGATGTGGATAGTTCCAAAAAAGCCGCTCGGTTTGTTCGGTTTTGCGATTGTTTTAATATTCCTTTACTTGTTTTGGTGGATGTCCCCGGATTTTTGCCCGGCACAGACCAAGAGTGGAATGGCATCATCTCGCATGGAGCCAAATTGCTCTATGCTTTTAGTGAAGCAACTGCGCCAAGCGTGACTTTGATAACCCGGAAAGCCTATGGTGGAGCCTACGATGTGATGAATTCAAAACACATCGGAGCCGATATGAATTTTGCATGGCCAACAGCTGAAATAGCGGTGATGGGCGCAAAAGGTGCCAGTGAAATCATCTTTAGAAACGAGATTAAAAAAGCTTCCGATCCTGCAATAAAATTGGCTGAAAAAGAAAGTGAATACGCAGAAAAATTTGCCAATCCCTTCTTGGCTGCGGAAAGAGGTTTTATCGATGAAATTATTTTACCGATCGATTCTAGACGTAAACTCATCAAAGCATTCAGTATTTTGGAAGACAAAAAGGTTTTAAGACCCCAAAGAAAACACGGTAATATCCCGTTGTAAAATCAATTTTGACAATCAAAATCACTATTAAAACGTAAATTTAATTTATCATTGACAAATGGGAATGGTTAAAACCGTTCTCTATAAAAAACGTTTTAGCCCACGGTTTAAACCGCGGGCTACGGGAATAAATTACGATGCGGAAACCATTTTAATGGTTTGTTTTTTGTGACCAACACAAGACCGAGGAATGGTTCCACATTTATTCAATATAATATGGATAGATTATCGGAATGACTCGCATGGATTGACTTGAATAAATTTGTATTTGCTGTTAAAATAATCACAAATTGAAATTATAAAGATTCAAAACCTATTTTTTATCTAAATTTAGGTGCAATTAATTACACATCCATCAACCATAACCAACCATGAAAAACCAGCCTAAAAACCCATTAAATCAAACGAATTCGAGAAGAGACTTTCTAAAAACTGCGACCATCGCTACTGCCGGATTTATGATAATCCCCAGACATGTTTTAGGACGCGGATTTGTTCCGCCGAGCGATCGATTGATCATAGCCGGGATTGGCGTAGGAGGGAAGGGACAAAGCGATATTTGGAGTTTTTCGCAATCGGGTAAAGCAGATATAGCTTATTTGTGTGATGTGGATACCGTTCGCGCTGCAAAGTCAGTTGAGGCATTTCCAAAGGCAATTTTTTACAAAGATTGGCGAGAAATGTTTGACAAAGAATCCAAAAATTTCGATGCAGTTTCGGTATCAACACCCGATCACAATCATGCCATTCAAGCACTTGCCGCCATGCAATTAGGCAAACACGTTTATGTACAAAAACCTTTGACACATGATGTTTACGAGGCCAGAATGTTGACGGAAGCAGTTAAAAAATATAAAGTGGTTGCACAAATGGGCAACCAAGGTTCATCCGGAGATGGAGTCAGAAAAATGACAGAATGGTTCAGAGCTGGACTTATCGGAGATGTTCACACCGTTTATTGTTGGACCAACAGACCCGTTTGGCCACAAGGTATCCAATGGCCAGAAAAACCCGCAAAAGTTCCCAAAACCTTGAATTGGGATTTATGGCTCGGCACAGCTCCTGAGAAAAAATATGTCGAAAAGCTGGTTCCGTTCAACTGGCGCGGTTGGTGGGATTATGGCACCGGTGCCTTGGGTGATATGGGATGTCATTTGGTGGAAGCGCCCTTTAAAATTTTGGAATTGCAACACCCGATGGATGTACAGGCGAGTGTGGGAAGCGTATATGTTGATGAATTTCAACGCGGTTATTTTCCGGAAAGCTGTCCGCCTTCCAGTCACGTAACCATGACTTTTGCTGAAAACAAAAACACGGACGGCGAGTTAAAACTTCATTGGATGGATGGAGGTATTCAGCCCACTCGTCCGGACGAATTGGGTCCGGATGAAGTGTTTGGAGACGGAGGAAACGGGATTTTGATGATCGGAACCAAAGGGAAAATGATGTGTGGTACTTATGGCACAAACCCACGACTGCTCCCGACCTCATTGAATGACATAGTAAATGTACCGGAAACATTAGAACGCGTACCCAATGGAGCCGATGGGCATTACGCCCAATGGGTTGAAGCCTGTATAGCAGGTTACGGCAACAAAGAATTGAGTGCACCTTTTGAAATTTCAGGACCGCTTACGGAAACTTTGTTGATGGCAAACTTGGCAATTCGTTCTACAGACATCAGAACACCCCGTGAAGATGGACGCGGATTTAATTACCCCGGAAGAGATATAAAACTTTTGTGGGATTATGAAAACATGAAAGTAACGAACTTTGATGCAGCCAACCAATTTGTCAAAAGAACGTATCGTGATGGCTGGAAATCATTGTCATTGTAAAAATTTTGAGCCACCCAAGGGACTCGAACCCTCGACCTACGCATTACGAATGCGTTGCTCTACCAACTGAGCCAGGGTGGCTAACTTAACTTAAAAAACCTTAATCTAAACCGCCTTTTCTAGTTGCTTTTCTTGGTTCAGGCCAAGTTCGTTTTTCACCTGTCCGAGGGTTTATGGGTAATATACTTTTTTCTCTGGAAGTATTATCAGGGTCTTCACTTGCCATATAAACCAGAATGGCAGTCAGAATGGCATTACTTCGCAAGTCATCAAACACAATCTTGTCGTAGGTATCTCGGTTGGTATGCCAAGTATAATTCCAATAATCCCAGCTAAGTGAACTCAAAGAAAATGCGGGAGCTCCGGCAGCAACAAATGAGGCGTAATCAGATCCGCCACCGCCCGGGACACCCGGAAATTCAGTTTTTATACCTTTTTTATAGTCTTCCGGTACGGCTTGAAGCCATCGACCGATATAATCATAAGCATGAAGAAATCCTTGTCCGGATATGTTCTCAACTCTTCCAGTTCCATTATCTTGGTTGAAAACAGCTTGCACTTTATCAACAATTTCTGGATGGTCTTCTACAAAGGCGCGTGAACCATTTAAACCTTGTTCTTCACTTCCCCAATGACCCACGAGTATTGTCCTTTTTGGATTAGGATAAACAATTTTTAGTATCCGAAGTGCTTCCATCATGGTAAGCGTACCGGTCCCGTTGTCTGTAGCTCCTGTACCACCATCCCAAGAATCGAAATGCGCAGAAAGAATAATGTATTCATCGGGCTTCTCAGAACCTTTTATTTCAGCTATGGTATTGAATGTAGGTACAGCCCCAAGTTCTTTTGATTCTGCAATAATTCTGATTTTAGGTTTTTGGCCACTTTCTGCAAGTCGATAGATGAGTCCGTAATCTTCCAATGAAATATCTACAGTTGGAATTTTTTTGGTACGGGCTGAAAAAATTTTGTTAACTCCAAACCCTTTAGACCAATACGATTGAACTATTCCGACAGCCCCCGATTTTTCTAATATTTCTGGTAAAGTACGTGAGTTATAACCCGTGTTTTTAATCCGGTTATTCCATGCTTCGGCTTGTGAATCTCTGTCTTTTTTCATTTTTTCAAATGATTCCGGAGTGGCAAATTTTTCCCAGTTATAATCGGGTCTTCCAGTTTTTTCAGGCATTGAAACCAGAACGATTTTACCTTTGACATTGGGCAACCAATTTTCAAATTCTGCTGCTGAATTTAATTCAGGAATCGAAATAAGCTCTGCTGTAACACCCTTGGGAGAAGTACTTGGATTCCAAGCAAGTTGCATTCCTTCCAAAGATTTAACTCTGGGATAAACCAAGTCTATGTGCGAAATTCCTCTTTGCCAACCTCTCCATTCTCCCCATTGTTCATTTCTTGCTTCTATTCCCCAACCTTTGTAGGTTGAAACGGCCCAATCGTTTGCTTGCTTCATTTCGGGAGTTCCAACCAAGCGAGGTCCTATTTGATCTAATAATTGATGTGCAAGTGTTTCTAAATGAGAATTTTCAGTTGCTTCTTTGACAATTTTCTCAACAACATCCGTTTGTGCGTATGTAAATAGCGAAGACGCTATCAACAATAAAGAAAGGATAAATTTGACATTCATTTTATTTTCCATATTTAAAAATTAAAAGTTTTATCAAATATATAAAAATTAAACACCACAACTTTAATTGTAGCATACTTGAAACATTTTAACATTTACTAAAGATTTTAGGCATAAGAATTGATTATTTTTGAGGAAAATAAAAGAACTCCCAAAAAAAACCATGAAGCAATTCGTCGCTTTTATTCTTTTCATATTTATTGGTCAGCAGGTTTTTGCGCAATTCGAACCCTCAAAATCATCGGGTTCAGGTACTGCGATTCCCAATCCGTTTAGCAATCCAAAAAACCCAATTGAGACCAATCCACTTCCGGATTATTTAAAAATCAGAGACACCATCACGCCTTTGGCAATCAATAAAAGCAAAGGAATACAGTTTGAGCCGGGCACAACCATTTGGTACAACGAAAATAAAAAAATCGAAAATCGATTAAACAAAAAGCAACAGACTACAGCAGACAACGGACAGGGGTTTCGAAGTGATCAATACTTAGGTGACTTTAAAAGTAACTCGAAATACGTGACCATCATCTACAGAGACCATGAGTATCCGGATGGGGATCGGGTGAAAGTATTGCTCAACAATTATCCGATTATGAACGATATTTTGTTGGTTTCTGAATACAGAGATTTTAATATTGAACTCACCAAAGGATTTAATAAAATAGATTTTCAGGCACTTAATCAAGGTACATCAGGGCCTAATACAGCGGAATTTCACGTGATAAATGACAAAGGCGAATTGATTTTTTCCAACAAATGGAATCTCACCACTGGTGTGAAAGCTTCGATAGTCATTGTCAAAGATGAATAATTTTGCCAGTTGTTATCTAATTACATTCTTTCAATTGTTGGGTTTTTTATAGTCGAATATTTTACAGTGTCACTGCTTGAAGTCACCAATTTTAATTTCATTAGGATATATCAAAAGGCAATTTTAATCGATTTTAAAATTCTGAATTCTACATCCTAAAACACAACAAAATTAACTCATTATTGTTTTATTTTGACTATATCAAATTAAGATAGAATAAAAATCGCAATCAGTAGTCATAAAAAATATCTCTATTTTTATTTGTATTCCTAATTTTATGGCACTAAAAATAAAAATTTATTAACGAAAACGTTTGAATTATTGTTCATTCGTTAAATATATCGTATCTTTTTTTTATTTTGAAATAAGTTTGGTAGTTTTACACTCCAAATTTTCAAAAACACAATGGAAAGACAAATAAAAAAGATTGGTGTAATGACTTCTGGAGGAGACGCTCCGGGAATGAATGCAGCCATTCGATCTGTGGTCAGAGCATGCGCTTTTCACGGCGTAGAGTGTGTTGGGATTTACAGGGGATATCAAGGAATGATAGAAGGGGATTTTCAAGTGATGGGTCCGAGAAGTGTTCACAACATCATTAATAAAGGAGGTACTGTCTTAAAATCTGCTCGTTCTAAGGAATTCAGAACCCCGGAAGGCCGCCAAAAAGCATATGATGCGCTTAAAAAAGAGAATGTTGATGCTTTGGTTTTGATAGGTGGAGACGGAACATTTACCGGCGGTTTAATTTTCAACCAAGAATACGGTTTTCCAGTTATGGGAATCCCTGGAACAATTGACAACGATATATTCGGGACTAATTTTACCTTGGGATATGATACGGCATTAAACACAGTCGTTGAAGCAATCGATAAAATCAGAGATACCGCCAGTTCACACGACCGACTTTTCTTTATTGAAGTAATGGGTCGGGATGCAGGTCATATTGCGCTGAATGCAGGTGTTGGGGCAGGTGCGGAAGAAATATTGATTCCTGAAGAAAACCTCGGTTTAGATCGGCTTTTAGAATCATTGGAAAGAAGCAAACGCACCGGAAAATCTTCCAGTATTGTTGTTGTAGCCGAAGGTGACAAAATCGGTAAAAACGTATTTGAACTCAAAGATTATGTCGAACAATATCATCCCGATTACGATGTTCGTGTGTCTGTGCTCGGACACATGCAACGCGGTGGCTCGCCAAGCTGTTTTGACAGAGTTTTAGCCAGCAGGATGGGCGTGAAAGCTGTTGAAAGCCTATTGGAAGGCAAATCCAATTATATGGTTGGTGTTCGTGATGCACGTATGATACTCACTCCTTTGGATGAAGCAGTCAAGGGGCAATCTGAAATAAATCAGGAACTTCTTCGTGTTTCTAACATCATGACAATTTAATAATCATTTTACTAACGAGCCGAAGGGCTCATTTTTTTATTTTAATATCAATATTATGGCAACATTAAAAATTGGAATCAACGGATTTGGTAGAATTGGAAGATTAGCTTTCCGTTCCATTGCAAAAAGAAAAGACGTAGAAGTAGTCGGCATCAATGACTTACTTGAGGTAGATCACCTTGCATATCTTTTAAAATACGATTCGGTTCACGGTCGATTTGACGGAACTGTTGAAGTGAAAGACGGTCATTTGGTCGTAAACGGCAAGACTGTCCGCATCACCGCTGAGAGAAATCCTGAAAATTTAAAATGGAGTGAAGTTGGTGCTACAGTCGTTTTAGATTGTACCGGAATATTCACAACCATCGACAGTTCACAAGGTCACCTCAAAGCCGGCGCGAAAAAAGTTGTCATTTCTGCACCTTCCAAAGACGCACCGATGTTCGTCATGGGGGTAAACCACAAGTCGCTTAAACCAACGGATACCGTTATTTCAAACGCATCTTGTACCACCAACTGTTTGGCTCCAATAGCGAAAGTTTTAAATGACAATTTTGGTATTGATGAGGCTTTGATGACCACAGTTCATGCGACTACTGCAACGCAGCTCACCGTTGACGGACCTTCAAGAAAAGACTTTAGAGGAGGTCGTGCGGCTATTTTAAATATCATTCCGGCAAGTACCGGCGCGGCTGTTGCTGTGACCAAAGTAATTCCTGAATTGAAAGGGAAATTGACCGGCATGGCATTCAGAGTTCCTACTGCCGACGTTTCTGTTGTCGATTTAACGGTTCGACTGGTTAAAGAAACTTCTTACGAAGAAATCAAAAAAGTATTCAAAGCAGCCTCAGAAGGAGAACTAAAAGGCATCTTAGGATATACCGAAGATTTGGTGGTTTCTCAAGATTTTATTTCGGACACCAGGACCAGTATTTTTGACGCTGACGCAGGTATCGAATTGAATTCCAAATTCTTCAAAATTGTATCTTGGTACGACAACGAAGCCGGATATTCTTCTAAGTTGGTAGATTTAGCCGAATACGCTGCTTCTATCTAATAATTTCTAAAGACTTGCAGAATTAATTTTCTCTGCAAGTCTTTTTTTTCTTATTCAAAACTCAAATAACCCACCCAAACGAAACATGATACTCATTGTTGACAGTGGCTCTACCAAGACAGATTGGATTGCCATAAATGAAGAAGGGAAACAACTTTTTCAAACACAAACTTTAGGATTGAACCCCGCCGTATTATCCAGCGAAATTATCAATGAAAGAATTCACAATAATTTTGAATTATCTCAAAAAAGACACGAGGTAACCCATGTGTTTTTTTACGGAGCCGGATGCGGAACACCCAAACCGCCACAAATGTTAAAGGAAGTTTTTCAAAAATATTTTGACAAAGCAGAAATAGATGTAAAAGAAGATACTTATGCAGCCATCTATGCAACAACTTCCCCCGGAGAAAAAAGCATCGTTTGTATATTAGGAACCGGATCAAACTGTACGTACTTTGATGGAAATGACGCGATTCAGAAAGTGGTTTCTTTAGGCTACATCTTAATGGATGATTGCAGCGGTAACTATTTTGGTCGTCAATTGATTAGGGATTATTATTTCCACAAAATCCCGAAAGAACTTGCCGATAAATTTTCAAATACATACGATTTGACTGCAGATTATATCAAAAGAAATCTATACAAAGAACCCAATCCAAACACTTACTTGGCGACATTTGCCAAATTTTTGATTCAAAACAAAGATCACGAATACAGCCAGGGTCTGATAAAAAAAGGAATGCAGTTGTTTATCAACAACCAGATTGAACAATTCGCGGACGCAAAACAAGTTCCAATTCATTTTATCGGCTCAATCGCTTTTTATCTTCAAGATGAATTGAAAGAAGTACTGGCTGAAAACAACCTAAAAATCGGGAATATTTTCAGACGTCCAATCGAAGGATTGGTGAAATATCACGTGGATTTAGCAGCAAAAACGGCTTAATACCGTTTGGTTAATTGCAGTAAGCAATCATCGATATTTCTACATTCACATTTTTTGGTAACCCACTTACTTGAACCGTT
>JAXMLV010000008.1:0-152286 GCA_034367065.1 Flavobacteriaceae bacterium
CAACACGGATCGCCCCCCACCGGGTCAATTGGGTCTTCCGGTTCTCTTGTTCCGTCCGAACCGCCCGAAGTAGAGCCGTCTCCCGACGATGAACCTGAATCAACACCCGAATCCGTACCTGCCGTATCGCCGGGATTCAGCCCATCGCCGCTCCCGCTACTACCGCCCGTGCTTCCGCTTGTGCCTCCGTCTAAAGTGATGGTTTCACAGGCTATCGGGTCGCCAAACTCATCAAACACGGTTGGGCAGCTAGTCTGAACATCTATGGTTGTTTGTCCTCTGCTGTTGGCTCGGTTGGCTATTACCAAATCACCTATCAAAGATTTATCTGTTCCGAAAAAATCTGCATATTTGTGATAGGTTATTTTCCCCCTGAATTTACTGAAATCGTAGTTGCTGCTCTTAAAAGCATCAAAAGCCGTTGAGTCGCTTACGTAACGCACAATATAAGGCACGTTCATCACGCCTTGGGAATCTCTGCCGACAATCAGGTTGTAGAAGATTCGCTCGGGTGTGCGTGGAAACCCAAAGCGAATGGTGTAGTTGGTGTTGCCCAAAGTATCGGTCACTTTCATGATGGTTTGTTCATCAAAAACTGCGCCTGTTTCTGCATCGGTGTAATTGTTTGTCGAAGTCACGCTGTTGTCTCGGTTGCGCGAAGGCAGCATTTCTTTGACAAAAACCGGAGCTTGGTCGGCAGAGAGGTAGTTTATCTGAAATGGGCGGGTCGCAAGCGGATCTTCTTTTTCAATTTGCTGAATGTCACTAAAATCGTCACGGGTGCAATTGGTTGTTGCAATCAACAAAACGGCAACAAATAGAGACTTTACTTTTGGGAAATAGCTTTTTCTCATTTTATTAAACAAATTTGGGGTTCGTAAATTTAGTTAATCAATTCTTAAAAAGAATGCACAAGCATAAACATTATTTTTATAAACACAAATATGTGTCCGAAATAAATTGATCGTATTCTCAATTTTGAATATGTTCGATTCGGAGACAGACCTCAAAGGAACCTTTTTAAATAGAGTTGGCAGCAACGTGAAAAAACTACGCGAAGTTGCTGTACTATTCCAATTTGAATTGGCTGTAGAAGCTGGTATCCCAAAAAATCAGGTAGGTCGCATCGAAAGAGGTGAAATCAACACAAGCATTTTTGTATTAAAGAAAATTGCCGATGCGCTTAAAATTTAAATAACAGAAATTTTTAATAATCCTTAAAATTCCAACACCACTCCCACAGGACAATGGTCGGAATGTTTGGCTTCGGGAAGAATAAACGCTCTTTTGAGGTTTTTCTCAAGTGGCTCGCTGACCAAGGCATAATCAATCCGCCAACCCTTGTTGTTGTTGCGTGCATTGGCACGATAGCTCCACCACGAGTATTGTTGCGGTGATTGATTGAAGTAGCGAAAAGAATCGATAAACCCACTTTTCATGAATCCGTCTATCCATGCACGTTCTTCGGGTAAAAAGCCCGAAACGGTTGCGTTGCGAATCGGATCATGAATGTCGATGGCTCGATGACAGATATTGTAATCGCCACAAATAACCAATTTCGGATAGGTTTTTTTTAAGTTGTCGATATACTTTTGAAATTCGTCCATGTAATCAAACTTGTGGTCGAGGCGTTCGATGTTGGTTCCGGAAGGCAGGTATAGACTCATTACCGAAAAGTCTTTAAAATCGACGCGAAGGTTGCGCCCTTCGGCATCCATAGAAGCGATTCCTGTACCGAATTGAACATTTTCCGGTTCGGTTTTGCTCAAGATAGCCACGCCACTATATCCTTTTTTTTGGGCGCTAAACCAATATTGATAGGGATATCCGATCGCTTTGAATAATTCGGTATCGACTTGATCTTCCATAGCTTTTATTTCCTGCAAACACAATACATCGGGGTCGGCGGCTTTCAGCCAATCGATCAAACCTTTGTTGAGTGCGGCACGAACACCGTTTACGTTGTAGGAAATGATTTTCTTTGTCATGGGTTTATTATTGATTATACAAAACTAAGAAAAAACAGCAACCCAGAAAGGGTTTTGAACCCTTTTGGGGTTTATTCGGAACTAAAACGAAAAGCATAAATTAACTTTTACTTCGTTATCATTAATTAAATCCAGTCTGCAAATCATATTTAAGAAAAAATAACACCGATTGAGTCATAATTAGAATATTTTTGAAAATAATACGAAACATGTTTTGCTAAGAAAAGCAATCTATATCATTTTACTTTTTATTCCCTTGTTGACCTTGGGGCAAAAGTTGCCATCCGGTTTCCAAAAAAAGTGGATAGCGGTTGCGGGCAGAGACAGTCTGCGCATCGATTCGGTCAGCATACAGCCTTTTGGTTTTAAGGTTTTTGATAGGGACGAAAATCTCATCAGCTCAGACGATTATTCCGTAGATTTCCCAAAGGCACTGTTGGTTTTAAAAAGTGATGCATTGAAAAAAACAGACAGCATCACGGTTTATTTTCTGCCTTTTCCCAAATATCTGACTCGTTTGTATAAAGTATTTGACGACTCGTTGATTGTCAATCGATCACAAAATTTAGAAAGGGTGTACAGTCTCGAAAACAAAGCCAAAAAAAGTTTTATTCCCTTCGACGGACTCAACACTTCCGGAAGCATCACCCGTGGCGTGACAGTCGGTAACAACCAAAATTCGGTGTTGAAATCGGAGCTCGACTTGCAAATTTCGGGTGATTTGGGCAACGGAGTCACCCTGCGCGCGTCGATTCAGGACAACAACATTCCCATTCAGGAAAACGGTTTTTCGCAACGTTTGGACGAGTTTGACGAAGTGTTTATCGAACTGTTCACCAAAGATTGGAACATACGTGCAGGGGATGTCAATTTAATCAATTCGGACTCCTATTTCAGTCGATTTCAGAAGAAAGTACAAGGGGTTTACGCGGGAGGCACGATTCAAAAAGGTGCGAGCAAAACCACGCTTTTCGGTTCGGGAGCAATTGTCAGGGGTCAGTTTGCGCGCAGCAATATTCAAGGCAGAGAGGGCAACCAAGGACCCTATAAATTACAAGGGCCGAACGGCGAACTCTTTGTGCTCATCGTTTCGGGCAGCGAAACGATTTATGTGAACGGACTCGCGCTCAAGCGTGGGGAAGACAACGATTATGTCATTGACTACAATGCGGGCGAAATCACGTTTACTTCGTTGTTTCCCATTACTTCCGAAATGCGAATAACGGTCGAATACCAGTTCAGCGATCGCAATTTTACCCGGTTTACCACCTACGACGGTGCGGAATATCAGCGGGGAAAACTCAAATTGGGCGGAAAGATTTTTTCTGAAAGTGACTCCAAAAACCAACCGCTCCAGCAAAATCTTTCGCAAGAACAAATCGGCACGCTCACTGATGCCGGCGACGACCCGACCAAAATGGTTGCGCCATCGGCTCTGTCAGAATCTTTTTCCGAAAACAAGATATTGTACAAAAAAGTAACCATCGATGGTTTTGAAGCCTTTGAGTTTTCCAACAATCCGACCGATACATTGTTCACGGTTCGGTTTTCGCAAGTCGGACAAAATCAAGGCAATTATATCTTGAGCAATACCAATGTCGTTGGGCGGATTTTTACTTTTGTAACACCTGTCAATGGCGTGAAGCAAGGCGATTTTGAACCCGTCATCCAATTGGTCGCCCCAACACAACTGCAAATTGCCACTTTTTATGGGCAATATGATTTTAACGAAAAGTCGTCCGTACAGTTTGAAAGTGCTTTCAGCAACAACGATTTAAACCTGTTTTCTTCCCTCGACGACCAAGACAACGCCGGTTTTGCAGGAACCATCCGCGCCAAACATCAGTTTTTTAAGAAAACGGGGAAGTTGGAAGGCACTTTGGATTACGACTACGTCAACAAAGATTTTCAGACCATCGAAAGGCTCTACAACATCGAATTTGACCGCGATTGGAATCTGAACAACAGCAACGGCACCCAAAATTTCATCCGCGGCGGACTTCAATGGTCGCATCCCAAAAATGGAATCATCGGCTATCAATTTCAACACCTCAGTTTTGATGGAAACGCCTATTCCGGAAGTCGGCAGCTGTTTCAATCCAATCTCCATTTCAACCGTTGGAACATCGCCGCCGCCGGCAGTTATTTGGATGCTACTTCAGAACAATCAGACAATACTTTTTTACGATTGAATTCCAGAATTACTTATAGTTTGAACAAACAATGGTTTGGCAATGAAATTCGTATAGAAGACAACAAACAACGCGATGCCCAAACACAAATTTTATCATCTCAAAGTCAAAAATTCAACGAATATAAGGTATTTACCGGCGTGGGTGACAGCACCAAAATTTTCATGGAAATCGGTTTTAAATACCGTGTAAATGACAGTTTGCGAAACAATTTATTGGAAAAAGTAAACACCTCCAATACCTATTTCCTGAAATCCCGATTGATTAACAATGTATCGAGTCAATTGCAAATCTTTGCAAATTATCGCACCCTGAACAACACCAACCCCGAAGTCAGCGACGAGCAATCGCTTAACTCTCGGATTTTTTACAACCAATATTTTTTGGATAAAAAAGTACAGCTCAACACCGTTTTTGAAACCAATTCCGGCACTCAGCCCCAACAGGAGTTTACTTTTGTCAAGGTCGAAGACGGTACGGGAAGTTTCACTTGGTTTGATTTCAACAACAATGGGCTACAGGAGTTTGATGAATTTGAGCAAGCAGCTTTTCAGGATGAAGCCAATTTTGTGCGGGTACTCTTGCCCAATCGAATTTTTGTCAAAACACATCAAAACAAATGGAGTCAGATTCTGACGCTCAATCCGCTTTCGTGGAGCAACCAAACCGGACTAAAGAAAACACTTTCCCATTTTTATAATCAAACGTCTTTTTTGATAGATCGCAAAGTGCGGCGTAAAGAAAATGTATTAGACCTCAACCCGTTTGATACCGGTAGCAACGATTTGTTAGGGCTCAACCTGAATCTGCGCAACAGCCTGTTTTTCAATCGCGGGCTGCAACGCTACACCACATCATACACATTTATTCGAACCCAAAGCCAAAACTTTTTGTCAACCGGCACACAAGAAGGCGAATTGACTTCTCATCAGTTGCAGTTCAGCCACAAATTCAAAACCTTTTGGTTAGCCAATTTTCTGACCAACACTTCCCGAACGCAAAACACTTCGGAGAATTTCCCGACGCGCAATTTTGACATCGTCGGCTATACGCTCAACCCTAAAATTTCGTACTTGTTCAGCAGCAACGCACAATTCGATTTATTTTATCAATATCAAAACAAAGAAAACGATAGGGGACAGCGTGAGGTTTTAGACCAACAACGCATCGGCATTTCATTCAACTATTCGAACATGCAGAAAATATCGGTAACCGGCGAGTTCAATTTGTTTAACAATCAATTTACCGGAGACAGTTTCTCACCGGTCGGATTTCAAATGCTCGAAGGCTTGCAACCCGGCTCCAACTTGACTTGGACCCTCAATTTGCAAAAAAAACTCACCGATTTTTTGGATTTTAATTTGAGTTATTTCGGTAGAAAATCCGAAAATGTCAACACCATTCACACGGGAACGGTTCAGTTGAGGGCCTATTTTTAAAACATGAAATATTTGAAAAATCAGCGCCATATTATTTTGACGGGAGCGATATGAGAGGTTCGTTTTGGTGTCAAACCGTTTTAATTTTATACAAAATCGGCTTGCTCGGTGTGGCATCGTTTGAGAATGGCGCAATCTGCAAATTCAACAGATAAGCACCGTCTCCTATGTCATTGGGTACGAAAACAAGTTCGGTGATGCTGGCATCCAACCTTGCGTCTGAGTTCAGCATTATTGTGTTTTTAACGTTCCAAAAAGCTTTGTGCGCTGCGAGTTTTCCACCATCTTCTTCTTGGTCAACACTGGGCAGATCGATTAGTAAATGTTTGATTCCTATTTCGCGAAGGTATTTTGCGGCATCGGCTGATAAAAAAGCCGGATTGTTTCCGGAATATTTTTTTGAAATCTTATCGATGCCATTGGGCAAAGTTCGGATGATGACCGCCTCGGGACTTTTATTTTTCAAGGCTTTCTCGATTTGCATTTTGGTAATTATCAAATCGCTACCTTGTCTTTCGGGTTCAATCGAAATCAATTCTGCAAAGAAAAAGAATGTTTTTAGACTGTCTTGCACATCAAAAAAATCATGGGTGATGTGTCCCAAACATTCCGTATGCGTTCCGTGGGCATGTGGGTTGAAACGGATGTTGTTGAAATTGACATTTGCGCCTTCTGTAACTTTTCCTGTCCAATCGCCGGAAACAACTGCTGCGATGTGTGGTGCATCAATTTCCCAAGCAGTCAGATTTTTTTCTCCATGTTGGATGGAAATGGAAATGTCGATGGGTTTTGACAAATCGACCTCAAAACTTTTTGCGTTTGTTTGAAGGGTAGCAATCATTGTAATATGGGTTTGTCATTGAGTAAAAACAGGTCGGAAGCAATGCCGTCCGAGAGAAATTTTCCTTTTTGTGTCGTAATCAAACGTCCCGATTCCGGCGAATGTATATCTTTCTCTATGCGCAAAAGCATGTTTTGCAGATGAGGTTGTGCTTGCCGAATCAGATAATCTAAATAAGGTTTGCCGAAATCAGCACTTATTTTGTCAAAAGAAACACCCCAAATGGTTCGAAGTCCGGTCATTACGGCTTCGTTGAATCGATCTTTTTGGGTCAGAATTTCTTTCTCTGAAGGCAAACGATTTTCATTTAAACGATTGATGTAAAGATGATTGTTAGACACATTCCAACTTCTGGACAACCCGTCATAGCTGTGCGCCGAAGGGCCGATGCCGAGGTATTTTTTGCCCAACCAATAAGCCGAGTTGTTTTTGGAGAAAAAACCTTCCTTGCCGAAATTGGAAAGTTCGTAGTGTATAAAGTTTTGTTTTTCAAGTGTTTCAGTCAAAACTTGGAAATGCAGCTGCGCCATTTCGTCGTCCGGTGCTTGCATGATTCCCTTTTTAATAAAGCTGTGTAAAGCGGTTTTGGGTTCAACCGTTAGTGCGTAACACGACAGATGCGGCACATCAAAAGCCAAAGCGATCTGTATATTTTTCAACCAACGGTCAACCGTCATTCCGGGGATTCCATAGATTAAATCGATGGAGATGTTGTCAAAATATTTTTTGGCAGTTTGAAGACACGCTTTTGCTTCAGCAGTATGATGCGCGCGGTTCATCAACTTTAAATCACAGTCAAAAAAAGATTGAATACCGATGCTCAAACGGTTGATTCCTATATTTTTATAATTTTTAAAAACACTTTCATCGGTCAGGTCATCGGGATTGGCTTCTAAGGTAATTTCCGGATACTCAATCACCTGATAATGTTTGTAAACCGTTTCGATAATCGATTGCAGCTCGGAAATTTCGAGAACGGAAGGCGTGCCGCCGCCGAAATAGATGGTTTCAATGACTTCTCCGATTCCTTCATCCTTTCGTAAAATCAATTCTTTTTGGAGCGCTTCAACCAAGGCGTATTTCATTTTCAGGGAAGTAGAAAAGTGAAAATCGCAGTAATGGCAAGCCTGTTTGCAAAAAGGAATGTGAATATAGATGCCAGACATTATTTTGTTTGGGTGTGATGAAAATTTGTTGGGTGCGATTTGTGAAAACGCTGTCAAAGATATTTCAATTTTTTGACCGTTTGGTAAAAATGAAACAAGTGAAATACTTCGATTGCTCAATCTCGAAGATAGTTGATTTGAAGAAATTCTTTATTCCGGTCAATTTTGTAACTTCGCCACAGTTTTTAAATACGCTACATGATTCAATCCATGACCGGTTTTGGTCGATGTGTTCGTCAACTTTCAGACAAGGCCATCACCGTTGAAATAAAATCACTGAACAGCAAATCGCTTGATCTCAATCTCCGTTTGCCGTCGTATTATCGAGAAAAAGAACTGACTTTGCGAAATATCGTACAACTATTGCTCGAAAGAGGCAAGGTTGATTTGACGGTTTATATAGAAAACTTGGGGTCTACAACTCCCGCTGAATTGAATGAAGCCATTGTCAATCAGTACATTGTTCAAATGCAAAAAATCGTGGATGGCGACAAGACCGAATTGTTGAAAATGGCAGTGCGGATGCCCGATGCGTTGCAGACAAGAAAAGAGGAAGCCGATGCAGTAGAGTGGGAAGAGGTCGAAATTGCTGTAAGAGAAGCCGTCAGGCAACTGATTGATTTCAGGGCATCGGAAGGCAGGGTGTTGTATGAAGAATTCAAATTGAGAGTCGTCAACATCCAATCACTTTTGGAGAAAATTCCCGCTTTTGAAACCGAGCGTGTCGAGATGGTTAAAGACAGATTGCGCAAAGCCATCACGGCACTTAAGGAAACTGTTGATGAAAATCGATTTGAACAAGAATTGATTTATTATTTGGAAAAATACGACATTGCTGAAGAGAAGTTGCGACTTTCTAACCACTTGGATTACTTTTTGGAAAATTTGAATTCGGCCGATTCCAATGGTAAAAAATTGGGCTTTATTGCCCAAGAATTGGGTCGCGAAATCAACACCATCGGTTCAAAAGCCAATCACGCAGGGATGCAGCAATTGGTCGTGCAGATGAAAGATGAACTCGAAAAGCTCAAGGAACAATTATTGAACGCTTTGTAAAGAAACAAAATGAAACAAGGCAAACTCATTGTTTTTTCTGCACCTTCCGGATCGGGGAAGACTACCTTGGTGCATCACCTGCTCAATCAAGAAGATTTGAAGCTCGCATTTTCGGTGTCAGCCACATCCCGTGAAAAAAGACCAAATGAGATAGATGGTAAAGACTATTATTTTATCTCCAATGAATCGTTTGAAGATAAAATTTCCAAAAATCAATTTGTTGAATACGAGGAAGTTTATAAAGGAACTTATTACGGAACCCTCAAAAGTGAGTTGGAAAGAATCTGGACTCAGGGGAAAAACATTATATTTGACATTGATGTGATTGGCGGATTGAATATCAAAAAGCAATTTCCCGAACAAACATTGGCAGTTTTTGTCAGGCCACCATCGGTGGAAGAATTGGAAAAACGTTTGCGAAATCGTCAGACCGAAAGCGATGAGAAAATTAAGATGCGCGTTGAAAAGGCATTCAAAGAGTTGGAAACCGCACATTTGTTTGATGTAATCATTGAAAACCAAAATCTGGAACAAGCCAAGCGAGATGCGTATGAGCTTGTGAAAGAGTTTATCGAACAATAAATGCACATTGGCCTATTTTTCGGCACCTTCAATCCCATACATGTGGGACATCTGATAATTGCCAATTACATGGCAGAAAACGCCGATTTGGAACAAGTCTGGTTGGTGGTGACACCGCACAATCCACTTAAAAAGAAATCAACACTTTTAGATGACTACCAGCGACTCGAAATGGTATTTCGCGCCACGGAAGACTACGGCAAACTCAGGCCGACGGACATCGAATTTAAACTTTCACAACCTTCCTATACGGTCAATACATTGGCTGTCTTGTCTGAAAAGTATTCCGAGCATCAGTTTTCTTTGATTATCGGAGAGGATAACCTCAAAACTTTCCACAAATGGAAAAACTATGAGTACATGCTCAAGCAACACCCATTGTATGTTTATCCAAGGCTTACGGCCGAAAAAATTGATGAAAGCTTGGTCAATCACCCAAACATCCATTATACCGAAGCGCCCATAATTGAAATATCTTCCACGTTTATCCGAAATCAAATCGAGGCCGGTAAAAATGTAAGACCGATGTTGCCGGAAAAAGTATGGAAATATTTAGATGAAATGAATTTTTACAAATAGTAAACAGTTTCATTTTTAAGAGATAGAAAGTTAAAATCTATTTTTTTTGAACACATTAATTCAAGAATATGTACGGAAAATTGCAATTTCATCTTCAAAAAGAACTTGAAAGTATTAGAGAAAAAGGACTTTTCAAGAAAGAGCGCATCATCGTTTCACCACAAGATGCGGTCATCAAATTAGCAGATGGCAGAGAAGTTATTAATTTTTGCGCCAACAATTATTTGGGTTTATCTTCGCATCCCGAAGTGATTCAGGCTGCAAAAGACGCGTTGGATTCTCATGGCTTTGGGATGTCTTCCGTCCGATTTATATGCGGGACACAAGACATTCACAAGAAACTCGAAAAAAAAATAGCCGAGTTTTATCAAACCGAAGATACCATTTTATACGCTGCTGCCTTTGATGCCAACGGAGGGGTTTTTGAGCCCTTGTTTTCCGAAGAAGACGCGATAATATCTGACGCGCTCAACCATGCATCTATTATTGACGGCGTGAGACTATGCAAAGCTGCACGCTATCGGTATGCAAACAACGACATGCAAGATTTGGAGCAACAACTCATAAAAGCAAATAAATCAGAACATCGATTCAAAATAATCGTTACCGACGGCGTGTTTTCAATGGACGGTGTGGTGGCATCGTTGGATAAAATCTGCGATTTGGCTGATAAGTATGATGCTTTGGTTATGGTTGATGAATGTCATGCGGCGGGATTTATCGGGCCGACCGGTAGAGGCACGCTCGAAGCTAAAGGCGTGATGGGCAGAGTGGATATCATCACCGGTACGCTTGGCAAAGCCTTGGGTGGAGCCATGGGTGGTTACACCACTGGGAAAAAAGAAATCATCGAAATGCTCAGACAGAGATCAAGGCCTTATCTATTTTCAAACTCATTGGCTCCAGCTATTGTAGGTGCATCACTCAAAGTTTTTGAGCTGTTGGAGAAGAATACTGATTTGAGAGATAAACTCGAGGAAAACACAAACTATTTCAAAAAAGGGATAAAGGCTTTGGGTTTTGACATCAAAGAAGGAGATTCTGCCATCGTTCCAGTAATGCTATATGATGCCAAATTATCGCAAATAATGGCAGAAAAGCTGCTGAAGGAAGGAATTTACGTTATCGGATTTTATTATCCGGTCGTTCCAGAAGGAAAAGCGCGTATCAGGGTGCAAATCTCCGCAGCGCACAGCAAAGAGCATATTGAAAAATCACTGAAGGCTTTTAAAATTGTTGGTAAATGCTTGAAAATTATATAGGATTCAAAAAAAATGCATATTTTTGAGTTGGAAAACCAAAAATTTTATTAATTTTATTTTTGTTAATAGATATTAACAACTTACATTTGCCAAATATTAAACCGAAAAATTTTTAAACAATTGAATATGAAACATTTTAGCAAACTTTTGATTTTGTCTTTTCTAACGCTTATAACCAGCGTTTCTTATGCTCAGGATAAAAACCATCCGTGGGCGATTGGCTTTGGTTCAAATGCCGTAAGTTTTACAGGAACTGGCGCAAGTGGCATGGGTAACCTATTTGACCAACCTTTCAATGTGGAAGATAACTGGAACCTTGTTGCTTCTCCTGTATCTTATCTTAATGTTAAGAGGTATGTTGCAGATAATATTTCTTTTGGTGTTAATCTTTCAGTTAATCAAATTCAAAGAATTAATATTATTGAACAAAATGTATTATTGAAACCAAATGATCTCGCTTACTATGCCTTAGATGGTGGATTCAGTTATAGTTTATCCAATATAATCGGGTCAAAAGTAATTGAGCCAATTATCAACGTTGGTGCAGGTTATACTTGGATTGATAACGAGGGTTTTGCGACCTTTAATCCGGGTGCTGGGGTTAATTTTTGGATTACTGATGGATTCGGAGTTAACCTCCAATCGACTTACAAATATGCTTTCGATAGTGGCACCATCAATCAAGCCAATCTGCCGAGCCCTATCGAGGAGGGTATTTCCCACTGGCAACATCAATTGGGTCTTGTATTCCGATTTGGAGACAAAGACACGGACGGAGACAAAATCTTCGACAAAGAAGATGCTTGTCCGGAAGTTCCGGGATTACCACAATTCAAAGGTTGCCCAGATTCTGATGGCGATGGTATCGAAGACAGTAAAGATGCATGTCCTAATGAAGCCGGTTTAGCCGAGTTTAACGGATGTCCTGATACAGATGGAGACGGTATTCCAAACAAAGAAGATGCTTGTCCAACTGTTGCAGGTTTGAAAGCACTTAATGGATGTCCTGATGCTGATGGTGATGGTATCGCTGATAAAGACGATGCATGTCCTAATCAAGCGGGTCCTAAAGCAAATAAAGGTTGCCCATGGCCAGATAGCGACAACGACGGTGTACTTGACAAAGATGACAAATGCCCAACTGTTGCTGGTACTGTAGCAAACAATGGTTGTCCTGAAGTATCTGTGGATGATGTCAAAAAATTAAATGACTATTCTAAAACTATTCTTTTCGATACCGGTAAAGCATCTATTCAAAAAGGTTCTTTGGAAACGTTGAACGCTATTGCTGAAATTATGAAGCAATATCCAAATTCTAAATTTTCAATTGATGGTCATACAGACAGCGTGGGTAGCGATGCCTTAAACCTAAAATTATCTGAAGAAAGAGCAGCTACTGTTAGAGAATACCTTACTACAAGAGGCTTGGAAGGTAGTAGACTTGAATCACACGGTTATGGTGAATCTCGCCCAATCGATTCTAACAATACTGCAAAAGGCAGAAAAAATAACAGAAGAGTAGAAGTTACCGTTATCAAGTAATTTCAGCTTAAATTTTTAAATGAAAAGCGTCGGGTTTCCGGCGCTTTTTTTATTTTTAGCCCTATCTTGGTACTTCAATGGAAACAAAATCATTCTTACAGCAGGTCGTCAAATATGTGATAGACAATCACGGGAATCAGTTGCTTAACACTTGGGTAGTTTGGCCAAACAAACGTGCAGGTCTGTTCTTTCTCAATTCGCTAAAAACACAACTAAAGCAGGCGTCATTTTCGCCTAAAATACTTACCATTCAAGAATTTGCTACCGATTTGTCTGAACTCCGATTGATGGATAACTTGGAGCAAAATATGGAATTTTATGAGGTCTATATATCTACCGTCCAAAATGATGAACCAGAAAGCTTCGATCAATTTACGAGTTGGGCTTCGATGTTGCTCCACGATTTTGATGAAATTGACAGCAATCTGAGCAATCCCAAAGAAGTTTTCGGTTACTTAAAAAATATCAAAGACATAGACCATTGGTCAAAGCAGTTGAATCAACCCAATCCGTTGAAAGATTCTTATCTGAAACGATGGGATAATTTTTGGCGTTATTATGAACGATTCAGCCAACAACTCATACAAAAAAAACAAGGCTATCGCGGCTTGATTTATAGAGAAGCCACGTCGAAAGTTCCGGATTTTTTATTAAAAAATCCGGAAGTGCAAATCATTTTTGCAGGTTTCAACGCATTTACCAAAGCCGAAGAGAAAATAGTTTTCGACATACTTGAAGCCGAACGCGGTGTCGCATTGTGGGATGTTGACAGTTATTTCATCCGTCACGAATCGAGCGAGATCGGTCAATTTTTCAGAAGACTCCAAAACTTGCCCTATTACAAAAAACATCCATTTCTTTGGGAATGTGATTACTTCCAAGAGAGCAAGAAAATTCAGTCTGTAGCCGTTTCCAAAAATATTGGGCAAGTTAAATACGTCGGAAATTTATTGCAACAAAGCTTTAAATCGTATGCAAATGAAGGACAAACAGCCATCATCTTGGCTGATGAAAATCTATTGGAACCACTGCTAAACGCCATTCCGGAATCCATTACCACCGCCAACATCACCATGGGATTGCCACTGAAAAATCTTGGTATTGCACAACTTTTTAAGCATATTTTTAAAATGCATACCAATTTGTCAAATGGCACATCGTCGGTCAAAGAATTTTATTACAAAGATGTTTTTTCGATTTGTGACTTGCTGAATGGAATTTTGCATTTGGATGCTGTCAAAAGCTTGCAAGAACAGATTACAAACAACAACTTGATTTTTTTGACACCCAAGTCGATTTTTGACCGTACCGAATCGATAGGTGACAGGCAAGTGTTGCGTTTGATTTTCTCGAATTGGCCGGAAAAGGAAATACTTGGAAATTTCAGAAAAATAATTCAACTGCTCAAGGGAAAGCTTCTGCAAAACAAAGATGCAAACGTCTTGAAAATCGAATATTTGTTTCACTTCCATGAAATATTTAACAAACTCGAATCCTACCAAGCGCATTACCCTTTTTTGAATGATATCAAAACGCTCAATCGAATTTTTGCAGAGCTGATTAACACCCAAAAACTTTCATTTAGCGGCGAACCATTGGAAGGACTTCAAATCATGGGATTGCTCGAGTCGCGTAATTTGGATTTTGACCGCGTCATCATGTTGGGTGTCAACGAAGGATTTCTACCGACCAAACCAAATCACCGAACCTTGCTGCCACTGGAAGTCAGATCGGCATTCGACTTGCCGACTTACAAAGAATCCGATGCTATTTTTGCTTATCATTTCTACCGATTGGTCAGCCGCTCTTCAGATTTAATATTTATATACAACACCGATACCGACAGTTTTGGTGCGGGCGAAATGAGCCGTTTCTTGTTGCAGCTCAAACTTGATTCACCGCATCAAATACAAGAAATTAAAGTTGACAACACCGCACCGATTACGCAAAATTCGTTGAAATCAATAACGAAAACCCAGGGCGTCATTGAACTACTCAAGCAAAGGGCAAAAACAGGGTTTTCGCCCACAACGTTGACCAATTACATAATGAATCCGCTTAAGTTTTACGAGCAGTTTATCCTGAAAGTTTACGAAGAGAAACAGGTAGAGGAAAACGTGGAATTGCGAACTTTGGGCGACATCGTTCATCATTCGTTGGAAGCGTTTTACAAACCTTATGAAAACAGATTTTTAAGCATAGCCATACTCGATGAAATGCTTCAAAACATTGAACAGGTGGTGCGCGTACATTTTGAAAAAAATTTTCAAGGCGGAAATTTTTCCCATGGAAAAAATCTGATTGTATTCTATGTAGCACAAAAATTTGTGGAACAATTGATAAAGATTGATAGAAAACTGCTCGAAAATGGCCGTCAAGTCAAAATATTATTCACCGAACGAACGCTGACCGCAAACCTCGATTTGCCTCATTTCGACTTTCCAATTCTGCTCAAAGGTACTGTTGACCGTATAGATGAAGTGGATGGACAAATCCGCATTGTTGATTACAAAACAGGCAAAGCGGAGCCTGCCAATTTAGAAATTATCGAATGGGATTGTTTGCGCGAAGACTTCAAATACAGCAAGGCTTTTCAAGTTTTGTTTTACGCTTATTTGCTAGATAAAAACAACGATGTTAACTTGCCATTTGAAGCGGGCATCCTCTCGTTTAAAAACATAACTGCGGGGTTTATGCCGTTTGCAGTTAAGGACAAAATGGGTAAAGGAGCCATCAAAGTGCATAAGATTGATGCAATTGTTCTGAAGTCTTTTGAATCTTTGCTAACTTCGCTGATTCAAGAAATCTTTGATCCGGCGATGCCCATAACCGAAAAATTACTACCATGAAAATTCTCAGAAACATTCAAATAGACGGAAAACATCAAAAACCCATTCTTTTGGATGTGTTTTATAAAGAAACGAAAAAACCCAAACCGATTGTTATTTTTTGTCACGGTTACAAAGGTTTTAAAGACTGGGGTTGTTGGGATTTAGCTGCGCAAAGTTTTGCCCAAGTCGATTGTTTTTTCGTGAAATTTAATTTTTCGCACAACGGCACAACACCCGATAATCCGTTGGAATTTGGTGATTTGGAAGCCTTCGGGCAAAACAATTTCACTACAGAATTAGACGATTTGGAAGCGGTCATTCGGTGGTCGATTGGAGAATCAAGCTTTGAAAGCGAAATTAATCGGAATGACCTAACCCTGATTGGACATAGTCGGGGCGGAGGAATAGTTGCCTTGAAAGCAGCTGAAAATCGATGTGTGACCAAGCTGATTACCTGGGCGGCTGTGAGCGATTTCGGTTCCCGTTTTCCAAAGGGTGAGAAATTGGAAATGTGGAAAAACCTACACGTAATGCATGTAGAAAATGCACGGACAAAACAACAAATGCCCCATCACTATCAGTTTTTTGAAAATTTTCAGGCAAATCAAGACCGGTTGAATATCCAATCGGCGGTAAAACGCATGGACAAACCTTTTCTTATTTTGCATGGTGCAAATGACACGTCTGTTCCAGTCACCGATGCAAAAAATTTACACGATTGGAGCAAACAAGGGCAGTTAAAAATCATCGACCAAGCCGATCACGTCTTTGGGGGCAAGCATCCGTACACCGAAACCTCACTTCCGAAACCTTTCCAAATTTTGGTTGACGAATCGATTGATTTCGTGAAATCCAATTAGGAGAGAAACGTTAAAAACGTTAAAATTTTAATTTTTAACACTTTAGCCCGAAAGTTTTAAACTTTCCCTTCGACTTTTTGATTGTTGGAAATATTTCAGTGAGAAATTTTCCCTACTGCCAATCAATCTCAAATAGTCATGAAATCAGTTATCACTTTATTCATTTTTACGCTGAGTCTGTCGGTTTTCTCCCAACAAGGAGAACTCAATTTAGACAAAGGTTTGATGGCAAAAGGATATGATGTAGTTGCCTATTTTCAGGGAAAAGCCACAAAAGGTGATGGCAAATTTGAAACAGAATACAAAGGAGCAAAATATCGGTTTTCTTCCTTAGATAATTTGGAAATATTTCTAAAAGATTCCGAGAAATACGTGCCGGCATACGGAGGTTACTGTGCTTATGCGATGGCCAAAACAGGCGAAAAAGTGGATATCAATCCGAAGTCGTTTGAGGTAAGAGAAGGAAAGTTGTATCTGTTTTATTTAACTGCTTTTAACAACACTTACGAATCCTGGTTGACTGAAAACCCGAAAGCTTTGGTAGCCAAAGCAAATAGAAATTACGACAAATATGACAAATTGGTTGTCAACTAAAAAAGAGAGTTAGTTTTTTTCATATATTGTTAGTTAGTTTGGTTAGTCCCGCGGCTTGAAACACCGCGGGACTTGCTTTTTATGTAGTTCTAACCAAGAAATAATTTTTCTTGCCACGTTGTAACAAGATATATTTGTTATTAAGCAGTGATTGCCGAGTCAATACAAATTCTTCATTTACTTTTTCCTGATTGACCGCGATGCTGTTTTCCTTCAAAGCACGTCGCGCATCGTTGTTTGATTTTAAAAAATTTGTTTTTTCAGTCAGGATTTGAACAATTGGAACGCCGTTTTTTAGTTCTTCAATAGAAATTTCGGCGGTGGGCACGCCTTCAAAAATTTCCAGAAGCGTGGTTTCATCAATGGATTTTAAGATTTCTGCGGTGTTGTTTCCAAAAAGAATTTGGCTGGCTTTTTCCGCATTTTCCAAAGCTTCTTCTGAATGTACCATGATGGTAACCGACTGAGCCAATTTTTTCTGTAACAATCGTAAATGCGGCGCAGCACGATGACTTTCGATGGCTGTTTGTATTTCTTCTTGTGAGAAAAGCGTGAATATTTTGATGTATTTTTCCGCATCTTCATCGGAAGTGTTCAGCCAATATTGATAAAACTTGAATGGCGAAGTTCTTTGGGCATCCAACCAAATGTTTCCACCTTCCGATTTTCCGAATTTGGAGCCGTCGGCTTTGGTAATCAAAGGACAGGTGAGTGCGAATGCCTTTCCGGATGCAATTCTACGGATGAGCTCTGTGCCGGTGGTGATGTTGCCCCACTGGTCGCTTCCGCCCATCTGCAAGGTGCAATTGTGGGTGCGGTACAAATGCAAAAAATCATATCCTTGCACCAATTGATAACTGAATTCGGTAAACGACATACCTTCGGCTTGGTCGCTGTCAATGCGTTTTTTGACCGAATCTTTGGCCATCATATAATTGACCGTGATGTGTTTGCCGATATCGCGGATAAAATCCAAAAAGCTCAGGGGCTTCATCCAGTCGTAGTTGTTGACCAAAAGCGCAGTGTTTGCTTCTCGGCTGTCAAAATCTAAGAAACGACGCAGCTGATTTTTAAGGCAATCTTCATTGTGACGCAGCGTTTTTTCGTCCAACAGGTTGCGTTCGGACGATTTCCCGGACGGATCGCCAATCATGCCGGTGGCACCGCCAACCAAAGCAATAGGCCGATGGCCGCAGAGTTGAAAATGTTTGAGCATCATCACGCCCACCAAATGACCGATGTGCAACGAGTCAGCTGTTGGGTCTATGCCCACATAGGCACTTTGTATGCCGTTTTGGAGATGTTCTTCCACACCCGGCATGGCATCGTGCAACATTCCTCTCCATTGCAATTCCTGATAAAAATTTTTCTTCATAAAATCGTAAAAATCACTTTTGGCAAAGATACCACAATTGAAAGATATTCGAAGAATTAGCGTTTTGAAATGATATGGCAGAAGACTAAGTGACTGAACGCCTGTTGGCATAATGTTGATTCCATTTATAGAAAGTGATATTAATTAAACCTAATCTTACAACGGTCTCTAAATCTTAGTTTAAATCAAACTCCCCGAGGATGGGTCGGATTGAACTTACGTCTTTTCATTTTTAGTTACAATTTACAAAGTTATTTTTCTACTTTTAAACTGTACTATTTTTGAGGGAGCTTACACTTTATGAGATTTGAATTTATCATTTAATTCCCAATGTCTGTATTTATTTAACCCATCCATTTGTCAGTTTAGTTTTTAAATTACTGCCAAATATCGAACTCCCCCAAACACTTACAACTCCCTTCTTTTTTTAACTATCGATGAGTTCTCAGTATCATATACAAAACCCGTGCAGTCAGATTTTTAGATGTCTAAAAAACGCGTTTTAACGAAGCATCACTGTACAATTTTGAAATAATTTACAACCCCAATTCAAACTTTCTTGAAACTTCTTGGGCTTTCTCATAACCTGCGTCGGCATGCCGGAAAACGCCCATGGCCGGGTCGGTGTGCAAAACGCGTTTGAGACATCTTTCCGCACGGTCGGTGCCGTCTGCCAACACCACCATGCCTGCGTGTTGCGAATAGCCCATGCCCACGCCGCCACCGTGGTGAAACGACACCCAAGTCGCGCCGCCAGAAGTATTGCCCATCAGGTTGAGCAACGGCCAATCGGACACCGCATCGCTGCCGTCCAACATGCCCTCTGTTTCTCGGTTGGGAGAAGCCACCGAACCGCAATCCAAATGATCGCGGCCAATCACGATCGGGGCTTTGACTTTCCCGCTTCGTACGAGTTCGTTAAAAATCAATCCGGCTTTTTGTCGATCGCCCAATCCCAACCAGCATATACGGCAAGGCAAACCTTGAAATGCGATTTTTTCTTTGGCTTCCGTCAGCCATTTGATAAGCGGTTTGTTTTCCGGAAAAGCCTCCATCAATGCTTGGTCGGTGGTGTAGATATCTTCCGGATCGCCCGAAAGTGCTGCCCAACGAAACGGTCCTTTTCCCTCGCAAAACAGCGGTCGAATGTATTCCGGCACAAAACCTGGTATGTCAAAAGCTTTTTGTTCCCCACCTTCCATAGCATAGGCGCGGAGGTTGTTGCCATAATCAAAAACGACGCTGCCTCTTCTCTGGTGTTCCAACATCAGGCCCACATGTCGCGCCATGCTTGTGATGGAAGCTTTCCGATAGGCTTGCGGACTTTTCCGCAAGGCATCGGCTTCCGCTAGGGTTTGACCGTTGGGCACATAACCGTTGATGGGGTCGTGCGCCGAGGTTTGGTCGGTCAATACATCGGGGATGATGTTGTCTTGTAATAGTTTTTCAAGTATGTCGCCGATATCGCCCACCAATCCAACGGAGATATTCTGTCCTGCATTTTGTGCTTCCAATATCCATTTTATGGCTTCTTCATACGAATGGGTCATCTTGTCGATATAGCGTGTTTCGATGCGTTTCTGGATGCGTTTGGCATCTACATCGACACCCAAAAAGGTTGCTCCGGCAAGGGTTGCCGCCAAGGGTTGTGCGCCACCCATACCGCCCATACCGCCTGAAACAATCAGTTTTTTATGCAAATCTCCGGCAAAATGTTTATGTCCGCAAGCCATAAAGGTTTCGTAGGTTCCTTGCAAGATTCCCTGACTGCCGATGTAAATCCAACTTCCGGCGGTCATTTGCCCAAACATCATCAGTCCTTTTTTGTCCAATTCGTCAAAATGCCCCCAAGTGGCCCATTTTGGCACGAGGTTGCTGTTGGCGATCAAAACGCGGGGTGCTTCCGAATGCGTGGGAATCACGCCGACCGGTTTTCCGGATTGAACCAACAAGCTTTCATCGTCTTTTAACCGCAACAAAACTTCAATAATTTTCTCCAAACTTTCCCGGTTTCGTGCCGCCTTCCCGGTGCCGCCATACACCACGAGTTCATCCGGATTTTCAGCTACTTCTGCATCCAGATTGTTGAGCAACATCCGCAACGGCGCTTCGGTTTGCCACGACAGGGCGTTTAATTTCGTGCCGCGCGGTGCGTGATAATGTGGATGTTTGGCGTAAGTATCAATAAACTTCGAATAGCTCATCTGTGTTTGTGGTTTTTGGTTTTGAAAAAGAAATCAGTTTTAGCAATTCTCCGCTTTCCACCAAAGCGGTGGATTTTTCGATATCAGCAGAAAAAATACGGTCTTCGATAGCGAACAAGATGTGTTTGCGGATTTCTCGGTGTACTTTTTCCAAAGTTTCGGAGGATTTTAAAGGTCTCCTCAAATCGATGGCTTGTGCGGCGCAAAGCAATTCGATGGCTAAGATTTTAGTCGTGTTATCTGCAACTTGCAATGCTTTTCTGGCACCGAAAGCACCCATGCTCACGTGGTCTTCTTGCCCCAGTGAAGTCGGTATGCTGTCTGCCGATGCGGGAAAACAAAGCGTTTTATTTTCGCTCGCCAAAGCGGCGGTGGTGTATTGCAACATCATAAATCCGGAGTTGATACCGGTTTCGGGCATCAGCAGTTTTGGGATGCCACGATCGCCCAAGAGTGAAAGATAGATGCGCCGATCGGATATATTGCCCAATTCGGATGAGGCGAGGCAGGCGTAATCGATGGGCAACGCCAAAGGTTGACCGTGAAAATTACCACCGCTGATGGTGTGATTTTCATCAAATATGATGGGATTGTCGGTCACCGAATTGAGTTCGGTTTCGACGGTGTTTTTTAAGTGTAGCCAAGCATCGCGCGATGCGCCGTGTACTTGCGGCATGCAGCGAAGCGAGTAGGGGTCTTGTACGCGTTCGCAGTGTTCGTGCGCTTGTAAAAGCGAAGAATTTTCCAACAATCGATGCAGATTATATGCCACATGAATAGCACCCAAGTGTGGTCGGAGTTGGTGTAATTCGGACGAAAAGGGCTTGATGGAAGCTTGCAGTCCGTCAGCCATCATGGCACCAACCAAATCTGCATGCGCAAGGCAATTGTGCATTTTTTCGACGAGTTTCACGGCATGTGCAAGGATAAATTGGGTACCGTTGATGAGTGCCAAACCTTCTTTAGGACCGAGTTCGATGGGTTGCAAACCTGCTTTTTGAAAGGCTTCCGAAGTTTCCATTTCTTTCGTTTCGAAAACTACTTTTCCCAGTCCGATGAGTGGTAAAAAAAGGTGAGCCAAGGGTGCCAAATCTCCTGAAGCACCCACAGAGCCTTTTTCGGGAACTATCGGAATGCAATTGTTTTCTAAATGCCACTGAATCCGCTGAAGCAAGGAAAAATTGACACCCGAATGACCGTAGGAAAGTGCGTGCAGTTTAAGCACCAACATGAGCCGAACAATGTCTGAATCGATGGGTTTTCCGACACCCACGCTGTGGCTTTTGAGGATGTTGGTTTGGAGTTTGCGCGTTTCGGTAGGTGAAATTTTAGTGGTACAGAGCGGGCCGAAACCGGTGTTGATGCCATAAACGGCCTTTTGATTTTCGGAAATGAGTTCAACGATTTTCGCATTCGATTTTATTTTTTCGATGGTGACGTCATGCCAAGTAGCAGCCATTTTACCTTTTGACAAGGCCAATGCTTTGCGCACGGTAAGCGTGTCTTTACCCCAATGAAATATATTTTTAGATTGAATCATGTGGTTCAAGTTTTAACAAAGTTAGGGTTTTCAGTTATATTTTGAAGATTGCAAAAAATCTTTTTTAAAGCTTAAAAAATGTATAAAAAAAAAGTTTGATGTTTTAATTTGAATTACTTTTGAGTTCCTGAAAATGATTTACTATGAAAATTATTAAATTCAATTTGTTCCTCGGAATCTTTATTATTTTTTTACACGCTTGTTCAGGTTCCGGTGGTAGTGATGATTTTATTTCGACACCCCCGGATGGCGGGGGGACGGGTGGAGGAAATACATTGCGATTAGTGCCTGAAATATTGGTTCCATCGGGATTCATTGTTGAGGAATTTGCCAAGGGGCTGAATTTGCCGACAACAATTGCTTTCCCTCCTGACGGCTCGAATCGCTTGTTTGTTAATGAACTGCAATCGGGGCAGGTGAGAATAGTGCAAAATGGAACTTTGAATGTATTGCCATTCGTCGATTTAGAAACGATGGTAACAGGCGGGTTTCCGTCGGCAGGTGAAAATGGATTGATAGGTTTGGCTTTTGATCCGGATTATGCAATCAATCGGTATGTGTATGTTTCATTTGCTGTACGGACACCTGATGGAACCATAGGAAAAGTTGCAAGGATGAAGGATCAAAGCAATAGAGCAACAGATTTTGAAGTAATCCTTGATAATTTACCAAGTGCTGCGGGTCATCAAATTGAAACCATTGCTTTTGGTCTAGACGGGAAATTGTATGTGTCTGTTGGAGACGCATTTGAAGATGCTAAAGCCCAAGATCCGAATGAATTTAACGGAAAAATATTAAGAATGAATCCGGACGGGACAATTCCATCGGATAATCCGGATTCAAACAGTTATGTATGGGCTTCTGGACTCCGGAATAGTTTTGGATTGGTTTTTTCATCCAACGGAACACTTTATGCTTCCGAAAACGGACCTAATGAAAAAGACGAATTAAATGTTATTTCAAAGGCCAACAATTACGGATGGCCTACAGTACTTGGCAATTCGACAGATCCGAATTTCACAAATCCAATACACGTATGGAATAATATAGTTGCGCCAACTTCTATGGTTTTCAACAACGGAACAAATTTTCCTGACAAATACAAAAACAAAATGTTTATCGTACTTTTCGGGAGAACTTTTTCAGATGGACCCGACCCAATATCAAAGAGAGTGCAGGTTGCAACCATACAGAATGCGGGGCCAGATGCCACTATAAGTTTTGAAGATTTTGCTACCTATAATTTTTTCGGGAAAGGTAACCCAATCGGTATAGCTGTAGATTCAAATGGTTTTCTTTTTCTGTCTGATATTTTCCAAGGCAAAATATTTAGAATACGTTTTGGTACGTCCGGTGTGCCGCTCTAATTTCATTTGCATGACTTTTTAGCAATTTTGTAAATGTCATGAATTTTCGAAAGTGTTTTTGATAGTAATTTATTAAATGTTGCGATTGCTAAAATCATGAACAGGGAGTGATGAATCAAAAACTTAAAACAATAAGCGGCTTTTTCACTAATTTTGTAAAAACCAACAAAGCATGCTTATCATCGGAATAGCCGGAGGAACCGGCTGTGGAAAAACCACGGTTGTCGATCAAATAATCAACGAACTACCTATAGATGAGGTGGGTGTCATCAGTCAAGATTCCTACTACAACGATTTGTCTCATTTGACATTTGAAGAGCGCGCAAAGGTAAATTTTGATCACCCGCGTGCCATTGATTTTGATTTGTTGGTAGGACATCTTAAATTGCTCAAAAACGGACATGCTGTTCCGCAACCGGTTTATTCTTTTAACATCCATAACCGAACAGAAGAGGTAGTGATAACCATGCCCCGAAAAGTAATGATCGTCGAAGGGATTCTCATTTTGACGCACCCGGATATTCGAGATATGTTTGACATCAAGATATTTGTTCATGCTGACTCCGACGAGCGACTCATCCGACGATTGCGCAGAGACATATCTGAACGGGGTAGAGATTTGGAAGAGGTGATTAATCGCTACCAAGTGACATTAAAACCAATGCATGAACAGTTTATCGAACCGACCAAGGAGTATGCAGACATCATTATCCCGAATAATCGATACAACACGGTGGCGGTTGATATCGTTCGCACCATCATCAACAACAAACTGATATCTATCTAAAAATGAGCATAAAAGAATTGTTTGGCAACAAATACTTCCGGTTTTTCACCAATCGATACTTGGTGGTTGGCGTTTTTTTTGTGGTATGGATGATTTTTTTGGATGCAAATTCATATTTTATCCATCGCGAACTCAGCAAAGAGATTGATAAATTAGATGAGAAAAAATTGTTTTTTTCTAAAGAAATTGAGCAAGATAAAAAAGCCATTCAAGAATTTAAAGACAGTGAAAAATTGGAAGAATACGCTCGCGACAAGTTTTTTATGAAACGAGAGAATGAAGATATTTTTATCATTGAAAATGACACATTGACTCATGAGTAAGGCCTTAGATTTATCCGAGTTTTCAGAAATAACTTCCAAAGCTTGGAAGCATAAAATACAGTTTGAACTCAAAGGTGCAGACTACAACCAAACCATGTTGTGGGAGAGTTTAGAAGGCATCCACGTGAAGCCGTTTTACCATTTTGATGAAGATAAAAAAACGGAGGTATCTTTTTCAAAACCTACCGATGCTTGGAAAATAGTGGATACTTTTTTTGTGAAAAATGAAAAACTCGCGCGCAAAAACATCTTGAAAAGTATAGAAAACGGCGCGACAGCAATTCGCCTTCAAGCTGATGAACCTTTTGACATAGAAAAAATATTTTCCGGTTTTCCGTTTGAAGAGGTGACCGTTTTTTGTCAATTCAGTTTTTTTGATTCTATTTTTATTGAAAGACTTATTCAATTTATTAAACTTAAAAAAGCAAATTTCTTTCTGAATTTAGACCCAATCGGTCGATTGATTAGCGATGGGAATTGGTTTGAAAACGAAGCAAAAGACTTTGAAAATTTAAAAGGCCTACTGTCTTCTCATCCTGACCAAAAACTCTTGAGCATCGATGTGATGAGTTATCAACAAGCCGGAGCCAACAGGGTTGAGCAATTGGCTTTCGCAATGGCGCATCTCAATGAATATTTCAATCAGTTTTCAAATTTGTGTAGTGCTGCCGTCAACATTCAATTTGCCGTAGGTGGTAGTTATTTTTTTGAAATTGCCAAACTTCGCGCGTTCCGTATTTTGTACGCTTCTTTGGCAAACGAATATGGTTTTCCCGAAACCTGTCACATTTTTGCTGTTCCATCCTTGAGAAACAAAACGATTTATGATTACAACGTCAATATGCTGCGCACAACTACTGAATGTATGAGCGCGGTTTTGGGTTCTGCCGATGCGGTTTGCAATCTACCGTACGACACTTTGTTCCACAAAGAAAATGAATTCGGGCATCGTATCGCGCGAAATCAATTGCTGATTTTGAAAAACGAAAGTTTTTTTGACACAGTTTCCAATCCGGCTGACGGGTCATACTATATTGAATCCATCACGACACAATTGGCCGAAAAAGCTTTGCTTTTATTTAAAGAAATTGAAAGAAAAGGTGGTTTCATCAAGCAACTTAAAAATGGTTTTATTCAAAAAAAGGTAACTGAAAGCCACCAAAAGGAGCAAAAATTATACGATTTGCATCGAGAGATTTTGGTCGGCACAACCCGATACACCAATCCGGAAGATCAAATGAAGGAAAATTTAGAATTGTTCCCTTTTCTCAAAACAAAACCGCGAAAAACACTGATAAATCCGATTATTTCGAAAAGAATATCCGAGTCTGTCGAGCAAGAACGACTGACTTTTGAGAAATGAGGGTTAAACAAAAAACGGAAATAAAATCCGAACACGCAAACCTTTGTTAGCAGTTTCAATAAAAAGCTAACGGCTAAAAACTCCAACCTCATTTAAAGCAAACTGAGATGTCTAATCCCTCAACGGTTGGTTGAGAATCAAATCGAGATATTTGTTTACGGTATTTTTAAGGTCTTTTCGGTGAACGATAAAATCCAGAAAGCCGTGTTCCAACAAAAATTCTGAGGTTTGAAATCTTTCCGGCAAATCTTTTCCGGTGGTGTCTTTGACTACACGAGGTCCTGCAAAACCGATAAGCGCTCCGGGTTCTGCAATGTTGATGTCGCCGAGCATAGCAAACGAAGCGGTTGTCCCGCCGGTAGTCGGGTCGGTGCAGAGTGATATGTAGGGTATTTTGGCTTCATCGAGTTGTGCCAGTTTGACCGAGGTTTTTGCCAATTGCATCAGCGAATATGCTGCCTCCATCATGCGTGCGCCACCTGATTTTGAAACTATTACCAATGGAATGTTGTTTTTCAAAGAATAATCTGCAGCACGAACTATTTTTTCTCCTACGACCGAACCCATCGACCCGCCTATAAACCCGAAATCCATCACCGCCATCACCAAATTTTTTCCTTTAGATTTGCCTACTGCAACACGAATTGCGTCTTTGAGTTTGGTTTTTTGATAGGCATCTTTGAGCCGATCGTTGTAGTTTTTGGTATCGACAAATTTCAGCATGTCTTTGGAGGTCATGTCTTTGTCGAGCTCCGTAAATGTGTTATTATCAAACATGATTTGGAAGTATTCTTTACTTCCGATTCGCACGTGGTAATCATCTTCCGGGCTGACAAAAAAGTGCTTTTCGAGCTCTTCGGCATCTACAATTTTTCCGGTCGGCGATTTGTACCACAGACCTTTAGGAACGTCTTTTTTAGATTCCGTTGGGGTTTGAATGCCTTTTTCTTTTCTTTTAAACCAAGCTGACATTGCCATACCGTTCTTATTTGGTTAACGAATTAAGCTAAAGTATTGATGTTGTTGAGGTCTTCAAATGCTTGTTTTAGACGGATTTTTAAGGTTTCTTCACCTTTTCTAAGCCAAACGCGTGGGTCGTAATATTTTTTGTTGGGTTGGTCACCACCAGAAGGATTTCCGATTTGTCCTTGCAAATAAGCTTTGTTGTCTTGAATATAATCTCTCACACCTTCAAGAAAGGCATATTGTAAATCGGTGTCGATGTTCATTTTCACCACACCATAACTGATGGCTTCTCTGATTTCTTCAACGGTTGAACCCGACCCGCCATGGAAAACGAAATCAATTGGATTGTGTCCGGTGTTGTAATGTTTTTGAACGTATTCTTGTGAGTTTCTTAAGATTTTTGGTGTAAGTTTTACGTTTCCGGGTTTGTAAACACCGTGTACGTTTCCAAAAGCTGCTGCGATGGTAAATTGATCACTCACCTCCTTCAAACTTTCATAAGCATAAGCCACTTCTTCAGGTTGTGTGTAGAGTTTTGAGCTGTCCACATCCGAGTTGTCCACACCGTCTTCTTCACCACCCGTGATGCCAAGTTCTATTTCGAGTGTCATACCCATTTTGCTCATGCGCTCAAGATATCTTTGGCAAGTTTCGATATTTTCTTTGATGGGTTCTTCAGACAAATCGAGCATGTGTGAGCTGTATAGCGGTTTGCCAGTTTCTTTGAAATGTTTTTCAGATGCATCTAACAAACCGTCAACCCAAGGCAATAATTTTTTTGCACAATGATCCGTATGGAGAATAACAGTTGCACCATATGCTTCGGCCAACAAATGAATGTGTTTGGCACCAGCGACACCTCCAAGAATGGCGGCGCGTTGGTTTTCATTCGACAAGCTTTTGCCGGCATTAAATAGGGCACCACCGTTTGAAAACTGAATAATCACGGGAGATTTAAGATTTGCGGCAGTTTCTAAAACAGCGTTTACAGTATTGGAACCAGTCACATTGACAGCCGGTAGTGCAAATCCTTTTTGTTTGGCAAATTGAAAAATTTCTTGAACTTCTTCTCCGGTAGCGACACCAGCTTTTATTTTCGTTGACATAATTTTTATTTTCTAAGATTGGGTGACAAAGGTAAAAAAATATTAAGTTTAGAAAGGATAATTAATCCCAATATTTAAAACCGCGTTGCTGAAATTGTATTTTCTGAACCATCTTGACCCATTTGGTTCCGCCGGATCGTAGGTTTTAAACCCGGTGTCAAATCGAAGGACAAAAAAACTAAAGTCATAGCGAAGGCCAAAACCGGTTCCCAGCGCAAGGTCTTCCAACGATTGAATTCCTTTAAATTCAGCATCCGGATCGGTATTGTCGTCATAAACGTTCCAAATATTACCAGCATCCGCAAAAAACGCACCCTTAAATCCGCCCAAAATCGGGAATCTGTATTCTGCACTTAAGGCAATTTTCATATTGGCTTCGTTAAACTCATTGTTGTTTTCGCTTTTACCGGGACCAAGGCTGTAAACTGTCCAAGCGCGGTTGTCATTGGAGCCACCTCCAAAAAAACTTTTGGTAAACGGAATATTTTGCGAGTTTCCATAGGGTATTGCAATCCCAAAAAAGCTTCTGAAAGCTAAAACGTATTGCTTTTTCATGTCCCAATATTTCACATAATCCAATTCGGTTTTGATGTATTGTGAATAGGCAACGTTGAATATTTCGAAATTTCCTTGGTCATTCTTTCTGAGTCCAATAGCTTCAGAAAGGGTTGAAGCTAAATTGCCCGCTAACTCCAAACGACCTCTGAATCTGTAAAAATTGTTGTCGGTAAACGATTTTCGGCTGTTGATGGTTTTGACAAAATTCCCTGAAAGTATCAAGTTGTCATCGGTCAATCGGACTCTTCGTCTTTCGATGTTTTTAACATCATCAAACGCGTTGTCTTGCGTTGTCAATGCTGTTTCGCCGTTCAATACCTCTTTGATAAAATTGGAGGCGCCTTCAGGGATAATCAAATCGCCGTTGTCATTGACATTTTCAGGCGTTTGATTAAAGTCTTTTGCAATCAAATTCAAATCTCGAAAAGAGGTTCGATAAACGTTGAAGTAATTTCCTGTATTGAGATTTCGTACATATTGAATGTTGAAAATATCCAAGGAGTGACTCACGCCTTCGCGCGGATTCCATCGATAACCGAAAAGTCCGGTCAGGTTTTGGCGATCTAACCCAATGTTTTGCTGAATGCTTCCGCCGATGGCAATTTGTGTCAACGGTGAGGCAGTTTTTGGAATGTATTTTTGGGTGTCAAGGAAGAACAAAATACGCGGAATGTTCAGCCGGATATCGGCTCCAAACTCGGTCACATTGAAGAAATTGCCATTGCTGTTTGACACGTCTTTGGATGAGCCTAAAGATCCGCGAAGCGAAATATCGAGGGTCTCGGTACCTCTGAAAATATTTCTGATAGAAAGTGTGGTTCCAAATGCCACGCCAAAATCCTGAATGTTTGAATGAGATAAATCCAGATTGAAACCCAATCCGTATTTTTTTAATGGAGAGAGATAAATATTTGCAATCAACGAATGATTGATGCTGTCGGTTTGGTCTTCAATATATTGGATGTTCGGATATCGAAATGTTCTCAGCTCGTTGAGATGCTTGATGGTCAACGACCGATCGACATCGCGATAGATTTTTCCGGGTTCGATGAAAATAGGGTTCAGCAAAGCACTCGATCGGTATTTAATAGCTGTTTTACCGAAAATATCAAACCCGTTGACTGTTCGGTGGGCATTGAATAATTGTTCTGTACCATCCGTAGAGTAATCGGTATAAATATTGACTTTGCTGATTTTGAAAATATTAAAAGGTTCGGTTCTGGTTTCTTCGCCATTTCTGATGGATCGATTTGGAATAATCATGGAAACGGATACTTTTTTCTCATTCTCAATCGTGTCTTGTGATAGCGAATCCAATTCGTATTTAATCAAATTCTGTTGAAAGTGAAATACACCCGAATTTCTAAAAATGGATGTTAATCGTGCGCGCTCATTCTCAAAATCGGAGGTATTGAATTGTTTGTTTTTTTTGACATAAGATTCAGACCGGGCAATGTTGTAAATTGAATCGACAACCGGAGAAGCAATTTTATAATCCAAACTGTCAACAAAAAAAGGTTTTCCATTTTCAATTTCAAAAAGCATTGCCCCTCTTTTCTTTTTGTTTTTGAGTGTGTCAATGGTAAAACTTCCCGAGGCGTTAAACCAGCCCCTGTTTTTCTGATAATTTTCTAAACGATTGAGGGAACTTTCAGCAATTTTCGCATCGATTATCACAGGTGCTTCTCCCGTGCGTTTGAGCCATCCTTGAAACCCACCCCGATTGATTTTCGTGGAATCTATTTCTTTGCCTTTAGCCAATTTCCGTTCGATTTTCCTTTTGTCTCGCTCGATTCGTTTTTTGAAACGATGCGAAGTGGTGTCAATTTCTTTCTTGGCGAGGTTGAAAACGTGAAGTTGGAGTGGAAAGCCGAACAAGTCTGTATTTGGCTTTTGATAGAGCAAGCTGTTGATGTCTTCATCACGCGAAGCATTTCCGTCTATGCGGATTGTGTTGTCTTCTAAAAGCAATTTGCCATCATCCACGCGCTTCACGGCACTACATCCTGCCAAAAAAGCGATGAATCCAATGTATAGTATTATTTTTGTGAAAATATTTTTCAAAAAACCGCTTTTTATTTGCGTCAAAATTAAACTATTTGAATGGTTACTAAAAGCCTCATCAAGAGAATAAACAGTCTGCATCAAAAAAAGCACCGAATTTCGGATGGCTTCTTCATTGCGGAAGGCGTCAAAGTTGTACAAGAATTTCTTCATGCGGGTTTTGAATGTGAACAATTGCTGATTACACCCGAATGGAAAACGCAGTTTGAAGAGAAATCTTACCTAGAAACCGACAAGCATACCTTCAAAAAAATAAGTAGTTTGGTAAATCCTTCCGGTGTTTTAGCAGTTTTTAAAATTCCACAACCTGCGCAAGTCGTTCACAAAGGTTTGACAGTGGTTTTAGACGACGTGAATGACCCGGGAAATCTCGGCACCATTATTCGTCTGTGCGATTGGTTTGGAGTCAAGCAACTGGTTTGTTCACCAGACACCGTAGATTGTTACAACCCCAAAGTGGTGCAAGCTGCGATGGGCTCGTTGGCACGAATAGAAGTAATTTATTTGCCATTGGATTCTTTTTTATCGGAAAGCAATCAAATCAGACCGTCTTTTGGAACTTTTATGAACGGGAAAAACGTGTATCAACAATCGTTTACGCTGGATGCAGTTTTGGTGATGGGTAATGAAGCCAACGGAATTCGTCCGGAAACCGAAAAACGCATTCAACACAGAATTGGAATTCCTCGATTCGGCACTTTACAACAAACCGAAAGTCTCAACGTTGGCACCGCAACCGCCATTTTTCTAAGTGAAATGAACCGAGATTTTACTGAAAAGTAAAGTTGATAAAAACCCCACGCGATTTTAAACTTTCAATATTTCCGGTCCAAGGGCTGTTGGGGTTGTTGTCTCTCACCAATTCGTCGTTGAGTGCAAAAACACCTCGGATGGAAGGCGTAAATTTGAAATATTCGGTATAAAAATCGATGCCAAAACCAAGTTCGTAATAGTAAGTATTGGTTTTCATTCGAAATACACCGGCCGTGTTGTCATCTTTGCTGTCTTCGTCACTCGCTAAATTAATTGAGGTTGACAATCCACCCACCAAAAAGGGTTTAAAATTATTCAATCTCTTGGCACTTACTTTTAGCAAAAGCGGGAAATGCACATAGGTAGATTGCACATCGCGGGTAGCGTCAGGGCTTTCCGGCGTAAATCCCGGAAAATTTAAGACACGCCGGGTGAAATGAAGACCGGGTTCAAATCTGAGATTGAGAAAACTGTTGATCCGCATATCGCCGACCAAGCCCACGTTAAAACCAACTTCGGTATCCACCAAGATGTCTTGCCCGTTGTTTTTTAAATCGATTTTAAAGTCGTTGTTGTTAAAACCCAAATAGTAACCCCATGTATATTTGTGCTCGTCAAAAGTTTGAATGTTTTGAATGCGGTCTTTGCGAAACTGTGCACAGAGCACCGAAGTCGATAACACAAAAAAAACAAAGGCTAATAACCGGTTCATAAACTACTTGGTTGCGTGATAAATGGTCGCAACCCCAAAGGTTTGGGGATAATGACGCACGTTTATAAACCCGATTTTCTTCAAAATATTGTTGAATGCCTCGCCATACGGAAAATTATTAGCCGATTCGGATAAGTAAGCATAAGCCGAGCGGTCTTTTGAAAAGATTCGGCCAATCGCCGGGAGTACGTTTTTTGTGTAAAAACCATAACCCTGCTTAAAGGGCGTTTGGGTTGGTACGGAAGTTTCCAAAATGACCAAAACGCCACCCGGTTTCAACACCCGCAAAATCTCAGACAATCCTTTATCGAGATTTTCAAAATTTCGCACACCAAAGGCAACGGTGGCTGCGTCAAAATGATTGTCTGAAAAAGGAATTTTTTCAGAATCACCCAATACCATTTTGATTTGTTCCGAAAGTTTCTTCTCGGCAATTTTTTTTCTGCCCACCTCGAGCATGCCGTTTGAGATGTCTAAACCTATAATTTCGGCGTCGGAAGATTGGCTCAATTGAATGGCCAAATCTCCGGTACCGGTAGCCAAATCAATGATTTTTTTTGGGTTAACCGCCACAACCAATTTCTCGACCTTTTTTCTCCAACTGCGGTCAATTCCAAATGAAATTACCCGGTTGAGACCGTCGTATTGCGTTGAGATATTATCAAACATTTGAGCTACTTGGGCTTTTTTGCCCAATTTACTGCCTTTATAGGGTTTAATCTCAGCCATTATTTTTTTTGCAAATATAAGACAAACCTAAACCTTTAAAAATCCTTTGACTTGGGATGAGACAATAAGTATTTAACAATGAAAAGGTTTTTGGTTGATAATTGCTTTTAATTATACTTTGACAACCTTTTTTAAAAACTTACTTTTGGCAACATAAATTTTATGAAAATGAGTTCAGTTAAAGAATTGGAAAACACGGTGTCGCAAGTCAGGCGAGACATCGTTCGGATGGTGCACAAAGTCAATTCAGGTCATCCGGGAGGTTCGTTGGGTTGTACCGAATTTATGGTTGCACTTTATCAAAACATATTGCATCGCAAGCCCGGATTCGATATGGATGGAGTAGGTGAAGATATTTTCTTTCTTTCCAACGGACATATTTCACCGGTATTTTATAGCGTTTTGTCACGTTCAGGCTATTTTCCTGTTGATGAATTAAATACCTTCAGATTGCTCAATTCCAGGTTGCAAGGTCACCCGACAACGCACGAAGGTTTGCCCGGCATTCGCATCGCATCAGGTTCTTTGGGGCAAGGTTTGTCTGTTGCCATAGGCGCGGCGCAAGCCAAAAAACTCAATAAAGATGTGCATTTGGTTTATTCGCTTCACGGCGACGGGGAATTGCAGGAAGGACAAAACTGGGAAGCCATCATGTATGCGGCTGCAAAAAAAGTTGACAACCTGATTGCGACGGTTGATTTTAACGGACAACAAATAGACGGTGCCACTAACGACGTACTGCCAATGGGAAATCTTCGCGCCAAGTTTGAAGCTTTTGGATGGGATGTCATCGACATTGAAAAAGGTAATGATATCGCATCCATTTTGGAAGGAATGGCATTGGCAAAATCCAAAACCGGAAAAGGCAAACCTGTTTGTGTGTTGCTTCACACGGTGATGGGCAACGGAGTCGATTTTATGATGCACACACATGCATGGCACGGCAAAGCGCCCAACGATGCACAATTGGAATCTGCCTTGGCACAAAACGAAGAAACACTTGGCGACTACTAAAGAAATCAACATGAAAAAATATACAGACAGCGGAAAAAAAGATACCCGTTCCGGATTTGGAGCCGGATTGGATGTTTTGGGTGAAAAAAATCCCAATGTTGTGGCACTTTGTGCGGACTTAATAGGTTCATTGAAGATGGACAATTTCGTGAAAAATCATCCCGAGCGATTTTTTCAAATCGGGATAGCTGAAGCCAATATGATTGGTATTGCTGCCGGCTTGACCATCGGCGGGAAAATTCCATTTACGGGGACTTTCGCCAATTTTTCAACTGGAAGAGTCTATGATCAAATTCGACAATCGGTTGCTTACTCAGGTAAAAACGTAAAAATTTGTGCTTCTCACGCCGGACTCACCTTGGGCGAAGACGGCGCAACTCACCAGATTTTGGAAGACATCGGACTGATGAAAATGTTGCCCGGTATGGTGGTCATCAATCCGTGCGATTACAACCAAACCAAAGCGGCGACCATTGCGATTGCAGATTATGAAGGACCGGTTTACCTTCGTTTTGGCCGTCCGGCGGTAGCCAATTTCACACCCGAAGATCAGGTTTTTGAAATCGGCAAAGCATTGCAACTGCAAGACGGAACAGACGTGACCATCTTAGCAACCGGACATTTGGTTTGGGAAAGCCTGTTGGCTGCCGAACAACTCCACCAAAAAGGAATTTCAGCGGAAGTTATCAACATACACACCATCAAGCCGTTGGATGATGAGGCCATCCTTGCCTCTGTCAGAAAAACGGGCTGTGTGGTTACTGCCGAAGAGCACAACATCATCGGCGGTCTAGGGGAAAGTGTGGCGCGCGTATTGGCGATAAACCATCCTGCACCCCAAGAATTTATTGGGACAAACGATACCTTTGGAGAGTCCGGGACACCCGCTCAACTAATGGAAAAATACGGCCTCAACGCAGCTGCAATCGTCAATGCGGCAGAGAAAGTGATCAAACGAAAATAATCCGGCAGTAGAGCCCGTCTCAGTATCAATTGAGTTGCAGGTGAAAAGGATTAACGATTGAAGATTGAGAATTGAAGATTTTTACAACCGTTGGCTGAGCGAAGCCGAAGCCCCACGGTTTGATACTGAAGTAAAACTATATTTAGGTGGCTGAGCGAAGCCGAAGCCACCACAAAACCCGCTCGTTGGCTTCGGCTTCGCTCAACCAACAGGTAAACAAATAACATATAAGGAGTAACGATTGAGGATTTTTGTTTTTTTGAATAACTAAAAACTAAGCACTCAAAACTAAAAACTAATCGAATAACGTATATAATATGCTGACACCATTTCACTTAGCCGTTCCTGTGGATGATTTGCAAAAAGCGAGAGCCTTTTACGGAGAGCTTTTGGGTTGTCCCGAAGGCAGAAGCAGCGACCATTGGATAGATTTCGACTTTTTTGGTCATCAATTTGTGGTGCATCTTAAATCTTCGGGTGAAATCTCTAAAGTAATACACAATCCGGTGGATGGGCACGATGTGCCGGTGCCGCATTTTGGAGTGGTGTTGGAGTGGGGAGTTTGGCAAGATTTGGCTCATCGACTTCAGGAAAAGGGAATACAATTTGTAATCGAGCCCTACATCCGTTTCAAAGGCCAGGTGGGTGAGCAAGCCACGATGTTTTTCTATGACCCTGCCGGAAACGCGCTGGAATTTAAGGCGTTTAAAGACCTGGGTCAATTGTTTGCAAAATAGAGTTTTTCAGAAATATTTAAACAAATGAAAGAAGCACAATTCCCTTTAAAATTCATCTTTAACATCACCACTTTTTCCAATGATTTTTCGGTGGAGAATTTCAATGGGAAGACGATTGCCTACGTGAAGCAAAAATTGTTTAAGTTTATCGAAGAGGTCGCTGTTTTTGAAAATGAATACAACAAAAACATTTCTCACACCATCAAAGCCGACCGCTGGATTGACTTCAATGCGGTCTATACGTTCTACGACAATCAAGGGAATGATTTAGGAAAATTAGCAAGGAAAGGTTGGGCTTCTATCTGGAAAGCAAACTACGAAATCTACCAAGCCGACAAGCAGTTGGCATATCGGATAGAAGAAGAAAACCCGTGGGTGAAAGTTGCAGACACACTTTTGTCTGAAATACCTTTGTTGGGAATTGTTTCCGGCTATGTTTTCAATCCGTCGTATGTTGTTTCAGACAAACAGGGAAAACCCTTTTTAAAACTAAAAAAAGAAGCCTCTTTCTGGGGAAGAAAATTTACAGTTTCAAAGTTGCAGTCGTTTGACGAGGCAGATCACGAAAAAATTGTTCTCGGTTTGATGATGATGCTTTTGTTGGAGAGAAGAAGGGGGTGATATTAATTATTTAAGCCCAAATTCAATTGTTTAAAAAGGTAGATTGAAGCCCTTTTTAAGTTAATTGAGTCCACAGTCTTATGTTGTTTGTTTTCAGAATCCTCTTGAAATTTGAGTATAGGTAAACCCAATTGCCGCGCAATTCCCGTGTAGTACAATTTTTTGGAAGGATGATATGGCGACACACCATGAAAAATATTTCCCCACAGCCGATGCAATAAAATGTGTTTTACAATGCCGATGCAATCGTCCAAATGAATCAGGTTGACCGGCGCAGTTGGTGCAACAACTTTTCGACCGCTCAAAAAATAGACCGGATGTCTGTCAGCGCCAATCAAGCCGCCAAACCTGAGAATCGTGGTTTTGAAATGAGTTGACTGTTTCAGCAGTTTTTCTGATTCGAGTAACTGTCTGCCCGATTCTGAGTCCGGTTCAGGAAATGAGTTTTCATCAACCCTATCCTGGTGATCTCCAAACACGGAAGTCGAACTGACAAACAGTACATTTTTGATGGTTGATTTTTCAATAAAAGGGATTAACAATTCAATTTTTTTGACGAAACTTTCCGATTGATTGATGCGCAATTTGGGCGGAATATCAATGATTAACAAGTCTGATTGTAGAAAAGAATCGATGTTGCCGATGATTTTAGTTTCATCCAAAGTAATTTGAAAACCTTGCATGCCAATTTCCGCAAGCATTGTCAATTTTTGCGTACTTGTAGTCGAACCTTTTATGCTGAAACCTGCACGCAACAGATCTTTAGCCAAAGGTATTCCCAACCAGCCGCAACCCAATATGCTGATGGTTGGTTTGCTCAAAACGATACACTTTTTTTGATGACAATTGCATCGTTGAGCACAAAGGGTTTTGGGATCATACCATCGGGTCTGTGTGGGACAGTAAACCATTCGTTGTCAAACAAATCGTACGATGCTTCTAAGATTGTTAAATTCACTCTTTGACCTTCGGGGATTTTCATTTCTATTTCCAATGGTGCTTTGTCAACCACGTAATAACTTAAAATCTGACGATTTGATAAATCTGTAAAACCTTGCGGTTTGTTTTCCAATGTGTAATCTTGACCATTTGTGCGCATCGAAATAACCTTAAAATTACTACCTCCAAACAGCTCCAAACGGTTTACATTTCTGCGTGGCGTGATGCAAATTGTCAAATGCCGGACTTTCTCAATCACCGTGTCATGTTCGACAACAAATGTTGGCAAAGCAATTGATTTTATGGGAGCAGGCGCCGACAATTTGAATGAGGTGTTATACTTGCTTCCGACCGTTAGGTTTTTGATGAGTGGTTCAGCTTCCGCAGGTTTTTCGGTTAAAAAAACTTTGTTCCATGCGTCCGGTTTTTGGTCGTAGGAAACCCAAAGGGCTTTACCCGAATCGGCATCCAAAACGTACAACAAACTGTTTGGTTTTGGGTGTTCGGTCGAGAATTTAGTATGTAGGTGTGCAGTTATCAAAAAGCCGATACCAAAAAGCAGGAAGAACCGGCTCAATTTTTTGGTGTGCTCAAAACGCAGCCAAAAAGGAAGCATCAATCCGAAAATCAACACCAGCAAAACGCAACTGACAAACAGGATTTTCAACCCCAAACCGACCGGAAACATCTGAACAAAAGGCGAGAGTACCATCAATCCAGGAAGCGTAACCAAACACAAAGCCAACAGCGATGGTTTTTCATATTTGATTGACAATCCGAAACCAATCAGCGCGAAAAATACGGGAATGATGAAAAAAGAAGCTCCGGCTAATTTGAAAACAATCAGCGTGTTGATAAGTAGCCAAATGAAAAATGGTGCAACAGCATAAGATGTTGAAACCATCGCCGATTTGCCTTTTGACCGATAAAACCACAGAGAAATACTGATGGTCAGTAAACTGAACGCGGCAATGTAGTAATGCCCGTTGTATGTGAATCCGTGGAGAATTTCTTGGTAATTTGGATATATTTTTAGCAAAAGTTTCCAACCGTAAAATCCGATGAGACCTGAAAAAATCAAGAGTGATAAATAGATTCCAAAACCTTTCAAAATGAGTTTTACTTCAATTCGCTTGCGGGAAATTCCCCAAAAAATCAATGCAAAAAACAGGAGTGATGTGATGATTAACAAAGGTAAATTCCACGAAAAAGGATAGTGAACAAACCCCAAAGGACTGTTGAAATAAATATCGTCTTGCTGACTTTTGAGATTTGACAAATCGGCATTGGAGAAATTGGAAAGCAGTGATGTCAAGTAACTTCCTTGATGTGCCAAGGTGTTTTTGTCAAGATTTTCAAAACTGTCTAAAACGGTATGATAGTCATAATGGTCGTCGATAAAGGCAAAATTAAACCCGTCGATGTTTCCTTGTTCTCTAAAAACGGTGAGATCGGTGTCGTTTGGCAACATTTTATAAATACTGTAAACCAGTGAATTGCTTACCGGGAAAGGTGTTTTGGCATCCGCAAAAGCTTTGATCATGTTTTGGTTCCCGCCATTGGTTTCGATGAGCATATAACTAGCACCGCCACTTCCGCGCGCTTCAAAATTAAGCACCAAACCGATGTTTTTTGCCCACGGATGCTTGTTGACAAAAAGCTCTGCACCATTAAGCCCGAGTTCTTCTGCATCGCTGATAAGTACCAATAAATCGTTTTTCTGACTTGCGTTTTCGGCTAAAAAAGCACGCAAGCCTTCCAGAATGACACCTACACCACTGCCGGCATCAGATGCGCCCAAAGATGAATGCGGGTTGCTGTCGTAGTGGGTTAACAACAACAAGGTTTTGCCGGATTCGGTTCCTTTTCTGCGAGCCAAAATGTTTTTCGCTTTGGTCAGGCTGGTCCATTCGCTGCGCACAAAACCATCTTGGGTTTCGACCTCCAGCCCGAGTTTTATTAATTCATCAATAATATAAAGACGAACTTCTTCGTGTGCTTTTGAGCTGACAAAATGTGGTTTTTGAGAAATAATCTTAACATGGTCGGCAGCTCGATCGATTGAAAACTCAGTTTCAGGCTTGTCTGAATCCGATTGATAAGTTGGCATTTGCGATTGAAATGTCCAATAAGTCACACCAATCAAAATAATAATTGAAAGGAGTTGGTTGTATTTTTTTAACATGATGGAGGATATAATTTATCAAATTTACAAAAATAAATGTTAAAGAAGTGAGTGAATTATAGCCAAATCCAATCCGTTTAAAAGGCAGTTTTTAAAAAATAAATCAACTTATATTCGTCGGGTTTAATTTTTCGTAATTTTTTTTTCGTATCTTTAGGCGGACTAACTCATAGGATTTCAATCTTTTAAAATCCTCTTAAACTAAAAAATATGGGAATCAAAAGTTTTCAAGGGGCGACCGAGCCGTTGGCAAAACCGAAATGTGCCCCCCTTTGCGTGTCCGACTACATGAGTACGAGTCTCATTACTTTCAAACCTGATCAGCCGGTTGTTCAGGTGATGGAGTTGCTGATTAAACACAGGATATCCGGTGGTCCGGTTGTGGATGATGGCGGGAATCTTGTGGGGATGATTTCAGAGGGTGATTGTATGAAAGAAATTTCAGAATGTCGTTATTACAACATGCCAATGAATGATCAAAAAGTAGATAAATACATGGATAAATCAGTTGAAACCATCAATTGGGATTTATCTGTTTTTGATGCGGCTACGCTTTTTTGCAATGCGAGAAGAAACCGATTTCCGGTTATGAAAGACGGAAAATTAATAGGTCAAATCAGTCGAAGCGATGTGTTGAAAGCGGCAATTAATTTGAAGAGTGATACTTGGATGAGGTAGTTAATTACTCAATTTTAATCTAAATATTTACAGCGAGTTATAATAATTTAGTATTTTTATAACGTCTCCTTCGTTTTTGTAATCGAGTTTTTCATTACTCACATAACTTTCCACTTCATTCTTTTTGTCAGCCAATAAATTGAGGATGTCTTTCTTTTTTAATTTTATAATGTTTGCGATTGGTTTTTTCGATGAGATTACGAAATAAGTACTTTCATCAACAAAAGATGGAGGAAAATACGTCTCGTAACTTGATGTAGGTTCTTTTGCTTTGGTAAGTTTTTTGATAGGTTTAAAGAAGAATTGCACTTTACCTGGTTTGCTCAAAGCTATAAGATAGCCTTCTTTTTCTTTGAAATCTTGATCTAAAAAGATATGTAACGAGTAAAATTTGTCTCCAATTTCAGCAGAGATATAACCTTTTTTTATCAAGTTGTATATTTCTCCTTCATTACCTGACATTATTTCAATTTCATCTGTAAATGCATTAAATCTCATTGGGATTTTCGGCTGCTTTTCGTTTTTGATGTATGGTGTTCCAATTTGGAAATTATCATTAAAGTAAGGAGACCCGGCGTATTTTACATCAGAAAAATCTCTCTTTTTTGTTTGAAATATAGTACTGGTATTATTTACGGTAGCGTCCCTAATCTCTTGTGCATTGGCTGAACAGAAAATAATAAAAACGAACAAGAAAATTAATTTTTTCATAAAAATATATTTTTTATCAAAAATAGAGTTATTAATATCAAAGATAATTAATTTTTTCTTAAAAAAGTTCGTCCTCATCTTCCGAGAGTATATCGATGATTGGTTCACGAAATGAATCTTTGTTTGCCAAACTCTTATCCAATGAAAGTAACAAACAAGGTAAGAGTAGCAAATTTGCCATCATGGCAAACAAAAGTGTGACAGAAACCAAGCCACCCAAAGCAATGGTGCCACCATAGCTTGAAATCATAAATACCGAAAATCCGAAAAACAAGACAACAGAGGTGTAAAACATGCTAATGCCTGTTTCGTGAAGAGCTGCAAAAACGGATTTGCGGATTCGCCAGTTGTTTTGAATCAGTTCTTGGCGGTATTTTGACAGAAAATGGATGGTGTCATCCACCGAAATACCAAAAGCTATGCTGAACACCAAAATGGTTGACGGCTTGAGCGGAATGCCCAAATATCCCATCATGCCTGCTGTAATCAATAAGGGTAAAAGATTTGGAATCAATGAAATGACAATCATTTTAAAAGAACGAAACATCCAAGCCATAAACAACGAAATCAACAAGATTGCCAACGATAGCGATATGATCAAATTGTTGATTAGGTATTTAGTACCATTTAGAAAAACCAAAGCTTTTCCGGTTATGGTTACATTAAATCGGTCTTTGGGCAATACTTTATCCGCTTTTGTCCTAAGCATAGATTCAATTTCTTCCATTCGCTTGGTGTCGAGATCCTTTATGAAAGTAGTTATCCGAGCCACTTGTTCAGTCGAATCAACAAAATTTTTCAAAAGATTTGATTCTGCCTTTGAATTTTTTGCATAACCCAAAATAAAAGTGTTTTCCTGATTGGTAGGAAGTTGAAAATAGTTTGGGTTTCCATTGTAATAAGCTTGTTTGGAGTATTTTACCAAATCAACTACCGAAATAGGTTTTGACAATTCCGGAATTTCATAAATGATACTTTCGAGTTCATCCATCCGGTTGAGTGTAGAGAGTTTCAAAACACCTTTTGGTCTTTTGGTGTCTATCAAAATTTCAAGAGGCATGATGCCACCAAACTCTTTGTCGAAAAATTCGATATCTTTAAAAAATTCGGTTTTTTCAGGCATATCTTGTATCAAACTTCCGGACGACTTTATAAATGTGATACCAATCATGCTGACAATTAATAGGACAACGGATGTTGCATAAATGGTGATTTTTCTTTCTTTGACAGTGCGAATCATCCAGTTCACGAATTTTTCAATCCAATTTTTATTCAAATGCCTCAAGTGTTGCTCAGAAGGCAATTGCATAAAACTGTAAGCAATCGGGATGATGAGTAAACTCAACACAAAAATGGAAACAATACTAACAGAGGCAACAATGCCAAACTCTTTTAGCGAGTCACTTTTGGTAAAGATAAAAGTGGAAAATCCGGCGGCCGTGGTCAGGTTGGTCATCAGCGTTGCGTTCCCTATTTTTGAGATTACGCGCTGCAATGATTTGGCTTGGTTGCCATGTTTTTGTACCTCAGATTGATATTTATTGATGAGAAATATACAGTTTGGTATGCCAATTACGATGATAAGGGGTGGAATTACGCCAGTTAAAGCAGTAATGTTGAAACCCAGCCAACCCAAATAACCAAAGGCCCAAAAAACACCAATGATTACAATTATCATCGAAATAAAAGTGGCGCGATACGATCGGAAAAAGAAAAAGAAAATCAGGGTAGTGACAAAAAGTGCTGCAAAAATAAAAATCCCGATTTCATCCAACGTATTTTGAGAATTCAAAGATCGGACATAAGGCATACCCGATACATGTACGTTCAAGTTGCTTTCTTTTTCAAATTGTTGGATCAGTGGAATAAACTTTTCAAAAATAAAGTCTTTTCGGATGGTTGTATTGACAATATCTTTTTTCAAGTAGATAAATGATTGAACAACCGTCCTGTCTTTGTTGTAAATAAGTCCTTTGTAAAAAGGAAGTTTGTTGAAAAGTTCTGATTTGTAGTGGTCGGCTTCGGCTTGGGTATTTACGTTGCCGGGAATAAATGGATGAATTTCAAATTGTTCTTTCTCAGAATTTTTTTGAATGGTTTTAAGATTTTCGAGCGAGATGACTTGCTCGATTTCCGGAAATAACTCTAATTTTCTGTTGAGATTATTCCATGCGTTTAGGTGTTTGGGTGTGAAAAAAAGCGAATCTTTTATCGCCATAACTACCGTGTTGCCTTCTTCGCCAAAAACAGATAGAAAATGGTCGTATTCTACTCTTATCGGATGATCGGATGGGAGTAACTCCGCTTCAGTGTGAGAAATTTTTACATTTTTCCATTGGGTCATAAGGAAAACGGTAAAACCAAGAATCAGTAACAAGATGGTAATCCGATTTCTAAGAATTATCCGAGCGACTCTATTCCAAAAGCCGGTACTAAACCATTTCATCATTTTGGAAAATACTTAGGAGAGATTTAAAAGATTTTCAGTAGCCAAAAAAATGGGACGCATTATAACTGTATAATATTTCACAAACTTAAGACAAAAAACGGGACTCTAATGTTATTTTTTTCTTATAAAAATTGAAATTGGTACTCCGGAAAAATTGTACAATTCTCTGATTTTGTTTTCCAAGAATCTTTTGTACGAATCCTTCACATATTGTGGCAAATTGCAGAAAAACGCAAATTGCGGGTAGGGAGTAGGCAGTTGCGTACAAAATTTAATTTTCACGTATTTACCTTTGATAGCAGGCGGTGGCGTGGCCTCTATGATTTCCAACATGACATCATTAAGCTTTCGTGTGACAATTTTTCGCTTGCGGTTTTCATAAACTTCCATGGCCGTTTCGATGGCTTTGAAAACACGTTGTTTGTTGAGCGCGGAAATGAAAATGATGGGAACATCGATAAAAGGTTGCAGTTGTTCTCTAATCTGCGCTTCGATATCTTTGGTCGTGTTGGTTTCTTTTTCTACCAAATCCCATTTGTTTACCAAAATCACAATCCCTTTGTTGTTTCTTGCAGCAAGCCAAAAAATATTCAAATCCTGTCCTTCAAAACTGCGTGTTGCATCGACCAATAGGATGCACACATCTGCAAATTCGATGGTTCTGACCGATCGCATGACCGAGTAAAACTCAACATCTTCTTTGACACGGCTTTTTTTGCGAATACCGGCTGTGTCAATAAGTGTGAATTCAAATCCAAAGCGATTGTATTTGGTGTCAATCGAATCGCGCGTTGTGCCGGCCACATCCGTTACGATGTATCTTTCCTCGCCCAACAACGCGTTGATAAAGGAAGATTTTCCTGCATTGGGTCTTCCCACGATGGCAAATCGAGGTAATTCGGATTGAATTTCTTCTTCTTTTGCCGGTAAGAATTTGACAACTTCGTCCAACAAATCGCCTGTTCCACTTCCGTTGATACTCGATAAAGTGAAAAATCGTTCAAATCCCAAATTGTAAAATTCAATGGTATCATCCATTCTCGAAGAACTGTCAACCTTGTTAATTACTAAAAATACGGGCTTTTCAGATTTTCTCAACACACTTGCAACTTCTTCGTCTGAACCTGTAATGCCCTCGGTTACATCGACCATAAACAAAATTGCATCGGCTTCTTCAATGGCTAAAATGACTTGCTTGTCTATTTCTTCTTGAAAAACATCTTCACTGTTTTTAACATATCCGCCGGTATCAACAACCGAAAAAGTAACGCCGTTCCATTCCGAGATGCCGTAGTGTCTGTCACGGGTTACGCCGCTCATCGCGTCAACGATGGCTTCCTTTCTTTTGATCAAACGGTTGAACAAAGTTGATTTACCTACATTGGGTCTTCCGACAATTGCAACGATTGCGCTCATTTTTTTATTTCAAATTAAGTTTGCAAAGGTAGTGTAATTTATACTTGAAAATTATCAAAGATGTTGATTTTCAAACAAAAGGAGTCAGATGCGCAAATCTTTGATTCTTATTGTTTTATTAAGATTAAAAAAAACAGGTGTTAATTTTAATGAAACGTTAAATAAATCAAAAAAAAATATTAATTTCACATTTACGAAACAAATCAAATACAATTGTAACATGAAAAATTTAATTTTTACTTTATTGCTGACAATCATGGGGTACTTTTCGTATTCTCAGACTGTTATTACAGGGACTGTCAAAGAATCTGCGTCCAATCAACCCATACCGGGAGCGAATGTCATCGTGCTTGGTCAAAACACGGGGACGACATCCGATTTTGATGGGAATTTTCGATTGGAGGTTTCTTTAAATCCACCTTTTCAAGTAGAGTTTTCCCTGCTTGGATTTGCATCACAAACTTTCAGTATCACGCAGAAAAATCAGAAGATTGACGTTGTGCTTTCGGAAAGTCAAACACTTTTAGATGAAGTCGTTATTGCGGCTTCAAGAACTCCGGAAAGCGTGCGAGAATCACCGGTTACCATCGAAAGAATGACTTTAAAAGACATTCAAGCCACCGCATCTCCAACCTTTTATGATGGTATTCAAAACCTGAAAGGCGTGCAGATGAACACGAGCAGTTTTACCTTTAAATCTGTAAACACACGTGGTTTTGCAGCAATTGCCAATGAGCGATTTGTGCAATTGGTCGATGGAATGGACAACTCATCACCTGCCTTAAATTTTGTTTTGGGTAACTTGATTGGACTTTCCGAATTGGATGTAGCAAGCATTGAATTACTTCCCGGTGCATCATCCGCATTGTATGGTGCCAATGCTTTCAACGGTATTTTGTTTATGACCAGCAAAAGTCCTTTTGACTATCCGGGTGTCAGTGCCTATGTGAAGAGTGGTATTACCTCGCAAAAAGCAGCAGGAGAAAACGCGTTTTACGATGTAGGCTTCCGTGTTGCTAATCATACCGAAGATGGAAAATTCGGGGTAAAAATGGACGTAACTTTCCTCAGAGGTGAAGAATGGCACGCCACCGATTTTAGACACAAAGACGTCAACGGATTTGTCGGAAATTCCACCAAAACACGTTTAGATCCTGACTTTGATGGTGTAAACGTTTTGGGTGATTTGGTTGGGACTACACTCAATTTTGACCAATTGGCAGGACTTCCTGCCGGCACGTTGGGCGCAACGAGAGTTACCCGAACAGGTTATGAAGAATCAACATTGTCCGACAACAATGCCGAAAGCTTAAAAGTTGGCTACGGATTGCACTATCGTCCTTGGGCAAATGATTTTGAAATTGAACTCAGCGGACGATTCGGAACCGGGAAAACGATTTATCAAGGCACCAACCGTTTTAGATTGGATGATTTCTTCATCCACCAACACAAATTGGAAATCAGAAACAAAAATTTCTTCCTCAGAGGATATGTGACCGATGAAGATGCCGGAAATTCTTATGACATGGTATTTACCGGAATCAACATCAATAGACAATGGAAATCTGACACAAACTGGTTTACCCAATACGCCCAAACCTTTATAGGTGCGCGCTTGGGATTGATACCGGGATTGCCCGCGCAAACAGAAGTTGCCGCGCACGCATTTGCCCGTCAACAGGCAGACACAGGTCGATTGATTCCGGGTACGGCAGCCTTTAAATCTGCATTCCAAAAAGTAACGTCCGACCCAAATCTGCAAACGGGATCTAAATTTCAAGATCAAACCAAACTATACCAAGTGGAAGGAAATTATAACTTGACGCATTTGGTTAAATTTGCGGATGTGCAAGTGGGTGGCTCGTTAAGAGAATTCTTGTTAAACTCGAGTGGTACTATTTTTAACGATGCCGATGGCGCCATCGACATCAGAGAGCTTGCGGTATATTCTCAAATCAGCAAAAAATTCATGGATGACCGTTTGAAATTAACCGGATCCATCCGCTGGGATGAAAGCCGAAATTTTGACAGCAACTACTCACCCAGAATCTCTGCTGTTTACTCTGCAGGTGCTCAAAAACAACACACTTTTAGGGCTTCGTTCCAAACCGGTTTCAGAAACCCAACTACCCAAGATCAATACATAGGTCTTGATTTAGGAAATATACTTTTGGTAGGTTCCGCTCCTGACAACATCGACAAGTTTTCTCGCACATTTAACTTGACGACAGGTGGCACTTCAACCATTACCGGACGCGAGGCTTATGAAGATTCTTATACCATTCCTTCTGCCCAAGCTTTCGGCGCAGCCGTTCAAGCAGCCATCAATGGTGGGACATCTCCACAAGTAGCCATCGCCACCAACGCAGGTTTGTTGGAACGGATTGTTACACCTTTGGTACAACCTGAAGAAATTTTGGCATATGAAGTCGGTTATCGTGGTTTGATCAAAGGTTTCTCCATTGATGCGAACTTTTTCTTTAACAATTACAACGATTTCATCGCGGTCAAAAGAGTGTTGACTCCAACCACCGGATCAACAACTGATTTGACTACCTTCTCGGGAGCTGCCGCAGTTGCACAAGGAAACACGCAGGCTTTCCAAGTTTATACCAATTCTGATGCCGACATTACTTCGTTGGGCGTTACAATCGGTATCACCAAAAAATTCTATAAAGATTTTGTGTTGGGAGCCAATTACGATTTCAACGAATTTGATTTCGATAAAAGCACTGACCCGATTTTCAGACCTGGATTTAACACGCCTAAACATCGCGTAAAAGCCTCCGTGTCTAACGAAAATTTGTTTAAAAATTTCGGTTTCAACGTGAGTTGGAGATGGTTTGATTCTTACTTCTGGCAAGCCTCTTTCGGCGACGGATTCCTTCCGGCTGCCAACGTGGTTGATGCACAAGTGAGCTACAAAATTCCAAGTTGGAAATCATCCATCAAGTTTGGTGCAGCCAATCTGCTCAACGATGAGTATCAAACAGTAATAGGACCCGGTGCCATCGGCGCACAGTATTTTGGTTCTTGGACAATCGATTTGAATTAGCCTCAAATATTTTTGCATGCATGAAGAAGCCCGATATTTTTCGGGCTTTTTTTATGTTACAAAAACTTAAAGACAGCACCTAAGATTTAACTTTGATTTGCTTCCAATAATTATCACCTTTGTATAAATGATGAATCGATAAAAATCGGTAGCATCCCAAATTACTTTTATGGAACACATTGTCATCATCGGGAATGGAATCTCCGGAATTACAGCCGCCCGTCACATCCGAAAACTCAGCGACAAACGCATCACTGTCATCTCAGCTGAAAGTGATTTTTTCTTCTCTCGAACGGCACTCATGTACGTTTATATGGGACACATGAAGTTTGAAAACATACAACCTTATGAAAATTGGTTTTGGGAAAAGAACAACATCAATTTGATGAGAGGCTTTGTCAGTCATGTGGACGTGAAAGACAAACAATTGACGATTGATAAAATACATAAAATCAACTATGATAAACTCATCATCGCCACCGGCTCCAAACCCAACAAATTCGGCTGGCCCGGACAAGATTTGGACGGCGTGATGGGCATGTACCACAAGCAAGACCTCGAAAACTTAGAAAAGCACACCCATCGCTGCGATAGCGCCGTCATTGTGGGAGGTGGACTCATCGGCATCGAGCTGGCGGAAATGCTGTTGTCCCGTGGTAAAAAAGTGACCTTTATGGTCAGAGAAGACAGTTTTTGGAATGGCGTTTTGCCCAAAGAAGAATCGGAAATGATCAATCGGCACATCCGCGAGCATCGCATCGATTTGCGATTGGCTACCAACTTGAAAGAAATTCTTCCGGATGAAAACGGGCAGGTTAAAGCAGTCATCACAGATAAAGACGAAATCATTCCATGCCAAGTGGTTGGGTTGACTGCCGGTGTAACACCCAATGTAGATTTTCTTAAAAACAGCGGCATCGAACTCGGAAGAGGTGTCAAAGTCAACCGATATCTGGAAACCAATATACCCGGAGTTTATGCTTTGGGCGATTGTGCCGAACAACTTGAGCCCGTTGGTGAACGCAGACCCATAGAAGCAGTTTGGTACACTGGCAGAATGATGGGTGAAACTGTCGCACAAACCATTTGCGGAAAACCAACCCGATACAATCCCGGGCATTGGTTCAACTCGGCCAAGTTTCTCGATATCGAATACCAAACCTACGGTTGGGTATGGGCGCATCCCAAAGCTAACGAAGATCAATTTTATTGGGAGCACAGTGACGGCAAAAAATGTGTCCGATTGGTTTATGATAAAAATACCCGAGAATTTTTGGGAATCAATACTTTCGGAATTCGCATGCGGCACGAGTTTTTTGACCAAGCATTAACGGAAAAATGGAGCGTCGACCAAGTAATTACCAATCTAAAAAAAGCCAATTTTGATCCGGAATTCTTCAAAAGTTACGAAACTGCAATTCAACAGGAATTCTCAGCAAACGCCTAATCTTTCAAAATCATTTTCAAAATTAAAGTTATCCAAAATGAAATCTACCGAACATAAGAGTTTATCCGTTGCCAATCCAGACCCTGAAATTGATCAAGTTCAAAAAGGAGCTTTGGCACTCGGCTTTTTGGGGCTGTTTGTCATATTGTTGAGTTTATTCAATGTGGACTTACCCAATAAACCCATTTTTCTTGCCGTATCGATTTTGTCCATCTTCGCAGCTATTTATTTGTATGCAAAACGCATGTATTCAAACCAACCAGAAGGCATCAAAAACAACGGCGTTTGGCTCAAGAGTTTTACCAACAGAGGCAATTGGGCATGGATTTTGGGTGTCGTGCTGACCTCGTTTTATGTGGTGCTTTATTGGTATCCGGAATATTTGGGCTTGGGAAAAGGCAAACCCAACACGGGCGTGATTGGCTTGTTTGACCCACTCAGTTATTTTTTGAAAAATCAAGCCGCCAGCGAATGGTTTGTTTATGGTGTTTTATACACTTTGGCCATTGTCGGATTTGGTGTCAAATTCATTTTTAAATACCGGCACAACAAATACCAAATCGTTCGGACGATATCTGTGATGTTTTTTCAGCTGGGATTTGCTTTTTTGTTGCCCGAAATGTTGCTGCGGTTCAATCAGCCGTTCAATGATTTTAAAAACATGTGGCCGCTCAATTATTATTTCTTCGAGGAATGGCACATCAAAGAGCTACTCAATCACGGAAGTTTTGGTTTGTTTATGTTGATTTTCGGCTTGGCGATGATTTTTATTATTTCGCCTATACTGACTTATTTTTACGGGAAACGATGGTATTGCAGTTGGGTTTGCGGTTGTGGCGGATTGGCAGAAACAGCCGGAGATTCATTCAGACATTTATCCAACAAAAAAGTCAGTGCTTGGAAATTTGAACGTTGGATGATTCACAGTGTGTTGGTTTTTTCGATGATCATGACCATCGCAGTAATTTTTACTTTTCTGTCTAATAATCCAAAGTTGAGTATCATCACCCGCGATCAATTTGTTTGGGGTATCAGCATTTTTCTTACTGTTGTGATTGGCTTGTTGGTGTTTTATAAGAAAAGTCAATTTGACAAAGACACGCGCTACACCATCCTTTCGTTGGGTGTCATCATCGTTGGTGCCATCCTCATTAATCATTTTTCCGGTAGTAAAAATATTTTATTCTTTCAAAGCTATCAATTGAGAACGTGGTATGCTTTCTTTATCGGAGCCGCTTTTTCGGGTGTGGTTGGCGTTGGCTTCTATCCTTTGCTTGGCAACAGGGTATGGTGTCGGTTTGGTTGTCCGATGGCAGCCATTTTGGGGTTGCAACAAAGACTTTTTTCCCGTTTTAGAATAACCACCAACGGCGGTCAATGCATTTCTTGCGGGAATTGTTCTACTTATTGTGAGATGGGAATCGATGTGAGAAGCTATGCGCAAAAAGGTGAAAACATCATTCGGTCTTCTTGCGTGGGTTGCGGTGTATGCGCCGCTGTTTGCCCGAGAGGTGTGCTAAAACTCGAAAACGATTCAACAGACGGTAGAATAAATTCGGATGCCGTTTTATTGGGAAATGATGTAGATTTGCTGACTTTAATCAAGCAGCAGAAACAGTGAGTCAACCTTCCATAAAAGTTATTATTCCTGCCAATAATGAAGCAGGCTCTATCGCACAAGTCATTCGTGAAATTCCGAAGACAGTCGATGAAATTATCGTGGTCAACAACCGTTCTACCGATGACACTTTTGAAGTTGCCAAAAAAGCCGGCGCCACCGTTTTGAATGAAGAGAAAATGGGTTATGGTTACGCCTGTCTAAAAGGAATGGAATACATCGCCCAACTTACCAACAAACCCGAAATAGTCGTTTTTCTGGATGGAGATTATTCCGATTATCCGGAAGAATTAAGCATGCTGGTCGCGCCGATTCTTAACCGCGAAGTTGATTTTGTGGTGGGTGCGCGAACCAAAGTTTTGCAAGAGCCCGGTTCGATGACTTTTCAACAGCGATTCGGTAACAAATTGGCGACGATCTTGATGAAATACATCTTTGGTTCTAATTTTACAGACTTAGGCCCGTTCAGAGCCATCCGTTACAGTACGTTGGTTTCTCTTAACATGCAAGACAAAACTTACGGTTGGACGGTTGAGATGCAACTTAAAGTCTTGAAAAAGAATCTTCCTTATGCGGAAATTCCGGTTCGTTACAAAAAAAGAATTGGTGTTTCAAAAGTGTCTGGAACGCTAAAAGGTACTATCTTTGCAGGCTACAAGATATTAAGTTGGATATTTAAATACAGTCTTAAATGATAGACAATCCCATCTATACTGCCTACATTCTAATGTATGCCGTCATCGCCGTTTATACCGTGGCATTGTTGCTGATATTTTTCTACAGTTTGGCTCAATTGAATCTGTTGATTAATTATCTGAAAGCAAAAAAACTCATCGACAAAAGCCCTAAATTTGATTTCAGCAAGCCGGAAGAAATTCCGTATGTTACGATTCAATTGCCGTTGTACAACGAAATGTATGTGGTAGAACGCTTGCTCGAATGTATTTCAAAAATAAAATATCCGCGCGAAAAATTAGAAATTCAGGTGTTGGATGATTCTACCGATGAATCGGTTGAAAGCAATGCGCAACAAATCAAAAAACTTCAGAAACAAGGTCTGGATATTGTACACGTTCGTCGTGAAAATCGGGTCGGTTATAAAGCCGGTGCACTCAAGGAAGGCTTGAAAACCGCTAAAGGTGAATTTATTGCCATTTTTGATGCAGATTTTCTTCCCCAGGATGATTTTCTGTACAAAACAATTCCCTATTTCAAAGACGAAAAAGTAGGCGTGGTTCAAACGCGTTGGGGACACATCAACCGCGATTATTCCATTTTGACCAAGATACAAGCACTTGCTTTGGATGCACATTTTACCCTCGAACAAGTGGGCAGAAACAGCAAAGGACACTTTATCAATTTCAACGGTACGGCAGGAATATGGCGGGCAACCTGCATCTATGATGCCGGAAACTGGCAAGGCGACACCTTGACGGAAGATTTGGACTTAAGTTATCGCGCGCAACTGAAAGATTGGAAATTCAAATATTTGGTGGATGTGGAAACACCGGCGGAGCTTCCGGTCGTAATCAGTGCGGCACGTTCTCAACAATTCAGATGGAACAAAGGCGGTGCCGAAAATTTTGAAAAAATGGCTTACAAAGTTGTGCATGCGTCCAATCTTGATTTTAAAACGAAAGTTCACGGGATTTTGCATTTGCTCAACAGCACCATGTTTCTGAACGTGTTGATTGTAGCCATTTTGAGCATCCCGATGTTGTACATCAAAAACACTTTTGGACACTTGGCGAATTACTTTTATGTAACTTCTTTTTTCATACTGACAACCATCATTTTATTCACTTGCTACTGGTTTACTTACAAGAGTACCCACGGTGGTGGTTTTTGGAATTTCATCAAATACAGTGGGGAGTTTATAACGTTCTACGGAATCGCAATGGGTTTTTCACTGCACAATTCCATGGCGGTTATTGAAGGTCATATCGGGAAAAAGAGCGAATTTGTCCGCACCCCAAAATTTAACATCAACGCGTTAACCGATAAGTGGAAAGGCAATAAATACATCGCCAAGAAAATTTCAAAAAATGTTATTTTAGAAGGAATTTTGATGTTGTATTTTTTGTTTGGCATGTGGAGTGCTTTCACGGTCGGTAAAAACGGAGACTTCGGATTGTTCCCTTTTCACCTGATGCTTTTCGTCGGTTTTGGTTTTGTGTTCGTTAAATCGATAAGCTCGAAGGCGTGATTGGTTTTGTAAAAAAGCAACCTTTTCTATTCATTATCTCGTTATCGAGCGTATTTTTTTATCTGAGTTTTGCTTACGATTTGCAACGCACGGACTTTCCAAAATTCATCATGCTCTACGGGGCTTTGTTTTTTTTCTTTTACAAGATTGTTCAGATTTCTAAAAACAACTTTGCCTTTTTAACCATACTCGCAGTTCTTTTTCGCCTGTTGTTTCTGTTGGCTACACCCAATTTGTCTCAAGACTATTTCCGTTTTATTTGGGACGGACGCATGATAGCCGAAGGCTTAAATCCGTATTTATCCCTGCCACAAGATTTCATTCGTTCGGGAATTTTTCCGGTTGTGCAAGCGGAAGAATTGTACCGCGGAATGGGCGAGCTCAATGGCAGTCACTACACGGTTTATCCACCGCTCAATCAGTTTATTTTTTGGCTGTCGACCTTGTTTTCAAACCGTATATTTGGAGCCATTGCATGGATGCGGTTCATCATCATTTTGGCCGATTTGGGAACGCTTTATTTTGGTAAAAAAATTCTCGAACGTTTGCAACTTCCGGCTCATCACATCTTTTGGTTTTTGCTCAATCCGTTTATCATCATCGAAATGACCGGAAATTTACATTTCGAAGGTGTGATGATTTTTCTGTTGCTGTGGGGTTTTTATCTCATCCTTTCCGGAAAATGGAAAACAGCCGCCGTGTTGATTGGTTTTTCAGCTTCGGTTAAACTGATTTCACTGATTTTTATCCCGATGTTTTTTAGGTATTTAGGTTGGAAAAAATTTCTCGTTTTTGGCAGTTTGGCAGGACTTGCTTTCGGACTGTTGTATCTCCCGTTTTTGTCTGATGAATTGTTGAAGTTTTATTTCACCAGTCTCCACATGTATTTCAATAATTTTGAGTTCAACGCGAGTGTTTTTTACATCATTCGTTGGATTGGCTACCAGACTGCCGGTTACAATATCATCCGAACGTTTGGAATGATAACGCCATTTGTTGTGCTTGGAATTGTCTTGGCAATCGCTTTTTTTAGAAAAAACAGTAGCTTTCAACAGGTCGTTGTTTCGATGCTTTTGGCAATATCCGTCTATTATTTTACAGCAACTGTTGTTCATCCGTGGTATGTTGCGGTCTTGTTGATTCTTTCAATCTTCACGCGTTTTCGCTATCCGTTGATTTGGACACTCGTGGTCATGTTGAGTTATTTTGCCTATTCAAATCCGGATTTTAAAGAGAATTTTTTGCTGTTGGCAATCGAATACGGTATGGTTTTCAGTTGGTGTTTTTATGAATTGTTTTTGGTTCGAAAAGAGCGAATACCGACAGGTACAAACGGGTATAATTGACAAAGTTGATTGATACTACGAAAAGAAATTCCACACGATGCCAAATCTGAGTTTGGTGTCGCGATAAGGATTGGTCGGAGAGGAGAAGCCGTCTGTACTCGGACTGAAGTTTTCATATTTGAAGAAAATTCGGGCCTGTCGCACTTTGAAATTAATAAAAAAGTCGAGGCGCGGGAAACCGATTTCTTTTTTGTCTTGGATAAAGAACTCACCCAAAATCGGATTGTATTCGTTGGCGAAATAATCGGAAAAATAGTTGAGTGTAAATCCGGTTTGAAGAAACAAGGCTTTCTTAAAGACTTTATCCGTGTAATAAAAAGTGTTTCGCGATATAAAATCCGGAACGCGCAGAAACTGTTCGCCTTGCGAAACATTTTGATAAAGCAGCGTGTTGGCCAAAGCGAATTTCCAATACTTAAACTCTTTAAAGGCTTTGATTTTGATATAACTGATGTCTTCACCGGCTTGAAATGGGCGAACCAACTGCACGTTTTCTTCATCGGTGGTGTTGGCGTAATAGATATAATCTTGAATTCGTGTGGCACTCACAGAAACATCTGCCCATTTTTTTGAGGTTAGGCTCAAAGTCAGATTTTGTGTTTTGGTGTTAGAAAAATTGTTTTCCCAATTGTAAAACATATAATCACTCTGAAAAAGCTGAGCCGTGAAGTCCGGAGCTTTTGAATTGGTCAATAATGTAGCCTTCACGACAGACAAACTGTCTAATTGGTAAGTAGCATCAGCTTTCAGATAATTGCCGTCATAGTCGCCGGTAATGTTCAGCAAAGCATCGGCTTTCAAATCGATTTTACCGAATCGTTTTTTCCATTCACCGCCTGCAGAAATGACGTCGCCTTTCAGCTCGTTTTTGATGGTTCTGTCTTGAAAAAACACGACCGAGTTGTATCCGTAGAAATAATTGGTGTGGCTGATTTTCCCTTTAAGATAACCGTATTTCGGATGGTCGTAAGCGATGGAAAACTGGTTAAATACTTCGTTTTGATCAACGCGGTCTTTGACAACAGGTGTGAACGAATCTCCGAAGAAAGCATTGGCTTGATCTTGATCAAACTTGTAAAACTTACCTTCCGCTTTAAACACATGACCAATTTTGAAACCGCCTGTTTTTAACGAATCCTTTTTTACATTGTATAATGCGTATTCTTGTTCGAAATACCCGCGTTTTCCGTCGATAAAACTCTCTGCATCTTGAAAATTGACCGGCAACCTGCCGCGATCTTGAAACTGCGGCGTGTCACCTTCAAAATCCAACAGTCCTTGCGGGGTGAGTCCGCCGTTTTCTTCCGATTTGAAGTCGTGCGCCACAAAATGGAATCGTGCCTTATACCGGTTGCTTTTCGTACGATAATTAAACGTGAAACGGAACAGCCCGTTGCTGGTTTCGATGTGTTGGAAAGTTCCCAAAGAGCGCAATCCTTTGTAGGCAATGGAAAAATTAAATCGTCGGGAAGTGTTAAGCGTGATGAGGGCATCCAAAATTTGACCTTGTTCAAAAACCGATTTATACATCAAATCCGAAAAGGGGGTAGGCACCTCATAATAATTGATATCTTCTACTTCCAGGTAATTCTGGTGTTTTGTTTTGAAGCCCATGCCAGGAAAGGCATCAGCACGGTTGAAGTCATAGGCTAATTCGTTGTAGGGTTGTCCGATGTTGGGAAACTCCAAAAGTTCAAAATTGTCTTTTCGTTTGTAGTTGAGTTTATAATCTTTGAGGATGGTCAAACTTGTATCTACATAGGTAGTGTCGTAATCGTGCGATATAATCTTGTAAAGTGAAATATCGGGTTTCTCCAGATTTTTCTTTTGTTGTCTGAGATCTCCACGTTTGGTTTCAGTCTGTTGACCGGTGTTTCCGCCAAATCGGCGGTTGCCTAAACCCGGCAATTGGGAATATACATCAACCGTAGCCGCAAAAAGCATCACAACAAGTAAAAAGTATTTCAGATGATTCATTTTCATTCGATGTGCAGAAATGTTTTAAGCAATACAGTCAACTTCTCAAGAAAGAAAACATGCGCAAAAATACATTATTTGAACGGAAAATAACTTGCATAATTGTTAAAGGGATTATATTTGAAATCGCAATTAACAGTATGCTCGAAATTTACAAAAAAGACGATTTCCTAAGCTGCGGCACTGACGAAGCCGGTAGAGGTTGTCTAGCCGGACCGGTGGTGGCTGCGGCCGTGATTTTACCCGATAATTTCTCCAACAAAATATTAAACGACTCCAAACAAATGTCAGAAAAGAACAGGCTGTTGTTGCGGGACATTATCATTATGGAGGCTGTTAGTTATGGAATTGCAGAGGTTTCGCCCTCAAAAATTGATGAAATAAATATCTTGAATGCATCTATTTTTGGGATGCATCTCAGCATCAATCAGTTGAGCCCGAAACCTGAATTTATCATGGTGGATGGCAATCGTTTCAAACCCTATAAAGACATCAAGCATGAATGTTTCATCAAAGGAGATGCAAAATATTTGAATATTGCAGCGGCTTCTGTCTTGGCAAAAACCTATCGGGACGAGTTGATGGAAAGACTACACAAAGATTTTCCGGTTTACAATTGGGCACAAAATAAAGGCTATCCGACCCAAGCGCACCGCGATGCCATCAGAGAATATGGCATTACGCCGCATCACAGAAAATCTTTTCGATTGTTACCGGAACAGTTAGCCTTCGATTTCTGAAAGTAAAATATTTTCAGATAATTTAGTTAATTCCGATTCAAAAACCGCTGAAAAATGCCTTAAAAGTTTTACTTTGACTTCTTCTATTTGCACCTCTTTTTTTAATTCTTTGGATAATGAAGTAACAGCTTTTCCTTTTATCCCGCAAGGAATGATTGCATTGAAATAGTCGAGATTGGTATTTACATTCAGGGCAAAGCCATGCATGGTTACCCAACGGGAAGCGCGCACACCCATGGCGCAAATTTTTCTGGCAAAAGGTGTTCCAGCATCCAGCCAAACGCCGGTTTCTCCCGGACTTCGCTCACCTTTTAGCCCGTAATCAGCCAAGGTCAATATCATGACTTCTTCCAAAAAACGAAGGTATTTGTGGATATCCGTAAAGAAATTATCCAAATCTAAAATAGGATAACCGACAATTTGTCCCGGCCCGTGATAGGTGATATCGCCGCCACGATTGGTTTTGAAAAAAGTTGCTCCCATTTTTTCCAACTGAATAGCATTGACCAACAAATTTTCTGCGTCACCGCTTTTTCCCAAGGTATAAACATGTGGATGTGACACAAAAAGTAGAAAATTGGAGGTGGTTAATTCGGTCTGATTTCTTCGATTGTGAATTTTGAGATTCACCGTTTTTGTGAATAAACTTTCTTGAATATCCCAAGCAGATTGATACGATTTTACTCCAAGGTCGATATATTGAATACCTGTATTTTTCATGTGTTTATTTTATTGTTTTTCAGCGGTCACATGGAACACCCTGAATAATCATCGTCCTGTGTATGAATGTTATTCTCATGGGTGTTTCATCGTTTCGGATTGTTCAGGATAATGAGTGCGGCAATCACACCTGGAATCCAACCCGCGATAGTCAGTATAAAAACAATCAAAACCGAACCGCAGCCTTTATCGATGACAGAAAGCGGCGGAAAAAAAATAGCCAATAATACGCGCCAAAAACTCATGAATTAAGAAAGTTAAGTACGCAAAGATAAAGAATTGAAAAAGAATTATTGAATGGAAGTCACTCCACTATATTCCAACAATTTATCGACCATGTTCTTACTTCCACAGTAGAATGGCGTACGTTGATGGAGTTCAGTAGGCATAAGATCTAAAATACGTGTATGTCCATCAGAAGCTTTTCCACCGGCTTGTTCCACCACAAATGCCATCGGGTTGCATTCGTAGAGCAAACGCAATTTCCCGTTTGGCGAAGCAGACGTTTGCGGATACAAATAAATACCGCCTTTGATCATGTTTCGATGGATGTCAGACACCAAAGAACCGATGTAACGCGAAGTATAAGGTCTGTTTTCTATTTCCTCTTGGCAATATTTGATGTAGTTTTTTACACCCTGAGGGAAGTGTATGTAATTGCCTTCATTCACTGAATAAATCTGACCGTTTTCTGGGATTCGGATGTTCGGATGCGAAAGATAAAAAGTTCCGATGGCCGGATTGAGTGTAAACCCGTTCACGCCGTGGCCGGTGGTGTAAACCAACATGGTCGAAGTCCCGTAAATAACATATCCGGCAGCAACTTGGCGATTTCCCGGTTGCAAAAAATCTTCCAAAACAACCGGTGTACCGGTCGGGGAAACACGCCTGTAAACGGAGAAAATAGTCCCGACAGACACGTTTACATCGATGTTTGACGAGCCGTCCAACGGATCTATCAATACCACATAATGGTTGTTTGAAGATTCGGTATTGCCTTCCACGCGGATGAATTCTTCACTCTCTTCAGAGGCTATTCCACAGACAATCTCTCGGTTGGTCAAGGTTTTGATGAAAATGTTGTTGGCAAATACATCGAGTTTTTGCTGACTTTCCCCCTGTATGTTTATGTCGCCCGAATTCCCGACTATGTCCACCAACCCGGCTTTGTTTACTTCGTGGTTGACCACTTTTGCAGCCAATCGAATCGAATTGATCAATCGAGACAATTCTCCGGTCGAAAAAGAGAAAGCAGATTGATTTTCAATGATAAACTCACCTAAAGTTTGATTTTGAAACGCCATAGGTTGTAAATTTGCTTACAAATATCGGATAATTTGTTATAATAATTAAAATTTATGGTCGATTGTTGATTGTAATATAACTTTGTGTTTTATTTATAAAAAAATGTTTGTAAAAATTAGAAAAGCGATACCAAAGGATGTCCCGGAAATACTTAATCTTATTCGGGAATTGGCAGTTTTCGAGCGCGAACCGGATGCGGTAGAAGTCACTGAAGCAGAGTTGCTTCGCGATGGATTTGGGGAAAATCCGGCTTTTGAAGCGCTTATTGCCGAAACCAAAAACGGGATTGTAGGCATGGCTCTTTACTATTATCGCTATTCGACTTGGAAAGGAAAAACCATCCACCTCGAAGACCTGATTGTCAAACAAGCAGATAGAGGAACGGGAGTTGGCAAATTGCTTTTTGAATCTTTTCTGGAAGAAGTAAAAAAACAAGGCGTTCGTCGGGCCGAATGGGTTGTTTTGGACTGGAATCAAAACGCGATTGATTTTTATGAAAAATATGGAGCGACCATATTGAGAGATTGGCACTTGGTTCAAATTGATAATCAAACAATTATTAAAAACATAAAATAGAAAATGAGAATATTCAAGTTTGGCGGTGCTTCTGTCAAAGATGCGGCAGGTATCCGCAATGTACATTCGGTGTTGCAAAAAACAGGCCATGATAACACCCTTTTGGTCATTTCGGCCATGGGAAAAACAACCAACGCACTCGAAATCATTATTTACAATTATTTCAATAAAAAAGAAGAACTCCAAAGCAGCATTCAGGATGTTGTGAAATACCACAACCAAGTTGCCTTGGATCTTTTTGAAGACGATGGGCATCCTGTTTTCGGGAGAATATATCAGTTGTTTGATGAGTTGAAAGGTTTTTTAGATAGAAATAAATCACCCGAACACAGTTTTGTTTACGATCAAGTGATTGGTTATGGGGAATTGGTTTCTACAACCATCGTCAGTTACTACCTCAATCATGTTGGATTGTCAAATGAATGGGTCGATGTACGCGAATTAATCAAAACAGACAGCAATTTCAGGGATGCCAATGTGAATTGGGAGTTGACCCAGCAAAATATTTCGAAATCAATTCAAAAAAACAAACTTTATATCGCGCAAGGATTCTTGGGATCCGATTCAAATTCGTTTACCACCAGCTTGGGCAGAGAAGGATCTGACTATACTGCGGCCATTTTTGCCTATTGTTTGAATGCCGAAGGTGTGACCATTTGGAAAGATGTACCCGGCGTGCTCAATGCCGACCCAAGGTATTTTGAAAAAGCCACCTTGCTGCATCAGATTTCTTATCAAGAAGCCATCGAATTGGCTTTTTACGGAGCTTCAGTAATCCATCCAAAGACTTTACAACCGCTTCAGCGGAAAGAAATTCCGCTTTTTGTAAAATCTTTTATCAATCCAGAAAACGATGGTACTTCGGTTCGAAAAGGGCAAACTTTGATTCCCAATGTGCCTTGTTTTATCGTCAAAAAGAATCAGGTACTCATTTCCTTGTCTTCCCTTGATTTTTCGTTTATAGTAGAGGACAACATCCGCGAGATTTTCGGCTTACTTGCAGACTATAAAATGAAAGTAGATGTGATTCAAAACTCTGCCATCAGTTTTTCGGTATGTGTGGACAACAAATTCAATAACTTAGCCGAATTGTTAACGCGTCTAAAAGGTAAATTTAAAGTCACTTGCTTTGACAATGTTTCCCTCTACACCATTCGGCACTACGATGATAAAAGTGTAAAAAGCCTTGACAACGGGCGAAACGTTTTGCTCAAACAATTGACGGCAGACACGATGCAAATGGTCGTCCAAAACGGTGATTGAGTTGATTACAGCGAAAAAATCCAGGTTAACAAAATGAAGGTTATTTTAGCGTTTTGACTTAAACTTTTTGCAGTTTGAGTCAATGCGCTCGATTTTTGCTTATTTTTGTATAAACCTCAAACCAGCCATGTCCTTAGTCACATCAAAAGAAATTGCCAAAGCCATCAAAGCGGATAAATATGGGTTTATCGGAACTTTTTTGGGATGGGTTTTGATGAAAATCTTAAAAATATCTACGCTCAACAGGATTTACAACCGCAACAAGCACTTAGGAGCTGAAGCTTGTTTGGAGAGTTTGATGAACGAGTTTCAAATCAATTTTGATATTCCTGAGGAAGACTTCAAACGGCTTCCGAAAGATGGCCCGTTCATCACGGTTTCCAATCATCCACTGGGTGGCATCGACGGAATTTTACTCCTTCATTTGATGCTCGAAAAAAGAAGCGATTTTAAAATTATCGGAAATTTTTTGTTGCATCGCATTGAGCCGTTGAAAGAAAAAATATTGCCCGTCAATCCGTTTGAGGACAGAAAAGATGCCAAATCGAGCTTCGCGGGTTTCAAGACGGCTTTGCAACACTTGCAAGACGGCGGTTCGCTCGGTATTTTCCCCGCCGGAGAAGTTTCCACCTATCGGGACGGGAAATTGTTGGTTGACAAACCTTGGGAAGAAACGGCCATTAAACTGATAAAAAAAGCGAGAGTTCCGGTGGTTCCGATTTATTTTCATGCCAAAAACAGCAAGATGTTCTATTTCCTGTCACAAATAAGTGACATTTTGCGAACCGCCAAACTTCCTTCCGAATTGCTTTCCCAAAAAAACAGGGTGATACATGTGCGCATCGGAAGACCGATCGGCGTTGACAGTCAAGATGAAATAGATTCGATCAGTGCGTATTCCGGTTTTTTGAGAAGAAAGACCTATCTTTTGGCGAAACCTTTTGAAAAAGAGCGATTTAATCTTAAAAACAAACTTAAAATACCCAAACCACCCAAAAAAATTGTCAAACCCATCGACCAGAAAAGCATCGTTGAAGAAGTTGATTTAATTCGCGCCTTGGGTACACGGTTGCTTGCGAGCAAGAATTATGAAGTGTTTTTTGCCGAAGCAAGTCAAATTCCTAAAATTCTAAGAGAATTGGGTCGTTTGCGTGAAATTACTTTTAGGGAAATTGGTGAAGGAACCAATCAAGCCATCGATTTGGATGCGTTTGACACCTATTATCATCATTTGTTTTTATGGGATAATGAAGCCCAAAAAATAGCCGGTGCTTATCGGATGGGGCTGGGAAGTGAAATTTTTGCCAAATACGGCATCAATGGATTTTATTGTCAGGATTTGTTTCGTTTCGAACCGGAGCTTTATTCGATGATGAGTCAAACCATCGAAATGGGTCGCGCATTTATCATCTCGGAATACCAACAAAAACCCATGCCGCTCTTTTTGCTTTGGCGAGGAATTATTCATACTGCACTACGGCATCCCGAACACAAATATTTGATGGGCGGGGTGAGCATCAGCAACCGCTTTTCAAACTTTTCAAAATCGCTGATGATACAGTTTATGAAATCGCATTATTACGATCCGTATATCGCGCAATACGTTCATCCCAAAAAAGAATTTAAAGTCAATTTAGAAGATGCCGACAAAGATTTTGTCTTTGACGAAACGGAAGCAGATTTGAATAAATTTGACCGATTGATTGATGAACTTGAACCGGGTACGCTGAGACTACCGGTGCTTTTGAAAAAATATGTCAAGCAAAATGCGAAATTGGTTGCCTTTAATGTAGATCCGCTTTTTAACAACTCTGTGGATGGATTGATGTATTTACGAATCGCTGACTTGCCCGAAGAAACCGTCAAGCCGGTAATGGAAGAGTTTCAAGCCGAGTTGGAAAGGAAATTGGCAGAACAGCAAGCTGAAATGAAAGGGGAGCATAAAAAAACAAATTAAGGTGATAGGTTAGCTTAAAATCATCGCATCTATTGTTCAAATTTGATGTCAAATCAACCATAAAAGCATCACTTATCGATTCAACGGCTCAACTTCTTCTTTTCGCAACAGTCGATATTTTCCTATTGGAACATCTAATATAATATTCACTATTCGTATGCGTCTCAGTTTGATGACTTCGTAATCAAAATATTCGCACATCCGGCGGATTTGTCGGTTCAGTCCTTGTGTCAAGACAATTTTAAAACTGGTATTGTTCACTTTTTCAACTTTGCATTTTCGTGTTATCGTGTTGAGAATCGGCACCCCTTGACTCATTTTTTCAATGAAATCGGGAGTGATAATTTTGTTGACCGTCACGAGGTATTCTTTTTCGTGAAAATTTGCGGCACGCAAAATTTTATTGACAATATCGCCATCATCGGTCAGCAAGATAAGTCCTTCGCTGTCCTTGTCTAATCTGCCAATTGGAAATATTCTTTTCGGATAATTGATAAAAGAGATGATGTTGTCTCTTACCTTTTCATTGGTTGTACATTCAATACCGACGGGCTTGTTAAAAGCCAAATAGATGTTTTCCTCCTTTTTCTGAGCGATGGTTTTTCCATCCACGGCAATAAGGTCGGTTGCGCTTACTTTAGTACCTAATTCCGGTAGTTTCCCATTGACGGTGATGCGTTTTTCTTCAATAAGCTTATCCGCTTGTCTTCTGGAGCAATAGCCGGATTCGCTTAAAAATTTATTGAGCCGTGTCAAAGAATCATCCATGAGAATAAATTACATGCGAAAGATACGCAAAGAATTAATCGAAGTTAAAATCATCGCAAAGATGGAAAATAAAATCAGTTGATGAAAGGAGAAACCGAGGTCAAAAAGTGAACCAAACAAAACCGGCCCGATGGCTGTCGAAAATATCATCACCGTGATAAAAACACTTCGCACCGAACCCAAAAAAGCAATTCCGTACATTTCTGCCAAAGCTGAGTTTTTCACCGTGTTGCTAAATCCGTTCGTCATGCCGATACCTGCCAAAAACAAGGGATAAACCCAAGGTGAGTCGATGAAATAAAAGGCTGTCAAACCCATCAGAAAGGGCAAGAGTATAATAGGATACATTTTTTTGGCCGAAAACCGATCGGTCAGCAAGCCGCCAACAATTGAACCCGTAGCGCCGGCAATGGCAAAAGCGACAAAACTTCCCGCCATCCAAGTTGGCGACCAACCTCTTTCTGCCCCAATTTTAAGTTGAAAAAAGATAAATGCAGTTCCGATGCTTGCCGAAGCAAAGTTGCTCGGAGCCAAAATTAAAAATGCTTTTGATTTCAAAACATTCCAAGGTTTGGACGCTTTAAGATCGGCTTCACTTTTTTTCGGCGTAGGCAAAAATAATTTTAACTTTGAATATTGATTTCTTTTAAACAAAATATACAAAACCACAGGAATCAGCATAAAAACCAGCAATCCGGCAACCACCAAACTGTATCGCCAACCAATTGCGGTTATCAATGAAACAAATACAATTGGGAATATAGCTTCACCGGCAGGATGTCCCAATGCTGCAATGCTGATGGCTTTTCCGCGGTCGATATCAAAAAATTTTCCCATGGAAGTCAGAGAAGTGTGTGTCATCAAGCCTTGTCCGAAAAGACGAATCCCGAACAGCCCGACAATCAGCATCGGAAAGAAATAGGATTGTGATAAAAAAATCAATGAAATAGCGAGACCTAACATCACACGGATGGTAAATCGGGGGAGCCGAACGGTATCGATAAATCGTCCTGCCCAAGTGAGCGTGGCGGCACTCATCAAGGTTGCAATCGCATAAAACGAACTAAACAAGCTGTCAGACACTTGAAAATATTTTTGAATATAGGGAACAAACAACGACACAAAAAACGTTTGACCAAAACCCGAAAAACAAGTGAGAAAGAATCCGAACAAAAGCAAGTTTCCGTTTTGTCTGATTAAAGCCAATAGATGGCGCATATTTTTTTTTGCAAAGATAAGTTGATATTTGAAGAATATTATTTTTTTCTTGAAAGTCAAGGTATCACAAGCCTCAAAGACCTGTGAGACTTTTTTCTAAAAATAATTTTCAACTTTTTATAAAACATTTTGTAACATTTTGAAACAACTTTACGTAAAACCTACTGAACCCAAAAAATGCTGTTTTAATTCCATGAGACAATTAAAAATCACCAAGCAGGTAACCAATCGCGAAACCGCTTCCTTAGACAAGTACCTTCAAGAAATCGGAAAAGTAGATTTGATTACCGCTGACGAAGAAGTAGAATTGGCACAACGCATCAAAGCAGGTGACCAACGTGCGCTCGAAAAATTGACCAAAGCCAACCTCCGTTTTGTGGTGTCGGTGGCTAAACAATACCAAAATCAAGGCTTGACACTTCCCGATTTGATCAATGAGGGAAACTTAGGCCTCATCAAAGCTGCCCAACGATTTGACGAAACCCGCGGTTTCAAGTTCATTTCGTATGCGGTGTGGTGGATTCGTCAATCTATTTTGCAAGCTTTGGCCGAACAATCTCGTATCGTTCGTTTGCCGCTCAACAAAATCGGTTCCATCAACAAAATCAACAAAATGTTTGCCTTCCTTGAGCAGTCGCACGAACGTCCGCCAAGTGCTGAAGAGATTGCCAAAGAATTGGACATGACCGTCAATGACGTAAAAGAGTCCATGAAAAATTCCGGTCGTCACGTATCGATGGATGCGCCTTTGGTGGAAGGAGAAGATTCCAACTTATACGATGTACTCCGCAGTGGTGAGTCACCAAACCCGGACAGACAATTGTTGCACGAATCTTTGCGTGTAGAGATTGAAAGAGCTTTGGAAACTTTGACGCCTCGTGAAGCAGATGTCATCCGTTTATACTTCGGTTTGGGCGACCAACATCCGATGACGCTTGAAGAAATTGGGGAAACTTTTGACTTGACCCGCGAACGCGTTCGTCAAATCAAGGAAAAAGCCATCCGCAGGTTGAAACACACCTCTCGAAGCAAAATCCTTAAAACGTATTTGGGATAATAGCTTCGGAAATTATATAAATCCTGCCGCGAGGCGGGATTTTTTTATACGACCAGACCCCAGACCCGACAGGTTTTGAAAACCTGTCGGGTCTTATAATAATTAATAATAGTTACCTTACCTTTGTCAAAATATCTTGTTTTATGTCTAATATTTTAATTGCACCTTCCATTTTGGCGGCTGATTTTGCCAATTTGCAACGCGACATAGAAATGGTTAATCAAAGCCGGGCCGATTGGTTTCACCTCGATGTGATGGATGGCGTTTTTGTGCCCAACATTTCCTTCGGAATGCCGGTCATCAAAGCGATTGCCAAACACGCCAAAAAACCGCTCGACGTGCATTTGATGATAGTCGATCCGGATCGATACTTGCAAACATTTGCCGAATTGGGTGCAAATATTTTGTCGGTTCATTACGAAGCCTGTCCGCATCTGCACCGCACCTTGCAAGCCATTCACGGATTGGGCATGAAAGCCGGTGTAGCCATCAATCCGCACACATCGGTCGATTTGTTGGAAGATGTGATGCAAGACATTGATTTGGTTTGTATGATGAGTGTAAACCCGGGTTTTGGCGGGCAGAAATTCATCGAAAACACCTATCGGAAAGTTGAAAAATTGCGAAAAATCATCGACAGGAATCATGCGCAAACAAAGATAGAAATTGACGGTGGCGTCAATGCCGGCAACGCAAAAGCATTGGTAACTGCCGGAGCCGATGTGTTGGTGGCTGGTAATTTTGTTTTCAGTTCGGAAAACCCCGCACAGACAATCGGCGATTTACACAATCTTTTTGTTTGAAGTGCTGAAAAGAAAGGGTATTTTAAGGATTTTAAAGTAGTGAATCAGGAGATGAACCGAGATTAAAAGCGATATAAACCTTGAATTAATTCAAAGTGAATCTTCATGCTGCGTAAAGCAAGAAGCCTTTAATCTCAATTAGAAGGGAAAACCATTGAAAAGCAGCAATAGGCAAATTTAAATCCGCGCCTGATAGGTAAACAAATTATAGTATCGTCCCTCTTTGGCTATCAATTCTTCATGGGTGCCTTGTTCGGCAATGCGGCCGTTTTCAATCACCAAAATTTGATTGGCTTTTCGGATGGTACTCAATCGGTGCGCAATCACAAAAGTGGTTCTTCCCTCGGTAAGGGTCGCCAAACTTTTTTGAATCAGGGCTTCGCTTTCGGTATCCAAATTGGAAGTGGCTTCGTCCAAAATCAGCACCTTGGGGTTGGCCAAAATGGCTCTGGCAATGGCAATGCGCTGCCGCTGTCCGCCCGAGAGTTTTACACCCCGCTCCCCGATAAGCGTTTCCAAACCATTTTCAAAACGGTCGGTGAATTCATTCACATAAGCCGCTTTTACGGCATTTTGCAATTCATCATCGGAAGCGTTGGGTCTCGGAAATAAAATGTTTTCTTTGATGGTCCCTTCAAATAAAAACTCATCTTGCAACACCACACCAAGGTATTTTCGGTAACTCGGTAGGCTTACTTTTGAAAGGTCTTTTCCGTCGATGGTAATGGTTCCCGATTGCGGGGTCAAGAAAGTAGCTGCCAACCCGGCAATGGTCGATTTTCCCGAACCCGAACTCCCCACCAAAGCGACTACATTTCCCGAATTGACTGTAAAACTGATGTTGTGCAACACTTCTTTATTTTCTTCATAAGCAAAGGAAACATCCTTAAAAGCAATGGCACCTTGAATGTCCTCCAAAACGATTGTTCGTTCGGCTTCATTGACCTCCGGGGTCATGTTCATCAATTCTTCTGTGCGATCCAATCCGGCCAAGGCTTCGGTGAGCTGGCTCCCAATGTTGCTCATTTGCACAATGGGGGCAATCATCAAGCCTAACAAAAAGGTAAAGGACAAAAATTCTCCGATGGTCAGTTGGTCCATCATTATTTTATAACCGCCAATACCCATAATTCCTGTGGTTGCCACTCCCAAAAGAAATGTGGAGGAACTGGTCATAAAAGCGGTTGCGGTAAGGCTCTTTTTAACATTCTGGAACAGTTTTTCTACGCCACTTTCAAAGACCTTGTGTTCCTGTTCTTCTGCATTAAAACCCTTTATCACCCGAATTCCACCCAACGTTTCGGTAAGCCGGCCCGTGACCTCGGCATTGATCTTGCCCCGGTTTCTAAAAATGGGACGGATAATCTTGAAGGCTTTTAAGGCCACAATCGCAAAAATAGCCAAGGGAACAAGGGTAAACAAAGTCATGGACGGACTTATTCGGAGTAACAAAATGAGCGATACCACAGCGGTAATGGAGCCACCCACCAATTGCACCAACCCGGTTCCGATAAGATTGCGCACCCCCTCGACATCTGTCATGATTCTGGAAACCAAAGCCCCGGATTTGGAGTTGTCGAAAAATCGGATAGGCAAAGAGAGTACTTTTTTCTGTACTTGTGCCCGGAGTTCGGAGATCAGATATTGTGCTTGTACACTCAGGATTTTGGTGAGTAGGAAAGACGCTACCGCCTGCACCAATATGGCAAAAGCGACTGAAAAAACCAATATCCGAAGCATTTCCATATCCTTATTCGGAATCACATCATCCATAAAATATTTCAGGGAAATGGGGCCGACAAAGCTGGCAGCATTGCTTATGACGATGAGGAGAAGACCTACAAAAACCAGGTTGCGGCGGGGCCAAATAATGGTTTTGAAGGCTTTGAGGATGGTTACTTTTTTATCGGACATACAAGTGATTTTCATTTAAAAATATGCACCGCAAGGTACTTCAAAAATCACGGAACTTTAAAAATTGTGCCAAGTGACTTATAAAAAAATCTTATAACAAATTTTGTAACCTCAATGTGATTGCAAATCGAGTTTAACCGTGGGCTATAAAATCCAAACCGCATACCCAAACCGTTTTAACGGTTTAAAAATTACTTTTTTTAGAAGAAATATATATAAAACACCCATTATTAGTTGTTTAATTGAGTTCTCATTTCAAATTTACCTTTGTGAAACTCTGTGGTATAGCTATTTCACAAAAAACACTAAGGAGGCACAAAAAACACAAAGCCACCGATAAAGAAAGCTATATACAAAAATTCCATTTTTTTTTAAGATATTATTTTTAACATACCCATTCAAAACAACCTATAATCGATATAAGAATTCGGGAGGAAATTCTCCTACAAAGAAAATTGAATCTTCCTCAATTTAATGGTACTTTTGGGCTTAGCATAAAAATCTAAACTTTCAAATGAAACCCTTAGATATACTGATTGTCGGCTGCGGTCCGATTGGCATTGCCTGCGGATTGGAAGCCAAAAAGAGTGGTCTTGATTATCTGATTATTGAAAAAGGCTGCTTGGTCAATTCGATTTACAATTATCCCGTGAACATGCGGTTTTTCTCTTCATCTGATTTGCTCGAAATCGACGAAATACCCTTCATCAGCAAAGAAGTAAAACCCAACCGGGATGAGGCTTTGGAATATTATCGGCGCATTGTTTCCGCTCATAAACTTCAAGTGAATTTATTTGAGAAAGTGACAGCTGTCAAAAAAGAAAAAGATTTGTTTGAAGTCACTTCCGAAAAAGCGGTTTATCACGCCAAAAATATTGTCATTTCCACAGGTTTTTACGATTTGCCCAACAAGATGAACGTGAAAGGTGAAGACTTGCCAAAAGTGAGTCATTACTACAAAGACCCGCACTATTATGCGCATCAAAAAGTGGCCGTCATCGGTGCGAGCAACTCCTCGGTGGATGCTGCCTTGGAATGCTATCGAAAAGGTGCCGATGTGAGCATGATTGTGCGAGGTGATGCCATCAACAAACGCGTAAAATACTGGGTCAAACCCGATATTGAAAATCGCATTGCGGAAGGAAAAATCAAGGCTTATTTCAACAGTGAAGTGGTCGAAATACTTGAAGATAAACTCATTGTTTCTACACCTGAAGGCATCATAGAATTGCCGAACGATTATGTATTGGCACTGACCGGCTACGAACCCGATTTTCCATTTTTGAAAAAAATCAACATTCAATTGACTGAAGACGAAACCCTCAAGCCTTTATACAACGAGCAAACCATGGAAACCAATGTGAAAGGAATGTACTTGGCGGGTGTAATTTGCGGTGGGATGGAAACGCACAAATGGTTTATCGAAAACTCACGGATACATGCCAAAATAATCGTTGCGCATATTTTGAAAAAACATTTGGATTAACACCTACAAGCGCGAAATTCCGGGCAGTTTTTCAAAAAATACTTAATCAAATCAGTCGTTGTGACGATGCCTACCAAGCGATCGTTGTCAATCACCGGGAGGGCGTGGAATTCTCTTTTAGACAAAATTTCTGCGACATCGTGAATAGAGGTGTCTGAAGTTACCACCTCGGGTCTGTTCATCATCACTTGGCTGACCGTGAACATATCGTACACCACCGTTTCAATGGTGTCTTCTTCCTCCGTCAAATCGGCATAGCTGATGCGCAACAAATCGGTGTAACTCAAGATGCCCGCCAAATGCTTGCCGTCTAAGACAGGAAGATGTCTTATTTTATTTGTTTTAAACAATTTTTCCGCAAGATACAAGTCGTCAGTAAGCTGAAGGGTCACAAGCTCTTTCGTCATGATCTTCGAAACGGGAGCTGTTGATTTCATAGCCGGAGAGTTAGTATTCAGTCGAGTAAATTTCGTTTACTTTAAACAAAAAAAGCATGATAAATGTCATGTTTTGAGGATGTTTTCAAATGAATTTCAATCGGTTGTGCGTGTTGTTGTTTTCAAATCGAGCAAAAAAAAAGCTGCCCGAAAAGGCAGCTTTTTTATTATCTAAATCAGGATATTAGTATCTGTAATATTCCGGTTTGAAAGGTCCGTTTTGTGGTACGCCAATGTAGTCTGCTTGTTCGGTTGAAAGGGTTTCCAACTCAACACCCAATCTTTTGAGGTGCAACATGGCCACTTTCTCATCGAGGTGTTTGGGGAGCATATATACGTCATTGTCATATTTTTCAGCATTCTTCCAAAGTTCGATTTGCGCCAAAGTCTGGTTGGTAAATGAGTTGCTCATCACAAAACTCGGATGCCCCGTAGCGCAGCCCAAATTGACCAATCTTCCTTCGGCCAACAAGATGATGTCTTTTCCGTCAATTGTGTATTTGTCCACTTGTGGTTTGATGTTTACATGGGTCTGACCGTAGTTTTTCTTAAGCCAAGCCACATCAATTTCATTGTCAAAATGTCCAATGTTGCACACAATGGTTTTGTCTTTCATTTTTTTGAAAGCATCCGCTGTCACTATGTCTTTGTTTCCGGTGGTGGTGATGATGATATCAGCCGTCCTCACAACGGTTGACAATTTTTTCACTTCAAAGCCATCCATGGCGGCTTGCAAAGCACAAATCGGGTCAATTTCCGTAATAGTCACGATGCTTCCGGCACCTTTGAACGAAGCAGCCGTTCCTTTTCCTACATCGCCATAGCCGCAAACAACCACGCGTTTTCCTGCCAGCATGATGTCAGTTGCTCTGCGAATGGCATCCACCGCACTTTCTCTACATCCGTATTTGTTGTCAAATTTTGATTTGGTAACCGAGTCGTTCACATTGATTGCAGGCATGAGCAATGTGCCGTTTTTCACCCGCTCATATAAACGATGTACGCCCGTGGTGGTTTCTTCAGACAGCCCTCTGATGCCGCTGACAAGTTCGGGGTATCTGTCCAAAACCATATTGGTCAAATCACCGCCGTCGTCCAAAATCATGTTGAGTGGTTTGCGATCTTCACCGAAAAACAAAGTTTGCTCGATACACCAATCAAATTCCGCTTCGTTCATTCCTTTCCAAGCATATACGGAAACACCGGCAGCGGCAATGGCAGCGGCAGCTTCGTCTTGTGTAGAAAAAATATTGCAAGAACTCCAAGTTACTTCCGCACCCAAGGCTTGCAAAGTTTCGATAAGTACCGCCGTTTGAATTGTCATGTGGAGGCAACCTGCGATGCGGGCACCTTTGAGCGGTTGCTCGTTTTTGAACTCTTCGCGCAAGGACATCAATCCCGGCATTTCTGCTTCGGCCAATTCAATTTCTTTCCTGCCCCATTCTGCAAGAGCAATGTTTTTTACTTTATTTTTTACGTAAGGAATCGTTTTTACGCTCATGGCTATTTCTTTTTTAATTTGTTTTTGGCAAAGGTAATCATATTGGTTAAAATGCTTTAGAAGGTTGCAGATAAATTTAATATTGGGAATAATTTAGTTTGAAAAATTTATTTTTGCCCTATCCGAGTTGTTCTGATTTGCTTTTATTAAACCCACAAGGCTCCTTGATATTAATGTTCTCCCAATTGAAGCCTAAAATAATAATACACAATATCTTGTCTTTGAAATAAATAAACTACCTTGCGTGCAAAAGTTAAAACAGGTATTTAATACAAATTAACTTTAAAAGTTGATTTTATCATTTATCCGATTTAGCTATGAAAACTTACTCCCTTCAAGAAATAAACGATGTTTTAAAAGGCGTTATTGTTGGCAACACCTCTCAAAATATTACCACACCCGAACAATTAGAAATTGCCGGTGATACGGAGATTTCATTCATCGGCAGTAAAAAATACGAGAAATATTGGCAAAGTTCCAAAGCCTGCGTGGCTGTTGTGAATGAAGATATTTCCATAGAACCTGGAGAAAATCGTGCTTTTATAAAAGTTAAGAATGCCGATTTAGCGATGTCTCAAGTTCTCAACCTTTTTGCACCACCCACTCCTATTTTTGAAATAGACATTCATCCGACAGCTGTAGTTGACGTTACCGCAATTATCGGCAGTGGCACGAGAATCGGCGCAGGAAGTTATATTGGCGTAAAAGTTTTAATTGGTAAAAACGTAACCATCTACCCGAATGTCACCATACTCGATGAATGCAGCATTGGTGAAAACACGGTTTTGTGGTCGGGAACTGTAATCCGAGAAAGATGTCATGTGGGAGCCAATTGTATTTTTCACCCGAACGCGACCATTGGTGCTGACGGTTTTGGATTTCGTCTCGACCCCGAACGAGGTTTGGTCAAAATCCCACAAATCGGAAACGTAGTCATCGGAAACAACGTAGAGATTGGTGCCAACTCATGCGTTGATAGAGGAAAATTCAGTTCAACTGTATTGGGCGACGGCTGTAAAATTGACAATCTGGTCCAAATCGGACACAACAGCAAACTTGGTAAGTTTTGCATCATGGCAGGAAACAGCGGTTTGGCTGGTTCGGTCACTTTGGGGAACGGTGTAATTATAGGTGGAAGTGCATCCATTAAAGATCATACAACCATTGGTGATGGTGCAATTATCGGTGCTTGTTCCGGTGTGACAGCCGATGTTCCTGCCGGAAAAACCATGTTGGGTTATCCCGCTGTGGAAGCACGGGATGCGCTCAAACAATGGGCCATTTTAAAAAGAATGGTCAAAAACTTGTCTGTTAAAACTTCCTAATCAGGTTTCTGCGACCTAGAACGGATCGAACGCACACGATTCGATTCGACGTGATTCTATGAACGTTTAAACTTTGAGGAATTTGACAACCTTGAAAGGACTTTTGATAAACCATCATAAAATCCCCCAGGTTAATATTTTCTAAACCTTTTTCTTAATTTCATAGATTATACCTACTTTTAAATCTCAAAAAATTGATGGATAACGGATGAGAACAGCTTCAAGTGTACATAAGATTTTATTGTTTTCACTCTTTTTCTGGTTGGGGAGTTTTTTGGCGCATGCCACTTTCGTGCTGATTCCGATGGATGCAGACACCCAAAAAAATCACCTGAAAGCTTATGGTATTACCTTTTTGGCATTGACAAAATCTACCAAAGTCAGTTGGTTGCTCAACTACCGTGGCGGTTCATTTCTGTTGCCGGATTCGGATTGGGTGCGCAAAGAATGTCAACTCAGAGGTGTGAGTTTTGAAGTCCTAACAGATGACAATACAACGACTTTGCTCGAACTCATCAACAGTCCTTCACAAAATATGGAGTCTGTGGTTTTAGAAAAAGCCCCAAAAATCGCGGTTTATTCACCTGAGGGAAATCTGCCGTGGGACGATGCTGTGACCATGGTACTCACCTATGCAGAAATTCCCTACGAAACCATTTATGACGAACAAGTGCTCAACGACCAACTCATCGCCTATGATTGGCTTCACCTGCACCACGAAGATTTCACCGGACAGTACGGTAAATTTTATGGCAGTTTCAGAGGTGCGTCATGGTACATAAAAGAAAAGCAAGAAGCTGAAGCCTTGGCAAATCGGATGGGTTATCAAAAAGTATCGGAAGAAAAACTTGCCGTTAGCAAAAAAATCAGGGATTTCGTGATTGGCGGCGGTTTTATGTTTGCCATGTGCAGCGCGACAGACAGTTTTGATATTGCACTTTCCGCCGATGGCGTGGACATTTGCGAACCCATGTTTGATGGTGATCCGTCGGAACCCAGTTATCAATCAAAAATCGATTTTTCAAAAACCTTTGCTTTCAAAAATTTTATCTTGGAAAGAGATCCGAATGCGTATGAGTTTTCCTCCATCGACATGACCAACAAAAGGCAAATCCCGAGAGAAATGGATTATTTCTCGCTGATGGATTTCTCGGCCAAATGGGATCCGGTACCCACCATGCTCACCCAAAATCATACAAGTCTGGTGAAAGGTTTCATGGGCCAAACAACATCTTTTGATTCTGAAACCCTTAAAAGTGATGTGTTGGTATTGGGAAAAAACGAATCGAATGATGAGGCAAAATACATTCATGGTATTCGTGGTAAAGGTTTTTTTACTTTTTACGGCGGTCACGATCCGGAAGATTACCAGCACCGAGTAGGCGATCCTAAAACCGAACTCGAACTACATCCAAATTCACCCGGATACCGATTGATTCTAAACAATATCTTGTTTCCCGCAGCCAAGAAAAAAGAACATAAAACTTGATTTTTCTGGATTTGAAGTGTGGCTTCGGCTTCGCTCAGCCACCGAGGCTAAATTTTCAAATTGCACAATTGGTTTACTTCCAGCTTTTCATTTTCTCTTTTTAAATCAGAATTATTTGTAGATATTTGCCGTCCAAACTCAAATCAATATGCGTATTTCAGCCTTCTTTTTTATTTTGCTGCTTTTGGCGGCCTGTACGAAATCAAAAACCTATGACATGACTGTCGTCGGCGAGATTAAAGGATTGAAAAAGGGAACGCTTTATCTTCAAAAAATTGAAGACACTTTACTTGTAAGTGTGGATTCCGTGACGATCGATGGGGAGTCTCAATTCTTATTACACAGCGATTTAGAATCCAATGAAGTGTTCTATCTACACCTCGACAAGCGTGATGGAACAACGGAAAACACGACCATCCCTTTCTTCGGCGAAAAGGATACTGTACAGATTACCTCAACACTGCGAAAATTTGTAGCAGATGCAAAAATAAAAGGATCCGAAATTCAAGATCAACTTAATGAATTTCGAGCAATGAACACCAAATTCAACGAGAAAAGACTCGACTACATCAAAGCACTTTTTGAAGCGCAAAAAGACGGAGACCAAGCCAAAGCCGATTTGATAACTGAACAGATGAACGGCCTTCTCAGAAGAAGATATCTATATGTAGCCAACTTTGCAGTTACACACAAAGAATCTGAAATTGCGCCCTATTTGGCACTTACCGAAATCTACGACGCACATGTGAAATTGCTCGACACCATCAACAATTCACTTACGCCGGAAGTAAAAAAAGGGAAATACGGCAAAGAACTCGATGCCTACATCAAGCGAATCAAAGCAACAGAGCCGCAATAAGCATAGTTTAAATTTTAACAGAGTGCTCTTTTTCGATGAAAAACCAACAACCCGTTAAATACGTTTTTGTTTACAACGCACAATCGGGTCGGTTGCACGGTCTGATGGATGCCGCCCACAAATTGCTTAGCCCATCCACCTATGCTTGCAAACTTTGCGCACTCACCTATGACGTATGGTCAGAAAACGAAACTTGGAAGACTTTTCGAGAGTCATTTCCCGTTTCGCTTGAGTTTTTGCACATTGATGAGTTTAAAAAAAACTACCCGGAAGCTTTCAAAAAATTTGATAATTTCCCTTTTGTCCTGATGCTTAAAGCCGATGCAAGCTGGGAAATTTTTATCAGCCGGGAAGACTTTGAAAAAATGGCCTCCTTAGAAGAATTGATGGCTAAGTTGAGACGCTGAAAAGTTAGAAAAAGCGAAACATTAATATTGATTTTGAAACCATTCCGCAAAGCGGTTGAGTTTATCGTTGTTTTCTTCCAACCACGTTTTTGCGTTTGAATTTGAAGACTGGCTGATGTAATTGATGAATGTTTCGTGATGCTCGGAACGAGCGATTTTGTCAAATAGCGGAATGTAATAAGCCCACCAAACACCTTCGTTATTTTCTTTCTTCATTTCTCCCAGCATCTTAAAAAAAGTGGCGGTGTTTTCAACAAAAAAAGATTCATCCGCAGTGCCTTTAATTTCTTTGGCACTTTTGGTTGCTACCATCATAGAAAGCATCAATTCAGCCGAACTGAATTCGCTCCCCAAACTACTCGAATTGATGTTGATGTTTATTTGATTGGGCTTGTTTTTATCTTTTTCCACATTTCCAACAAATTGTTTCATCAAAACTTCATAAGCGACTTTTGATCTATCTGTGTCGGGTTCCAAAATAAGAAAGAAGAACAACGGCAAAAGGCTTTGCACTTTTTTCTGTTTTTTCTCCATCGTATAACCCAACAACAAGTGGCTGCTTGCGTGCGAATCTTTCAAATCAATTGCTTTTAGAAAGGCATCCTCTGCGTTTGCATAATCCGATATTTTGTAGTAATCGAGCCCGAGATTGTAATATATCAAATGATTGGGTTTGTATTTTTCTATGGCATTTTTGAAAAGCGCGATAGATTCTTCCGTTTTACCCAAATTATCCAAACAAGAACCTTTGGTGATTACAGCAGGCATTGATAAATATTCGTCGCCATTCTGTATGGCATAGTCCGCGTGTTCAATTGACTTTTCACAATCATTTTTCATGAAATATGTAAAGGACAATTCATAATTCACAAGTGGCGAATTTTTATCAATCAGAAGGGCTTCATTATAGGTGCGAATGGCATCATCATACCTTCCTTCGTCGTGATATTTTACACCTATTTTGACCAAACTGTCTATTTTAGCCTGACCAAATGTGGCAATGAAAATTAAAAAGCAAGAGAAAGTTAAGGGATATTTCATCAGATTATATTTATTTGATTTTGATACATGTATTCAATTTTTCAGCATTCAATTTGTAACAAATATAATCAATATTTTAAACGATCTACGGTGGGTTTATCCGAGAATCCCGCATTTTTAGTTTAGATACACCTGTGTAAACCGAGAAATATAAAATAGAAATAACTACTTTAAGTTTTTGAAAAGCCGTAAATTTGACTGCCTGATTGTAGGGAGAAGACACAGCCCGCAATCGGTCAAATTAACATCACATAATTATGAAAAAAAGAATCTTTACAACATCGGTTATTCTGTTCGTCATCATCTTTTTCGTTGGTTGTGCCAAAGACGAAGGCATCGTAGGTACTTGGAAAAGCCATTACGGTCAAACCCTGATTCTCAAAGCAAACAATGATGCACTTTGGTTGCTCGAATCGCACAAAGGAGTGGACACTTTTCAAGTCAAATACAGAATTGACGAAACCACCCTGCCCAATCATTTTGACCTCTACGATTTCAACAAAGGGACTTTGGTTGGATTTACACTCTACGGTGTTTCAGAAATGAAAGACCAAACGCTCAAACTCAATTTTGAAGTAGGCCAAGACGACAAAGTCAGGCCCAAAGGTTTTGACCCGCAGGAAACACAGGTTTTTTACAAAGAGTAGTAGATTCGGACTGTCTTCTGTCAGGGTTTTGTAACCAACAAAGATTTTGCCCTTTCGATGGAGTTACCGATGTTGTCTAAAATGTTTTCCGCAATCAACACATCGTTGATGCCGCCTTCAATGAGTTCTTTGCGGATATTATCTCCAACACCTGACAAGACCACATGCACTTTTTCGCATTGAAATCGATGAATGATGTCTTTTAATGAGCGTATGCCGGTTGCATCGACAAACGGGACATTCCGCATCCGCAGGATCAATACTTTTGGCAAGGTGTTGAGGTCGTTGAGGGTTTCCTGAAATTTTTTGGTCGCACCGAAAAACAAAGTTCCATTGATTTCATACAAAACCACACCCGCGGGAAGTTTGGGCAGTTCGTCATCAAACAACTGTTCGGCATCGTCTGTTTTTGCAAGACCGTCCGGAGAAGTTTTTTCAATGCTGATCGCATCGCTCATGCGTTTCATAAACAAAAAACTAGACAGCACCATCCCGATTTCGATGGCGATAATCAAATCGAAAATAACGGTTAAAAAGAAGGTAGTCAAAAGTACCAAAACATCCATTTTGTTGCCTTTGAGCAAATCTTTAAACTGTCGCCATTCACTCATATGATAGGCCACCACTACCAAGATGCCTGCCAAACAAGACAGCGGTATCAGCTTGGCAAAAGGAGCTAAATACAATAAAATCAACAGCAGAACTAATGCATGCGTGATTCCGGCTATGGGTGTTCTGCCTCCGTTTTTCACATTGGTAGCCGTGCGGGCGATGGCTCCGGTGGCGGGAATCCCGCCAAACAAACCCGAGAAAATATTGGCGATGCCTTGCGCGGTGAGCTCGGCGTTCGAACGGTGTTTGCCACCTGTCATACCGTCGGCAACCATGGCTGAGAGCAATGACTCTATCGAGCCCAAAATGGCGATGGCAAAAGCAGGTTGTATCAGCGATTGAATGGTCGCCCACGAAACGTTTGGTATTTTGGGTAATGAAAGTGAATTGGGCAATTCGCCAAATCGCGTTTCGATGGTGGCAACCGGCAAGTCAAACCAAAAAACCGCAAATGTGCATAGCACGATGGCAACGATTGACCCCGGAATTTTTGTGGAAACGTATTTGAAGTTAAATGAAATTAGGATGGTTGAAACAGCCAGTATGGCGGCAATCCAATTAAAATGTTCGATGTTTTGGGCATAAACTTGCCATTTGTCGATAAAGTTTGCCGGTACTTTTTCGATTGACAATCCAAGGAAATCGTTGATTTGAGAGGAAAAAATAATCAAAGCTATTCCACTGGTAAATCCCACTACCAAAGGATAAGGAATGAATTTTAGCAAATTACCCAAACGCAACAAACCCATTCCGATGATGATAAAGCCTGCCATAAAAGTGGCAATAGTGAGTCCTCCCACGCCGTGTTCTTGCACGATGGCATAAACAATGACGATAAATGCACCTGTCGGGCCGCCAATCTGAACGCGACTTCCGCCCAAAAGCGAAATCAGAAACCCGGCGATGATGGCCGTGATCAATCCTTTTTCGGGCGAAACACCCGAGGCAATGGCAAAAGCGATGGCGAGCGGAAGTGCTACGATGCCGACAATGACTCCGGCAATCAGATCTTTGGAAAACTGTTTGAAAGTGATGCCCTCTTTAAAGACTGTAAAAATTTTTGGGGTAAATTCGATAGGAAACATGGCAATAAGAATGGGATAACACACTTTTTTTAGAATAAAAGCGCAATTAAATTCTGAACAAAATTACACTTAAATTGGAGGTTTCATTCTGATTATTGAAATTATTGCATAAAAAAACCGCTTCGTTCCCAATTACTTTCGGGAGAAGCGGTTTTAAGATTAAAAGAAATAATTTTTACATCATGCCGGGCATGCCGCCACCCATTCCGGGAGCGCCACCGTGACTTTCTTCTTTGATATCGATCAAAGCACATTCGGTAGTCAAAATCATTCCTGCCACCGAAGCCGCATTTTCAAGAGCTACACGGGCAACTTTTTTAGGGTCGATGATGCCGGCTTTAAACATATTTACATAAGTATCAGATTTTGCATCATACCCGTAATCTCCTTTTTCAGCAAGTACTTTAGAGATAACGACCGAGCCTTCACCGCCTGCATTTTCAACAATTTGACGCAAAGGTTCTTCGATGGCTCTCGCCACAATTTGCACACCAGTTGCTTCATCGGCATTGAGTGTTTTTACCTGACGCGCAGCTTGAATGGCACGAACGAGTGCGACACCGCCACCAGCAACAATGCCTTCTTCTACGGCGGCACGGGTTGCGTGTAGTGCATCGTCCACACGGTCTTTTTTCTCTTTCATTTCGACTTCTGAAGCAGCACCAACGTATAAAACGGCAACTCCACCGGCTAATTTAGCCAAACGTTCTTGCAGTTTTTCGCGGTCGTAATCAGAAGTAGTGGTTTCTATTTGTGATTTGATTTGGTTAACACGATTGACAATCAATTCTTTGTCTCCGGCTCCGTTAACGATAGTAGTATTGTCTTTGTCAATAGTCACTTTTTCAGCAGTTCCCAACATGTCAAGTGTTGCGTTCTCCAAGGTAAAACCTCTTTCTTCTGCAATCACTTCACCTCCGGTCAAGATAGCGATGTCTTCCAACATGGCTTTGCGGCGATCGCCGAATCCGGGTGCTTTTACTGCAGCAACACGCAAGGCTCCGCGAAGTTTATTGACCACCAAAGTAGCCAAAGCTTCTCCGTCCACATCTTCAGCGATGATGAGTAGAGGTTTGCCGGATTGTGCTACCGGTTCGAGCACGGGAAGCAAATCTTTCATGGAAGAAATTTTCTTGTCGTATAACAAGATGTATGGATTCTCGAGTTCGGTTTCCATTTTTTCGGAGTTGGTCACGAAATATGGAGAAAGGTAGCCTCTGTCAAATTGCATGCCTTCCACAACGTCCACATAAGTGTCGGTTCCTTTGGCTTCTTCAACGGTGATAACACCTTCTTTTCCAACTTTTTCGAACGCTTGTGCAATCAAATCACCGATGACATCATCGTTGTTTGCAGAGATGGCAGCGATTTGTTTGATTTTTTCAGAACTGTCCCCAACTGCTTTTGATTGTTTGTGTAGGTCGGCAACAACTGCTTCAACTGCTTTGTCAATTCCTCTTTTCAAATCCATCGGGTTGGCACCGGCGGCGACGTTTTTCAAACCTTCTTTCACGATGGCTTGTGCCAATACGGTAGCGGTGGTTGTTCCGTCACCTGCGAGGTCATTGGTTTTAGAAGCAACTTCTTTCACCATTTGTGCGCCCATGTTTTCCAAAGGGTCTTTCAGTTCGATTTCTTTGGCAACAGTCACACCGTCTTTGGTGACGATGGGTGCGCCAAATGATTTGCTGATAATGACGTTGCGTCCTTTAGGACCTAAAGTAACTTTAACGGCGTTTGCCAAAGCATCCACACCGCGTTTGAGACCGTCTCTTGCTTCGAGATTAAATTTTATGTCTTTAGCCATTTGTCTAATTTTTTTTGAAGATTAATTTTGAATGATTTTAATTTTTGAAGAAAGAAATTAAACGATGGCAAGTATGTCCTCTTCACGCATGATGAGGTAATCTTTGCCTTCCAATTTTAATTCGGTTCCTGCGTATTTGCCATACAAAACTGTATCACCGGATTTGACAGTCATTACATGGTCTTTTTTGCCTTTTCCGACCGCAACGACAATTCCTTTTTGGGGTTTTTCTTTTGCTGTTTCCGGGATGATGATGCCCGAAGCTGTTTTTGTTTCGGCGGCGAGGGGTTCAACTAAAACCCTGTCTGAAAGTGGTTGAATGTTTAGTGCCATAGTTTTATTAATTATTTAAAATTCATTGTTTCCTTCTTGGCAGAAATTATGCCACGAGATTAATTGCTGACAAGATTAAAAAAAAAATGCCAGCTTGTCAGTAAGCCGGCATTTTCAAGATAAATTTCGTATCTATTTGTCCTTGTTAGTTTGGTCTTTTACCGGTGTTTCGGTATTGTTCTGGTCATTGGCCGCAGGAATGGTTTGTTCTACATCGGGCGCGCCTTCGAGTGCTTTCGAACTGGAGGTACCTTCCGTTTTGTTGATGGCCAAGCCGGATACCAAGATGAGTGCGACCAAAACGGTTGCCAAAGTCCAAGTGCTTTTATCCAAAAAATCATTTGTTTTTTGAACGCCGCCGATGGATTGACTTCCGCCACCAAAAGACGAAGAAAGTCCGCCTCCTTTAGGATTTTGAACCATTATCACCAAGACCAATAAGAAGGACACGATGACGATTAATCCCATGAAAATTGTAAATGTGCTCATTTTGTATGTATTATTTTTTATCTAATTGAGTGAGTGCTCGAATTTGGTCTGCAAAGAAACCACTTTTTTCCGGATATTTCAAACTTAAAATTTTGTAGGCGCGAATTGCTTTTTTGTACTTTTTTTGTGCGACATACACTTTAGCCAGCGTTTCTGTCATTATTTCCGGGATGGCTATCGAATTTTCAGAAACCAGATTACCATCATAGTTCACCTCTTTGTTTGGGATAATTTTCGGGTTTTGTTCGATAAATTTTTCGATCAAGTCAAATTTCTTTTTCCGATTGATGGTTGAAGTGGATTGTTTTGCTGTTTCTGTTGGGATTGATTGTCCGGGTTTGACCGAGAATTTCAGCCATTCTTCAAAGGAGTGTCTTTCGTTCGGATTAAAGCTTACAGGTGTTTTTTCTATTGCACTTTCTTCCACAGACTCAATTTCTTCGGGATGAAAAGTCAGATTGGGTTTGTTTGTGAATAAATCTTTATCCAAGATTTTTTCGGCTTCGTTGATAGACAAGACACTTTCAGGATGTTCCCTGCCGGGATTTATTTCAATTGCTCCAACAACATTGAGGTTTTTAACCAAAATCTCATTGTCTTTGATTTGTTTTGAAATGGCGAATTGATTAAAAGTTTCTGAAGAAATAAATTCAAACAAAACAGATCGATTGGTGGTGTGAGCCGCCATTGTTCGCAAATTGTCGTTGAACAAAAAACTACCTTGATTTTTCAACCCTTTCAGATAAATCGCTCTGGCGGAATGGAAATACGGAAACTCATCCAAAACTATTTTGAGTTCTTTGGTTTGAGAAGGCGTAACGGCTTCGGGTTTTTGTATTAAATAGATGTAGTCGGACAGATTCATAGACTTGCAAACAACCGTTTTTTTCAATGAGAATTTACAAAGGTACTAAAGATTTTAATTTGGATGGATTGAAAAAGGGAACAAAACATTAAGAAGATTTTTCATGTCAGGCGATTGTTTTTTAGCTAATTTTAAATTTCTATTTTAACGATGCGAAATTTCATCAAAATGAAATCATTTTTCCGCCTGTATTTTCTTTTAACTTTTGTAAGTTGTCAAAGCCAAAAATCCAATGATATGCCTCATACCAACGCACTCATCAACGAAACCAGTCCTTATTTGCTTCAGCACGCCCACAATCCGGTCGATTGGAACGCCTGGCATCCGGAAACCCTTCAAAAAGCCGTGAATGAAAACAAGCTCATCTTGGTGAGTATCGGCTATGCAGCTTGCCATTGGTGTCACGTCATGGAACACGAATCTTTCGAAGACTCAACGGTAGCGGCTGTTATGAATACGCATTTTATCAACATCAAAGTCGATCGGGAAGAACGTCCCGATGTCGATCAAATTTATATGAACGCAGTGCAACTGATGACCGGAAGTGGTGGTTGGCCACTCAACGTGGTGGCTTTGCCCGATGGCAGGCCGGTTTGGGGAGGCACTTTTTTTCGGAAAGAAGATTGGATAAATATGCTCAATCAAATAGCCGATATGTATCAAACCCAACCCGAAAAACTCGAAGAATACGCGAGTCGGTTAGCGGAAGGTGTCAAACAAATGGATTTGGTAAGTGTCAATACGGAATCTCAAAATTTCAATTTGGATTCGATTGATCTTGGCGTAAAATCATGGGCAGCAAAATTTGACCGAGAATATGGTGGGAAAATGGGTGCGCCAAAGTTTATGATGCCGACCAATTTTCAGTTTCTACTGCGATATGCATACCAAACGCAGAATCAGGAAGTACTCGATTACGTACATCTCAGTTTGCAAAAAATGGCTTTCGGAGGTGTTTATGACCAAGTGAGTGGTGGATTTTCGCGCTATTCGGTCGATGCGTTTTGGCACATACCACATTTTGAAAAAATGCTGTATGACAACGCGCAAATGATTAGTCTGTATGCGCAAGCCTATCGGCAAAAACCCGAGCGACTCTACAAAGACATCGTTTATGAAACCTTGGCTTTTGTCAATCGCGAAATGAAAAATGAAGCGGGCGGATTCTATTCGTCCTATGATGCGGACAGTGAGGGAGAAGAAGGCAAATATTATGTTTGGACAAAAGATGAATTGAAAAAATTATTAAAAAAAGATTTTGATTGGTTTGCAAAGGTTTACAACATCAATGATTTTGGGTTTTGGGAAAACGGGAATTATGTATTGATTCGAAAAGAAAACGATGAAAGTTTGACCAAAGACTTTAAGATTTCTATCGATGAATTGCATATAAAAATGAATCATTGGAAAAAAATACTTCGTGAGGCAAGGGAGAAACGTGTCAAACCCGGACTCGATGACAAGACTTTGACGGCATGGAATGCTTTGATGATTTCCGGTTATGTCGATGCGTATAAAGCTTTTGGAGAGGAAGAATTTTTAGCGACTTCAATGGGTGTAGCAAAATTTATCGTCAATCATCAATTACGCCCCGACGGCGGTTTGTGGAGAAATTATAAAAACGGGAAAAGCAATATCAATGCCTATTTAGATGATTACGCAGCTGCCATCGATGCATTTATTTCTTTGTATGAAACCACGTTTGATGAAGCTTGGCTGCATCAAGCGAAGAAATGGACGGATTACGTGTATGCACATTTTTACAATCCGGAGAATCACTTTTTCTATTACACCTCCGATTTGGACAAACTATTGGTCAGCCGAAGTACTGAAACTTCAGACAATGTGATTCCTTCTTCCAACTCGATGATGGCCAAAAACTTGTTTAAGTTGGGCTATCATTTCGACGAAAAAAAATATTTGGAAACTTCCGCAGCCATGTTGCACAACATGTTGCCAACCATCGGCGAATCGGGTGCGCCGTGGTATTCAAACTGGCTCGACCTGATGCTCAACCACACTTTGCCATACTATGAAGTTGCCATCTCCGGCTCGAATGCGAAGCAGAAAATGAAAGATTTCAACAAAAAGTATCTGCCAAATACGGTCTTAGCAGGCAGCCAAAAAGAATCCAATCTTCCATTGTTGGAAAACCGATTTATGGGTGACGAGACGTATGTTTACGTATGTCAAAATTACGTTTGTCAGTTACCGACAACTTCAGTCGGAAAGGCTGTGGAATTGATTAAATTGTATTAAAACATTCGCCGATTAGCCCCAAAATAGATTAACGATTTTTGATTGGAGTAGAAGTACAGTAACTGCAAACTTGCCTATTGCCAATTGTTCATTGCTTATTGTTTCTTCTTCAACCCGATGAATTCTTTCAAATAGTAAGGCTCAAAATAGGCCACGTTCTCAAAGTTTTTATCGGTGAATTTTTGAAAGGCAATCGCAGACATTTCATCCGCTGAGGGATAAAGAGAATCTAAAAAAACAGCATTTGGGTGTGTGATGATTGACTTGCATTTATCGGCTCCGTCACCGGTAAAATAAACTTTACCCTGCCGCAACAAATTGTCAAAGCTTTCTTCATCGATGATTTTGGCAGATGTTTTTTCGATGGTTTGATGGATCTCATCAAAAGTGGCGGTGTAAACTTCCATGCGTCGCGCATCAATCACGGGAACGATAAATCCGGATTTAATCTTTGTTTTTTTTGCCAAACAAAACAAAGTGTCGGTCGATATTAGCGGGATATTGAGGGCAAAACAAATCCCTTTTGCTGCCGAAACACCGATGCGTAATCCGGTGTAAGAACCTGGGCCTTTGCTGACTGCAACTGCATTCAAGTCTTTAAAATCTACGTTGGCTTGAGAAAGGGTTTGCTTGATAAAATTATGCAACCGTTCTCCATGCAGAAAGCCGTCACCGGCTTCTTCGGTCAGGGCGATGGTCTTGCCGGAATTAGACAAACTCACCGAACAGTTTTTGGTGGCCGTTTCGAGATTTAAGATGAGCGACATTCGAGAAAATTACGGTTTCTTTTTCTCTTCTTTTTTCTTGAGAATTACTTTGTCACCCGGTTGTAGGTTCTTGGAAACAAGGGTGTATGGTCCCACGATGATTTCATCGCCTTCTTTCAATCCGGATAAAATTTCAATGTTGGTGTTGTCCTGAATCCCGGTTTCGACAATTCGTAATTTGGCAACATCACCCGATTTGACAAACACACATTCATAGCGTTTTTCTTCGGTCACAACCGTGGAAGGTGTTTCTGTTTTGATTTCAAATTTCTTCGCTGCCGTGGTGTCTGTGCGGACGACAACTGAACTGATGGGAACAACCAATATGTCTGTTTTCTTGCTGGTGATGATATCGACGGTAGCTGTCATACCCGGTCGGAATGGTGAATAACTTTCGGGTTTGCCTTCGGTTAAATCTTTATAAGAAACAGGAAGGATATTTACTTTTACTTTGAAATTAGTGATTTGATCGGTACTCTGGGTTTCGTTTGCCGTGTTGGCGATATTTGTTACCAAGCCCTTGAATTTTCTTTTCAGATAGGCATCTACTTCTACGATGGCGGTATCTCCAACCGATATTTTCACAATGTCATTTTCGTTCACATCGACTTCAACTTCCATTTTGCTAAGGTTGGCTACGCGCAAAATCTCTGTACCTGCAAATTGTTGTGTGCCCACCACGCGTTCGCCTAATTCCGCATCCAACTTAGATATGGTTCCGTCCATCGGCGCATAAATATTGGTTCTGTACAGATTGTCTTTTGCCTCTTTGACAGAAGCAGCCGCACTTTGCGCACTGTATTTAGAGGATTCTTTGGAAGCCAAAGCACCTTGATAGGCAGATATAATCCGATCCCATTCGGAAGCGGAAATGACCCCTTTTTCAAATAGGGGCTTGTTGCGTTTGTAATTGGCTTCTGCTTCTATAAAACTTGCTTCTGCTTGCTGTTGACCCGCCTTAGCATTTAGCATAGCCGCTTCGGAACGCGCGAGCAGCGATTGCAAAATGTCGGGATTGATGCGAACCAAGAGTTGGTCTTTTTTGACTTGTTGACCTTCTACGATTGGGAGTTCTATAATCTCGCCGGAAACTTCGGCAGAAATTTTAACCTCTACTTCGGGTTGAATTTTCCCGGTTGCCGAAACGGTTTGTTGGATGGTGGCGCGAGTTATTTTTTGGGTTTCTACTTCTTTGCTGTCTCCAGAATCACCAAACCAGCCCGCTTTTTTACCTGCTATTAATAGCACAATCAGGAGCGTTAAGCTCCCGAGTAATATGATGAGTGTCTTTTTTTTCATAAGATTTATATCGAAAATATAATTCGTTCCAAAGTTAGCAAATCAATGCCTATTTTATAGAATTTTAAATGAATAAAACCTAAAGTTGGTTGACAGGTACACCAAAAAAGATTTCCAACACTTTCAATTTGAAAATATAATCGAATTTTGACCGAACAACTTCAGATTCTGCAGTTTCTAATGCGGTTTTGGCTTGCAAGTAATCGAATGCATTCATCAGACCTACTTCATAACGTTGTGAGGAATACTCGAAGGCCTCTTGTCTGGCAGTCAATGCTTTTTGAGCTGATTCGTATGACCGATAAGCGCCTTCTGCATCATAATAGGCTTGAAATACATTGCTTTCCAAGTCGAGTTTGTCTTGTTCCAATTGTGCTTTGGCACGATCAAGACTCACTTTACTCCGCTTGATGCTGTTGGCCGTTTGGAACCCATTAAAAAAGGGAATGCTTAACTGAAAGCCAAATGAGTGTCCGTCATTTCGAGTAAATTGATCGATAATGTTGTCCGGCCCGCCCACTAAACGTTGAAAATTGGGTGCAACAACGGCTTCCCCAGTCGATTCGACCGTGCCGATTTGGGTGAATGGATTGTTTGGGTCAGGAACAAATCCGGCAATGGTTTCGCTGTTGGACGCACGGGTGTTGTAACCGTAAAAAGCATTCAATTGTGGATAACTTGCGCCTCGAGATATTGCCAAATCTTTTTCAGCGACTTTCACATCGGTTTCCGCAATTTTAATTTCAGATCGATTTTCTTTGGCAGACTGAAATATTTCTCTCGGATTTTTGGCCAACATAACAGGCTGTGGAACGATAAATTCTTCGTCTTGGATTTCGAAGTTTTCATAATCTTTGATAAGCATCAATTGAGCCAACGCGATTTTAGATAATTTCAAATTGTTTTCTGCCACGATGATGCGTTGTTTTTCACTGGCATCAGTGGCTTGGACATCGAGCAAATCTCCTTTTGGTAAACTTCCGGCATCGACCAATTCTTTGGTTCTTTTTTCTTGTTCGACTGTCAGTTGGTTTTGGTATAAAATTGTATTCAGCGACTCTCGGTTGAAAACAATTTGCAGAAAAGCGTTGACAATACTCAGTGAAATATCGTCCTTCATTTTATCCAATCGATATTGACTGGCAAGTATAGCCAAATTGGCACGGCGTAAGGTGTTGATATTTCTCAGTCCATTAAAAACAGTAAGGTTTGAATTTAAACCAATCGATGTAAATTGAACCGTTTGATTTTCCAAAAGACCGGTGGTGATGTTTTGATTCAGACCGATGCTCCATTGGTGTGAGGCTGTTCCGTTTAAACTAGGTATAAAATTTCCGATGGCATCTTTTTTGTCAACTTTGGTGTTTTCAAAATTTAATTCAGATTGTTTGACAGAAATATTGTTTATCAGTGCGTAATCAACTGCTTCGCGAAGTGTCCATTTTTTGTTTTGAGCTTGAACAGATATGACCGTTAATAGGGTGATAAATATTGTAATGATACTTTTTTTCATGATGCTTTTATTTTGTTTTTCCCTCTTTAAAAACGCTGTAAAGGTAAATGATTTACTTGAATACTTCCGCCGGATTTACAACATTCCAGACTTTGATTTTGTCTTCTTTTGACAAACCTTTTTTGATTTCTACGTTGATGCCGTCTGATATCCCCAATTCGACGTATCTTTTTTCAAATTGCTGATCGCCTTTTTCAACCTCAACATACGGTTTGTTGGTGTCCGAATCGAATTGTAATAAGGCTTCTCGAATGGCCAATACGTCGGTGGCTTTGTCTAATATGATGGATGCGTTAGCGCTCAAACCCGCCCGAATGAATACATCTTCTGAAATTTTGACCGTGCCTTTTATTTCAAATTGAATGGCGCCGTTTTCGGCAATTCCTTTGGGCGCAATGTATTCGAGGATTGCATCAAATTTTTTGTTTTCTATGGCGCCAACGGTTATTTCCAAAGGGAGATCTTCTTTTATTTTGCCTACTTCAGATTCATCAACTTTTCCCACAAATTCCATTTTGTTGATGTCTGCAATGCTGACGATGGTGGTTCCTTCGTTGAAATTGTTGCTTTCTATCACCTGATTTCCAACTTTAACAGGCACTTGCAAGACCATGCCGGAAACGGTGGCGCGGATGAGGGTGTTGGCAGCGGATTCCAACCCTTTGGTGGTGCCGGTTCGTACGATTTCGTAAGTTTCCAAAGCCGTTTGATAGGTTTGTTTGGCTTGTTCGTATGCCGTCAGCGCATTGTCAAATTCGTTTTGAGAAATAACCCCTTTGTCAATGAGCGATTTTTGGCGGTTGTAGATCTTGGATTGGTTGTCTAAGGTTATTTTGCTCGATTCAACTTGGGCTTTGGCATTGTTCAGATTAGACACGTTTGGCACGACTCTAATTTTAGCAATCAAATCACCGGCTTTGATGTTTTCACCGGCAACCACATAAATCTCTTGGATGATTCCGGAAATATTGGGTTTGATCAATACCTCTTCTTTGGGAACGATGCTACCCGTAGAGATGGTTTTTTCGATAATTGTTTGGGTGGTTGCTTGTTCCGTTTGATAGACAACGGGATTTTTTTTGTTTTTTGTATATAAATAATACAGCGAGCCAAAGAACAATACGGTTACCAAGGCAATCACAATCGTGGTAATAATTTTTTTCATTTTTAATGGAAATTATAGATAAGTAGTTAGTTTTTATTCTGTTCTCAGTGCATCTACGGGTTTTACTTTGATGGCGATTTGCGCAGGAATCATACCGGCAAACAAGCCCGAAACAATCAAAATCCCCAATGCGATTACAACTACACCCAAACTTACGCTCGGGTTGGCAAACATCATCGAGGAAGTATCCATGCCGCTCATCACCAGATCAATGATTTTCAAAACAGCCGATGAAAGGACAATGCCCGCCATCCCTGAAATAATGGTCAAGAAAATGGATTCCATCAAAATTTGCCCGCGAATGTCCCAAGGAGTTGCGCCCAAAGCCCTGCGAATTCCGATTTCTTTGGTTCGCTCTTTGACGACAATCAACATGATGTTTCCGATGCCAATAACACCCGAAATGAGGATTAGAATCCCCACGAAATAAGAAACCACGCTCAAGATGTTGAAGAGGCCATTGACTTTGCTGAATTCCTGATACAAATCAAAGTTGCCGATAGCCCGGTCGTCATCAGGGCTTATCTTATGACGGCTTTTGAGAATTTCTTTTATTTTGGGCAGCAATTCTGTGATGGAAGTTTTATCTTCGGACGTAATAGCCATCCATCCCACGACATCCCCAAAGTTGAAAGCACGTTGAAAAGTGGTGAAAGGGGTGAATATTTGTTTGACCGATTCTTCTGCATTGCCACCGTTGTTGCTTTTACGCTTGTAAACGCCTACTACCGAAAAATTAACGCCATTTATCTTGATGTAGGATCCAATCACAGGCTCGCCTTTTTCGTAAAGGCCCGCTATTACACCCTGCCCAATCACGGCTACTTTCCGTCGGTTTTCCATATCGGATTGGTTGATAAACCGCCCTTGAATGATTTCCATCGGTTCTTGTTGGATGAATTCCGGGGTGTCGCCATAGACATTGAAAGCACCCGTTTTGAGCCCTCTCACGACATTGTTGGCGCCGTTGAAACCGCCCAATTGATTGCGGGGTGATACAAATCTTAAACCCGGTACATTTTCCCAAAGTGCTTCAACATCACCATTCCGGTAATTGAATCGCCGACCTTGCGGCATTCCTTTATAAGGTTTGGAAGTGGGTTGTGTCCATAAAAAAGCGGTATTGGTCGCGATGCCTGAAAAACCTTGTTTGACACCGTTTTCCAGACCTTTCCCGGCCGCGAGAAGAATCACCAAAATAAATATTCCCCAAAACACGCCGAAAGCGGTCAACAGCGTGCGAAACCAATTGGCGCTCAATGCCTCCAAGATTTCATTCCAATTTTCTCTACTGAACAAATTACTCATCTCGAAGGGCAATTATGGGTTTTATTTTTGCAGCTCGGTATGCGGGGAAAAATCCGGCAAAGGCTCCGGCTATAATCAGGATAAAAATGGTTTTAATTGCCACGCCCATGTCCACCTCTGGGTTGGAGAAAAAGTCACTTTGAATCTGCGGACCGACAACTTCGAGTAATAACAAGCCTACAAATAGTCCGAAAAATCCGGCAATAAAGGTTATGAAGATGGCTTCTTGTAAAATCATTCCGATGATGGATGCGGGTTTGGCACCGATGGCTTTCCGGATGCCGATTTCTTTGGTTCGTTCTTTAACAACAATAATCATGATGTTTCCAACGCCAACTACGCCTGCAATGATGGTACAAATGCCCACAAACCAGAAAAACAAGTCGATGTAGTTGAGCAAATCGTAAATGCGCTTGGCTTCATCCAAGGTGTTGAAAACCCGGATTGCACTCATGTCCTCAGGAGCAACGGTATGCCTTTCTTTCATGTTTTTTTCCAATTCTTTCGAGAAAAAATCAGATTCTAACACAGCTTGTTCAAAAGTTGCTGCCGGCGCGATGGTGAAAGACATCAGACGCAGGTTATTGCCTCCATTGAAAACCCGTTGTGCGGTAGTAATCGGAACGTAAGTCCGCGTTTCTTCACGCTCACCACCCGGATCGGTGTAATAACCAATTACTTTAAATGGGATGCCGGTCAGGTTGATGTATTCACCTATCGGATTTTTGTCTTTAAACAAATCCAATTTGACGCGATTGCCTATCACGATTACTTTTTCGTAGTTGGCGATGTCGTTTGCGTTGACAAATCTTCCATCGACCATACTGGCATTTTCAATATTCTGAAAATCGGGATGCACACCGGCCATTTCGTAAGAGCCGTTTTCTTTTTTGTAATTCATCACCACAGACCACAAGCCGTAATAACCGGATTTTTTATCGATTTGGGACTTAAATTTCTTGGAAGAAAATTCGAAATCTTCGTTTTTGAGTTGAATATCTCTCCCCGGATTCAATCCTTTGTAGCCGACTGTGGTTGTGCCGGTCCAAACTTCAACTTCAGTAACCGCATCTTGCTGAAACTCTTTTTCAATACCATTTTGCATGCCCCGACTGACTCCCAGCAGAATCACCAAAATAAAAATACCTGAAGACACGGAAAGTCCAGTCAGAAAAGCACGAAGTTTATTTCTGGAGAGGGTTTCAAATATTTCTTCCCAACGTTCAAGACTAAACATAAGCTGCGGCTCTTACTTGTTCAACTATTTTATCATCGGTCACCAAACCGTCTTTCAAATGGACGATTCGTTTGGTCATTTGGGCAATGTCGTGTTCGTGTGTGACCACAAGGATTGTTTTTCCCTCGTCGTTGATGGCTTGTATCAATTCCATTACTTCATAAGATGTTTTAGAATCCAAGGCTCCGGTGGGTTCATCTGCCAAAAGCACTTTGGGGTTTGAGGCAAGCGCCCGTGCAATGGCAACACGTTGTTTTTGTCCGCCGGAAAGTTCATTGGGTGTATGCGTTGCCCAATCTGCCAAGCCTACTTTTTCCAAATAGTGCATGGCTTTTTCGGTGCGTTCTTTTCTTTTGATGCCTTGATAATAGAGTGGAAGCGCAACGTTGTCAAGCGCAGATTTATAATTTATCAGGTTAAATGACTGAAAAATAAAACCTAAAAACTCGTTTCTGTATTGAGCAGCTACTTTTTCGTTGAGATTTTTTATCAAAACACCATCCAGCCAATATTCTCCCTTATCGGCTTCGTCCAAAATACCCAAAATATTGAGCAAGGTGGATTTTCCCGAACCGGATGAGCCCATGATGGACACAAAGTCACCTTCTTTTACTTCAAAATTGACTCCTTTTAAAACGTGAAGCGAATTGTTCCCTATTTTGTAGGATTTGTGTAAGTCCTTGATTGATATCATATTTGCATAAATAATTGAACAATGATAGGGATTTAGAGAACAAATACCTGTTAAGACAATTATAATCTATCGTAACAAGTGCAATTAAAAGACTGCTTTAATCTTTTTTTGTTACGCCTTACATTGATAAAAATTTGTTAAAAAAATTATCGGGTTTTATAAAACCGGTAAATAAAGAATAAAACACCCCCCACAAGTATGTAAGGGAAAACCATGAGATACAGGATGCCATCGTTGATGCCTTTTGCTGCATCTTGATTGGCTTCTGATTCCAAAACGGCCCGACACATGGCACATTGTGCGGTCATTTCTGTATGGCTGAACAAAAATGCAATCAGAACAATGATAATGGTTTTATTTGAAAGTAAAATTTTCAATCAGGTTGTTTTTAATGCGTGTAATAAGGAGATATCATCAGATAAACCACCACGCCGGTTATGGCTACATACAGCCAAATGGGCAAGGTAATTTTTGCAATCTTCCGATGCGCGGGGAAATGCTTGTTGAGCGCACGGACAAAACTGATTAAAACCATCGGTATAATGGCTATGGATAGGATGATGTGAGAAATTAAAATCAAATAGTAAATGGTTTTGACAGCACCTTCACCACCGAACGGTGTAGGGTCTGAAGTCATGTGATAAGCTACATACATCACTAAAAACAATGCCGATAGCAGTATGGCAAATTTCATCAATCGTTCATGCAATTTAATATTTTTATTTTTGATGGCGATAAAAGCCGCGATGAGAATGAATGCGGTGAAGCCATTGATGGTTGCGTAGATAGGCGGAAGGAACGAAAGCGGAGCCACATCTGGGATGCGAACTTTGAAAAGAACGGCAACCGCAACCGGAATGGCCACAGAGAGCACGATAATTAATTTATTGTATTTGTTGTATTCGGTTGTCGGCATACTTATTCGTTTAGTAGTTTTTTGATGTCTTCTTTGAGCATTTTAATTCCGGGTTTGTAGGCACCGCCCAATTTAAAATCCAAAGATTTTTCGTCGGAATAGGACAGTCCGTCGTAGTAAATGATGGGATTGCCAAATTCGTCCGTGCGCGAACGGATGTTTCCTTCTTTGTCGATAAGTGCCATCATGCCGGAATGTTCAAACGTGCCATCGAGTTGCGGGTTGGTGTCTGCAAAAATATTGAATCCCTTGTTTGCCAAGCGATCTATTGCCTGTTTTTCGCCGGTCAAAAAGTGCCAGTTTCTGCTTTTGATTTGATGTTTTTCAGCGTATTTTGCCAAAACTTCGGGTGTGTCAAACTTGCTGTCGATGGAAACAGAAGCAATTCCAAAATCGGGATTTCCGTAAAATTCGTTTTGTATTTCTTTGAGGTTTTCGGTCATCACCGGGCAAATACTCGGGCAGGACGTGAAGAAGAAAGATACCAAATAGACCTTGTTTTCAAAGGCTTTGTTAGATATTTTATTGCCGGATTGATCTGACAATTCAAATTGGGGTGCCTTGCCGATGGTTTTTAAATCGTCGTTGTGACCGTAGCGTTGACTAAATTCGTTGACTACCCATATTCCAAACAACAATATGATAAATGAAATTCCGATGTAAGAATATTTTTTCATGGATTACTTTTGACGATTGGAATTGTATTTTTTTAATGCCATACGATATTCTGCAAGTATAACTTTCACATCATCCAACATCTTGTTTTGTATTTCGGCTACTGAGGCTGCATCGTAGCCATAAACTATATCCGTTTCTGAATTGTCTTTTCTGCCTCTCATCGCGACATTTCTATCGATGATAAAAACATACGAAGACTCCAAATTTGCACCTAAGCGATACGTTGTCTGCAAACTCGAAAAAAGCGAATTGATTTTATCTTCCGGAGCGAAAACAAATCGCCATTTCTCAACGTCCGAGAGCAGTCCGATTTGACTTCGAAGATTTTCTGCATCGGCTTCTTTTCCTTCCGGTAAAACCATCACCATTTGAAAGTCTTGAAAGCCGTAAAATCGTTTGTAGATTTTTTCATTGAGATTGAAAAGCATCAGCTTATTTGATTCGGGATGACTTCCAACAAAACCGAGAATTGTAATTTTTTGATTAAATGTCACGGGGTCTCCAGTTAAACTTTTCCAACCTTCAACATTGTCGATTTTATCTGTGACAACAGGTAATTTCGCAAAATTGTTAATGCCGGATGCGAAAAAAAGATAAGCCACGATTGGGACTATAAACAAAGCGAATAGAACCAAAAATTTTTTCATCGAGTTTGAATATTGTTCGGTGGCACAAAGGTAAAAAAAAGACGGTCATTGACCGTCTTAATCTATTTTTAAATTGGGATTTGTCTAAAAATCCAATTTCATAAAGCCATATCTGTAAACATCGTGAATGTAGTCACCTTCAAGCAGCAAGATAAACAATAAAAAAGGCACAAGAATCAACAAGGGCGATACGATAGACCATCTGTATCCAGGCGTTTCATCTTCCAAATGCATGAATGCCCAAGCAATATAGTACGCTTTGTAGAGTGTGAGAATGATGAAGATCCAGTTGAGAAGTTTCATGCCGATAAAAAAGGTTTCAACCATAAATCGGGGTTTGATGATGCCAAAAGCGACTTCTACGATGGTAACAACCGTTAGTATGGCAAAAACCATCCAAATTCTTTTGGTGTGCGAGTGATGAGCTTTTTCGTGTGACATACAAGTTTATTTTTAGGAGATAAATTATTAAACCAAATAGAAGAAAGTGAAGACAAACACCCAAACCAAGTCAACAAAGTGCCAATAAAGACCTACTTTCTCAACCATTTCGTAGTGACCTCTTCGTTCGTAAGTGCCTAAAATAACATTAAAAAAGATAATGATGTTAATGACTACCCCAGAAAACACGTGGAAACCGTGAAATCCTGTTATGAAGAAAAAGAAATCGGCAAAAAGCCTGTTTCCGTATTCGTTGTGAATGAGGTTAGCACCTTCAACCACGGCTACGGCGGTCTGAATTCTTTGGTCTGAAAATTCTCTTTTATAGATGGCTTTATGTCCAAAAGCATCCGGATTGACCAATTGAGTTTGCAGTCTTTCAGCTTCCAAACGGTCTTTTTCTCTTGGAGATTCTTTGAGTTTGGCAAGATTGGGAATAATTTCTTGTGTACGGATCAAAATGTCTGAGCGATTTGCATACGATTTTTGAATATCGGCAACGGTGAAAGTTGGCAAAGTTCCTTCCGAAACAAACCAAAGTCCGTTGTTTTTTGTGTGTTGAGTTCTTTCTGTATGAGAAGCGGTTGCAAAATCAGCAAGTGAAATTTGCTTGGCTGTTTTGGCATTGACAAATTGGAGGATTTGTCCACCTTTGGTTTCTATCGCACCGTGTTCACCTTTGATGAAATTTTTCCATTCCCAAGCTTGAGACCCAACGAAGATAAAACCTCCGATGATGGTAAGAAACATATAGATTGCTACTTTATTTTTCTTCATTTGATGTCCGGCATCTACTGCCAAAACCATCGTTACGGAAGAGAAAATCAAAACAAAAGTCATCAAAGCAACGTAGTACATCGGCGCATCCACACCGTGTAAAAACGGGAAGTGAGTGAACACTTCATCTGCGATAGGCCAAGACTCTATAGATTTATAACGAGAAAATCCGTAAGCTGCCAAAAATCCGGAAAAGGTAAGTGCGTCTGACAGGATGAAATACCACATCATGATTTTGCCGTAGCTTGCGCCCATAGGTTTATTGCCTCCGCCCCAAACAGAGCCTTCGAGAGTTGTTGCCTGTGCCGTTGCTTCCATAAAATTAATTACAAATTAAAATTTTTCAAAAATAGGTTTTTTTTTTATCCGAAAAAATATAAAAACAGGAATAGATAAATCCACAAAAAGTCAACAAAATGCCAGAATGTTTTTGCCAATTCAAAACCTGTTGTATTGCCTGCCGTATATTTATTATTGATTAACTTGAAAAGAACATACACCAATACGAGCAATCCGAAAGCGATGTGTGCCAAATGCGTTGCGGCAATTATATAGATAAATGATGTCGTGACGGAACTTTCACCGCCGGTAAAAAAATAACCAGCTTCTTTGATTTGTGAAAAACCAACAAACTGCAATACCACAAACAGCACACCTAAAATGACGGTTGCTAAAGTTAACGCCTTAGCACTAAAAAGGTTGCGCGACTTTAGTTTTTTCCATGCGAAATGAAGGGTAAAGCTACTCAACAGAATGGTGATTGTGCTTCCAAAAAACGCGCTTGGAAGTTTGAAATCCACAATCCAGTCAGGTCTCGTTTGGCTGACTACATATCCACTGGTGAGTCCTGCAAACATCATCGTCATACTGACAATGCCAAACAGAAGCATCATTTTGGAAGCTTTGCTTTGTTTTTGTTTTTCCTCGGTTTCAGTTGAATCAATCACTAAATCAGCCATTTGTCTAATACATAAATAATTTGCAACAAACTAATATAAGCAACACTGGCAAGTATAAGCCATTTTGCCGAAACATCGTCTCTTTTGTGGAATAATCGAACTGCAAAAAACAGAAATCCCAATCCGATTATAAAAATTAAAATGGCACCGGTGATAGACAAACGCAAGTTTCCGGTAATGCCGAATGCCGGAATAAGCGAAACAATCATTGTCCAGATGACATACATTAAAATTTGTACGGCAGTTCCTTTATCCTTCTTTCCGGTTGGTAACATGAAGAATCCTGCTTTTTCGTAATCATTGTACAAAAACCAACCAATTGCCCAAAAATGAGGGAATTGCCAAAAAAATTGTATCATGAAAAGTGTGCCCGGCTCGATTCCAAATTTCCCCGTTGCGGCAACCCAGCCTAACATAAACGGAATGGCACCGGGTAAGGCACCGGCAAAAACTGCAAGTGGTGTAATCGTTTTCAGCGGCGTATAAATACTGGTGTACAAAAAAATAGAAATCGCACCAAACATAGCCGTTTTTGGGTTGATGTTGTACAACAATACCAAACCAATGATGGTACAGATTAGTGCCAAAACAAAGGCTGCATTCACCGAAATTCTCCCCGAAGGAATCGGTCTGTCCATGGTTCGATCCATCAGCGCATCCAAATCGCGCTCGATGATTTGATTGAATATATTGGAAGCACCAACCATCAGATAACCACCAATGGATAAGGACAATAAAGTTGAAAATTGCAAGGTATCCGCAGCCAATAAAAAACCGGCCAATGAAGAAAAAACCACACTAACAGCCAACCTGAATTTCGTGATTTCTTTGAAATCATGTATGGATGTGCGGACAAAGTCAGCAAAAGAGAACTTGCTCAATAGTATCTTCATGGTTAGTTGAAAAGTTTTGCAAAGATATGCTTTAGATACTTTTAACCAAAGTATAACATTTATATTTACTTAAAACCTGCTTATATTTGATGAATATTTTTAAAAAAACTCAACCATGAAACTAATTTCCTTTCTTTCCTTCGCGATGATTTTGTTTTATTCGCAGACAGGGATTTCCCAAAATCAAGAAGTTACCATCAAAGTAATACCTGTAACGGGTCAAATCAGCATGTTGGTCGGGCAAGGTGGCAACATAGGCTTGCTTGTAGGCGAAAAAAAGGCCTTGATGATTGACGACCAGTTTGCGCCATTAACAGGGAAAATTTTAGATGCCGTCAAAACAGTGACAGACAAACCGGTAAGTTATTTGCTCAACACGCATTGGCACGGCGACCACACAGGCGGCAATGCCAACATGAGTCAGACCGGCGCCTTGATATTTGCGCACGAAAATGTCAGAAAACGATTGGAAAACGCCCAGCGAGAGAAAAATGAACTCGTTCCCAACGCTTTGCCTAATTTTACTTTTACCGATCAGATGAATTTCTTTTTCGAGGATGAAGAAATTATGTTCCTCCATTCCCACAATGGACACACAGATGGCGATGCGATGGTTTATTTTGTTCAAAATAATGTGCTGCATACCGGCGATTTGTATTTCCAGAGCAGGTATCCTTTCATGGATTTGAATTCAGGAGGAAGTGTGAACGGATATATTGAAGCCGTTCGAAAAGCGTTGATGCTGATAAATGACGACACCAAAATCATCTCCGGTCACGGAAATTTGTCAAATAAAAAAGAATATCTATCCTTCTTAGAAATGTTAGAATACCTTCATTCAAATATCAGTCAGGCCATTGCTTCCGGAAAATCTGAAGCTGAAATAGTTGCAGACGCATCTTTAACTGAAAAATATGACAAACTCGGATATGGCAGCGGATTTATCAACAGCGAAAAAATCCGTCAAACTTTTTATACCAGTCTTCGTGCGAAGTAATTTTAAATAAAAACACAAAACAGCCCGTGATTTTCAGAACCACGGGCTGTTTTTTAACTAATGAAATAATTATTGATTTTGTATCATAAAATTGATGGGGATACTAAAGGCGACTTTGACGGGTTTTCCTCTTTGTTTTCCCGGGATGAATTTGGGTAACTTTGAAATGATTCTGCGTGCTTCTTGTTCTAAGTTTTTATCGGGAGCTCTAAATTTTAAATTGCTGACATAACCTTCCTTGTCAATTTCAAACAACACATACACGCGTCCTTGAATTCCCAATTCAAGTGCAACTTGTGGATAGCTGAAATTATCGCGCACATGCTTTTCAATTTTCTCTTGAAAGCAATTTCTTTGTTGGTCTTTTGGCAAACTCTCGCATCCCGGAAAAATGGGAGCCTGCTCGATTACTGCAAAAGGTACAATTACATCTTCTTCTTCATCTTCAGCTTTCACGGATTTTATTTCGACAATTTCAATTTTTTGATCTTGTGATGCTTCCGTCGATTTCATAACTGTTTCTTCCACTTTGGCAACATCTTCCACAATTTTTAGCACCTCAGGAGCAGCGGCAGGAGGTGGTGGAGGTGGCGGCGTATTGAGATTGACTATCGGAATTTCTTCTTCAAATGTTTTATCGATAGAAATCAAATCTAAAGTATTGTTGTCTGTTGGATAAGATTTCCATTCAAGTGAAAAATAAGTTATAGCGAGCATGATAACAAGACCTAATTGGAAGAAAATCAAGCTGTATTGAGAGAAGTCTGCCTTGGGATTTTTTTTAGGTATCATAGTGCTAAATTTATAGGTTAGTCCAAATTGATACTCAAAATTAATACACATCAATTAATCAAAACATGACAATTGTTAGGTTTGCAAAAAAAAAAACCCGAGCCAAAACGCGGGTTTTAAGACAGTTGTCATCATAACATTACTGGAGCACGAAATTTATGGGAATACTGAAGGGGACTTTTACAGGATTCCCGCGTTGTTTTCCGGGGGTCATTTTAGGGAGTTTTGAAATAATACGAGCGGCTTCTTTTTCGAGATTTTTGTCGGGGCCTCTCATCATTACGTCGGTTATGCTTCCATCTTTGGCAATGGTAAACTGCACATAAACTTTGCCTTGTACATTCATTTCCCGTGCTATCTCCGGATATTCGAAATTCTTGCGGATATGTTCGTTCATTTTCTCTTGGAAGCAAACCCGCCTTTGGTCTTTGGCGACAAGTTCACAACCGGGAAAAAGCGGAACGTCTTCGACAGTAATAAAAGGAACGACAAGATCGATTTCGTCTTTTTTAACCGGGATATCTGCTATTTTGGGAATTTCCGTTGTCGATTCAGTCGATATAGGAATGACTTCTTGCTGATTGAGATCGTTGTCGATGACTTCTATTTTTTCAATGGTTTTAGGTTGTGGCGCGGCAGGTGGCGGCGTTTGGATCTCAATAATTGGAATTACATCCACTTTCGGTTGAGAAATGTTGATTGAGCCAATGTAGATGCCGGATTGATCATAAGACTTCCATTCCAACACGAAATAGGTCATAAGAAGCACCAGAATAAGACCGATTTGGAAATAGAATCCACGGTTGTTGTTCAAGTCTGTTTTAGGGTTTTTTTTAGGTGTCATACTATTGATTTCTAATAGGTTTGAAAAATAAATATTTGAAATTTCACAAAAGATTGCCACGAGAATTATTCTTCATAACTCCTTGTTTCTTAGTGAAGATTTCCTTTTATTCTGCAGATTGAAATGTGATGATCACCTTAATTAAAGAACCCAACAATCGTGCCACCATCTAAAAAAAGGGATTTTCTAATGATGCGAATATGGATACGGGGATTGTGTTGTTTGCGTTGCTTTGCAAAAGATATTTAGTGCAAATCACGGATGAGTTTTAGTCAAATAAAAATCCCGAGCCAAGACCCGGGATTTCAATTTTTATAGTGTAATCTGTTTATTGAAGTACGAAGTTGATCGGAATGCTAAAAGGTACCTTAACTGCTTTTCCGCGTTGTTTTCCGGGAGTCATTTTAGGTAGTTTTGATATAATTCGAGCGGCTTCTTTTTCAAGATTTTTGTCAGGACCACGCATCCTAACATCGGTAATGCTTCCGTCTTTGGCAATGGTAAATTGTACGTAAACTTTACCTTGCACACCCATTTCTTGAGCAATCTCAGGATATTGGAAGTTCTTGCGGATATGATCATTCATCTTGTCTTGAAAACAGTCGCGTCTTTTGTCTTTTGCTACGTTTTCACAACCGGGGAAAAGGGGAACGTCTTCGATAACCGCAAAAGGAACGGACACATTCTCATCTTCTTCTTCAACAGCAACAGCTTCAACTTTTATAATTTCCGTTTTCTGAGTTGCTTCGGTCGATTGCACCTTGGTTTCTATTACTTCGGCTTTGTCTTCAACAACTTCCAAAACTTCCGGTGCAGCCGGTGGAGGAGGTGGTGGAGGGGGTGGTGTACTCAAGTCAACGATTGGAATTTCATCTTCCAATTCTTGATTCAGATTGAGTGATCCGATGTCGATATTGGATCTGTCGTAAGATTTCCACTCAATCATAACGTAGGTAATGAGCAGAACAGCAACTAAACCGAGCTGGAAATAAAGCCCGCTGTTGCGCGTCAAATCTGCTTTGGGATTCTTTTTTGGTTCCATAATTTTGGTTTCTAATAGGTTTGCTAATATAAAAATTAAATGCAATCAAGCGCAAAAAATTTATAACTTTTAACTTTTTTGCAACTTTCCCAACAATTTTAAGAAAACAACTGCGATTAATATTCCTAAACTATTGGCTAAAATGTCATTCCATTCGGCCGAACGGGTGGTCGTAAATGCCCACTGTAGAAATTCAATAATCGTGCCATAGGTAAATGCGATGATAATGCCTAATATCAATCCGTTTTTATTGACCAAATCGATGCTGTTTTCCTTTTTGAAAAATTGAATCAGCAAAACTGTCAATACAAAATAGAAAAACAGATGAACTAATTTGTCTTCGTTCGCTAGTTTTGGGTCTGCATCAATCTTAAACGAAAAAAGACTGAGTGTAAAAATCACACCCAGCCAAATGATGAGAAAGATGAAATATTTATGATTCTTAAGCACCGGTCAATTCCTTATAGGCAAGGCTGTCCAATAAATGATTAATTTCATCTTGGTTTTTAATTTTCACTCGGATCATCCAACCGGCTCCGTATGGGTCTGTGTTGACGAGCTCGGGTTCGGATTCCAACGTGTCGTTGAAAGCTGTGATTTCTCCCGAAAGTGGCAAAAAAAGGTCTGATACGGTTTTGACGGCTTCTACCGTTCCGAAAACAGCATCTTTTTCCAAAGTTTCTCCGAGTGTTTCAACCTCTACATAAACAATATCGCCTAATTCTTTTTGCGCAAATTCTGTAATGCCAACGGTTGCTGTATCGCCTTCGATACGAATCCACTCGTGGTCTTTGGTGTATTTAAGTTCATTTGGAAAATCCATGAGAAATGTGTTTTGTTTTGCACAAATTTACACCTTGTAGCGGGATTATAAAATTATTGTTGACATTTCTAGAAATTATACCGTAAGGTCACCCCACTTCTTATTGTGGTTTGTGGGAATGCGGTCGAAATTGCGAATTTTGAAAACGTGTGATCGTAGAAAAACAAAGTCGTGAAGTTTTTGCTCAACGCATAATCGGCCGTAAATCGGAGCGTCCAAATTTTTTGTCCGGCTGTGGTTTGGTTGTTGTTCGACTCGATAAATCGCACGATGGTTTTGTTGTCGCGTAAAGAGAAATCCGCTTTGAAATTCAAATCACTTCGATTGATGACCGAGCGCCCGCCCAAATTGGTTCTAAAAGGAAGGTCTTTCAATCGATAACCCAAACCTAAGATGAATTCATCTCCTTGAATCTCGGTCAGCAAATTGTTGTCAAAACTCAACGACAGCGCACGGTCTTTTCTGATTTCCGCCAATACTTTTACGTCATTCTTCAATTCAAAATCAAACCGAATCAACGGACTGAATTGTTCGACTAAGTTTACACTCGTGAATAAAGTTGAGTTTAGGAAATTGCCTCCCGCATCTCTCTTCTCAACGCCTTCTTCAAAATTTCGGTTGCTGTTAAACGAATTGATGGTATAGGTAGCGCGATAGCCATGTGCCAAAGAGAATCGTTTAAAGTTTCTTTTAAACCATTCAAAATTCATCAGTCCGGTGTATTTGACGTCCCAATTCGGTATCGGTGTGTCTCTAAATGCACCCAATTGTATGCTCGAAGCATCTTTGCCGGTATAGGCAGATAAAAATGCCGGCAACATCACTGCTTGGTTGTTGGCGTTGTATCCATCCGGAAATGAAGCCGCATTTGGGTCTATCGGCACTCCGGCCAATCTTTGTGCAATAATCAATCGATTCTTTTTGAAATCATCAAAAACCGCAGATACGTTTTCATCACTCTTGTCGAAGGCGGTTTTGATAAGCATCGTTGAAATGCTGAAATTCCCGAAAGTATTGGGCGAAAGTGAATTAAACCTACCGTCAGGAGTCACATTAAACTGGTCGGTAAAATTGGATGATTCCAATCGGTTTGCGACCAAATCGATGGTCAAATCTTTTAGTAAATTTACCGAAGCCGTGACGTCCAATTGCTCATTTTTGACTTGTGAAAATTGTTGGTTAAACTCCGGGAAAATCGTCAAATAACCCTTTTTGGCCGCTTCAAACCGGATGTCTTCTTGGCTTCCAAAAACGAATCCGAACGAAGGTTTGAGTGTTCCCAAAAATCCGAGTGAAGGCAAATAACCGGGTAATACAGTGCCATTGTTCTCTCTGTAATTGATCTGAATCCGTTTTACACTGGTGATTACTTTGATGGCGGTATTGTAGGCTTTGTCAAATCCGGTCAAACTTGTTTTTGGCGGTTTATTTTTTTTGTTCGATTTGTTGTCGGGAGTTCCCAAACCGGGAGGTCTCGCACCGCGGTTTTGGGTTTGAACAGCGGTTGTTTTGGGAACAAGTTTTAGGTATTTATACAGCAAATCCATGTTCAAGTTAGCGTTGATCGTGTGCGTATTGGCGTTTTGTATGGTGTTTCCCAAATCAAAACTGTCCCCGTTTTGATCTTGTACACTATTGAAAACCAACGATCCGCGTTGCCAATTGAAATCTCCTGTATAGATATAGTTGGCTTTGATAAATTTGAACATCGGGATTTTGTCTATCGGAATTTCATAGTTAAGACCCAAGCTTTGGTTGTGTCTGTTGGGTTCGCCGGTATCAAAAAAATTATCCCAAATGCTCGCATCATTGATGGGTAGATTTTCGTCTAAAGTAATTCCGCTGACGATGTTGCTTCGCGATGCCGTGAAGTTTAAACGAAGTGATTTGCTTAGGTTGTAATTGATGTTGTATTGCCAATTAAACGAATAATTTCGCGTAAACTGGGGGTCTAACCCAATACCGACAATATCAACCTCTCTGAACTTTTGTTTGTTGAACAATCTCAAAAAATCTGAATTCACACTAATACTTGATGGCAGATAATTGAAATTAAAATCTTGAAGCAACTTCAAATATGCGCTTCTTTTCATGAATTTTGAGTTCTTAAACGGTTCGATTGATTTAACCCTAAAATTGTAGCTCCACGAAAATCCCGCACGTATATTTTGGTCTAAAGATTCTTCTATTTCAAAATTTCTGTGGTTGGTTTCGTTGTATGAATAGTTGAAGGTGAAATTTTCAATATCATAAATCTGTGACTTTTTTTCTGTGGTTCGGTCTTTTCGCACACCGATAAAATTGATGGTTTGCCGTTTGGTATAATCTTCAGCCTGTTTTTGAATGCGTTCTTTTTCAGCAGTATCTTCGGTGTTGTCCAATAGCAAATTGAGTTTAATATCTTGAAAGAAAGGGTCGTATTCTGGGGTTCTCAATTCCTCTGAAACACCATAGGTCATTGGAATTTTAATACCCCATTTTTTGGGAAGCAGCTGCCCGATATTGATGTTGGTCAGCAGGTCGTATTGTTGAACATCTTCTCTACTGCGTTCATTTGGAGTCTGTTCGATGGTGCCAAATCCGATGGAACTGTATCGTCCGGTGGCAGTCACATTCATAAAGTCGGCCATGTTTACATCTAAGCTTCCGACTGCGGCCCAACCACCGCTTTTGTCCAATTCGGACAGACGAAGTTCGTTAAACCAAACTTCGCCGCAAATATCTTGACCGGAGTTGTTTTTTACACCGATCATCAATGAGCGGATGTTGCCAATACTCGGATTTCCTTTGATACCAATTCGAAGTTTATTGGGCTTATCTGCCGCATTCGGATCGAGGTCTTCTTCGTTAAAAAAGTTGATGATATTTGGGTCTAAAGCCGAATTGGTCAGCAATTCGACTTTTACACGGGAAAGCAAATCCATTGCCAAATCTATTTCGTTGGCTTCGGGCCATATTCCTTCCGCATCGCGTGTTCCGAATGGTGTCACTTTCAGCGGTATTTCTATCTGATAGAAGTTTTGGGTAAAGTCATTTCCCATACGCACAAAAGCAACCATTTGATCCTCTTGAAGTGGAAGTTCATCTTGGATGGATTCTGCGTGAACAAACATTCTCAGGCGTTTAAACTGACGCATATCCAAGCTCAAATTTTTGAAAACGGCTCGGGAATCTTGCGGTTCCAATCCGCAAACAACCGTTGACAGGGATTGTTCATTTTGACGGATTATCACGTTGTTGTTAAACAGCCGTTGCCTGTCAATTCCGGGCGGAACTACATAAGGAATCGGGTCTCGATCTTCATTTTCCTGAATGTTGACAGCGTTAACTTCAAATTTGGTGTTGTCATCATCTTGATTTGGGTCGTTTTCATCCAAAGTAGTCAAAAATCGCCGCCAATCGCCACGAATTAAGTCTAAAGTTGCAAACCTCAATATGGTCGGCTGTGAAAATCCTTTCATATACATACGCATGAATCGGACAGAGCGAAAATCTGAGATAGACCCGACCACATTGTCAGGTGTGAAAACGGGTATTTTAATTTGAATCCAGCGAGATCGAGTTGTCTGACCGTTTGGCAAAGTGACATTGACTTCCCTAACATCTGACACGTTTGGGTCGTCAGTATTCATGCCGGGTTTGATGGCAATGTTGTACTCAAAGTAGGCATTGAGGGTGTTCATGGTTTGATCGCGGTTGATGTCTTCCACATCGGGCTGCGTTGTTGAACCACGATTGGCATCGTTGATAGACTCGGGCGAGTTCCCTTGCAAACCGTTAAAATCGCGATAACGTTCTAAAATAGAACCTTCTCTATTCAGGAAGTAAACATAATTGTCTGCTGCCGGATCGGGAAAATTCGCGTAGTTTTGTTTGATTTGATTATTGATGGGGTCGGTTGGGTCTGTAGCTTCTTCAGCATCCGGAAGACCATCTAATCCAACATCTTGGTTGCTTCTTTCTTGTCCGCCGGTGTCAAAAGCATAGACCAACGATTGGTTGGAAGGGACAATTCCCCAAGCTGTTCTTGTTGTCAAAACTTGGCTTGCATCGTTTTTGGGCAAACCATTTTCGTATTGTTTTTTGCCGTCTTTAAGAATGTCCTCTGAGATGTTTCCCAAGTTAAAACTTAGTGTACCACCCGGATTGGTGTTGGAAGGATCGGTAAAAGGGTCTAAAACCCAAAATTGGATAAACTCGACATTGGCTTGCTCAAAGTTGGTGCTGGTAAGTCCTCGCATGATTCCCGCCCAATTTTCTTCCGGATTTGGGACAGCACTTACATAATTCGGATTGTAATTATACGGCCCTCTTTCATCCGGATAATAAGCTAAATCAAGCGTTTGTATGGCCGCACTTTGACCGGTAGTCAAATCAACTTGCGGGAATATCTCATCGATAAAAATGCGTCGGGTTTCGTTTCGCGACAAATCGTCAATGGAAACACCCGCCGGCCGGCCTCCGGCAAAAAAGGTAGGATCGATGGTGTACCATGCAAGTTTCGCTCTTTTGAATCCTACTTCAAGATTGTTGTTGGCTAACTCGCCACCCAATCCAATAGGGGTTGAAGCCAAACTCCAAGCCAGCGGAGATTTTACATCGATAGCTGTTTGCGAACCTTCAAAATCATCAATATAGGTGGTTGCTTCACCGCCAATTTCGGTTGCTTTTGGAGCCCCGGGTTTCAAAGCCGCAGCTTCTCCCCGGAATGAAAGATTGGATGGTGCATCGGTATCGATGTTGGGCAGTTTGTTTGCCAAACGAGTTAAAAAAGGAACCTCGGTAGCGTAATTTACATTGATGCCAAAAATCGAATTGTTGACCGGCTCTGAACCTAAATTTACTTTCTGCGTCAGTGGTCGTTCGTTGAGATTCATAAAAGTAGCACCGACCAATAATTTTTTAGAAAATTGATGTTCTATATTAAAGCCTGTGAATCTTTTGTTTTGTTGTCCAAACAAATTGTTGTTCTCAACAGAAACCTGAATGGGCGTATTTGATGCTTTGAGAGATTCGTCTAATATTTGAACCCTTCCCAACTGATAGTTTACGGTATAGTCGATTCCCTCTACCAACACGCGGCCTCCGGCTGTCACGGTTACAGATCCTCTCGGCACGTTGAAAGCACCCAGCGGAATTCCGTCGCCACCGGACGATTTGAAGCGTCCTTTCAATAAAAACTTGTTTTTGTCGCTTTCTTGTTGTGCCAAGGCTTTGGTTTGCCTATACATATTTCGATAGACATATTTGCTTTGGTTGCCGTTGTATGTATTGGGATTGTTGAAATCTTCTGAAATGGCACTGCTCAGTTTGTTGAATAGATGTCTTCCAAAGGGTTCAACGGTGGTAAACAGGACTCTCCCGTTTAATGGATCTAAAGTTATACCCGGAATAAAGTCAAAAAAACCGTCACCATTCGGAATCCCATCGCCGTTTGTATCGCCAACTGGGTCATTTTGTAAATTTAATTTATCCAAATTAAACACTTGTAACAGCGGTGTTAATTCAACGCCCAACGGAAGTGGCGGGCCATTGCTAGCTCGTGTGATGTAGTTGAGCGGCTGTGGATCAATGTAGAGAATGTTGAACTTGAAGTCGTCCGGATTTAATCCCAAAGTGTTCAAATCATAGATGTTTTTCATCATCAAATCCCAAACGGGTTCGCCAACACTGGTCAAATTGCTTTTGAGCATTTTCACGATTAAGGCGTTGTTGGTAAGTGTGCCATCGGGTTGAATTTCTGAACCGGCAATTCCATCGTTGGCAAACTCACCAACTTGGAAAACATCACCCCTGAATGTGTATTGGAACGCAACCCCCAACACTTCGTCGTTGCTCAATTTTTGATTAAGCGAGATGTAGCCCAATTGTGTGTCGAGTTTATACTCGGAAGGGTCTAATTTTCTTGCGTTTTCAAGACTTGCATAGTCTAATCCTTCATCCGTGTTGACGGAATTGAAGCCAGCCTGTAGGTTGGATATGTCGCGAATTTGTGGATTTAAAAATGAGTTTGCAGTCCCGATTTGTGTGATATCAAATTTGTTATTCGTGTTGGATGGAGAAGTGTTGGGTGCAGTGTTAAAAAAATTGGCAGGTAGATTGTTTAAGCCGATGGTGACCAATTCTTGTCCGTTTTGATCGATGAATCTCGACTCTCCCAAATCTTGTAGCGCGACTATACTTCTGACGTTGTCTGTTCGTGAATTTCGATTGGTAACCCAAATTTCTATACGGGTAACTTGTATCTCAGATCCAATAAAAGGGTAGGTGGAAAGTGCGCGGTTGTATTGATTTCTGAAAAATTGGGAAAGGAAAAAGTGCCGATCTTCATCGTAGTCTAAAGCAAAAAGTTCAAATTCTTGGATTGCATCTCCGCCTTGTGCCAATACGGTTCGGGTTTGAGAACGTTGTTCAGAGAAAACGGCGGTCAGTTTGGTTTTGCCAAATTGCAACTCTGTTTTAAACCCAAAAAGGCTTTGCGGACCAGTGATGAGTGAACTGTTGAGTGGCATGCTGACATTTCCGACTTCTATTTTCCGGATGATGGCATCTTCGCTCGGCGTGTATTCTAATTTGAGTTGATTTTGAAAATCAAAGGTTGACTGGGTGTCAAAATTGGCAGTTACTTTTAGGTTGTTACCGACTTTCCCTAGCAAACTTAAATTAATTCGCTGATTAAAATCTAAGGTGAGATTACTTCTGTTTTTGGGTGACAGAGCAGGGTTGTCTTGTTTGGTAAAAAGCACGCCCATATCCATTTCTACAGAACCCTGCGGGATGATTTCGATGGTGTTTCCACCGAAAATTGATTCAAAAAAATCTGAATTGACATAGAAATTCGGGAGCAGATTTTTTTGTTGTTCTTTGGCATCCTTGCTTTTTCCGGAAAGTGCGGCGGCTTTGTCTTTAAAATACTGTTTCATCGCCTCATCCAAAACCAATTTTCTGTATTCTTCGGGTGTTAAAATAATTGGATATTTTAGGTTGAAAGCGCCAATGGTTTCGGTAAACACATAGCGATCTAAAACCGGATTGTAAGTGTATTTGGTGATGATGCTGTTCGGGTTTTTAAGAACCAATTGCCCGATTGAATATCCTGTGGGAATTGTATCGCCCGATTGAGTGACTTGCGCAGATAAAATAGAGGAAATCAGGATAAAAGCAATAGCCAATCCCCTCCCTAAAGATGTATAAAAATATTCGTAATATGTTTTCAAATCGGACTACAAATTTTTTAAAGCGAATTTGATGACCATTTCTAAAGTTCCGTCGGGGCTTTCGGAAACTATTTTGTCAACAATTTTTTCGGTTTGTTTCTTGGGATATCCCAAAACTTCTAATGCTGATAACGCTTCGTTTTTGATAGTATTGTTTATATTTTCCGAAACGTCATCAGTGCCAAATGTTTTTATGATTTTATCTTTCAAATCCAAAATTATGCGTTGAGCTGTCTTGGCTCCGATGCCTTTTACGGCTTGGATTTGAACAACGTTTGAGTTGATGATGGCATCTCTTAACTGATGAGGTGTCATCGATGATAAAATGGTACGGGCTGTGTTTGCGCCAACACCCGATACCGACAGCAATAATTTGAAAATTTCCCTTTCTACCGGCTCGGCAAATCCAAATAATAACTGTGCGTCTTCACGCACCAAAAAGTGGGTGAGCAATTTTAAATTTTCTACATCTTTTAATTGCGAAAAAGTGTGAAGTGAGATGTTGATAAAGTATCCAACTCCATGACAATCAATCACGACGTGTGTTGGATTTTTCTCTACAAGTTTACCCTGAATATGATGTATCATGTATTCTACAAATTTGTCGCAGGGCTCAAATGTAGAGTTTTTTATTTTATTTTTTCTTTCTCTTGGGCATCAATTACAGCAATGGCTGCCATATTAACAATTTCATCTACACTTGCACCGAATTGTAGAATGTGAACGGGTTTTCTCATGCCCATCATAATCGGTCCGATGGAGTCGGCATGATTTAATTCTTTCAATAATTTGTAGGTAATATTTGCGGAATCTAAATTTGGAAATATCAGCGTGTTAACCTTCTTTCCGACCAGTTTAGAAAAGGGAAAGCGACTGTCGCGAAGTTCTTCGTTCAAAGCAAAATCTGTTTGAAGTTCGCCATCGACACATAAATTTGGATACGATTTGTGCAGCTGTTTGACGGCATCTCTTACTTTTGATGCTTTTTCACTTTCCGATGAACCAAAATTTGAAAAAGACACCATCCCGATAACCGGTTCGATTCCAAACATTTTGACTACGCGCGCGGTCATCGATGCGATTTTTGCCAAGGCTTTGGCGTCCGGGTCAATATTGATAGCTGTGTCTGACACAAAAAGGGGTCCGCGACGGGTAATCATCAAATTGGTGGCAGCTACTCTGCTGACGTTTTTGGCGGTTCCAATCAATTCCAACATGGGTTTGACAACGGAAGGGTAATTTCTCGAATAGCCTGAAATAAGTGCATCTGCGTCTCCTTCATTGAGCATCATGGCAGCAAAATAATTTCTTTCGCGCATCAGATTTTTGGCAGAAAGCAAGGTGACTCCTTTTCGTTCACGTGCTTTCCAGTAAATTTCCGCATAGCGATTTTTGCGGTCACATTCGTCTTCAGATTTTGGATCTATCACAGGAATATTCGCATCAAATCCGATTTCCTTCATCAGACTGTGAATGATGTCTTTTTTTCCCAGCAAAATGGGAAATCCGATGCCTTCTTCATGCACAATCTGCGCGGCTTTGATGACATCCAAATGATCGGCTTCTGCAAAAATGACACGTTTGGGGTTGATTTTTGCCCGGTTGTACATCATGCGGATAATCTTGTTGTCAGAACCCATTCGCGACAGCAATTCCTCTCGGTATTTATCCCAGTCAAGTATGGGTTTGGTGGCCACACCCGATTCCATAGCTGCTCTGGCAACTGCCGGTGGCACAAAGGCTATCAACCTCGGGTCGATGGGTTTGGGGATGATGTAATCGCGACCAAAAGTGAGTTTGGTTTCGCCATAAGCGATGTTTACTTGCTCGGGAACGGGTTCTTTGGCTAATTGAGCCAACGCCAAAACGGCGGCTTTCTTCATTTCTTCATTAATCTTGGTGGCACGTACATCGAGTGCACCACGGAAAATAAACGGAAATCCCAAAACATTGTTGACTTGGTTGGGATGATCTGACCGACCGGTCGCCATGATGAGATCTTTCCGGGTTTTGATGGCATCTTCATAAGGAATTTCAGGATCCGGATTGGCCATGGCAAAAACAATGGGGTTCGGAGCCATTTTCATCAACATTTCCGGCAACAGGACACCTGCTTTTGAAAGTCCGATAAAAACATCGGCTCCTTCCAAAGCCTCTTGAAGATTTTTTATCGTTCGGGTAGAGACAAATTCGAGTTTTTCGCAAGAAAGATCTTCTCTTTTATCATTGATAGGACCTTTGCTGTCAAACATGATGATGTTTTCAGATTTAACACCAAACGCCTTATAAAGTCTTGCACAGGAAACAGCTGCTGCGCCCGCACCACTGATAACCATCTTGATGGATTCCATTTTTTTTCCTGCAATCTCAACCGCATTCAACAAAGCAGCTGCCGAGATAATGGCTGTTCCGTGTTGATCGTCGTGCATGACCGGAATGTCAAGTTCTTCCTTGAGTCTTCGCTCTATTTCAAATGCCTCCGGTGCTTTGATGTCTTCCAGATTGATTCCACCGAAGGTAGGCGCGATGTTTTTGACGGTTTCTATAAATTTATCGACATCCATGGTGTCGATCTCAATGTCAAACACATCAATATCTGCAAAAATTTTAAACAACAAACCTTTGCCTTCCATAACAGGTTTTGACGCTTCAGCTCCGATATTACCCAATCCCAAAACAGCTGTTCCGTTTGAGATTACCGCAACCAAGTTTCCCTTGATGGTGTATTTGTAAGCGTTGGCCTTGTCTTTTTCAATTTCCAAACAAGGTTCGGCAACACCGGGAGAGTAGGCTAGTGATAAATCTCTTTGTGAACTGTGTTTTTTGGTGGGTACTACTTGTATTTTCCCCGGGGTAGGGAATTCGTGATAGTTGAGGGCATCACTTCTTTTGCTAATATCGCTCATGATTTTTCAGTAAATAGAATAGCAAAGTTAGGCTTATTTTTCAGACCTGAATACGAATTAAACTATTTTCTTATGCTAATTTTTGGTAGATTGTCTGAGCACAACGGAGGTCGGAATGACAATGGTTTCCGGACAGATGGATTCTTTTGTTTTTTTCAGTTCGATTTCTTTTAGGAGTTGCAAAAAGGCAACTCGACCCATTTCATAACCGGGTTGATCGACGGTGCTCAATGAGGGTGTCATCAGTCCGGAGACAAACCAATTGCTGAATCCCATGATAGATATTTTTCCCGGCACGGCTATCTTATTTTCTTGACAATATTGAAGTGCGCCGGCGGCAACCAAATCGGTTATCGTGAAAATGGCATCCAAATCAGGGTGTTCTCGCAGCGCTTGCTTCATGTACTGCCGACCATCCTCTAAACTCACATTTTTACTGGTGTAAACAAGATTTAAACCGGAATCAAGTTTGTGCTTTTCCAACGCATCTTTGTATCCCAAATAGCGATCGAGCGAAGTTTTTGGCCCGTCCGGACCTTTAAAATGAGCTATTTTTCTGCAACCGGATAGAATTAATTTTTCGGTGGCATCAAAAGCGGCTTTGCGGTCGTCAATGATAATTTTTGAACAATTGATTTCGGTCGATATTTTGTCAAGCATCACCAAATGCACTTCTTTCTTTAATATTTGTTTGATGTGATCTATGTTTATGGTGCTTCCGGCAAGCGACACGAGAATTCCATCCACCCGCTTGTCTAAAAGAAGTTCAACCTGTCTTTTTTCCAATTCGTAAGAGTCATTAGAGATGAGCACAATAACCAAATATCCGTGCTCTTCTGCTTCAACGATGACCCCGTTGATGACATTGGAAAAGAAGTGATGCACAATTTCAGGAATGAGCAATCCGATGGTTTTGGATTCTTTGTTTCTGAGATTGAGTGCTGTTGTATTGGGTTTAAAATTTAGTTTTTCGGCCAAATTCCTCACGGCAATTCGCGTTTTCGGGCTGACATCCTTGTAGTCTTTCAAAGCTTTTGAAGCTGTTGTAATCGAGATGTTTAGTATTTCAGCTATTTGTTTGAGTGTTACGTCTTGCATTGCAAAAATATTTTTACGTTAAATTTATGAAACTAAAACGGTTTCGGTGTTCAAAATTGATAAATTTATGTGCTATTTTTTTTTCTTTTAGCTTTAAAATGTATATTCGACAAATTTTCATTAAGAAGTTTAGCAGATTGTTAAATAATACAAAGCAATATTAATGATTTAATATCAATCTACGAATTAACCTTTTTTAACTAACCAAAACCAAATTTGCAAATGAACAAGTTGACACAACATGACTTTACTTTATGGAAAAGGAAAGTTTTGATGGAGTTTGTTTTCAGGCAATTTGGCATTAAAAGGGGGCTGTCAACGACTGAGGTCAATCACCGTCTCATATTACTAAAACCAACGACAAACGGAAATGAAACTTTTTAAACCAAGGCTGTCCTTTTGGCAAATATGGAACATGAACGTGGGGTTTTTTGGAATCCAGTTCAGTTTCGGTTTACAACAAACAGCTGTCAATCCTATCTTTTCTTTTTTAGGTGCCCACCATGATGAGTTACCTTTATTAAACCTTGCAGGCCCTGTCACCGGATTGTTGATTCAACCCCTAATTGGCGCTATTTCCGATAAAACCTGGTCGCCACGATGGGGAAGACGAAAGCCGTTTTTCTTGATTGGCGCAATTTTGGCAAGTTTATGCTTGTTTGTGTTTCCATTCAGTTCGCAATTATGGTTTGCCGTGGGACTGCTTTGGATTTTGGATGCGGCCAACAATACCGCTATGGAACCATACAGAGCTTTTGTCGGTGATAAACTACCTGATGAACAATTGTCCTACGGGTTTCAAATGCAAAGTTTGTTTGTAGGCGCTGGAATTACCATAGCCAACTTTTCATTGTTTTTGTTCCAAGATTGGTTTAGCGTCCCTGTTGTTGAAGGGGCAAATTTATGCAGCACAGGATCCGAAGTGATTCCGGTCATCCCAACGTGGGTATATTATTCTTTCTTTTTGGGTGCCATTATGTCTATTGGGACTATTTTGTGGTCGGTGCTAAAAACGCCGGAAATACCGCCTTCTGATGAAGAGTTAAAAGTCATAAAGGCGCGTAACAATCACGCATTGGGGCATCGAATTTTCGAACCTTTTATTGAAATCTATCAAGCCATTGGAAGGATGCCGTTGCTCTTGAAAAAATTGGCTTGGGTTTATCTGTTTCAATGGTATGCCTTGTTTGTGTATTGGCAATTCATAACGCCTATGTTAAGAACGAGCCTGTTTGGAATCAGCAATGAAGACGTTGCAAAATTTGATGGCATTATGGATGCCTGTAAGAGCGGTGCAGAAATCACGACTACTGACACTTCCTTTGCCCAAAACATCCAATCCCTATCCGAGCAAGCATTGGCCCAAACGGGACTCATGAACGGGACATACAACCTTGTCACCATGCTGGTTGCCCTCATTTTGGTGCCAATTGCAGTAAAATACGGCAATAAACTGGTGTATGTTGGCAGTTTGTTCCTGACAGGGCTTGCCATGTTGAGCATGCCATACATTTCAGACAAATACCTGTTGCTCTTGCCCATGATTTTATTTGGGATTGGTTGGGCGACCATGATGGGAATTCCTTATGCCATGGTTTCAAAAGTGGTGCCGGAGGAACGCCGCGGTGTTTATATGGGGATTGTCAACATGATGATTGTTATCCCCATGGGAATCCAGACTTTATCGTTTGGGCCTATCGTAAAAAACCTTTTGGGGGACAGTGCGGTTAATGCTATATTGTTTGGCGGTGTCTTCTTTATCATTGCCGCATTGTTGGCTTTAAGAATAAAACGTGACACAGGGGAGGATTTAACATTTAAAAAATAAAAAACATTATGAAAAACGCGGGTATTAAAGTATCACTTTTTTTAATCTATTTTGTCTTTGCTGCCTTATTAAATAGTGTCGGAATATTAATAGAACGCTCCATTGAAGTATATGGTGTCAGTAAACCTGATGCGGCAATTTTGGAGCCTTTTAAAGATTTGTCTATTGCAATTATGGCGTTTTTGGTAGGTTCGTTTTTGCCAAGATTAGGGTTTAAACGCGCTATGCTTATCAGTTTGGCCGTTGTGTTTTTTGGCTGTTTCGGGATGTACTTTGGTAATTCGTTTTGGTCCGTAAAGCTTTTATTTTTAGCTACTGGATTATCTTTCGCGGTTGTCAAAGTGGCCGTTTTTGCCCTCATAGGATATATAACCGATACAAAGAAAAGTCATAGTTCGTTCATGAGTCTTATTGAAACCGTGTTCATGCTGGGGATAATTTTTATGTATGTGGTATTTCCTTTGTTTTTCGATGAAAATGACCCAAATGCTTGGCTTCGCGGTTACCTGCTCATGGCTGCATTGATTGGCATTGCGTTTTTAATTATTATGTTTTCAAAATTTGATATCGAAACAAAACCTTCAGAAGGGCTTTCAAAAGATTTTGGAGCCATGTTTAAACTTTTTTATAACCCGCTTATTTGGGTGTTTGTTGGGTTTGCTTTTTTTTATGTCATGACCGAACAGGGCATCATGACTTGGCTGCCGACATTTAATAAAGATACCCTGAAACTGGATGCCAAATTAAGTGCCCAAATGGCTGTGCTATTGATGATTTCCATTGCATTAGGAAGGTTTATTACAGGTATTATTGCAAAAAAAATAAAATGGTTCTATATTTCAATTACCTGTGTTGTTCTTGCGGTAATTTTGGTTTTATTGGTACTCCCGTTGGCTAAAAATATAGAAGCAGTCGAGATCAATTCCATTACAGATTTACCGGTGGTATCCTATTTATTTCCACTGATTGGGTTGTTTCTTGCACCGCTTTATCCATTGGTGAATTCTACTGTATTGAGCAGTGTTGAAAAAAGCAAACATAGCTCACTGGCAGGAATTTTAACTTTTTTTTCTGCGGTGGGAGGCACCTTGGGTTCGTTATTAATTGGTAATTTATTCGATTCGATTGGTGGCGAAAAAGTGTTTTATTTGTCATTAATTCCATTCGGATTGATGTTTATCATCTTTTTTGTAATTAATCGATTGACCATTGAAAGCTCTTCAGAATAGAAATGCTATGATTTTTAAATTAAAAATAGAATCAACTTTGCAATTATTATTGCAACAAGAAGACACCGATGGTGATAAAAAAATCACCAAGGAAGACAAAGGGCCTCAATCATTTGTAATACATTCGGACCAAGGCAGGGCGTATGAGGTAAAAGGCGTTTATTTTCTTTCCAATTTATTACAAGAGTTAGCCTTGGAAAAAAATCTCGGAAAAACCGAGGCTGTCATTCCGCTTTCAAAAATTGAAGAAGCCCCTTCTGCTCGCATTTCCAGAATGATACGCGATTATTTTTGGGATGATTTGACAAGAACGGTCGATGTCCAAGGTCTCGACAAAATATTGAACGATGACAAATCGGAGGTTGACATTCAGCGTATCTACGTTCCCTATACGGATAAGATTGCGGCAAAATACTTTTCCGGACTTCAAAAAAAACATCCCAATCTAAAAGTTGAAACCCTTCCAAAAAAAATTACACCCAAATATGTAATGGAAATCAATCGGCTTCCGGGGATTTTGTCCCTGAAAATTGAAAACAACAAAGGCGTTCCTTTTGTCGTTCCCGGCGGGAGATTCAACGAAATGTACGGTTGGGACAGCTATTTTGAAGGCATCGGCTTGCTTTTGGATGGTCGTTTGGATTTAGCCAAAGCCATGGTGGACAATTTTTGTTACCAAATCAAGCATTACGGGAAAATTCTCAATGCCAACCGAACTTACTATCTAACCCGCACACAACCACCCTTTTTAAGCTCATTCATACGCGAAGTTTTTGAAGCCGATTCCAAAAAGGACAAGGCTTGGCTTCAAAATGTATTGGAAGTTGCCATCAAAGAATACGAAACGGTTTGGATGGTACCCGGGAAAAGAATGACAGAAAACGGGCTCAATCGCTACCTGGCTGAAGGCATCGGAATTCCTCCCGAAACTGAAGCGGGTCACTTTGAGGAGGTTTTAAAAAAGTTTGCAAACAAACACGGATTGCCGCTGAAAGAATTTGAAGAAAAATACACCAATCGGGAAATCGCCGATGCCGAATTAGACCTTTATTTTACACATGACCGCAGTCTGCGCGAAAGTGGGCACGACACTTCTTGGCGGCTTGACAACTGTTGCGCCGATTTGAATTGTGTCGATGTCAACGCCCTATTATACAAATACGAAACAGATTTCGCCTACTTGACGACCACCTATTTTGGAAATAAATTTAAAACACAAAAAGGCCAATACTACCACACCGATTTTTGGATAGAAAAAGCAGCCACGCGGAAGATGTTGATGAATAAATTACTCTGGAATGTTGAAAAAGGAAGTTTTTTTGATTATGATTTTCAATCTAAAACACAAACCGGATTCGAATCGGCAACCAATTTTTATCCACTGTGGGCTAAACTGTGTAGCAAAGAGCAGGCTTTGAACTCCGTGCAAAATCTGATGCAATTCTTTAAGGCAAAAGGTGGCGTTTTGGCAACATCCAAGGCTTCTGTAGCACACATCGGCACGAATCAACCGCAACGCCAATGGGATTATCCCAACGGTTGGGCACCCCACCAAATGATGATTTGGAAAGGCTTGCTCAATTATGGATTTGAAAAAGAAGCACAAGAGTTAATCTATCGATGGTTGTGGATGATTACCCGCAACGCGGTCGATTACAACGGAACCATACCTGAAAAGTACGACGTTGTTGCCTGTACCCACAAGGTTTATGCAGAATACGGAAATGTCGGAACAGAATTCGACTACATCACAACCTCCGGTTTTGGTTGGATGAATGGTTCATATCAGCTTGGATTATCTCTTTTAAAAAATGAATTAAGACGACAACTTGATTTACTCACAGACCCCGATAAAATTTTTAACCCATGAATGCTTACGACCAAGCCATCGCTTTATTGAAAGAAGTTTCCACGGAAAGAGGTTTTTTGGCAAGTGCCAATGACATCACCAATTATCGACGCATTTGGGCACGTGACGGTGTCATCTGCGGTTTGGCCGCACTCATGGACGGCGACGAACAATTGGTAAAAACATTCCGAGAGACCCTTGTCACGCTGTCAGACCATCAGCATCATTTGGGAAACATTCCTTCAAACGTTTTTTTTGATAAAAACGGGGTCAAACTCAGTTTTGGCGGGTTGGCAGGAAGGGTCGATACCATTTCGTGGTTTATCATCGGGGTGTGTAATTATGCGCAAATAACCAACGATTTGGCGTTTGCAAAAGCACATGTTGACAACATCAATAAAGGCTTCAATTTGTTAGAAGCTTGGGAGTTTAACAACAATCATTTGATGTATGTGCCTCGGTCCGGAAATTGGGCAGATGAATACATCACCGAAGGATATATTTTGTACGATCAATTGTTGCGGGTTTGGGCTTTACGTGCTTTCAATGCTTTGTTTCCTTCCATCGAAAATGAAGAAAAAATTGTCCGCATCACCCGCAAAATTTCTGAGAATTACCGAAAACGAAAAACTACCAACGAACCCTATCATCCGAGAGCTTACAGTCAGTTGCACAAGAAAAAATATTGGGTAGCAGCCTTAAATCCGTCCGGATATCAAGAACAATTTGATGCTTTTGCCAACGCTTTGACCTTGATTTTGGAAATTGACAAGGAAGAGTTTTCGCAAAAAGTTATCAAATACAGCGAAAAGATCCGCAATTCGGTCAAAACCAAATTGCTGCCTGCCTTTTGGCCTGCCATCACGGAAGCAGACCCGGAATGGAAGTTATTGGAAAACAATTGTAAATACGAATTCAGAAACATTCCATACGAATTTCACAACGGCGGAACTTGGCAAATGGTCAACGGTTTCTATGGTTTGGGCTTGTTGAATCACGGTCAAAACGAATTGGCACAAAATGTCTTGAAACAAATCAATAAACTCAACGAAGTGGAAGGCTGGAGTTTCTATGAAAACTTTAACACCGCCACCAACACGCCAACAGGTGTGCCCAAATGTTCGTGGAGTGCAGCAGCTACTGTATTGCTTTCGAGAGGCATCGAAGGTAAAAAATTGTTAACCTAAGACCATGTGTGAGAAAACCATAGACATATTATCCGCAGGTGAAATTTTGATTGATTTCATCGGTCATCAAACGGAATCAGATATTTTTTCCACGACCGATTACAAACGGTTTTTGGGTGGGTCGCCCACCAATGTGGCAGTCAACACCACGCGATTGGGCTTGCAAGTCAAACTCATTTCAAGCGTTGGAAACGATGGCCTCGGAAAATTTGTTATGGAAGAATTGGACAAACGAGGTTTGGAGAAAGAAAGTGTCGCCGTTTTAAACGACTTCCCAACCAGTGTCATTTTGGTTTCAAAAACGACCCGAACCCCAGATTTTTTAGCTTATCGCGAAGCGGATAAAGAAATTTATGAAGTGCAAATTCCCGATGAGTGGCTTTCGCAAGCGCGAATTTTTCACACCACTTGTTTTGCACTGAGTAGAAATCCGGCACGTCAAACCATTCTCGACAAGGCAAAAAAAGCGAATTCTTTGGGTTGCAGACTGAGTATCGACTTAAATTACGCCCATAAAATCTGGCCGAATAGAGAAGAAGCGCATCAGGTTGTTCGCGCATTTTGTGCATACAACCCGCTACTCAAACTCAGTGAAGACGATATCAATCGCTATTTTGGAAGAGAAATAAGCCATGCCGAAGCGTTTGATTATTTTCACCAAGCCGGCGTCGATTGGGTTTGTTTGACTATGGGTAGCAAAGGGGTGAAATTATCTCAAAAAGGATTTCCAATCATTCAAGAAAAGGCCTTAGCCGTCGATAACATTGTTGATGCCACCGGAGCCGGCGATGCTTTTTGGTCTGGTTTTCTTTTTGCTTTTCTGCAAGAGAAATCGCCGGAAACCTGCATCCGGACAGCACTCAAATTGGCATCTATCAAGTTGCAAAGCATCGGCGGTTTGCCGAAAGACATCGACATTGCCGCCGAACTTCAAAAAATCGTTTAATCGCATTCCGCTCATTTCCTAAATTTTTTAAAACGCCTGCCTGAGTAGGGTAAATGTTCCCTAATTTTGTTACAATTGAAACTGATGAAGGAAAACGAAGATTTTTATTGGTCCGAAGAAGGATTTAAAGTTTTCACGGAAACCTATCACCGCAAACGCGGCTATTGTTGCCAAAGTGGTTGTCGGCATTGCCCCTACGGATATTCCAACAAAACTAATTTTTTGACGAAGTAATTTGGTCGAATGGTATAATTCTTGATAAATTCTTTTAAAATCTCAGGTTATGAAAAATGTATTATTTCCAATTGTTTTATTCGCACTTTTTCTGACAGCTTGCAGTTCGGTGCAAGTGGCTACAGATTATGATAAAACCGTGTCTTTTAATCAGTACAAAACTTTTGCGTTTTACAAAGACGGTATCGACAAGGTTGAAATATCCGATTTGGATAAAAAGAGAATTCTCCGTGCCATCGAACGAGAGATGTTGGCCAAAGGATTTACCAAGTCTGAAAATCCCGATTTGATGATAAATATATTTGCCAAAGCCAAAGAACGCGTAGATGTGTACAATCCGTATGGCTATGGTTATGGCTATTATGGCAACCCATACTTTTACGGACCTTACGGTTATGGTGGTGGTTATGGCAACAACGTTTCAGTTTCTACAGAAGGAGTGCTGTTTGTCGATTTGATAGACGCCCAGAAAAAAGAACTGATTTGGCAAGGAAAAGGAACTGGTGTTTTGTCTGACAACATCGAGCGGAAAGAAAAAAATATCAACGAATTTGTCTCTAAAATACTGATGCAATATCCTCCGGGGAATAAAAAGTAAATAGTATAACATTGAAAATTCTAAAATTGAATTTTATTAAACTAAGATTATTACTCATAGTTTTGACTTTTATTGAGTTGTCATATTTTGTTATTCTCTTTGTGAATATTAAATTATCAGTATATTTAGATTACATTTTTAAAGTGAATTTGATAATGGCTATTACTCATTTGATTGTAACAGGTGTTTTTATATGGTTTATTTGGAAAAAATTGCCAAGGGGAAACAAGAATAAAATCGACAATACTTTAATGATTTTATTTCTTGGTCTGATTGGTATGTGGCTGTGGTTGCCGAATAAAAATGAAATAAAAAAACAAAATAAAAATTCCACAGTTTAATAATTTTTGTTTTTCAAAATTTAAAACAAAATACATTTGACAACTTCTTTTTGGTGGTTTTTATGTTTTATTTAAAACAAACCGACCAAATTTCTTTGTATTTTTACACAAAGCGTCAAAAATGCAGCATTTGATTCCCAACAATCCGGTTTTAGACAAACTGCCCAAACATCTCCGTCAGTTTATCAAACCGCAAAATTATGACGATTACAGCCCGATTGACCAAGCCGTTTGGCGCTTTGTGATGCGTAAAAATGTAGATTACCTGAGTCGGGTTGCGCACAGTTCCTATTTGGACGGTTTGAAGAAAACGGGGATTTCAATTGATTATATTCCGAATATGTACGGCATGAACCGTATTTTAAAAGAAATCGGTTGGGCAGCCGTTGCCGTGGATGGTTTTATCCCGCCCAATGCATTCATGGAATTTCAAGCCTACAATGTGTTGGTCATCGCTTCTGACATCCGCCAACTCGAACACATCGAATACACACCGGCACCCGATATCATCCACGAAGGTGCCGGACACGCGCCGATTATTGCCAATCCAGAATATGCGGAATATCTGAGGCGTTTCGGCGAAATCGGAAGCAAAGCAATTTCGAGTGCCAAAGATTATGAAATGTATGAAGCCATTCGGCATTTGTCTATCATCAAAGAAGCCGAGGGAACACCCCAAAATGAAATTGATGAAGCCGAAAAAAGAGTGGAGCAGTTGCAAGCAAACATGGGCGAATCCAGCGAGATGGCACTCATCCGAAACCTGCATTGGTGGACCGTCGAATACGGACTCATCGGCACACCTGAAAACCCGAAAATATATGGAGCAGGACTCTTGTCTTCCATCGGTGAAAGCGCGTGGTGTATGACCAATCAGGTGAAAAAAGTGCCGTATTCGATCGAAGCTGCTTTCCAGTCTTTTGACATTACCAAACCACAGCCTCAACTCTATGTCACCCCCGATTTTGCCCATTTGAGTTTGGTTTTGGAAGAATTTGCCAACCAAATGGCGCTACGGAAAGGTGGATTGAAAGGGGTACAAAAATTAATAAATTCTAAGACTTTAGGAACCATCGAGTTAAGTACCGGCATTCAGGTTTCGGGTGTTTTTTCGAAGGTGATTGAACACGAAGGACAAGCGATTTACGTACAAACAATCGGGAAAACTGCCTTGTCGTCACGCGATAAAGAGTTGGTAGGACACGGTGTAAAAAATCATTCCAATGGATTTGGAAGCCCTATCGGAAAGCTCAAAGGCATCAACTTGGCAATCGAAGACATGAGTCCGCGCGATTTGCGGGCGTATGATATATATGAGGGCGAATGTGTGACTTTAGACTTTGAAGGTGGCATCAAAGTGTCCGGAGTAATCATTACCGGCACTCGGAATTTACAAGGAAAAATCATTCTCATCAGTTTTAAAAATTGTACTGTCACCTATCAAAACCAAACGCTTTTCAAACCCGATTGGGGTGTGTATGACATGGCTGTCGGCAAAGAGATCATCTCCGCATTCAGCGGTCCGGCAGACACGAAAAGTTTCGAGCAATTGATGAAAATTCCTCAGGAGTCAACCACTAAACACCAAAAATCTGCTGAAAAATCTGCTTTGGAAAAATTATACCGACAAGTCAGAGACTACAGAGAGGGAAAAAATAAAACCATATCGCTGCAAAAAATCTTTGCCGAAATCGTAACACATCACCCAAGCGATTGGTTGCTGTCGGTTGAGTTGTATGAACTCGCAAGTTTATCCAATGAAACGGATTTTTGTAAGAAAATTTTAAACCATTTGGAAAACATCAAAAGAAATCGTTCCGAAGTTGCACATTTGATTGATGGGGGAATCTTTTTGGTGCCAAAATGAATTTTCCAACTCATTTTTAAATAAATTAATTTGCAAGCGGACTGTTTAGATAACAATTGCAATCGCATTTGTGAAATCTTTAGTTTATCTCGATAAACTGAACGTTTTTCATCAGTTGTTTTAGGACATGTCTGTTTATGACTTGTTTTTCATTGTTCAATTGTGTTACCTTTGCACCCAAGTTCATGCGTTTTGTGATACGTTATCAAGAAAGGTTGAGGGATTAGACCCTGTGAAACCTTAGCAACCCTCTGCGATTTGCAGAGAAGGTGCTACATTCTACTGAAGTGATTGCTTCGGAAAGATGACTGTGTATTTTCAATTTATCTTCCACACTTTCTTGTTACTGTTTTCATTTTGACGTATTCTAATTTATAAAAGAATAGAATATTTTATGTTGTCAAAAAAAATTTCATCGCTCTTAGCGGAAAGAATCTTGGTATTGGATGGAGCCATGGGAACCATGATTCAAGCGTATCAATTTACGGAAGAAGATTTTCGCGGGACTCGATTTAAAGATTTCCCTAAACTCCTCAAAGGAAACAACGATTTGCTGTCGCTTACACAACCACAAGCTATTTTAGATATTCACAGAAAATATCTCGAAGCGGGTGCAGATATCATCGAGACCAATACCTTTTCTGGAACTACCATCGCCATGGCCGATTATGGCATGGAACATTTGGTTTATGAACTCAACTTCGAATCGGCTCGATTGGCGCGACAAGCGGCAGATGAATTCAACCAAAAACAACCAGACAAACCTCGATTCGTAGCCGGTGCCATCGGACCGACCAACAAAACCGCCAGCATGTCGCCGGATGTGAACGACCCCGCCTTTCGAGCGGTAAAGTTTGATGAATTAAGAATCGCTTATCAACAACAGGTGGAAGCACTCATCGATGGAGGTGCCGATATTTTATTGGTAGAAACTATTTTTGATACGCTCAATGCCAAAGCAGCACTTTTTGCAATTGCTGAAGTAAAGGAACAACGAAACATAGACATACCGGCAATGATGAGCGGAACGATTACAGACGCTTCCGGGCGAACGCTTTCGGGTCAGACGGTGGAAGCCTTTCTGATTTCTATTTTGCATATTCCGCTCTTGAGTGTCGGTTTCAATTGCGCTTTGGGAGCAGAACAACTTCGTCCGTACGTGCAGCGACTGTCCCGTGCAACCGATTTGTTTGTCTCGGTTTACCCAAACGCCGGCTTGCCCAATCCATTCGGGCATTACGACCAATCGCCCGCACAAATGCAGGCTTTGCTCAAAGAATATTTGGACGAAAATTTGGTAAACATTGTTGGTGGTTGCTGCGGTACTACGCCCGAGCACATCCGGTTGATTGCCGATCTCGTAAAAAACTACCAACCCCGAAAAGCCCATACCGTTCATGAAAGAATCTGATTGTAACCGATATTTGACGCTTTCCGGCTTAGAGCCTTTTGTGTTGATGCCTGAATCGAATTTTGTCAACGTAGGCGAAAGAACCAACGTGACCGGCTCCAAAAAATTTCTTCGGCTGATTAAAGAAGATAACTATCGGGAAGCAATCGAAGTGGCACGTGCGCAAGTAGAAGGTGGTGCGCAAATATTAGATGTCAACATGGATGAAGCTTTGTTGGATGGCGTTCAGGCCATGACGAAGTTTCTCAACCTGATTGCTTCCGAACCCGATATTTCCCGTATCCCGATTATGATTGACAGCTCGAAATGGGAAATCATCGAAGCCGGACTCAAGGTTGTACAGGGTAAATGTGTGGTCAACTCAATCAGCCTTAAAGAAGGGGAAGCGATTTTTATTGAACGCGCCAAACGCATCATGAAATACGGAGCTGCCATCATCGTCATGGCTTTTGACGAAGACGGGCAGGCAGATACGCTGAAAAGAAGAATCGAAATCTGTCAACGCTCGTATGACATTTTGGTAGATCGAGTAAAATTTCCACCCCAGGACATCATTTTTGATCCCAATATTTTTCCCGTAGCCACCGGTATGGAAGAACATCGACGCAACGCACTCGATTTTTTCTTGGCAGCCCAGTGGATTCGCAAAAATCTCCCCTGTGCCAATGTGAGCGGAGGCGTAAGCAATGTTTCTTTTTCGTTTAGAGGCAACAATGCCGTAAGGGAAGCCATGCACGCGGCTTTTCTCTATCATGCGATACAACATGGGATGAATATGGGCATCGTAAATCCGGAAATGCTGGAAGTTTATGATGAAATTCCAAAAGAATTGCTCGAACTTGTTGAAGATGTCTTGCTCGATCGTCGTGAAGATGCCACCGAAAGGTTGCTGACTTTTGCAGATGAATTTAAAGGCGATGGCAAAAAAACTGAAAAAGCGATTTCGGAATGGCGGTCACTTCCTTTGCAAGAGCGCATCACGCATTCGTTGGTGAAAGGTTTGGATGAGTTTGTAGAACTCGACGTTGAAGAAGCTCGCTTGATTTGTAAGCGACCGTTGGAAGTCATCGAAGTCTATTTAATGAACGGGATGAACGTGGTCGGTGATTTGTTTGGCTCGGGGAAAATGTTTCTTCCGCAAGTGGTTAAATCAGCCCGAGTAATGAAAAAGGCAGTAGCGCATTTACTTCCATTTATCGAAGCCGCCAAGCTTGAATTCCCGCAGGAAGGAAAGCAATCTAAAAATGCAGGCAAGATTTTGATGGCAACGGTCAAAGGAGACGTACACGATATTGGTAAGAACATAGTGGGAGTCGTTTTGGGATGCAATAATTATGAAGTAATCGACTTGGGTGTGATGGTTCCGCCGGAGAAAATCATCGAAACGGCACGCAAAGAAGAAGTCGATTTAATCGGACTCAGCGGACTGATTACTCCTTCCCTCGATGAGATGACCTATTTGGCACAGGAGATGAAAAGACAGGGACTGAAGATTCCCTTGCTCATTGGAGGCGCAACTACTTCACGTTTGCATACGGCCGTAAAAATTGCGCCGGAATACGACCACGCGGTTGTTCATGTGAACGATGCTTCGCGCGCTGTCACCGTTGCGGGTAATCTGTTGGGAAAAGACACCTATGAACCATACAGCAAAGCCATTCGAGAAGAATACAGCAAGTTGTCATCGGATTATCTGGGTCGAAAAAAAGAAAAAAAATATTTGACGATAAAGCAAGCAAGGGTCAATAAACTTTCCCTTGATTGGGATAATTACGAACCGGTGAAACCCAATTTTCTCGGCGTTCAAGAAATCGAAGTATCGATTGAAAAACTCTTAGCTTTTATCGATTGGACTCCCTTTTTTCAGTCTTGGGAATTGCACGGAAGATATCCGTTGATTCTGACCGATGCGGTGGTTGGCGAGCAAGCAAAATCCTTGTTTGACGACGCAAAACAGCTGCTAAGTGATTGGGTTAAAAATAACAGTTTGAAACCCAAAGGCGTGTACGGGCTTTTTGCTGCCAATCAGGTAGCAGATGATGATGTTGAAATTTATGATACGAACGGACAAATGTTAGAAACTGTCCGAACGCTTCGTCAGCAGAGTGAAAAAACAGCTGGCGCTCCCAACATCGCTTTGGCAGATTTTATCATTCCCAAAGAAGAGGGCAAGAAAGATTACCTCGGATTTTTTTGTGTGACGGCAGGTTTTGAAACCGATGCAATTGCGGATGCGTACAAAGCTGCTTTAGACGATTACAATTCGATTTTAGCCAAAGCCTTGTCTGATCGGTTGGCGGAGGCTTTTGCGGAATATTTGCACTTGAAAGTACGGACAGCTTTTTGGGGATATCAACAAAACGAATCCTTAACCAACGAAGAACTAATCAAGGAAAAATACGTCGGAATACGCCCTGCACCGGGTTATCCCGCTTGTCCGGATCACAACGAAAAACGAACCATTTGGAAGTTGTTGGACGTTGAAAAACGAATCGGTGTAAAACTGACAGAAAGTTTGGCCATGTGGCCGGCATCATCGGTATCCGGAGCTTATTTTTCGCATCCGGAATCAAAATATTTCGGATTGGGAAAAATAAAACAAGACCAGGTATTGGATTACGCCAAGCGAAAAGGCATGAAAGTAGAAGATGCTTTTAGGTGGTTGCAACCCAATCTGGCAGAATAGTTTTGCCAAATCAAAACCACACAGGTTTTTAATCCCGAGACTTCGGGACTGTGAGATTTAATTAAGTTAAAAATATTGACGCACACCCTATGAAAGTTACAGAGCACATCGAATCGGCGAATGGTAAAACACTCTTTTCGTTTGAGATTTTACCACCCTTGAAAGGGCAAACCATTCAGTCTATTTTTGACCACATCGATCCTTTGATGGAGTTCAAACCACCTTTTATAGATGTAACCTATCACCGAGAGGAGTACGATTTTAACGAGTTGCCGAACGGATTGCTCGAAAAGAAAGTCGTTCGAAAACGTCCCGGAACGGTGGGTATTTGCGCGGCTATCCAAAACCGTTATGAAATTGACGCGGTACCTCATATTTTATGTGGCGGATTTACAAAAGAAGATACAGAAAACCTGCTGATAGACCTTGGGTTTTTGGGAATCGATAACGTGGTGGCCTTGCGCGGCGATGCGGTGAAAAGCGAAACCTATTTCAAACCGGAAAAGGAGGGACACGCCTATGCCGAAGAGTTGGTGAAACAAATCGTGGCGATGAATCGAGGGAAATACTTGGATGATTCACTTGAAAATTCTGCACAAACAGATTTTTGTATCGGCGTTGCCGGCTATCCCGAAAAGCACATGGAAGCACCGAGTTTGGAAAGCGATTTTCATTTTCTGAAGAAAAAAATTAAAAACGGAGCGCATTACATCATCACCCAAATGTTTTTTGACAATAAGAAATACTTCGATTTTGTCGAGAGATGCAGGAAGGAAGGAATTGATGTTCCGATTATACCCGGTTTAAAACCCTTGGCGACAAAAAAACAACTCAATATGATTCCGCACCGATTTAAAGTGGATTTACCCGATGACTTGGTGATGGAAGTGGTGCGCTGCAAAGACGACAAGGCAGTACGTCAATTGGGCGTGGATTGGTGTGTCGCACAAAGTAAAGAGTTGATAGCCGCCGGTGTGCCGGTTTTGCACTACTATTCCATGGGAAAATCCGATAACATCCAATCCGTTGCGAAAGCGGTTCTTTGAATTTGCCCTCTACAAGTTCAAGCAAAACCCGGTGGTTTCGATCCCGACGCTTCAGAGCTCAACCACCGTTCCATTTTTTGTTCATATAGTCTTTTGGTGGAGTCAGACCATGATTGCTTTGTTTCAATAATTTCTTTTGATCTGGTAAAATCCCTATATGTTACAGGTTAAAAATCTATTTCTCAAAATAAACAGACATTTACTTGACATCGCCTACTTGGCAGTCGTATATTTGCCGCTCGAAATTAGAGGGTAAACTATGACCCTTTTAAAATCAGAAATCACCCATGAAATGAGCCATAACAATTAAGTTGATACTATCCGAAATTTTCGATGGTGAATTCCCCGTCTGCCGACAAAGCAGGCATTTGACCAATAAAAAACAATTAAAAAGAACAGATGAAACTATCCCATTTTAATTTTAATTTACCGGAAGAGTTATTGGCCGAAAGACCGGCTGAAAACAGAGATGAGTCTCGTTTGATGGTACTTGATCGCAAGACCAAAACAATTGAGCATAAACTGTTTAAAGATGTAATTAATTATTTTGAAGAGGGAGATGTGATGGTTTTAAACAATACCAAAGTTTTTCCCGCCAGACTTTTTGGCAACAAAGAGAAAACCGGTGCGCGGATTGAAGTGTTTTTACTTCGCGAGCTCAACCAAGAGCAACGTCTTTGGGATGTGTTGGTTGATCCGGCCAGAAAAATTAGGATTGGCAACAAACTTTATTTTGGCGAAGCAGAAGATGTGGTTGCAGAAGTTATTGACAACACCACTTCCCGTGGACGCACCTTGCGTTTCTTGTATGACGGGCCTTATGAATCATTCCGAAAAGCATTGAATGATTTGGGGGAAACACCCTTGCCTAAATACATCAAAAGAGAAGTAGAAGCAGAAGATGCCGAAAGATATCAAACCATTTATGCAAAACATGAAGGAGCAGTTGCGGCACCGACAGCCGGATTGCATTTTTCAAAACAATTGTTGAAGAGGCTCGAAATTAAAGGAATCCATTTTCCCGAAGTGACTTTGCATGTAGGCTTGGGAACTTTCAATCCGGTAGAAGTGGAGGATTTGTCGAAACACAAAATGGATTCGGAAGATGCCATTATCACCCAAGAAACTGCGGATGTTATCAACCATGCATTGGCCAACAAAAAACGTGTTTGCGCAGTTGGGACAACGGTAGTTCGAGCGTTGGAAACCTCCGTTTCTTCCAATCGGTTGTTGAATCCATATCAAGGATGGACTAATAAATTTATTTTTCCACCATACGATTTCAGTATTCCCAATGCGATGGTTACCAATTTTCACATGCCAAAATCGACTTTGTTGATGATGACTTCTGCCTTTGCAGGACATGATTTCCTCAAAAAGGCGTATGAAGAAGCCATCAAAGAAAAATACCGATTTTATTCGTATGGCGATGCCATGCTGATTCTGTAAATCAAAAAATATTTGTACCGTTTTTATTATTCGCAAACCTCACAGTCCCGAGGCTTCGGGATCAAAAACCTGTGAGGTTTGCGTTATCAGGAAGTTTTTTGTTTGGTACTTTCGCAGGGCTGCAAATTGCTTGTGCCGCCAAAGTTGCGCCGGTCCAAGCATTCTGAAAATTGAATCCTCCGGTGACGGCATCGATGTTGAGCGATTCTCCGATGATGTAAAGATTTTTATGAAGTCTGCTTTCAAAAGTTTTACAATCTATTTCTTTTAAGTCAACGCCGCCCGCAGTGACAAACTCCTCTTTAAAAGCGCTTTTACCATTCACTTCAAAACGGCTTTGGGTTAATTGTTCTGCTAGATTTTGAAGTTGAACACGCAAAAGGTCTGCCCAACGTGTTTCAAGATTGATATTTGCAGCAATAACCAAACGATCCCACAACCGATTGGGAAAATCAAAAGGAGATTTGCCTCCGATGGTTTTTTTAGGTTGATTTAGTTTGAGGTTTTTCAGGATTTCAATTGATTCATTGAAAGTGGTGTCTTGTAACCAATTGACAACGATACTGAACTGGTAGTTTTTTTCAAAAAGAATTCTTGCACCCCAAGCGGACAATTTTAAAACTGCCGGACCGCTCATCCCCCAATGCGTGATAAGCAAAGCACCTTTTGTACTTAGTTTTTCTTTCTCGACAGCAACATTCACCAAAGCAGAAATGCCTGCCAATCCCTCAATTCTCGCGTCTTTAATGTTGAATGTAAACAAGGAGGGAACGGGTGTCACGACTTGATGTCCCAAATCACTCAGCAACTGCCAAATTTGTGTATTGCTTCCGGTGGCAACAATGAGTTTTAGAGATTTAAATAGATGTGTTTTGGTTTGGATTTCCCAACCGGAATCGGTGGTAGCTATCGATTTGACAGCCTGCCCTTTTAGAACGGAAACGCCTTTCTCTTCGGTTTGCTGCAGCAGACAATGGATGATGGATTGGGAATTATCTGATACCGGGAAAACTCGCCCGTCGGATTCGGTTTTTAGTTTCACACCTCGTCGCTCAAACCATGCCATGGTGTCTTTCGGATTGAAGCGATAAAAAGCGCCTAACAATTCCTTTGAACCTCTCGGGTAGTATTTGACCAATTCCTTTGGATCAAAACAAGCATGGGTAACATTGCATCTACCGCCACCCGAAACTTTTATTTTCTGCATGACTTCCATGCCCCGTTCCAATATGCCGATGGTAGCTTTTGGATCCAATTCCTTCAGTTGAGCAGCCGCAAAAAATCCCGCCGCTCCGCCACCTATGATTATAACATCAAAAAAATAATTGGGAGTAGATTTTTCAGACATGAAGTAAACAATCGATTATTGCTTGATCAAAACTTTGTACTCCCAAGGCTTGAAGTCAAAAGTGGTTTCAGTAGTGATCGAGATGATTTTCCCGGAAAAATAGTCTTTGTAGATTCCACTTATTGGTAGATTGAATTTGTTGGTAAGGTTTTTCAAATTGGCTACAAATAATATGGAATCGTTATTGTTTGCTCGCCAAAAAGCAAGCAATCTTTGGTCGTTTGAAGTTCGGATTCGACCATAAGAGCCCACATCAATACACGCACTGAGAGCAGGGTGGTTTTTTTTGAGCCTACCCAGTTTTTCATAGAGCCCAAAATAGGTTCCTTTGGTATGATTGATGGAATCTTTGTCAAAAAAAGGCAATCTTTTTTTGTTGTCATACTCTTGCCCGTTGTAAATAAGTGGTACGCCCGGCATTAAATAGGTCAGTACGGTAAATGTTTCGGCGGCATCGCCTAACCTTTCATAGACCGTTCCGTTCCATGCGTTTTCATCGTGATTTGAGGTGGAATTGATGACTATTTTTTTAGAGTTGGATGTTTTTTTATGTTCAAAATAGGAATCCCAATCCGCAACAGTGTTCCTGCCAATTGCAATGCCATTCATCAATTGTTGTGCGAGATAATCATAATTCAGGTCAGTTATTTGATGGATAACATCTGATTTTTCGGTTTCTATAAACAGAAAATCTGGTTTTATTTTTTTGATACTGTCGAATGCTTCATTCCAAAAATTATCAGGTATTTCTTGGGCAGCATCTAATCTGTAACCATCAATTCTATGCGTTCTGACCCAATAAAGCATTTCTTGAATCATCTCCGCTTTCATTTCGGGATTGTCGTAATTGAGTTCGGCTACATCCGTCCATCCCCAAGTCTCACCTGTTTTTGAATTAGATGGATCCAGTATTTCCCCTTTTTCGTTGCGAACATAATATTCCGGGTGTTCGGTTATCCATCGATGATTCCAGCCGGTTTGGTTGCTAATCCAATCTGTAATTACATACATGCCATTTGCATGAGCGGTTTCTATCAAAAAATCCAAATCTTCCGCTGTGCCAAAATCGGGATTTGTCATTCTGAAGTCATCAACGGAATATGGACTACCAAGTTTGCCTTTTCTGTTTTTAACAGATATGGGATGTATGGGCATGAGCCAGATAATATCTACGCCCAATTTTTTAAGTTCCGGGATGTTTTTTGTAAAGGAATTAAAGGTTCCTTCGGATGAATATTGCCTGATATTGACCTCGTAAATAATCGCCTTGTCAACAGTTTTCGAAGTAATATGGGCAAGCTCAGGTAGATAATCAATACCTTCGGAAGGGATGTCTTTGCATCCGGCTGTCACAAGTATAGTTAACATAAAAAACAATGGTTTCATGCCCACGCGGTTTTTACAAATTTAGCTTTATTTTTTAGAAAATCAATTTGGAAAGTAATTAGGTGGTTGACGACTGAAAAAAAAGTGAGTTGCTAGAGGGCTAAGGATTTTTACCGGTATTTTTTGATATGAAAAATAATGTTCAGGGTTATTACTTTTGAGTGAAAAAGACGACTTTTGCCAAAAAAACGAAATGAACAAACCTGCATCAAAATGGATTGTCCTTATTTTCTTGTCATTGGTTTGGGGAAGTTCTTTTATTCTGATTAAAAAAGGCCTACTTGCCTTGACACCTTTGCAACTTGGGGCATTGCGAATATTGATTTCAGCAGCTTTTTTGTTGATTGTCGGCATCGGCAGGATACATCATCTAAAAAAAAGACATATAAAATACGTTTTGCTTTCTTCCTTTATTGGCGTGTTTATCCCGACTTTTTTGTTTGCGTTCGCACAGACAAAAATCAACAGTTCAATTGCGTCGATTCTCAATTCGATGACACCGTTGAACACTTTGCTTTTAGGTGTTTTTGTCTTTGGAATGGGTTTTCAAAAGCGGCAACTTTGGGGCGTTTTTGTGGGATTAATCGGCGCAACCATCCTGATTCTTTCCGGAAGCGATCTGACGGATGCAGGGCAATTGGAATTTTCCTTTTTCATTGTAGTTGCGTCGGCTTGTTATGCGGCCGACTTCAACATCATTAAGAAATATTTATTTGATTTAGACCCAATCGCTTTGGCTACTTGGAATTTCATTTTTTTGATACTCCCGACTGGAGTTATATTGCTTTTTTCCGATTTTTTTCAGACTGATTGGACGACTCCGCAAATGGGCAAATCGCTGCTTGCAATTACTTTTTTAGCCATCGTGGGAACGGGAATCGGCAAGATTTTATTCAACCGATTGATTCAGGTTTCATCGCCTATTTTTTCATCTTCCGTCACCTATCTGATGCCGATTGTTTCGGTATTGTTGGGGAGTTTGGATGGAGAAAAATTGAGTGTTTATCAGATTTTGGGTGGATTGATTGTATTGGTTGGGGTTTATCTAACCCACAAAAAAAAACTGCCCGAATCGGTTATTGAAACGGGCAGTTGAGAAAATTTAAGCCTTGAATTAATGTAAAACTGTTCAGCGATTCAAATGAATTTCGTTTTAACCGCCACTTCGAGTGGTTTTTAATAGTAATGCGACAGCTTTACTATTAAAAATTGTATCGAGAAGCTTGTAATTGTATAGTTCTCGATACGTTTTATTAAAAAAAGCGGTCGCATTTTTCAATAAAACACTCGAACAGACGAAATTTGTATCGATTTTTCATTAGACTGAATAGTTACGAATTAATTAAAATCAGCTTCGCTTACGCCTTCGTTGATTTTAATTTCGGAAAAAATCACTTTGATTTTTTGAGGCCCGATGGTCGAAGTCGAGACAAAAGGTATTTTCACTCCATTCACTTCTTTGTAATCCGACAATTCTTCAATTTGCGATAAACTCATGCCCTGCATTTCCATCGTTTCTTCCGTTTGCAAAAGCAATCCGGATTCTTTGCCGTAATATCGATAGGAGTCTTTGCCATCAGGCGAAGTTACTTTAACTTTATAAGCATCGCCCACATCTAATTTTTCTAAACCTTCTACAGAGAGCTTATAGCCTTCTGTATTGAAGAACAATTCCGGAAAAATCGGGCGGCTTGCTTTTTGCTTGGCGAGTTCGTCTCCTTCCAAAACTTTTTTCTGACCTTGCGCTTCTTGGTAGCCACTTTCGCCGTTGAAAGAAACTTTTTGTAAAGTTCCCATCCCATCAGCAGAAAGCGTTTGAACTTCTTTGTTTGGCGTCATACTTCTGACATCAAACAAGATTGTGAATGGAGCCACCCCTACAGCACTTCCTTTTTTGTAGATGGTTTTTACGGCAACTGCTTTCTCTCTTCCTCCGATGGCTTTAAAATAGTTTTCAAGAATTTTGTCTGTGCTGACATTGATGCTTTCCGTTTTTTTAGTAAGCGGATTTTCCGTTGGGGTTGCATATTTATCAAAATAGAAAATAGGAATATTTAATGCTTGCAATCCGGGCAAGACCTCACTTGCTTTGCCGGTAATGACAATACGCAAATGGTCGGCTTGAAAATATTTTTTTGCCACGCGCTGCACGTCTTCGACGGTAACTGCATTTATGTTAGCCAGATAAGTTTCGTAAAAGTTTTGGGGCAATTTTTCAGTTAATATATTGAGCGCAAAACGAGCTTGCGTTTGTGGATTCTCAAGTGACATCACGAAAGAACCGGCATATTCTGCTTTGGCACTTTTCAAATCATCGGCGGTTACTTTTTCATCGCGTATTTTTTTGATTTCTTTGATGAATTCAACGACAGAACTGTCTGTTACGGCATTTCTGACACTTGCAGAAGCGACAAAACGAACCGGATATCGTTTGTCGTTGCCCACGCGAGAATAAGCGCCGTAAGTGAAACCTTTGTCCTCTCTTAAGTTGAGAAACAATCGCGCATTGGCACCTCCGCCAAGAATGTTGTTGGCAATCAATAAAGGGAAGTAATCCGGATCTGAAAGTTTTACTTTGATTAGGTTTTCGACTGCAATTTCAGACTGAACCGCATTGGGCATATCCACAAAATTGATTTGGGTGTATTGAACGTCTTTTGGAATGGTATAAGAAACATTTGGTGCGACAGCTATTTTCCATGAAGAAAAGTTTGATTCAACCAATTTTTTAACATCCTCAAATTTAACATCACCGACGATGGCCAGATACGCATTTTCAGGAACGAAGAAGTTTTGATAAAAAGTTTGAATGTCTTGTAAGGTGATGTTTTTCACGGTTTCTTCGGTAACAAATTCGCCATACGGATGTGTATTTCCGTAAGCCAATGCGGCTTCTACACGTCTTGCGGCGGCCGTTACACTTTTTTCATCTGTCTTGAGACCTTCAATCATTTTGTCTTTTTCTTTCTGGAATTCCTCTTCTGTCAGTAGTGGATTAAGTGTGCCATCAGCCATGAGCGTCAACACCCTCGGAAAGTATTTTGATAAAGTATTGGCAAAAGCTCCGGAGCCTGAAAAATTGATGGATGCTCCCAAGAAATCCACTTCTTCATTGTATGCATCTTTTGAAATGGACGTGGTTCCGTTGCCAATCATTCCGGCGAAAACATCTGAAACGCCGGCTTTTGTGCCTTCCAAATTGGGCGCATTATCAAGAGTCAAGCTGATGTTGACTCTGGGAAGTTTGTGGTTTTCGACCACGAGTACTTTTAGCCCGTTGTTCAGCTTAAATGTTTGCGGAATCCCCAAATTAATTTCTGGAGCCGGTCCCGGTTTGGGTTGTTTGCTTCGGTCAATCTGTGCATTTACAGTCAATCCGATGAAAAGCAAAAGAAGCGGTATAAAGAATTTAGTTTTCATTTTTTTGAATTTTAAATTTGCTTAAAATTTGAATAAGCATTGATAATTAAACAGTTGGTTATTTACTTTCCGGAAGGTATTCCAAGACAAGGCGTTGATTGGCATTGAGGTATTTTTTTGCAATGTCTCTGATTTCTTCTCGGGTGATGGATCTATAAATCTCAATTTCGGTATTGATTAGGTTGGTGTCTCCGTAGAGCATGTGAAATGTAGCCAAATTACCGGCAATTCCGGCAATACTTGCGTTGGAATTGACAAATTGATTTTCAAATTTATTTTGAAGCTTTTGATAGTCTTTTTCTGAAATTAAATCGGTTTGTATTTTTTGAATTTCCACATCAATTTCGGTGACTATTTGATCAAGCGTTGTTCCACCCATCGGAAGACCAAATACAATGTAAGTACTATAATCCTCTTGACTTAGATTGATGGCTAAAACTTGTAGTGCCATCTTCTTTTCGTCAACCAATTTTTTGTAGAGTACAGAGCTTTTCCCGTCGCTCAAATAGGTTGAAATCATGTCGAGTACACGCGCATCTCGCGTTTTGAAAGAGGGTGTTCGGTATGCGGTTATAATTGCCGGAATTTGAATATTCGGGTCGGTGGCTTTGCTGTTGATGGTTTGGGTAATTGGATCCTCGGTCGGGAAATTCTTAACAATTTTCTCACCTTGCGGGATGCTTCCGAAATAGTCTGCAATCATTTTTTTGGTTTTGTCAACTTCGATGTTTCCTGCAACAACCAAGGTTGCATTGTTGGGCACATAATATTTCTTGTTGAAAGCCAAAAATTCATCCAAAGTAGCTGCATCTAAATGATCCATTGAGCCAATGGTTGTCCATCGGTACGGATGTTTTTTGAAAATATCTTTTTTGACGACTTCCAGTATTTTGCCGTAAGGCTGATTATCCACGCGCAATCTTTTTTCTTCTTTGACGACTTCGTTTTGCGTGTCCACACCAATTTGGTTGATGATGGGATGCAACATCCGTTCAGATTCCATCCAAAGACCGAGTTCTAAATTGTTGGAAGGAAACACTTCGTAATAATACGTCCTGTCATCAGAGGTTGTCGCGTTGTTTTGTCCGCCATTGTTTGAAACAATCTTAAACCATTCACCACGACCAATGTTTTCGGTCCCTTCAAAGAGCAAATGCTCGAAAAAGTGAGCAAACCCCGTTCGATCCGGATTTTCATCTTTCGCACCTACATGATACATCACCGTAGTGGCAACTACCGGCGCGGAATTGTCTTGGTGCAAAATAACATGAAGCCCGTTGGGCAAGTCATATTCTTCAAATTTTACTTGCTGGGCGTAGAAAGTCAACCCGCAAAGCATTAAAGTTAAAGCTAATACAATTTTTTTCATAACATTTGTTAATTTATTAGTAATTAATTCGACTAATCGATTTGTCTGTTTTGACCAACCATTGCTACAAAAATAGCGAATAACTGTTTAGAAATTTTTGAGATTAGAATTAATTTAACCTTAAAAAAATATTTTTGTATCAAATAATTTCTGATATTTAACACAAATTAACCAAAAACACAGCCCAATTATGAAGAAAGAAACCACCGTGCCACTCAAATACGGATTCAACATTGCCATCACGCTTATTGCTTATTTCTTGATTGTCAAACTTTTCGGCTTGCACGAAAACCCTTGGATGCGATTGTTTAATGGAGCTATCATGTCTTATGGGCTTTATTCGTCTATCAAAGCATACAAGATTAGAGACGTGGAAGGATTTACCTATTTTGAAGGATTTAAAATAGGAATAAAATCCGGTTTTTTAGCAACGATTCTTTTTACCTTGTTTATGGGAATTTATATGTTTCACATCAATCCCGATTTTGTCGATGTGATTATGAGTGCATGGAAGTCCGATTATGAAAACGGAGCCGGCATTTTGATGTTTGTATTGTTGGTAGAAGGTTTTGCTTCAACCTTGGTTCTGACATTGGCATTCATGCAATTGTTTAAAAAAACCTGGAATATTTCCGAGAAAAAATAATTTGGAAGACATTACTTTTTGATACTAAAATCGAGAGTTGTTGTGTTTTGCAACAACTTTTTTTTATTGTTGGATGATAAGGTATTAAGTATTATATTTGCAACCATTTTTTAATAAACATTAATCCAAAACCGCTATGTACGCAATCGTAGAGATAGCAGGGCAACAATTCAAAGTTAGCAAAGACCAGAAAGTGTTTGTACACCGTTTGGCTCAGGAAGAAGGATCGGCAGTGTCGTTTGACAGTGTGCTTTTACTTGACCAAAATGGTACAATCACCCTTGGCGCCCCGGCTATAGAAGGAGCTTCTGTGGAAGCCAAAATCCTTAAACACCTCAAAGGTGATAAAGTGATCGTTTTCAAAAAGAAACGAAGAAAAGGTTACCGAGTTAAAAATGGTCACAGACAGTCTTTTACTGAGCTGATTATTGAGAACATTCTTGCCTCCGGTTCCAAAAAAACAGTCGAAAAAACTGCGGTTAAACCAACCGAAGCAAAACCTGAAAAAGCCAAAGCAAAAAAAGCTGAAGCAGATGATTTGAGAAAAGTGGAAGGAATTGGCCCTAAAATAGCTGCTATTTTTCAAGAAAACGGCATAACTACTTTTGAAGCCTTGTCTAAAACTTCAGTAGAGAAGTTAAGTGAAATTCTTGCTGCAGCCGGTGGAACGTATGCTTCTAAAAATCCATCTACATGGCCACAACAAGCCACATTGGCAGCTGCCGGAGAATGGGATGCATTGAAAAAACTGCAAGACGAACTTAACGGTGGTCTTCAAAAATAATTTATAAACACTAAAACCTTCATACAATGGCACACAAGAAAGGCGTAGGTAGTTCCAAGAACGGTAGAGAATCCGAGTCAAAACGACTGGGTGTAAAAATATTCGGTGGACAAGCGGTCGCAGCCGGTAACATTATCATCAGACAACGCGGTACGAAACACAACCCCGGCGAAAATGTTTACATGGGAAAAGACCACACCCTACATGCAAAAGTTGACGGTCTTGTTAAGTTTGAAAAGAAAAGAGGAGACAAATCATTTGTGTCTGTCGAGCCTTTCCAAGCTTAATCATCAAAACTGATATTCTATAAAACCCGCTAGGCAAATGCCTGGGCGGGTTTTTTTTGTTAGACATGCTTTGTTTTTACAATCCCAACCAACATACTCGCCCAAGCTGCAATGAGCAGTGTGCCGCCCAAAGGCGTAACCAAAGCAATTCTCTTAAAGTCGAAGGCTGTCAATTCATTGGTTGCCAATAAATAGATAGATCCCGAAAAGCAAACTACACCAATCAAAGTCAGCAGGAAAATCAATTTTTGTGATTTTGCGGATAGAACGGTCGTTTGGCCGATGAACAGCAAAAACAATGCATGATACATTTGGAATCGCACGCCGGTTTCAAAAGTGGTAATACTCGTCTCCGAAATCAAACTTTTCAGCCCGTGTGCTGCAAAAGCTCCCAATACAATTGCAGTGAGACCCAGTAAAGCTGCGGTAATCAAAATATTTTTTTTCATTTTCAGTTATTTTGTTTTTATAAATATAACATTTTCATACATTCGTGTGATATTATTCGAGAGAAAGCCGTCTGTTTATCATGTGTGGCAAAGCGTATTCGAATATATGGAAAAGGTAAGTGTTTTTTAAGGTTTTAAAACTCAAAAAATGAAAAAAATATTGATTGTCGGTGCGGGTAAATCAACAGCTTATTTGATAGACTATTTGTTGCAAAAATCGCAAACCGAACACCTCTTTATAACCATCGGTGATTTATCGCTCGATTTTGCCAACAGACTGATTCAAGGCTATTCAAATGCCAAAGCGGTAGTTTTTGATTGCCTGAATCCGCAAGACAGACAACAGCACATTACGGAAACTGATTTGGTCATCTCGATGTTACCAGCCAGGTTTCACGTTGAAATCGCCAAAGATTGTTTAAAGCTAAAAAAGCACTTGGTAACGGCTTCCTATGTCAGCGATGAAATGAAGGCTTTGGACGAGGAAGTTAAAAAAGCAGGCTTGGTTTTTATGAATGAAATTGGTGTGGATCCGGGAATCGACCACATGAGTGCCATGAAAGTCATCAACCAAATCAGAAAATCGGGCGGTAAAATGGTACTTTTCGAATCGTTTACCGGCGGACTGGTTGCGCCGGAAAGCGATAGCAATCTCTGGAACTATAAATTCACATGGAATCCGCGCAATGTCGTTTTGGCCGGGCAAGGTGGAGCTGCAAAATTTATTCAAGAGGGGACTTACAAATACATTCCCTATCATCAACTTTTCCGGCGGACCGAGTTTTTGGAAATTCAAGGTTTTGGAAAATTTGAAGCCTATGCCAATCGCGATTCGCTCAAATACAGAAGCATATATGGGTTGGATGATGTACTGACACTTTATCGAGGAACCATCCGGCGGGTCGGGTTTTCTCGGGCTTGGCAGCTATTTGTGATGCTCGGTATGACCGATGATTCCTACCCGATGGAAAACACAGAAAACATGAGTTACCGTGAATTTACCAATTCATTTTTACCCTACAATCCAAACGATTCCGTTGAACTGAAAATAAGATACTTACTCAGAATAGAACAAGACGACGTGGTCTGGGACAAACTGTTGGAATTGGATTTATTCAACAACGATAAAAAAATCGGCATCAAAAATGCCACACCCGCGCAAGCCTTGGAAAAAATACTTTCTCAAAGTTGGGCTTTGAAGCCCGATGACAAAGATATGCTGGTGATGTATCATAAATTTGGTTATGTGCAGGATGGACATCAAAGACAGATAGATGCTTCATTGGTTGTAATTGGTGAAAACCAAACCCATACCGCGATGGCAAAAACGGTTGGTCTTCCGGTTGCCATTGCTGCACTGCAAATTTTAAAAGGAAACATCAAAAAACCGGGCGTACAATTGCCGATAGATTCTGAAGTTTATGAGCCAATTCTCACTGAATTGGAACAACATGGCATTCGGTTTATTGAAAAGCAAATGCCGTATTTTGGTTATAATCCCGATAAGATTTTACCCGTTTGATAACAGATTTTAAAAATTTAGTGTAGATTTGATTTCAATTTAAAATATTTAGTGGTTTGAAATTTGAAAATCAGCAATTGGTCATTGACGGAATCGACAAAGAAATCCTGAGAAGTCTGACCGAAGATGCGCGAAAACCTATTTTGGAAATAGCGCGAAAAATGAATGTGTCCGGAGCGGCCATTCATCAGCGGTTGCGAAAACTTGAAGCCAGTGGTCTTGTCAAGGGTTCACGTTTGATACTAAGCACCAAGGTTTTGGGATACAGCACCCTTGCTTACGTAGGTATTTTTTTGGATAAAGCCAGCAGCAATCCGGATGCGGTGCGTCAACTTAAGAAAATACCCGAAGTATTGGAATGTCATTATACCACGGGCAATTGGTCAATATTGATTAAGATTATTTGTCGAGACAACGAACATTTGATGCAACTGCTCAATCATCAAATCCAATCGATTGACGGAGTGTCTCGAACAGAAACATTTATTTCACTCGAACAACAAATCGATCGGCAAGTAGCTATCTGAATTTTATACCACTACACCTTTTTTAGAATAATCTTACAACGTCAAGATGCTCATTATTAACAGCTTTATCTAAGGCAGTTTCTTTGTTAAGATCTCTTAGCTTTTCATCGGCACCATATTCCAAAAGCAATTTGACAACGTCTGCATGACCTTCTTCAGCAGCAAGCATCAGTGCGGTAGTGAGCGGACCGTCGGGCAAATTGGGGTCTGCACCTGCATCGAGAAGCATTTTTGTAATTGCATACTGCCCAAACATGGCGGAAATTGTGATGGCAGGTCGCGTATCAAAGAAACTATTTGGGTCTGCATGGTTGTCTAAAAGAAGCTTAACACTTTCGTTGCTGTCACTGAAAATAGCCTGAATCAGAAGGGAAATGCCTGTCGATTCAAAAGTATAATTACTGTCTGTTCCATTGTTCAAGAAATCTGTAACAATCGTGGTTATGTCGTTTTCAACAGCATAAAGTAGTGCGTCTTCAGAAAATTTATTTTCACGAATTTTCCAATCTTTATATTGGTGTGACTTGATGATTTTCAGCAATTCCGTAAAGCCATTTTCTTTGGCAATCTGCAATGCAGTTTGATGCTTTTTATTTTCGATATTTGGGTCTGCCCCCTTTTTTAGAAGGAAGTCAACGACAGTCAGATTGTTTGCCTCAACTGCTAAGAAAAGTGCTGTATTGCCCAACGAATCTTTTTGATTTATTAGATTTTTATCAATCTCTTTGTCGGTAAGATTTTCAATATTTCCTTCCCGAACCAATTGTAATAAAGTTTCAGAATTGATTTGATCTTGACAAGAAAAAAAGATTGTAATCACAAAAATCAGCAGAAAAGCTCTTTTCACAGCAAGTAGTGATGAAGATAAATTAATCATTTCTTGTGCTTTTTTACGAAAAAAGGCCTTGGGTTTTAAAGCCAAGACCTTTTTTGCTTATTTTATTGAATCTTTATGGATTGTTTTTTATGAAATCAGATGTCATAAAAGTGTTGTCGTTTGCAGCACCGTAGATGTGACATTTGTTGCAAAATTTAGCCCATTTTGAGGTACCGGTACTTACTTTTCCTTTTGCGCCCATTACATAACCCCAATCGCTGGTTTCAGGAGATTCTCCCTCTTTAAGTTTTACCATGATGGTCAATTGTGGACCGCCTTTAGACTCCCATTTTGCTTTGCTACCATAGCTTTCTTTCACAATTACGGTACCTGCAGGATATTTCGGGTTTCCGGATTGTTTGTGAACAGCTTCACCAACTTTGTTGATGTAAATTTCACGGTAAGCTTTAGTTCCCTTGTGTTTTCCACTTAAGAAACCTGTTGGGTCGCCGGTGTTTGGTTTGTCTTTGGTAACGTGATACCAGTCTCTGTAACCATCCCAAAGTGGATCTAAATCAGCATCAACTACATCTACATACACGCTGTCATTTGAGTTTTTGATAGATTTAAACGAGAAGAATGCAATAGACCCAAAGGTCAAAATTCCGAGGATAAAAAATGTTTTTTTCATGTTGATTGGTTTTTATTAAAATTATTTCTTTAGGCTTCGAATGTAGTTGACCAAATCCCATCTTTGGGCTTCCGGAATGATAGGCCCCCATTTAATCATGGAACCGCGACCATTGGTGATTTTCCAAAAAATTTCACCGTCTGTTTGAGACTGCACTTTTGCAGAAGTTAAATCCGCAGGTTTCGGGTTGATTGATTTGCCCCCCGGACCGTCACCCACGCCGGTTTCTCCGTGACAAACGATACAATTGGTTTGAAAAACTTTTTTCCCTTTTTTACCGGAAACAATTTGTTTAGTTCCTTCGACTGGGTTTTTAATGCTTTTAGCAGAAGCAGGAGCTACCCAAGGATCTGTTTGTAAATCTTTAATGGTAAAAGCAAAAAGAATCAAAACGATGGGTAACAAGAGTAACAGATTTTTTTTCATGATGATTTAGAATTGTTTGATTTTATTTTAAACGAAATAAATGCTAAAAAATTTGCATCTACATTTGGTACGGAGAAATAAAAATAGCTTACACACTAATTGTTAAAATAATGTTAATTGAATCAGCGTTGTTTATGTCGAATGAAGTATTTTACGCAATCGTTACGTTTGTCTAAATTAGCCTAATATTTTTATTAAAGATGTATTTGTCTAAAAATTTAAGATTTGCGGTTATTTTATTTTTCCATTTGTGGGCAATCTTCCCAATCCATGGTCAGCAAGCAATACCTTATATTGAAAATTACTCCAAAGAAGTGTATCTGGGAGGAAATCAAAACTGGGGCATAGCTTTAGATTCCAATCATTTTTTATATGTAGCCAACAACAATGGTTTGACAGTTTATGATGGAATGCAATGGAAAATATATTACATGCCCAATCGAACCATCGTCAGGTCTGTTGCTGTTAAAAATGATAAAATATACGTGGGTTCGTACGAAGAATTCGGGTATTTCAAATACGATTCAAAAGGAATATTGCAATACACATCACTGAGTAAAGACATACCGATTTCTGAATTGATTAACCAAGAGTTTTGGGAAATCCGATTTTTGGACGACAATGTTTTCTTCAAATCTTTTTCCAAAATTTACAAAATCGACAAGCAATTAAAAGTCTTCATTTTGGATGCAAATGTCACAATGACAGGGTCAAATATAATAAACAACACCTTGTATGTAGGGGCTTTAAATATCGGAATTTATTATACAAAAGCCGAAGACGACCGATTCTACCTTTTAAAGAATTCGACATATTTTAACGATAAAAATGTAATTTTAGTACAGGAGGTTAACAACCAACTTTTTGTGGGTACGGCCTCAAACGGATGTTATTGGTTGACGGATAGGGATGTAAAAGAATGGCAGAATCCCGTTAACGAGCTGCTGAAAAAATACCAACTCAACAACATGAGCGTGCTTCCAAATGGCGATTTGGTATTTGGCACCATCCTGAACGGGGTGTATGTCGTTGATGCAAAAGGTAATTTGAAATACAACTTAAACAAGAAAACAGGACTTCAAAACAACACAGTCTTGAGCCAGACCTTTGACGATTCGGGCAGGCTTTGGCTGGGTTTAGACAACGGAATTGACTTTGCAGGCTTAGATTCACCGGTCACTATTTATACCGAAAAATCGGGTCTATTGGGAACCGTCTATGCGATAGCTCGGAAAAACGAAAAGTTATTTTTGGGATCAAACAAAGGTGTTTTTTATTTTGAAAATGATTCGCTGAATCTGTTTCCAAATTCTCAAGGCCATGTTTGGGATATCAATCATATTCAAAACAAACTGCTTGTCTCTCATAATCGCGGGGTTCTTGAAATTCAAAACAAAAAAGTCATTGAAATACCCAATACAGTTGGCGGTTGGGAAATAAAAAAAGTTCCGGATAGGAAAGCCTACATTCAAGGAATGTATAACGGTCTGACACTTTTTGAATCCAAATCTGGTGGCGGTTTTGTTGCTAAAAAGATAAAAGGTTTTGAAAATCCCACAAAATACATGGTGTTTGAATCTCCCACTAAAATTTGGGCAATTCATCCCTACAAAGGGGTGTTTTCATTGGAATTGAACACTTCACTTGATACGGTATTAAAGATAAAGAATTATGTCAAAAAAGGTTTGTACTCCGAGTACAAGGCAGCCGTGTTTAACCTGAACAATCGAATAATTTTCCCTTCGGTCAAAGGTTGGCTGTTGTACGATAACCTCAATGACACCATTATTCCTTATGACAACCTGAACAAAAGGCTTAAAAATTTTAAAAATTCGACCATCGTTTACCAAGACAACGAACAAATCTGGCTTGATTCTGACAACCATATTGTCTATTTGGATTTAAAAAATCCGGATTCGTCGGTTCTTCAAATACCGGATAAATATTTCAACTCCAGACTTGTCAAAGACAATGTTAAAATTGTTCATGCAGAAGATTCAAAATGGATGATTACACTGGATGACGGTTTTGGAATAATCGATTTAAATCAAATTTTAAAAAACAATACCGATTTTCACAGACCTTTGATAACCGGCATTAAAGTCAATGAAAAAAATATTGACATAAATACCTCTTTTACAGAAATTTCTTTTGACAACAACAATATTTTAATTGAATTTACAGCATCCGGCAAAAACACCGACAACTCCTTTCTGTATCGTTTAAAAAACTATGATGTCAAATGGACAAAAGTCAAAGCATCTCCCGTTAGTTATAAAAAACTTCCGCCCGGGAATTACGTATTTGAATTGAAAGTCGATCAAGGAGAAACAGATAGAAGTACATCAAGTATTGTATCCTTCCCATTTGAAGTATTACAGCCTTGGTATTGGAACAATTGGGCCAAGGTAAGCTACCTTTTATGCTTGTTACTCATCCTTTTTATCGTGTATCAATACCATCTTTTCAGCATCCGAAAACAACAAGCCAGACTGAGAAAGAAACACATCAACGAGCAACGAAAAATTATTCGAAACAAAAAAACAGAACTCGACAAGAAACTCATGGAAATTAAAACGAGTCATATAGAAAACGAACTTTCATTAAAGAACAAAGAGCTGGCAAATTCAGCCATGTCGATCATCAAAAACAAAGAATTGCTCAAAAAGATAAAACAGGAAATTCAACTGCGGAAAGATCAATTTGCAGATTCATATAACTACAATAAACTCATCAAACTCATCGATAAAAGCATTGACAGCGAAGAAGAAAATAATGTTTTCGAAATCAATTTCAATGCCGTCCACGAGACTTTTCACAAAAAACTCATCCAATCACACCCCGATCTTACGCCTAAAGATTTGAGACTTTGTGCATTCATGCGAATGAACCTTTCCAACAAAGAAATCGCGCCGTTGATGAACATAACCTACCGTGGTGTAGAGATACACAGATACCGTCTTAGAAAAAAATTAAAGTTAAATCGAAACGAAGATTTAACAAAATATCTCCTGCAATACTAAATAAACAATACATCATTCATACATCAATGCTGTTAAACTTTTTTCAGATATATTACTACGAAAACGTTTGAAATAGCCTATATAATAAGGGTTTCTTAATTTTTTAACACATCATGATGTACATTTGATGTTTCTTCCCGTGCGTTATATTACCCCATAAGTGTTTAGATTTGACACCTGTTAATTTTTTCAAAACAAAATCAAAAATGAAAAATCTTATTACTTTATTGGCAATTCTTTGCTTCTCCTTTTCCTTTGCACAAACCAAAGATGTTAGAGGAAATGTAACGGACGACGCAGGAAGCCCCTTACCAGGCGTTTCTGTGGTCATCAAAAACAGTGCTTCTGGCACTACAACCGATTTTGACGGCAATTATCTTATTCGGACAGATGTTGGTCAGACCTTGGTGTTTAGCTATCTTGGCTTTGCCACGCAAGAAATTGTGGTGGGATTGTCCAACCAAATCAACGTACAATTATTGCCGGATGTCACGCAAATTGACGAAGTGGTTGTGATTGGATATGGTACGACCAAACGAAAAGACCTCGTCGGTTCTATCGGCAGTATGAAAGCTGAAGACATTACGATTTCTCCGGTTTTAACGCTTTCTGAAGCCATTCAAGGGAAATTGGCCGGTGTACAAATTATCAGCAATGGCTCTCCCGGTGCACAAGCCGAAATCAGGGTTCGTGGTACCGGCAGTGTATTGGGTGGTGTCAATCCACTCTATGTGGTTGACGGAGTTGTTACAGACAACATTACCAATATCAACAACAGCGACATTCAGTCCGTTGACGTGTTGAAAGATGCTTCTTCCACTGCCATTTACGGTTCGCGGGGTGCCAATGGGGTCATTCTCATTACCACCAAATCCGGTACCATCGGTAAACCCAAAGTGAGTTTTAATTCCTATTTTGGTTTCAATACCTTGGCAGACTTTACCCAGTCTGTTGATGTTGCGGATGGCAGACTATTCGCCCAATTTACCAATGAAGCACTCGAGAGAAACGGAAACGCACCTCGGTTTACCGATTTGGATAATTTGCCTAATACAGACTGGCTTGATTTGATAACCCGTGAAGGTGTTTTTCAAAATCATACTGGTTCAGTCTCAGGCGGAACCGAGAATTCAAAGTATTTTATCAGTTTGGGCTATTATGAAGAGGAAGGTATTTTGCTCAAAAACAAATTTGAACGAATGACTCTAAGGATAAACAACGAGTACAAAATCGGAAAATATTTCAAATTTGGTAATACCTTGGGTTTGTCAAAATCGAAAACACACAATCCGCTCACAGCAGCTTTTGACGCCGCCTTTAAACAATCACCTGCCATACCCGTGAAAGATGAAGACGGCAATTTTTTCCGCTCTACCGTTAACAATGTTGGGAATCCGGTTTTTATGTTGAATAATTTTAACAGTAAAAACAGAGATCGTCGTATAGAAGGCAATGTCTGGGGTGAAGTAGAACTTTTCAAATACTTTAAATTTAAAACAACTGCTTCTGCAGAAACCTTTAATGGCGAAGGTGTCTTTTTTTCGCCGGAATCTAAAATATTCAACGATGCCGGTGGTGTGGAAGAAAACACCACGAGCAGTTTGACAGTTTCCGAAACAGATAATTGGCGTGTTATATGGGACAACGTGATAACTTTTCATAAAATGTTGTATGAAAAACACGACGTGACCTTAACTGCGGGTGTCACCAATGAAGAATTCAGAAGCAGAGTTCTTTCTGGGACGGCTTTAAATGTTCCACCACAAGAAAATTTCCGTTTTTTAAGTTTGGGCGATGTAGCAGGAAGAACAGTTTCAGACACAGGAGATCGGTTCAAACGCGTTGCTTATTTTGGACGTGCTCAATACAATTATGACAATCGTTACCTGATGACAGCCACCATCCGTAGAGAAGGTTCTTCCAAGTTTTCCGCAAACAACAGATGGGATAATTTTCCTTCTATTGGGTTTGGTTGGAACGCAACCAACGAAAGTTTTATGAAAGATCAAAAGATTTTTGATTACCTGAAATTCAGATGGAGTTGGGGTGAAACCGGCAATGATAACATCGGTACCAGCGAATTTATTGCCACCATCACCACAGGACTCAACGCGGTTGTCAACAACACCATCGTAACGGGTTCTACCCTTGAGGAAATCAAAGATAAAAATCTAAAATGGGAAACCACCCAAGAGAATGACTTGGGCTTAGATTTTTCAACGCTCAAAGGTGCTTTGACAGGGTCGTTAGATTACTACTACAAAAAAACATCCAACGCGCTATTCCCTACGGCGATTCCACAAGCCTTGGGTGACAATGAATTTATCACCAACAGTACGACGATTACCAACGAAGGTTTTGAGGTTTCTTTAAATTATTCAAACACCATTGGCAAAGATTTCAAATATACCGTCAGTGGCAACCTTACTTTTAACGAAAACAGGGTCGTGGCTATAAAAACACTGATTCCGGATGCCGAAGCGTCTATTATCAGTGGTGGTTTAGGAAACGGGCAGGTAACGACCAAAACAGAAGTGGGCAAAGAAATTGGCAGTTTCTATCTTTTTGATGCGGTGGGTTTGTTCGGCTCTCAAGCAGAAATCGATGCCTCGGCACAACCCAATGCAAAAGTGGGCGATTTAAAATTTGACGATGCAAACGGCGACGGTGTTATCAATGATTTAGACAGAAAACATTTCGGCTCTTATCAACCGAGAGACTTTTTTGGTATCAATCTCAGCATGGAATACAAAAAATTTGATTTACTCATCAATACCTTCGGAAACTGGGGCAACAAAGTTTTCAACGGAAAACGCGCACAACGCTTTGGCGGGGAAAACATTGAGATTGATGTGGCCAATGGAAGATATTCACCTGACAATCCGAATCCGAATGCCAAAAACCCGAGAGCTTCCAATGAGATTCCGCGACCTTCCGATTTTTTCTTAGAATCCGGTGATTTTTTCAGAATCAACAACATCACTTTGGGTTATACACTTCCGGAAAGTTGGGTTTCAAAAATCAGCGGAACCAAAGCAAGAATATACATCAGTGCGCAAAATGCATTTACCATTCAAGCTTTTAGCGGATTCAATCCAGAGCTTCCCGGTGATCCGAGATCGTCCGGAATTGAGCTCAATGCATTTCCGACAACGGCAAAATTCACCGCAGGATTTAATTTAGATTTTTAAAAAACTTCAACCATGAAAACAACCATGAAAACATTCAAAACGATCATGCTGACGGGATTTATTTCTTCCCTGGCACTAACTTCGTCCAGTGATGATTTGAATATCAAACCGGAAGGAAAAATTACCCCCGAAGGATTTTTCTCAACAGATCGAGCAGTTGAGTTGGTGAATGCGACCTATAACAACTTGCTGCAGTGGCAGCAGTTTTCTTTCTCTTGGATTGGCGTTTCAAGCATCATTTCCGACGATGCCGACAAGGGCAGTGACCCGGGTGATACCGGATCCGATAAAGACAAATTGGATGCACTTACATTCACTTCTACCGATCCTTCTTTTAATGAAGTCTGGGGTGCCAACTACCGCGGCATCACCCGAGCAAATACGGCAATTGGCATCATTTCAAGCCCTGACGTAACACTCGATCAAGATTTTAAAAACAGACTGCTTGGCGAAGCACATTTTTTAAGAGCCTATTTTTATTTTAATTTGGTCAGAATGTTCGGAGACATTCCAAAACTTGACCGCATATTAGATCCAAATGTCCCGGAAGACTTGGCAGCTGTTTCTATACGGGTTCCGCAAGCCGAAATTTATGATTTGATTATTGCCGACCTCACTTTTGCCTCTGAGAATTTGAAAAATAAATCGCAGATGGATGTTGGTAGAGCTACTTCCGGAGCTGCACTTACGCTTTTGGCAAAGGTTAATATGTACCTAAAAAATTGGAACGAGGTGAAACGATTAACCGACGAGGTAATGGCATCCGGACAATATGACTTGCAAGCGGATTATGCAACCCTTTGGAGGGAAAGCAGCGAAAACGGAATCGAATCCATTTTTGAAGTTCAAGGTCTCGGCGGCCCCCTAAACCTTGGTGTTCAGGGCTATGTGGTTACGCAAAGCGTTCGCGGACAATGGGGTTGGGGTTTTAATACGCCTTCGCAAGACTTAGCGAATGCTTATGATGCACAAGGCGACGATATCCGTAAAAATGCGACCATTATTTTTGGCGGTGAAACCATGTGGGATGGCGAACAAGTTATCCAAAGTCCACCAAATCCGATGTACAACGAAAAAGCTTACATCAGCCGTGTGGCAGAAACATTTAACGGAAATGACTGGGAATCAAATAAAAACATTCGCGTGCTCCGTTTTGCTGAAGTGTTGTTGATGAATGCCGAAGCTTTAAATGAGCTCGGTCAATCGTCTGCTGCCTTGATTCCGCTTAACAAAGTGCGAACAAGAGTTAGCCTTTCGGATGTTTTAACAACCGACCAAACCCAACTCAGATTGGCTATCTGGAATGAAAGAAGATTGGAACTTGCCTTCGAACACGACCGTTGGTTCGATTTAGTAAGGCAAGGTCGTGCCGGACAAGTGATGAGAGCGCATGGCAAGGCCTTTGTCGATGGTAAGAACGAACTCTTCCCCATACCGGAAGCACAAATTGATGTTTCAGGTGGAGCACTCACCCAAAATCCGGGGTATTAATGGAATTTAATTTGTTGTTCTTATAAATTAGTTCATTTGATTTTTGTTACTAAACTACGCCCGTTTCGGGCGTAGTTTTTAATTCCTATTTTTCAAATAATATTGATAATCCAACCATGA
>JAXMLV010000009.1:0-13450 GCA_034367065.1 Flavobacteriaceae bacterium
TGTCGATTTTTCATTAGACTGAATAGTTACAAAACACAAACGATTTCAAAATTAGCACTAATTAACATCTACACCTAAATTTTTGTTAATCTGTAAGTTATGTTGTAAATAAAGGACGATTAGACTGTAATTTTGTCAATAAGTTTAACCGAATTTTCAATGCAAGATTACATCGACTCTAACCTCTTAATCTTAGCCTTATGTCTCCACACTTTTTATTTGTAGCAGCGGAAAATGACGGCATTGCGAATTGTAAAGCCGGCGGAATGGCAGATGTCGTTCGCGACGTTCCCAGAGAAATTGCAAAAAACGATCATCGGGTATCGGTGATAACACCCGCTTACGGTCGGTTGCAGAAAGCAGCTCGATTTGTCAAGGAATTCGAAATCGAATTTAGAGGATTTCCAACAATTGTTCAACTCCTGGAGGCAGAAGCAAAAGAAAAGCATGAAAACATCACGCATTACATCCTTCATCATCCGAACATAACATCCGGAAGCATTGCACAGATTTACCACCACGATGCCGAAGAACCTTTTGCAACCGACGCAGACAAATTTGCCCTTTTTTGCAAAGCAGTTGCATCCCTGATAAAAGATGAATTTTTTGGTATCATTGACTGTGTGCATCTCCACGATTGGCACACCACTTTGATACTGGCGTTGCGCGAATTTGACAAAAATTTCGAAAGCCTAAAATCGATTCGATTTGTTTATACCATCCACAATTTGGCTTTGCAAGGAATTCGACCGATAGCAAACAATTCATCCTCACTAAAGGCTTGGTATCCCGAAATGAATTTTGATCTGAAAATTATTCAAGACCCGCGTTATACCGATTGCATCAACCTGATGGCGGTGGGTATTCGTTTGGCTGATGCCGTACACACGGTTTCACCTTCCTACAAAAAAGACATCCTCATGCCGAGCGAGCCACCTATTTTTATTGGTGGCGAAGGCTTGGAGGCCGACTTGAGAGTAGCTGACAAAAATGGAAAATTGCATGGCATACTCAACGGAATCGGTTACAACAAAAAGAAGCCTAAGATTGATAAATCGTTGCTGGAAACTTGCATGATTGCCGTCTTTAATTGGATTACCACCGAACAAAAATACCAAAAATCTGAATTTTTAAATCACACCGGGAAAAAACTCATCCATTTATTGAGCAGTCAACCTACTTTTTTGGCTACCAGTGTGGCGCGATTAACCGACCAAAAGTTTTACTTTTTCCTTAAATATCCGGAAATGTTAGACCGTATTTTGGAAAAGTTAGCCACCGTCAAAGGAGCGTATGTCTTGCTCGGAACGGGTGCAGAAGAATACGAAGAATTGTTTCGGGAAATGAGCTATAAACATGCCAATTTTGTTTTTATCAATGGGCAATCAGACGAGGTCGTTTCTGCGCTTTATTCGGAAGCCAACTTATATTTGATGCCCAGTCTTTTTGAACCTTGCGGCATCAGCCAAATGCTTGCCATGCGATGCGGACAGCCTTGCTTGGCTCACCGGACAGGCGGACTGCGCGACACGGTCGGACATTTGATCAACGGGTTTTGTTTTGACGGAAAGTCTATTTACGACAAGGCTAACAACATGGTGGAAGTTTTTGAGGAAGCGCTCCATTTGTTCTTTGAAAATCCGCCCGAAGAATGGAAAGAAATTGCTCAAAACGCTTTAGATGCTCGCTTTGAATGGAAAGACACGGTAACTGCTTATTATGAAAAGCTGTACCACATGGATTACAAAGCAGATAAAATTGAAAAAATTCAAACACCAGAATTTACCAATAATTGATTTTTCAAAATCTTTAATAAATGAATATCGGAAAGTTAATTTTCCGATATTTTTTTATGAATTAATTGGTTTTATTAATATATCTTCATAATTTACACTAAATTGGTAGAGTTATTTTAATTTTAACAATATTGAAAGAATACAGTATCCAATCCGTCTATAAAAACAGTTTTTGTCAAACCTACTAAAAATAAAAATCTTGAATAATTACGACCTTATCATCATCGGCACCGGTGCCGGCGGTGGCACATTGGCCGCCAAATTGGCTCCCACCGGAAAAAAAATACTCATACTCGAACGCGGTGATTATCTCCCCAAAGAAAAAGAAAATTGGGATACCGAAGAAGTCTTCATCAAAGCACGCTACAAAGCCAAAGAAACCTGGCTCGACAAAAATGACAAGGAATTCCACCCGGGAATTCACTATTGCGTGGGCGGCAATACCAAAATGTACGGTGCTGCTTTGTTGCGGCTTCGGGAAAAAGATTTTCAGGAAATTCAACACCATGGCGGTGTTTCTCCGGCATGGCCCATTGCTTACGAAGATTTAAAACCCTACTATTTAGAAGCCGAAAAGATGTACCATGTGCACGGTCTCAGAGGTTCCGACCCGACAGAGCCCAAAGAAAATCTGCCTTACCCGCTCGAACCGCTTCCGCACGAACCCCGCATACAAGAGCTTTATGATGACATCCAAAAATTGGGGCTTAAACCTTTCCCGCTCCCCATAGGCGTAAAAAATCCGGGGAAAGGTGATGCACCGCTGGTGCTCGATCGCTTTGATGGATTTCCAGACCCTACCGAATCCAAAGGCGATTCGCATGTGATGGGCGTCAAAGAAGCCTTGAAATATCCCAATGTCAGTTTGTTGACCCATGCACACGTAGAGCGGCTGAACACGGATGCATCCGGCAAAAAAATCAACGAAGTTGTCGTTACCTTACATGGCAAGCAAGAAATATTTCAGGCTGATGTCGTCATCGTCGCTTGCGGTGCCATCAATTCAGCGGCTTTACTGTTGAAATCGGCCAACGACAAACATCCCAACGGTTTGGGGAACGGCTCAGACATCATTGGGCGAAACTACATGGCACACAACAATTCGGCCTTGTTAGCCATTTCCAAAAAACCCAATATGACAAAATTCGGGAAAACATTCGCGGTGAACGATTACTATTTTGGTTCGGATGATTTTGAATTTCCGTTGGGACACATCCAAATGCTCGGTAAATCCGATCCGGTAATGTACAAAGAAGATGCGCCGGCAATAGCACCCGGATTTTCATTGGAACTCATGGCAAACCACGCCCTCGATTTTTGGATGACTTCTGAAGATTTGCCCGATCCTGAAAACCGCATAACACTGACCAAAGACGGACAAATAAAACTGATTTACAAAGAAAATAATCTGGAAGGACACAAACGTCTTCAGAAAAAACTGAAATGGATGGTCGAGAACGCAGGTTGCGAATCGCACCTTTTCCCCAGTCATCTCTATTTAGGCAAGAAAATTCCTTTGGCCGGAACGGCACATCAATGCGGCACCATCCGATTTGGGACAGATCCCAAAACATCTGCCCTTGATATTTGGTGCAAATCGCACGAAGTGGAAAACCTTTTTGTGGTAGATGGCAGCTTTTTTCCATCAAGTTCGGCCGTCAACCCAGGATTAACCATCATCGCGATGGCGCTTCGTGTGGGTGATTATATCAAAAAAAATGTTTTAACTAAACTGACTTGATATCGATGTACAAACTAAAATCGTATAAATCCCTTTTCATTTCTCTTTTTGTTTTTGCAAATACATTCATCACAACAGCGCAAACTGCGAAGAATGTAGCTGAAATAACGGTTACCGTGAGTGATTTAAACAAAGTTATTCCCTTTTATACGGAAATTTTGCCGTTTAAAGTTTTGGATGCTTTTTCGGTGGATGCCAAAACATCAGCCTTGCTATATAATCTGCCCAAAAAGGAGTCCAAAGTAAAAATGGTGCGTTTGGGTTTGGGCGAACAAACTTTTGTCTTGCAAGAATTTCCTAATACTGTGCAACAAAACCGTATTCCGGCAGATTCCAAAAGCAACGATTTGTGGTTTCAGCACATTGCCATCGTGGTTTCGGATATGGACAAGGCGTATGACATCCTCCGTAAAAACAGGGTAGCACACGTATCTACTTCGCCTCAAACATTACCCGCCTACATCACCGCAGCAGCCGGAATCAAAGCGTTTTATTTCAGAGATCCCGACGAGCACAATTTAGAAATCATTTATTTCCCGCCGGGAAAAGGAAATCCGAAATGGCAAAAAAACAAAACGCAAACTTTCCTGGGAATCGATCACTCCGCTATCGGAATTTCTGACACTCCAAGACAACAAGCTTTTTATGAGTCGCTCGGATTGAAACTTGCCGGGAAAAGCGAAAATTACGGTTCGGAGCAGGAACATCTCAACCAAGTTTTCGGTGCGCGATTGGAAATTTCCGGATTGATGGCGCAACAAGGCATCGGGATTGAGTTTTTGGAATACATCGCTCCGCCCGGTGGTAGAAAATATCTTGAAAACAGCAAAGCAACCGACCTTTGGCATTGGCATTCCGCGATTGAAGTGACAGATTTAAATGCAATATTCCAACAGCTAAAAAATCAGGACGTTGAAATCATTTCCAAAGAAATCGTCGATCTTAAAAATTCTAAACTCAACGCAGCTCGTGGTTTGATGATACGAGATTTGGATGGGCATGCTATTTTACTTTTTGAAAGGTGACAAAGAATTTTATTTTTTCACATTTCAACCTTAAACCATTTAAAAAACTCAAAACTTAAAACTCAAAACTTAAAACTATTGATATGGTACAAAAACCAAACAAACGACTTTTAGGCCAAACGGCCATCATCACGGGTGCAAATTCCGGAATAGGTGCAGCCATTGCCAAAGGATTGGGCATGGAAGGCGCCAACATCATTATCAATTATATCTCCAATCCGGAAGCGGCTGAAGAAATAGCACATGCCATTTGCAAGGACGATCTCTGTGGTCGCGCCATTCCTTTTAAGGCTGATGTGAGCAAAGAAGACCAGGTTCAAGCCATGTTTCAAACAGCTATCAAAGAGTTTGGAACGGTTGACATTGTGGTTCCCAATGCAGGAATACAAGTGGATTATCCGTTGCACGAAATGCCTTTAAGTGCCTGGCAAAAAGTAATGGATGTAAACCTTACCGGACATTTTCTCTGTGCACGTGAAGGACTCAAAGAATTTATTCGCCGCGGACCCAGACCGGAAGTTTCAAAAGCATTGGGGAAAATCATACACATCAGTTCGGTGCATGAGGTCATTCCGTGGGCCGGACACGCCAATTATGCTGCTTCAAAAGGTGCCATCGTCATGTTGATGCAAAGCATTGCGCAAGAATATGCGCCCCTAAAAGTTCGTGCCAACAGCATCGCACCGGGTGCCATCAGAACACCTATCAACAAAGAAGCCTGGGACACTCCGGAAGCTTTGGCAAAACTCAATCAACTGATTCCTTACAAACGCATCGGTGAACCGGAAGATATTGGATCGGCTGCCGTTTGGCTGGCTTCGGATGAATCGGATTACATCAACGGATCGACCATTTTTATCGATGGTGCCATGACCTGTTACCCCGGTTTCACGACCAACGGTTAATAAACTCCATTCAAAACCATCCGATTTTATGGCGAAGTGGTTTCTTAAATGTTTCCAATGCGCATATAACTTGAATAAATTTAGACAAAATATCAAAAAATGAATAAAGAGCAAGAACGCTTAGACGCACATTACAAAGGCGATAAAAATTGGCTGAAATGGGGACCTTACCTCAGCGAACGCCAATGGGGAACAGTACGCGAAGATTACAGCGAACATGGTGAAGCTTGGGATTATTTTCCCCACGACCATGCACGCAGCCGTGTCTATCGTTGGGGTGAGGATGGCATAGCCGGAATCACCGACAAGTTTTGCCATCTCAATTTTGCCGTGGCTCTTTGGAATGGCAAAGACCCCATTATCAAAGAACGTTTGTTCGGACTCACAGGCCCGCAAGGCAATCACGCAGAGGATGTCAAAGAGTTGTATTATTACCTCGACAGCACGCCCACGCATTCTTACATGAAACATTTGTACAAATATCCCCATGCGGCTTTTCCGTATGAACAATTGGTGCAGACCAACCGGCATCGCTCTAAACAGGAAACAGAATTTGAAATCCTGGACACAGGGGTGTTTGACAACCAAAAATACTTCGATGTGTTTACCGAATACGCCAAAGCAGACGAAGAAGATTTGCTGATTAAAATCAGTGTGCACAATCGGAGTAATGAAAACGCCCCCATATCGGTTTTGCCCAATTTGTGGTTTACTAACTTGTGGAGCTTCGGCCTTCAGAAAGAAAAGCCTGTTTTGGAATTAACAAAAACGGAAAAAGATTTTTCTGAAGTAAAAGCACATCATGCCAAATTGGGAGATTATTATTTCTATTTTGAAAAAGCAAATCGGACTTTATTCTCAGAAAACGAAACCAATACCGAAAAACTTTACGGTCAGCCCAACGGCACACCAAGACCCAAAGATGCCGTAAACGATGCCGTGATATCCGGCGATTACAGTAAATTCGATGGGGTTAGTCAAGGTACTAAGTTTTCCCCACTGTACGAAACAGTCGTTCCCGCCGGAAAATCGGTGGTATTTAAATTCAGGCTGTCCAAAACACAGGCAAAAACCAATCCGTTGAAAGCATCCTTTGATAAAGTATTCAAAGAAAGGCTTCAGGAGGCCGATGAATTTTACAAAACCTATTCCAATCCGGAAACGCATGCCGACTTAGCGAACATTCAACGGCAGGCATTTGCAGGTATGTTGTGGTCCAAACAGTATTATTACATCGACATTCCACAGTGGCTCAACGGAGATCCGGGTCAAGTGCCACCACCGGAAGCACGTAAGAATGGCCGAAATTCCGATTGGAAAACACTCAACAACCAAGATATTATTTCGATGCCCGACAAATGGGAATATCCTTGGTATGCCGCATGGGACTTGGCTTTTCATTGTGTGCCGTTAGCCATGGTCGATGCCAATTTTGCCAAAGAACAACTCGTTTTGTTCCTGCGCGAATGGTATATGAAACCAAACGGACAACTGCCCGCCTACGAATGGGCCTTTGGCGATGTCAATCCGCCTGTTCACGCTTGGGGCTGTTTGCAAGTCTATCGCATTGAAAAAGAAAAAACCGGAAAAGGAGATGTCAATTTTCTTAAAAAAGTATTTCAAAAACTACTCATCAATTTCACCTGGTGGGTAAACCGAAAAGACCATAAAGACAACAATATTTTTGAAGGCGGTTTTTTGGGATTGGACAATATTGGCGTATTCGATCGAAGTTCGGCCATTCCCGGTGGCGGACATTTGGAGCAAGCCGATGGAACCAGTTGGATGGCGATGTACAGCCTCAACATGCTGGATATGGCACTAGAAATTGCCCAAGAAGACCCTGTTGGATTTGAAGATGTGGCAACCAAATTTTTAGAACATTTCGTCTATATCGCCGAAGCCCTGAACCAACGCTCGGAAGATTGGACTGGCTCATGGGATGAAGAAGACGGTTTTTTCTACGACGTTTTGGGTCTTCCAAACGGAAGTTACATTCCGCTTAAAGTCAGATCACTTGTGGGTTTGACTACACTCTTCGCGACCTTGGTGGTCGATAAAGAGCGATTAGAAAACTTGCCCGATTTTAAAAAACGCTTGTTTTGGTTTAAGAAATACAGATCCAATAACATGAAGCATCTGGTTATGGATACATTTAACGAGGAAGGTGATATGCTCCTCTCGTTGGTACCCAAAGACCGTTTGGAACATGTACTTAAGGCATTGCTGTCTAAAAACGAATTTTTCTCACCTTATGGCATTCGAGCGGTTTCTAAAATACACGAAACACCCTATGTGGTGAACATAGAAGGTCAGGATTTCGGATTGACGTATGAACCCGCCGAATCCACCACGAGTTTGTTCGGTGGCAATTCGAATTGGCGTGGACCGATTTGGATGCCTATGAATTTTTTACTCATCCAATCACTGAAAGAATTAGATCGATTTTACAGTGGCGAAATGCATGTTTCTTGCCCTACGGATGATGCCAATCTATGCAGATTGGGCGGTGTCGCCAATGATATATCAAACAACCTAATCAAAATTTTTGAACGGGATGAAAATGGCAAACGACCGGCTCACGCTTTGCACGACATCTACGAAAAAGACCCGTATTTTAAGGAATTGGTGCTCTTTTACGAATATTTCCATGGCGACAACGGGCGTGGTGTGGGCGCGTCACACCAAACCGGATGGACCGGATTGGTGGCCGAACTGATTGCTTGTAAATTAAAAACCGAGAAAGCATGATCAATTTTGTGAATCCCAAATACGAATCGCTCTCCGATAAGGAATGGATTGTCACCAACGGAATTGGCGGCTATGCTTCCGGTTCACTATCCGGAGCAAATACCCGACGGTATCACGGTTTGCTGGTCGCATCGCTCAACCCGCCCACCCAAAGAGTTGTTTTGGTATCGAAGGTGGAAGAAAGCGTCATGGTCAACGATCAAGTTTTTGAACTTTCGGCCAATCAATTTCAACATGCGATCAATCCGAACGGCTATCAATACCTCACCAATTTTGAACGTTTTCCCTTCCCGAAAACGGTTTATAAAGGTCCGGGATTTGCACTATCCAAAACCGTTTTTATGGTTTATGGTCAAAATACGACTGTGGTTGAATATAAAAATACGGGGAAGAAATCCATTGCCATCAAGGTAGATATTTTCCTAAATCACCGCGACTACCACAGCAATATGCAGGAGAATCAGCACACCAATTTCCATACCGAATCGCAGGAAGGCTTTCTGAAAACACACGCCTATTTTGGTGCCAATCCACTGTTTACAAAACATGAAGGCCATTTTGTAAGCCAACCCAATTGGTATAAAAATTTCGTTTACGAAAAAGAACAGAGTCGAGGTTTAGACCCGGTTGAAGACACTTTCAAAATAGGATCTGTAGAAATTAAACTGGATGCCGGGCAACTCACACATTTTATTTTTTCTACCGAAGAAACTGCGATGGAAGCCGATGGTTTTACGTTAAAAAATTCGGAAACAGAAAGATACGAATCGCTTCGGCAAACCGATGATTGTTTTTTAAACGATTTGTTGGTGTCCGGCGATCAGTTTATTGTGGAGCGAAATTCGACCGAAAGCCATTCCATCATCGCCGGTTATCACTGGTTTACCGATTGGGGACGCGACTCGATGATTGCCATGCGTGGTTTGTGCATCGACACCGGCAAGCAGGACGTTTGCAAATCCATCTTAAAAACGTTTCTGAATTATTTGGACGCAGGTATGTTGCCCAATCGCTTTCCGGATGCGCCCGGAGACGAAATAGAATACAACACCATCGATGCCACCTTGTGGTTGTTTGTGGTATTGTATGAATATCATCAAAAATTTAAGGATGATGAATTCATCAAAAATGCCTTTGATAAACTGACTGAAATCATCCATTTTCACAAAACCCAAACCCGTTACAACATACACGAAACCCCGGAAGGCTTTATTTTCGGCGGGCAAGGCATCGCGCAACTGACTTGGATGGATGCGCGTATTGGCGATTTTGTGGTAACGCCACGCCACGGTTGCCCGGTGGAAATTCAAGCCTTATGGTACAATGCTTTAAAAGTCTATCAGCATTTTCAATCTCATTTGGCATTAAACAATGAATTGGTTGATGCTGTAAATGATAGTATTGCCAAGTTGGATTCGAATTTTGTACCTTTCTTTTTTAACCAAAAAGGCTATTTGAACGATGTGGTTTTACCCACCACCTCGGTTGATGATTCGCTGCGATGCAACCAGGTTTATGCGGTGAGTTTACCTTTTTCGATTTTAAATCACGACCGGCAAAAACAAATATTGGATGTAGTGACCGAAAAATTGTTAACACCCTTCGGATTGCGGACACTCGAACCCAACCACCCCGATTTTAAGCCAACTTATGGCGGCGATGTTTGGTCGCGGGATATGGCTTACCATCAAGGGACGGTTTGGCCGTTTTTAATCAGTGAATATGCAGAAGCCTACCGCAAAGTATATGGTGAAAACCCGCAAAGTAAAGCCCATCTCGAATCGTTGTTGGGACTTCTAAAAAATCATTTCTACAACGGGGATTGCATTGGTGGCGTTTCTGAAATTTTCGATGGTTTGGAACCTCGGCAAGGCAAAGGCACCATTCAGCAAGCTTGGTCTGTTTCAGCTTTAATCCGGATCATGTACATGCTTCAAAAATCATAAATTTGGAAACATCAAAACTCAAAAAAGTAATCGCCATCTATTTGGGCGGTTTTATGACCGGCGTGGCTTTGGTACTTTTTCCGGCAGCAGGAAGTATCTTGACGAGCAGTGATTATCACGGATTTTCGAGCAGTCAGTTTGGCAGTATTTTTACGCCCCAGATTGTCATGGCCATCATTTCTTCCTTGTTGGCTTCCAAATTGGCGGATAAGATTGGAATGAAAAAGGTTTTGCTCTACGGATTGTTTGCATTGGTGCTTTCTACGGGTTTGCTCACCGCAAGTCATTGGTTAGAAGGAAGTACAATGTCAGCTTTTATCGTAGTATTAATGGCTACCGGATTTTTAGGAATCGGTTTTGGATTTAGTCTTACGGCGCTCAATCCTTTTGCATATCAGTTGTTTGCGGGCAAGGAGACTTCAGCGTTGACCGCACTGCATTTTTTCTTGGGAATCGGAACAGCCACTTCTCCCCTGCTCATCAGCTATTTTACTACTTTAGATATGTGGTGGGGCGCTTCCTTGGCAACCCTGATTGTTTTGTTGTTTTTGCTGATTTTTACATGGACACTGCCCTTGAAATTAAGCACCGAAACCCTGAAAAAAGAAATTGCTACGGAAACTGTGAAATTTACAATTCCCGGAAGATTGTGGTGGTACATCATCGGCGTTTTTTTTTACGGCGCATGCGAAGCTACTTTTGGCAGTTGGGGTTCCGTTTTCTTAGAAAAACAAGGCGGATTATCCGTTGCAAAAGCTTCATTGGGATTGTCGCTCTTTTGGGGTTCGGTTGCAGTCGGCCGCATTCTTTTTGCTTTGTTGGCACTTAAATTCAAGACCAATTGGCTCTATGTGAGTGCGCCTTTTGTATTGGCGTTGATTTTTTACTTACTGCCGCAGGCAAATTCGGAAGTATTATACCTCTGCGCCATGGCAATGGGCGGTTTGGCTATCTCTTTTTTACTCCCAAAATCGTTCAGTAATTCTGCGGCAGATTTCCCGAAAGAAGCAGCCATGGTTTCCGGTTTTTTGGTAGCCGCCTTGCAATTAGGAACTGGTTTTAGTGCCAATGTCATCGGGTTTTTAAATGAAACATATTCACTTTCTGCCTTGTTTCAATTTTCGACAGTCTATGCGTTAGTTTTCGGTGGAATTCTTTTGTATCTCTACAAAGGATTTCAAAAAAACTAAAAATGAACCTATTTTAAACAATTCAATTATTTATGACATTTTTAAGCTGTTTATTAACCCATAAATAGCATTATATTTTGTAAATTCGCAACACGTTCCTTTTTATTTAACAATAAATCATTTTTATATGTCAAATACTGCTACCATTGAAATCAATGGAAAAAAATATGAACTTCCCATCATTACGGGAACCGAAAACGAAGTCGCTATCGACATCAGCAAGTTCAGAGAATTATCAGGGGTTATTACCATAGATCCCGGATTTAAAAACACCGGTTCATGCTTCAGCGAGATTACCTATTTGGACGGTGAAGAAGGGATTCTTCGCTACCGAGGTTATTCGATTGAAGAATTGGCCGAAAAAGCCGATTTTCTCGAAGTTTGTTATTTACTTATTTTCGGAGAATTGCCAACCCAATCTCAATTAGAAAAGTTTCACAACGATATCCGCGAGCAGTCTATCATTGCCGAGGATATGAAAAAAATCTTGGACGGATTCCCTCAAACTGCGCATCCGATGGGTGTTTTGTCTTCACTGACAAGTGCGTTGATTGCGTTTAATCCATCATCAGTGAATGTAGCATCCGAAGAAGCGATGTACAAAGCCATTGTGAAAATATTGGGCAAATTCCCCGTGTTAGTTGCATGGACACACCGCAAACACCAAGGATTGCCGCTTGAATATGGTGACGAGGATTTGGGTTATGTAGAAAACATCGCAAAAATGATGTTTAAAAAGCCCAATAAAGAATATAAGATAAATCCAGTTATCGTCAATGCGCTTGATAAATTGCTCATCTTGCATGCGGATCACGAACAAAACTGCTCCACCTCAACGGTACGTATCGTCGGGTCGTCACATGCCGGCCTTTTCGCCTCTCTCTCAGCGGGTATTTCAGCCCTTTGGGGGCCGTTGCACGGAGGTGCTAATCAGGCTGTTATCGAAATGTTGGAAGCCATCAAAGAAGACGGCGGCGACACCAAAAAATACATGGCAAAAGCAAAAGACAAAAACGATCCTTTCCGTTTGATGGGCTTCGGTCACCGGGTTTACAAAAACTTTGATCCACGCGCCAAAATCATCAAAAAAGCGGCAGACGAGGTATTGTCAAGCTTGGGGATTAACGATCCCATCTTAGAAATTGCAAAAGGACTCGAAAAAGAAGCGCTTGAGGATTCATACTTTGTAGAAAGAAAACTCTATCCAAATGTTGATTTTTATTCCGGTATTATTTATCGCGGTATGGGAATTCCAACAAACATGTTTACGGTTATGTTTGCTTTGGGGCGTTTGCCGGGTTGGATTGCACAATGGAGAGAAATGCGGTTGAACAAAGAACCCATCGGAAGACCGAGACAAATTTATACCGGTCACACAATCAGGCCTTTTGTACCTGTTGACAAACGATAACTATTGATTTTACTAATCTTAACTTAAAGCTCTTCTTTCGGGAGAGCTTTTTTGGTTATTTTTGATTGAGAAAAAAAATTTATGATTGCACTCAACATCCAAAACGAAACTTCGAGGCTTCGGGCTGTCGTTTTAGGTACTGCCGAAAAAAATGGCGCGGTTCCTACAGCCGAAGCTGCCTACGACCCCAAATCATTGGAGCATATCATCGCCGGAACTTATCCGAGGGAAGAAGATATGATACTGGAAATGAATGCTTTTGAATCGGTTTTAAATAAATACGCAGTAACGGTCTATCGACCCGAAGTGATCGCTGGTGTGAATCAAATTTTTGCCAGAGATATCGCTTTTGTCATTGATGACACTTTAGTCAAATCAAACATCTTACCCGACCGGGAAAAAGAAATCGGAGCCATTCAACATGTTTTGGATCAAATCAATCCGAAAAAAATTATTGAAGCTCCACAGGATACGCATTTTGAAGGTGGAGACGTGATGCTTTGGAACGATTATGTTTTTATCGGTACATACAAAGGAGCAGATTATCCGAAACAGATTACTGCACGAACCAACATGAAAGGCGTACAGTTTATCAAAGATTTGTTTCCGCAAAAAAAGGTCAAAGAATTTGATTTGAATAAATCTAAAACCAATGCCCGTGACAACGCATTGCATTTGGATTGTT
>JAXMLV010000010.1:0-24850 GCA_034367065.1 Flavobacteriaceae bacterium
TGTGTCTATCAGTGCCATCAAAACTTTAAAAAGAAAACCGCTAAGGAGCAATTCATCAAAACGCGACCATTCTATTTTGCCAAAACTGCACAGCAACAATAAAACGGTGGATGTGTCAATAAATTGAGACGTGATGGTAGAAAAATTATTTCGAACCCACAACATTTTTCCTTTGGTAATGCGTTTCCAAAAATGAAAGATTTGTATATCAATATACTGAGCTGCCAAATAAGCCATCATGGAAGCAAAAACCGCAATTGCCGTGGCTCCAAATACTTTGGTGTACAAGGCGTTGTCAATTGGCGACCACTCTGTAGCGTTTGTCAAATTGCCAGCATACACAAAGATAAGCGAAAAAAGTGAAGCAAAAATACCGGCCGTAACCACACTTTGTGCCATTTTCTTACCATAAACTTCCGAGATAATGTCTGTAATCAAAAAAGTCAACGGATAAGGCAAAATACCCACCGAAATTTCAAAAGTGAAGATGCCGAAGAAATTCACCGAAACAAATTTTTGAAAAATCAGGTTTGAAACGACCAGAGAGGTGATGAATACGGAAGCCATAATCAAAAAGATTTGATAAGCCTTTTTGGAGTCTTGATGCGTCATAGCAATATTTTTGAGAAGCAATTTGCCACAAATATAACTGAAAGTGATTTTCTTTTAGTTACTTTGTCCATCAATAAAGCTTATTGCTTACACTTCGTTTACTTATATATTCAGCTCGTCAAAATGGCAGTTTCAACACAGGGTTTATTTCTTTCACTTGGGAGCAATGTAGGCAACCGTGAAGAAAATTTGCAAGTCGCCGTTCAGGCTATTTTTAAGCGAATCGGTACGCTTGTCCGACTTTCACCCGTTTTTCAAAGCAAATCTTGGGGTTTCCGCAGCAATGATTTCTTGAATTGTTGTGTCGAGGTGACCACCCGATTGACGGAAGATGAGGTTTTACATATTTGTTTGGAAATTGAAAAAAACATGGGGCGCACTCGCTCCGTTGAAAAAGGTTATCAAGCGCGTATCATCGATATTGATTTGTTGTTTTTTGACCAAAAAATAATTGTGGGTGAAAATCTGCAATTGCCGCATCCCGAATTGCAAAACAGAGATTTTGTCTTGTATCCTTTGGTGGAAATTGCGCCCGATTTTATGCATCCTATTATTGGAAAAACAGTCAGAGAATTGTTTGATCAAGCTGCTTTTCAAGCGGAAATCAAAAAAATTGATTTTAATCTCACAAATCCCAAATCTCAATATCCGTTTGATCGATTCAATTATATCGCCATCGAGGGAAACATCGGTTCGGGGAAAACGAGTTTAGCGACGAATATTTCACGCGAATTCAGCGGGAAACTGATGCTCGAACGCTATGCAGACAATCCTTTTTTGCCTAAATTTTACGATGACCAACACCGATACGCCTTTCCGTTGGAATTGTCTTTTTTGGCCGACCGATACCAACAATTTTCGGATGATGTGGGTCAGCTCGATTTGTTTTCAGATTTTATGGTTTCGGATTATGACATCTACAAATCGCTAATTTTTTCGAAAATCACCTTGGCGGAAGACGAGTTTCAGTTGTACCAAAAGTTTTTCAACATCATCTACAAAGAAGCGGTCAAACCCGATTTATATGTTTATCTCTATCAAAACACAACCCGCCTTTTGGAAAACATTCGAAAACGAGGGCGTTCGTACGAGCAAAACATTCAACCCGATTATTTGGAAAAAATTCATCAAGGTTACCTCGATTTCATCAAATTTAAAGACAAATCGAAAGTGTTGATCATCGATGTATCGGAAATAGATTTTGTCAACAACCGCAAAGATTATTTGTTTGTTTTAGATGAGATATCGAATTATCGATAATTTATCTTTGAAAACAAATCCCAAATCACCATTCCTACACTGACCGAAATATTGAGCGAGTGTTTGCTGCCGAATTGAGGAATTTCAATCACCAAGTCAGATGCACTAACCACTTTTTGGTCAACGCCTTTTACTTCATTTCCGAAAACAAGTGCCAATTTTTTATCGACTTCGGGTTTCAGGTCTTGCAGCAAGATTGCGCCTTCTGCCTGTTCGATAGAAGCGATGATTACACCTGCTTTTTTCAATTCATTCACAACATCAATTGTGTTTTCGGCAGATTCCCAAACTACCGTTTCGGTTGCGCCCAGAGCAGTTTTGCGAATTTCTTTGTGTGGCGGTGTGCCGGTGATGCCGCAAAGGTAAATTTTTTCAATCAAAAAGGCATCGCTCGTCCGAAAAACGGCACCCACATTGTACAAGCTTCGCACATTGTCTAAAATGATGATAATAGGCGTTTTTTCGGATGCTCTAAACGCGTCGATGTCTAATCGTTCCAACTCGGAATTGGCTAATTTTCTCATGAATAGGTATAAATATTCTGTCAAATGTATAAAAAAACAGCGGTCACAAAAATGCGACCGCTGTCAAACAAAAATTTATGAACAATGCGATTATACGCTCACGACAGAGTTGTCTTCAAAAGACACACCGCTGTTTACGTACTTGTCGGCTTGGTCATCGTTGATCCATTTTTCGCCGTCAACCAAATATCTGAATTGATATTCAGCACCTACGGCTAAATCGATGGCTCCTTTGAATCCACCGTCTTTCAGTTTTTTCAAAACCAAACCTTTTTTCTCTTTCCAGTCGTTGAAATCACCAACTACCGATACCTTCTTAGCATCACCCACTTGCTCAGGAGACAAATCAAATGTCACCTTACAAACCGGTTTGCTTTTCAAAAATTGCTTTTTAAGTGCCATAACTATAATTTTTAGTGTTATTTCTGTTTTACAACGCAAAAGTATATTTTAATGTCGGTTAAAATATCATTGGTATTTTCTACATTGTGTTCTAAATTAATCAAAATTATGAATTTTAAAAAGACATGAGAGTTAATATAAAACTAAACAAAGGTTAATTTTTGACAAATCTACTTTATCGGTCAATATAACATATATTTGAGGCAATCATCAAACGATTGCGAATGAAGGAACTGCAAAAAATTAACAAAAAAAAATTCCTGCCGTTGAAAGCAGGAATTTTACCCAAATAATTAACCCAAAACATTACGAAACGAAACGAATTAAGTAAAGAACAATTCACTTGGTAAAAGTAAAAGCACTTTTCAAGCTGCACAATACCCAATCGTGGGTATTTTTGAACTAAAAACCTATTTGTTTAGATGGTAGTATCGAGTATCTTTGTCGCTCTAAAAACACCCATATACCATGCAGTTTACTGTAAAAGAACTTTTGGCGCAATCGCCCCTTCAACAAAACATAAAAATAAACGGCTGGGTTCGCACCTTCCGAAGCAATCGATTCATCGCACTCAACGACGGTTCGACCCTACAAAATATTCAATGTGTCATTGATTTTGAACAAACCAATCCTGAAATTCTAAAACGAATAACAACCGGCGCTTGCCTTCAAATCATGGGTATCCTTGAAGAAAGCCAGGGGAAAGGACAAAATGTTGAAATAAAAGTGTCTGACATAACTATTTTAGGTGATTCTGACGCAGACACCTTCCCCATTCAGCCCAAAAAACATTCGCTTGAATTTTTAAGAGAAAATGCCCACCTTCGGGTACGCACCAATACATTTGCTGCCGTGATGCGCGTTCGCTCAGCCTTGGCTTTCGCAGTGCATCAATATTTTCAAAAAAACGGATTCTTCTATGTAAATACGCCGATTATCACAGGTTCAGATGCAGAAGGAGCCGGTGAAATGTTTCGGGTAAGTACACTCAACCCTAAATCGCCTCCGATTTCGCAAGACGGTAAAATCGATTATACCGAAGACTTTTTTGGCAAAGAAACCAACCTGACTGTCTCCGGTCAGTTGGAAGCAGAAACTTTCGCCATGGCTTTGGGAAAAGTTTATACTTTTGGACCCACATTTCGAGCCGAAAACTCAAATACTTCACGCCATTTAGCCGAGTTTTGGATGATCGAGCCGGAAATGGCTTTCTACGACTTAGATGCCAACATGGATTTGGCTGAAGATTTTATAAAAAATGTGGTTAGCTATGCAATCGCAAATTGTGCGGAAGATTTGACCTTCTTAGAAGCCCGATTGCTGGAAGAAGAAAAAACAAAACCACAGCAAGAAAGAAGTGATTTGAAACTCTCCGATAAATTAGATTTCGTTGTCAACAACCGTTTCGTTAGGCTTTCCTATACCGAAGCCATAGAGATACTTAAAAATTCGGCTCCCAACAAAAAGAAAAAATTCAAATACCTGATAGAAGAATGGGGTGCCGATTTACAAAGTGAACACGAACGCTATTTGGTAGAAAAACACTTTCAATGCCCCGTGATTTTATTCGATTATCCGGCGAAAATAAAAGCCTTCTACATGCGGTTAAATGAAGACAAAAAAACCGTTCGTGCCATGGATATTTTGTTCCCCGGAATTGGCGAAATCGTAGGCGGCTCACAACGCGAAGAACGATTGGAGGTGCTTCAACAAAAAATTGCAGATTTAGGCATAGACGAAAAAGAACTGTGGTGGTACTTAGATTTGAGAAGATTCGGGACCGCCGTCCACAGCGGCTTCGGGTTGGGATTCGAGCGCTTGGTACAGTTCGTCACCGGCATGGGCAACATCAGAGATGTAATTCCTTATCCAAGAACACCCAAAAATGCTGAATTCTAAACTCTTTTTACTTCTTTAACACTCGTAAAATAAATGATTTTGGCGTTCCCCCAACGAAGTCTATTGCATAGCCTTGTTGGGGTCGGGCTATCCGTTCCAATCTTTTTTTGGACTTCGCAGCCCAAAAAAAGGATTTTCACTTCTATCCCTAACGCGAAGTACTGCTAAGTTTTGACAAAGTGATTCCACCATTATTTCTGTCAGTTTTAAGTTCAACCCGAGCGCCTGCATGAATGACAAAGTAGGGCAGGCACTCGAGGACTCCTTTTAATGATCTCAGACCCCAAAAATCATCGTTCGTTTATCAATTCCACAACATTTGTGGTAAAACCAACAAACTAAATTTATCATCAATCCTTCCTCTTAGAAAACCTGATTTTTGCCCGATTGACCAAATAAAACATTACCGGAACAATCACCAAAGTCAGGAAAGTGGCAAAAGTGAGCCCGAAGATAACCGTCCACGCGAGCGGCCCCCAGAAAATCACGTTGTCTCCGCCGACATAGATTCTCGGATCATAGTTGATAAAGAGCGAAAAGAAATCGATGTTGAGTCCAATCGCCAAAGGAATCAAGCCCAAAACGGTCGTGATGGCCGTAAGCAAAACCGGGCGCAACCTGGATTTTCCGCCGGCCACGATAACCTCAAAATATTGTTCGCGAGTCAGCAAAGCATCACTTGCCAAGTGTAGCGTGCGCCGCTTTCTGTCGATGAGCAACAAGGTGTAATCAATCAGCACGATGGCATTGTTCACCACAATCCCCGCCAGCGAAATGATGCCCATCATGGTCATGATGATGATAAAATCCATCTGGAAGGTTATCAATCCCAAAAACACACCGATAAAGCTTAAAATAACAGCCATCAAAATGATGAGCGGATTGCTGATGGAGTTGAATTGCGCCACCAAAATTAGCATGATTCCACCAATGGCAATCAACAGGGCTTTGATCAAAAATGCCATGTTTTTAGATTGCTCTTCTTGCTCGCCGGTAAAGTTCAAAGTAATGTTCGACGGCATTTTGTATTCTTTCAGCTCCGTTTTGAGTTGTTGTACTATTTCATTTGCGTTGGCACCCTCCAAGACATTGGAATAAACCGTGATGATGCGTTTGAGGTTTTTCCTTTTGATGGCGTTGAAGGTGGTGTTAGATTCTTTGTTGACCAACGCCGAAATCGGGATTTGCTTGAGTTGCCCTGTTGCTTGGTCACGAAAAGTGACGGGTTGGTTGAAAACTGCATTTTCATTGTATCGCTGCGCTTCATTGAGGCGCACATTGATTTCGTAGTCGTCTTTCAAGGCTTTGTAAGTAGAAGCTTTTTCGCCAAAAACAGAACGGCGGACGGCGGAACCGACTTGCGCAGTTGTCACACCGAATTCGCCTGCTTTTTTGCGGTCAACAATCACTTTGAGCCCGGGTTTCGCGTGGTTGATGTCTATTTTGATTTCTTCGAGTCCCGCCACATTTTTTTGGTTGATAAAATCTTTGAGCCGAACAGCTTCTTTGAGCATCTGGTCGTAATCCTCACCGGCTAACTCGATGTTGACCGGATAACCGGCCGGCGGCCCGACCGGGTCTTTTTCAACGATAATCGAAACCCCCGGGTTGCCTTTGACTGCTTCTCTGATTTCAGTCATCAAATGACTGCTTTTGACTCCTTTTCTGAATTTGAATTCACGAAGCGAAATGGTTATCTTCGAACGATGCGGCATTTCGGCTTGCGAACCACCATCGGTTTGCGGGTTTCCGGAACCCTCTCCTACTTGCGCCACGCCCGATTCGACCAGAAAATTATATCCGGTCGGATCTTCATATTGCTTGACTACATCATATACCTTTGTCTCAATTTTTTTGGTGAATTCATTGGTTTTGGTAATGTCGGTCCCTTCGGGGAATTCAATATAAACCAAGATTTGATTGGGTTGGTTATCGGGGAAAAAATCTACTTTGGGCTGTACCAATCCAACCAAAACAAAAGAGAAAAACAACATTCCAACTGTTCCGAAAAAGAAATAGTAGGCATTCTTCCCACGAAGGGCAAATTTCAAAATGCGCTGATAGGCATTTTCCATTTTGACCAAAATCACATTTTGAAAATACCGTTGGGCATTGAACAAAAAGAATTTATAGACCCAAAGCATGAGGGCAATGAACATGGCCAAATTACCAAATCCCCGCAAAGCAGCCGTGTCTTTCATCCAGCCGAAAACACAAATGGCAAAACCGGTGAAAAACAAGATTCCGCTCGTGCGAATCAATCGCTTTTTGGAAATTTCGCCTTCCACCGTCTTCATAAAGGCAGAAGTGAGCATGGCGTTGATAATCAAAGCGACAAAAAGGGAAGAGAACAATACGACCGAGAGCGTGATGGGAAAATAAATCATAAACTTACCCATGGTGCCGGGCCACAATCCCAACGGGAAAAACGCAGCCAAAGTGGTCGCGGTCGATGCAATAATCGGCCAGGCAATTTCGCCCACGCCTTGTTTGGCGGCTTCTTTTCGCGACATGCCCTGATCCATCAATGAATAGACGTTTTCGACCACCACAATCCCGTTATCGACCAACATACCAAGTCCCATCACCAAGGCAAAAAGCACCATGGTATTGAGTGTAAAGCCCAAAGCGGAAAGTATGATATAAGACATAAACATCGACATCGGGATGGCAAATCCCACGAAGAGGGCATTTCTGAATCCGAGGAAGAACATGAGTACACCCACAACCAAAATAATCCCGAAAATGATGTTGTTCACCAAGTCATCCACTTGGTTGATGGTCTTGACAGATTGATCGTTTGAATAGGTTATGTTCAGGGTTTTGGGCAAGACATTTTCTTGGGAAGCAGCCACAACTTTTTTGATGTTTTCAATCGCTTCGATCATGTTTTGACCGCTTCGTTTTTTCACATCAAGCATGACAACCGGGTGACCAAATTCGCGGGCAAAGGTCGTTTTCTCTTTTTCTTTGAACGTAATGGTTGCGATATCTCTCAGATAAACCACACCGTCTTGCATTTTGATAACGACACTTTCCAATTCTTCGGGAGCGTCGATTTCACCTTCCACGCGGATGGTTTTTCGGATGCCATTGGAAAGCAGATTTCCGCCCGATATGGTTTTGTTTTCTCGCCCTACTGCGTTGATGATGTCGTCAAAACTGACTTTGGCGGCGGTCATTTTATACAAATCGACTGCGATTTCAATTTCTTTATCCTGTGCGCCTCGAATGGGAACTTCTTTGATTTGAGGCAGACGCTCCATCTCGTCTTGCAAGTATTCGGCGTACTCTTTCAGCTTTGAAACCGGAAAATCACCGGATAAATTTACGTTGAGGATGGGTTGCTCTTCGGATATATTCAAGTCGAATATTGTAGGCTCCACTTTGGCGCCACCATCGAGTGTGGGCCATTCTGATTCGGCTTTTACTTGATCTACTTTGTCTTTAATTTTTTGTTTGGCCTCTTCGACGGTAACACCTTCATCAAATTCTGCAATGATGAGCGAATAGTCCTGAAAGGTGGAGGAGGTTATTTTGTTGACACCACCAATGTTGTTAAACTCTTCTTCCAACGGTTTGGTGATGAATTTCTCAACATCTTCGGCTGCATTTCCCGGATTGATGGAACTGACATAAATTTTGGTTTCGATGATTTCGGGGAAGGCTTCGCGGGGCATTCCGTAGTAGGAAATCAATCCGCCGATGAGTAGAATGGCCATGATGACATAGACGGTCATGCGGTTGTCGATGGCCCAATCGGATATGCCGAATTTTTTATCTGAATTATTTTCCATGCTTTTGGTTGGTTGAATCGGAAACCGAATGTTATTGAACGATTTTGACTTTTTGTTGGTCTTCAATATTTTTTGATCCTTCTGCTACAATTTTTTGCCCGACTTTGAGCCCGGAAATGATTTCAACAAAAGTGCCGGAGGTGTATCCCAATTCCAATTGAACTTCGGTTACCGTAGCTTCGTTTTGTGCATCAGTATCAAAAATAACGTAGGCGATTTTTTGACTCAAGCTGTTTTCTTTGATGATGTTTTCAGGGATGAGAATGCCATTCGGATTGGTGTAATCGTTGATTAATAATTTGGCAATCTGGTTCGGTCTTAAAAGTTTATCCGGATTGGGAATGCTTATTTCCACAGAGAAACTTCGGTTGTTGGGGTTGATAAAACTCCCCACCTGACGCACTTTCCCTACATAGTTTTTCCCCAAAGATGGAATTTCTATCTGCACGTCGCTGTTGACCGCTACGTTAGAAAGATAGTTCTCCGGAATGTCTGCTTTCACGTACATTTCATCTAAGTTGACCAGCCTAAACAATTGGGATTGCCCACTCATCACTACCTGACCTTGATCGGTGATGACATCATCTATAACGCCTGAAAATGAAGCTTTAACAACGGTTTTCGCCAATTGTGATTTTAGTTGTTCGGCTAATTTTGACTGCGATTCCATGCTTGTTTTGGCTTGCAGATATTGTATTTCGGAACCTATTTTTTGTTCCCAAAGTCGTTTCTGACGATCAAAAGTGGTTTTTGCTAATTCTGCCTGTGCTTCAAGTTGCTGTAACTGTTGACGCAATCCGCCGTCATCGATGATGGCCAACGTTTGACCTTTTGACACTTTTTGTCCTTCTCGTACGAGCACTTTGGTAAGAACGCCCGAATATTCGGGATAGATGATGATGTTCTGATTGGTTTCTATATTTCCTTGCAGGTCGATGTAGTGCTTAAAAATGGTGTCGCCCACCGTGATAGCTGTCACCAACGGTATTTTTTGCAAAGTATCGAGTTCGCCGATGGCTTCGTCCAATTTTCTTAAGTCTTCGCCTAAAGCATCGTATTGGGAGAGGATTTCAGTTCTTTTTTGTCTGATTTTGTCGAGGTTTTTATCTTTCAAAAGTTTATCGACCGATGGGTTGCTTCCGCCACCGCAAGCGACAAGGATAAAAGAGGTTATCAGTGTGTAAATTATTTTTTTCATGGCTTTTCTGAGGTATCGGATTTTTTATAGTTTGTTGAGGATGGTTTCTAATTCAGCTTTTTTGTTGATGACATCAATCATCGCTTGCAGGTAGTTTTGTTGTGCTGTATAAAGTTGTCTTTGCGCTTCTGCCAATTCAAAACTGGAAGCAATACCTTCTTTGAATTTGATCTGGTTTTTGTGCTCGATTCGTTCTGCCAAATTCAGGTTTTTCTTGTTGGTTTGGAAACTTTCCACGCTAAATTGAAAATCGGTTTTGGCGGATTCGTAGTTCAATCGTATTCTTTGTTCCGTTTCTTTTTCTTGGGTTTGGGCTTGCATCAAGGCGATTCTTGCTTGTTTGGTCTTTGCCGAACGCTCCAAACTGCTAAACAAAGGAACTTTAAGGCTTAAACTGAAAAGAGAAGACGCAAACCATCTTTGCCCGTTTCCCGAGCTCAAAAAAGTGAAACTATCGCTGTTTGCAGTTGTGCCGCCATTGAGCGAGGCATTGAGTGTCGGCAAAGCCCTGGATTTTTCTAATTTAAGCAATAACTCTTGCGAACGAGTATTGGTTTTAGCAATTTTAAAATCGATGTTGTTTTCTAAATCAAAAGGTTCGTCCGCCATATCATACATCAGGTCTTGCACAGTCAGCGCGTCCAAATTATCGGTCAAAGTGACAGGTGTTTCGATTTCCAAGCCGAGGGTCAGGTTAAACATTTTGTAGGCAATATCTTGCAATCTACGGGTTCGGTTCAAACTGTTTTCGAGGGTTGACAAAGTGATTTGCAATTGCTCGACACTTTCTTCTTCCGCCAATCCTTGTTCGAACATGGCTTGGGTATCATTCAGCGTTTGCGCAACTGACTTTTTGTTGTTTTCGAGTATTTTGATGTTTTCATCGGTCAACAAAACATTTCCATACGCTTGGATGACATTTTTCCGCACATCAAGCTCTGTTTTTTCCTGAGATTGCTTGGAAATATCCAAAAATGTTTTGGCAGATTGAAGTCCAACCAAATAAGAGCCGTCAAAAACAATTTGATCGAGTGTGCCGAAAACGGTCATAGTTTGTTTGGTGCCAAAGGTAAAAGGCTCGTCGATTCCATCACCATTCACGTCAAACAGTGTAACTTGTTGCTTTAAATTGTTTCTGTAATCGACACTCCCGCTGATTTGTGGCAATCCGGACGCGGTGGTTTCCCACTTTTTTTGGATGGCGGCTTTTACGTCCATGTTTGCGCCCATCGCCGCATAATTGTTTTCAATGGCATAAGCAATGGCTTCTTCGAGTGAAAATTCCCTTTTTTCTTGACTGAATCCCCGGAGACTCAATAAGCATAGGATGATTATAAATTGATACCTTTTTTTCATTTAAGCATTTTTTTGCAAATAGTTAGTTAGTGTGATTAATCCTTTTTCTGTTACAATGGCTCGGAGGTGATATTCGAGATAATCGTTCAGCAAATTGTTCATTTCAAAGGAAGCTCGGGGGAATAAATCGCTGTTTTTGATACCTGTCATCCCGACAAAATAAATGCGTGAAATAAAATCAACATCCATTTCTTTCCGGAAAAGCTGTTGTTCAATTCCCCTGCGCAGGGTTTTGATGATGGATTCCTGCATGTATTCAAGTTGCTTGGAAATAAGCGTCTGATAGATTTTCGGATAATATTTCTGCAATTGATATTGTGGCGATGATTTTTCGTCTTTCAAATGCCTCAACACATAGGTTTTGATTTCGAAAAATTCTTCGATTGGATTTTTTTCCTGACAAATGATATTTTCAACGCCTGCGCAAATGGTTTCAAACAAATAGAAAGTGCAACTTTTTATCAATTCGCGTTTGTCAGCGAAATGGGTGTAAATCGTTTTTTTTGAAATACCCATCTCTTGGGCGATTTGATCCATCGTCACGCTTTTAAACCCATAGGCTAAAAACAAATCGGTGCTCTTTATTAAAATTTGTTCTTTCAAATGAAAAAGTTTTATTTCGAATAAATCGATTGCAAATGTATGCAGGAAACTTTAAAAACAAAAAAAGTTTCCAAAGTTTTATTTAAAATTAACATTGACTGTTTTTGTTTATCTATTATTGATGCGAAATAGATTAATTTTGCGCATTATTTCTATGCTATCTTTAGATGAATTCACTTGAAACCTATTCCAAAGCCATTGAGACACATCTCAAAGCCTATCGATGGAAAAATAATCCTAAAAATCTTTACGAACCCGCACAATACATATTGCAATTGGGCGGAAAAAGAGTTCGCCCCGTTCTAACCCTTTTGGCAGCGGAGGTGTTTGGCGAAGATTACAAAAAAGCGTTGAATGCAGCCTTGTCTGTAGAGTTTTTTCACAATTTCACCTTGATTCACGATGACATCATGGACGAAGCGCCGCTTCGTAGAGGTGCACAAACTGTCCATTTGAAATGGTCCCGAGACATCGCCATTCTCTCCGGCGACACGCTTTTTTCGTTGGCCTACGGTTGTCTCGAGTCGTATGATGAAGTGACCATGAGCCGCCTTACGAAAATTATCAACCGAACGGCTGTGAAAATCTATGAAGGGCAACAAATGGACATGGATTTTGAGACCCAAAAAAATGTGTCTATTGATGAATACAAAGAAATGATTCGTCGTAAAACGGCCGTTTTACTGGGCGCTGCACTCGAAATGGGAGCTGTTGTTGCCAACGCTTCTGAGTCAAACAAAAAGGCGGTGTATGACTTTGGTATTCAATTAGGCTTGGCGTTTCAGCTGTTAGACGACTATTTGGATGCATTCGGAAACCCGAAAACTTTTGGCAAGCAAGTAGGTGGCGACATTCTTGAAAACAAGAAAACTTTTTTGTACTTGAAAGCGATTGAAAATGCCGATGTTCAAAAAGTCGATCAGATTAAAATCTTTTTCCTCAACAAAAATTTTGATGCTGTAAAAAAAATTGATGCTGTAAAAAAATTATTTTTGGAAACCGGAGCCGCCGCATCCATCTTAAAAGAAATCGAAAAACACACACTTGCTGCTTTCGATTCTTTAGAGCAACTCGACATTCCCGCCAATCGGAAAAGCCAACTAAAAAACTTCGGAGAATCTTTGATGGGGAGAAACAATTAAGACCAGACCGCCAATTCATCATTCAAGAGAACTATTTAATAGGTTATTGAATTTAGAAATTGGATCAACGCTGCGATTTTTTATGAATCTTTATTTGGCAAATCCAAAACATTCTTTATACATTTGCCACTGATTATGAAAACAACACAAAACATTTGGTGGTGGAGAAACTTACGTCAATCATCGTGAGCTAAGCTACCTTTGTTTCAAAACATAAAAAAGGCTTGTCATCACGACAGGCTTTTTTTGTTTTATAAAAAATCATAAACCTATGTCCGATTTTAATTTTAAAACGCACACCAAGAAAATTCTCGCCGACACCATCACCCCGGTGAGTGTCTATCTGAAAATACGAGATGTTTTTCCCAACAGCTTGTTGCTTGAAAGTTCGGATTATCACGCCAACGACAACAGTTTTTCATACATCTGTTGCAATCCGCTTGCCTCGATTTCTGTTAAAAACGAACAGCTGCATCGCCACTATCCCGATGGCTCATCGGAGGCAGTTTCACTCGACTCAAAATCAGATCTGCCGACTTTGATTGATGCTTTTGCCAAGCGATTTTCCTCTGAAAAAAACGGCTACAAATTCATCACCCACGGGCTCTTCGGCTACATCAGTTATGATGCTGTTCGCTATTTTGAGCAGGTAGAAATCAATGAAAAATCGGGGAAAATAGACATTCCCGATTTGTATTACGCCGTGTATCAAAACGTGATTGCCATCAATCATTTCAAAAACGAAGCTTATATTTTTTGTCACACGCTCGATGGACAAAACAACCTATCGCAAATCGAGCAGTTGTTGCAATCCAAGAACATCCCAACCTATCATTTTTCCAAACAAGGAGAAGCCGTGTCCAACCTCAGCGATGAAGAATTCAAAGAAAATGTCGCCGTTGCGAAGAAACATTGCCACCGCGGCAATGTGTTTCAACTGGTGCTTTCCCGACGGTTTCAACAGGCTTTCAAAGGCGATGAGTTCAATGTTTATCGGGCGTTGCGAAGCATCAATCCGTCGCCCTATTTATTCTTTTTCGATTACGGCGATTTCAAGATTTTCGGTTCGTCACCCGAAGCGCAATTGGTCGTTAAAGATCGCAAAGCAGAGATTCATCCGATTGCCGGCACTTTTAAAAGAACAGGCGACGACGAGCAAGATGCCGCATTGGCCAAACAACTTTCTGTAGATCAAAAAGAAAACAGCGAACACGTGATGTTGGTCGATTTGGCGCGAAACGATTTGAGCCGAAACGGACATGAAGTTACCGTTGAGAAATACAGAGAGGTGCAATATTTTTCGCATGTCATTCATTTGGTTTCCAAGGTTACAGGGTATTTGCATCCAGGCAGCATCACGATGCGGGTAGTGGCTGACACCTTTCCGGCGGGCACCTTGAGTGGCGCACCCAAACACAGGGCAATGCAATTGATTGACAAATACGAAAAAACCAACCGCGGTTTTTATGGCGGCGCACTCGGGTTTATGGATTTTGAAGGCAATTTCAACCACGCGATTATGATACGGACTTTTCTGAGTAAAAATCATCATTTGTATTATCAGGCCGGTGCAGGTATTGTTGCCGACTCAAATGAAGAAAACGAGATGCAGGAAGTTTATAACAAATTAGGTGCGCTCAACAATGCCTTGGAAATGGCTGAGAACATTTAAGAATTAATATCCAACAGATGAAATCGAGCATGACGAAAGCGACACACAGAGGGATGATTATCCGCCATGCGAGATTACACGTGACCGTTAAAAATCAAATATAGACACATGAAAAACATATTAGTCATCGACAATTACGACAGTTTCGTTTACAATTTGGTGCACCACTTAGAACGATTGGGTTGCCAAGTGACTGTTTGGAGAAATGACCAATTCGAATTGGCGGATGTCGCTCCATTTGATAAAATTTTACTTTCGCCCGGTCCTGGTATTCCTGATGAAGCCGGGTTGTTGAAAGCGGTCATTAAAATGTACGCACCCACCAAAAGCATTTTAGGCGTGTGCTTGGGACAACAAGCCATCGGGGAAGTTTTTGGCGGGACTTTGCAAAATTTAGACAAGGTGTATCACGGTTTAGCAACGCCTATTCAAATTGTTGCTACTGATGAGCTTTTGTTTACGGATATTCCAAAAGAGATTGAAGTCGGACGATACCATTCCTGGGTGGTTGCCAATCCGTTGCCGGAAGTGTTAGAAGCCACTTCATTTGACGCCAACGGACAAATCATGTCGCTCAGACACCGAAAATTCGATGTCCGCGGCGTGCAGTTCCACCCCGAATCTATTTTGACACCGATGGGCGGAAAAATTTTGGAGAATTGGGTGAAGCGTTGATTGAGAAGTATAAAGTATTGAGAACAAAGTGTTAAGATGATAAGTGAAAAAAATAAATGTTTTGGCGTTGCCTGAGCGGAGCCGAAGGCAACTTCAAAAAATGTTAGCCGATTAGGATCCTTTGTGAAACCCCGCCTGAAAGAACATACGGGCAGGTCCGTGTCACCTTTGTGGTAAAACAACGCGAAAAGGTTTAAAAGAGAACTTTCTTTAGCTATAAAAATTATGAAACAAATATTAAACCGATTAATCAATCACGAGGTGCTTTCCAAAGCGGAAGCCAAAACGATTTTGATAAACATCTCCAACGGACAGTACAACAGCAGCCAAATCGCTTCTTTTCTGACGGTTTATATGATGCGGAGTATAACCGTGGAAGAGCTCGAAGGTTTCCGCGATGCACTCCTCGAACTCTGTATTGCCATCGATTTGAAAGATTTCAACACCATCGATTTGTGCGGAACGGGCGGTGACGGAAAAGACACTTTCAACATTTCCACCACAGCTGCTTTTATCACAGCCGGTGCCGGAATCAAAGTTGCCAAACACGGCAATTACGGCGTATCGTCTATCTCGGGTTCGAGTAATGTGATGGAAACTTTGGGAATCAAATTTACCAACAATCCCGATTTTTTGAAAAAAAGTATCGACCAGACCGGAATTTGTATTTTGCATGCACCGCTGTTTCATCCAGCCATGAAAAATGTGGCACCTATCCGAAAAGAATTGGGTGTCAAAACTTTTTTCAACATGCTTGGTCCAATGGTCAATCCGGCATTCCCGCAAAATCAGGTGGTCGGCGTTTTTAACCTCGAACTGGCAAGAATGTACGGTTATTTGTATCAAAATACCGGCAAGAATTTCACGATTCTTCATGCCTTGGATGGTTACGACGAAATCTCGCTGACCGGAAATGCCAAGGCTATTTCGAAAAACAGCGAAACCATGATCAGTCCGGCAGATTTTGGATTGAATTCGCTTCAACAATCGGAAATCAAAGGCGGCGAAACGGTAGAGGCATCGGCAAAGATATTTTTAGACGTGTTGTCAGGAAAAGGAACGGAAGCCCAAAATAATGTGGTTTGTGCCAATGCTGCAATGGCGATTGCAACGGTTACAAAATGTACGCCAATGGAAGGTTTTGAATTGGCGAAAGAAAGTTTATTGTCTGGAAAAGGATTTGAAGCTTTGAATAAATTACAAGATTTAAGCAAGTAACAAATTGAAAGATTGAAAGATTGAATGATTGAATGATTGAATGATTGAAAGATTGAAAGATTGAAAGATTGAATGATTTAAAAATTGAAAGATTATGACAAAATCATTTGAAGAATTTGAAGTTTATCAAAAAGGAATTCTATTGGCTAAAATAGTCTTTAAATTATTAGAAAATAAAGCTTTTGAAAGAGAATATAGTTTTAAAGATCAAATAAAAAGAGCCGTTATTTCAATAACTAATAACATCGCAGAAGGTTCAGAATATAATAACAACAGGCAACTCATTAGATATTTGAAAATCTCAAAAGGAAGTTGTGCAGAAGTTAGAAGTATGCTAATATTATCTCGGGAACTTGGCTTTTGTTCCCAAACAGAAATCGAAGAAAGCTATAAAATAAGTATAGAAATATCTCAAAACTTGTCCAATTTTATAAAATATTTAAGTACTAAAATCAAAGACTAATTTTTATTTAGGTTGGATTTTTCCAATCTTTCAATCTTTCAATTTTTCAATCTTTCAATCTTTCAATTACAATAAATGAACATCCTCGATAAAATAATAGCCGACAAAAAAAGAGAAATCATTCTCAAGAAATCCGTTATTCCGTTAACGCAATTGGAAGCCTCCGTATTGTTTGAAAGGACAACGCTTTCGCTGTGTGAAAATCTAAAAACCAAGTCGTTTGGCATCATCGCCGAACACAAGCGACGTTCGCCTTCCAAAGCGGTCATCAACCAAAGTTTTGCGGTAGAAGATGTGGTAAAAGGTTATGAAATTGCAGGCGCGGCAGCCATTTCCGTCCTCACCGACAGCAAATATTTTGGCGGCTCCTTAGACGATTTATTGTTGGCGCGGGCTGCTGTGAACATCCCGCTTTTGCGCAAAGAATTTATCGTGGATGCATATCAAATTCTCGAAGCCAAATCCCAGGGTGCCGATTTGATTTTACTGATTGCCGCGGTTTTAACGCGAACCGAAATCAAACAACTGTCTGAGTTTGCCCAAAGTTTGGGTTTGGAAGTCTTGCTTGAAGTACACAACCTTGAAGAACTCGAAAAATCGCTGATGCCAAGTTTGGATTTGATAGGAGTAAACAACCGCAACCTGAAAACTTTTGAAGTCAGCATTTACATTAGCAAAGAATTGGCAACAGCAATTCCAGACGATTTTATCAAAGTTTCCGAAAGCGGCATCAGTCATACGGATGCCGTCAAGGAATTGTTGCCCTATGGATTTAAAGGTTTTCTCATCGGCGAAAATTTTATGAAAACGGAAAATCCGGGCGAAGCGGCGAAAGAATTTATTAAAAATATTTAGGCCCGAAAGCCCCGATGCTTCGGGGCTGTGAGGTCTAAAAAGAAAAGAATTTAAATGTATCCAAGATGAAACTCAAAGTTTGCGGCATGAAATTCCCAGAAAACATCCAAGCGGTATCCGACTTAGCACCCGATTATATGGGTTTTATCTTTTGGGAAAAATCAACGCGATTTTTTGAGGGAGAAATCCCCAAACTACCCTTAAACATCAAAAAAACAGGCGTTTTTGTAGATGCGCCGATGGAATATGTTCAGAAAATAATCGAAAAACACCAGCTGCAAGCCGTCCAACTCCATGGAATAGAAAGCCCTGAGTATTGCCATCAATTGCAAGCTTCCAAAGTCGAAATTATCAAGGTGTTTTCGGTCGATGCGCACTTTGATTTTCAGGAATTAGAACCCTATGAAGACGTCTGCGATTTCTATCTTTTCGATACCAAAGGCAAATTGCCCGGCGGAAACGGAACGGTGTTCGATTGGGATGTCTTAAAACAATACTACAGCCCAAAACCTTTTTTTTTGAGTGGTGGCATTGGGTTGGATGAAATAAAAAAAATAAAAAAAATGTTGGAGGCCGATTTACCGGTGTATGCCATTGATGTAAACAGTAAATTTGAAACCAAACCCGGAATTAAAAGTATTGAACAATTAAAAGTTTTTAAAAGAGAAATTTTAGAATAAAACCAGACCCGAAAACCCGATGTTTCGGGGTCAAAAACCTTTCGGGTCTAAGAAAAAAAATACAAATATTATGAGTTATCACGTCAACGAAAAAGGATATTACGGCGAATTTGGCGGAGCCTACATACCCGAAATGCTCTACCCCAATGTAGCAGAATTGCGCGAACAATATCTGTCCGTTATGCTGCAACCCGATTTTCAATCTGAGTTTCGCGCCTTGCTTCGCGACTATGTCGGCCGGCCCACACCGCTTTATTTTGCCAAAAGGCTGTCGGAAAAATACAACACGAAAATCTACCTCAAACGCGAAGATTTGTGTCACACCGGCGCGCATAAAGTCAACAACACCATCGGGCAAATCCTCATGGCGCAACGCTTGGGCAAAACCCGCATTATCGCCGAAACCGGAGCCGGGCAACACGGCGTGGCCACTGCTACGGTCTGTGCGTTGATGGGTTTGCAGTGCATCGTCTATATGGGCGAAATTGACATTGAACGGCAAGCGCCAAACGTCGCGCGGATGAAAATGCTCGGTGCCGAAGTCAGACCTGCCAAATCGGGCTCGCGCACGCTCAAAGATGCCACCAACGAAGCCATCCGCGATTGGATTAACAATCCGGTGGACACGCACTACATCATCGGTTCGGTTGTCGGACCGCATCCCTATCCGGATATGGTGGCGCGGTTTCAATCGGTTATATCCGAAGAAATCCAATATCAATTGCTCGAAACCGAAGGGCGCGATATTCCCGATTATGTCATCGCCTGTGTGGGTGGTGGTAGCAATGCGGCAGGGGCTTTTTATCACTTTTTGGATGACGAACGCGTAAAACTGATTGCCGTGGAAGCCGCTGGTAAAGGCATCGATACGGGCGAGAGTGCAGCCACATCAGTCTTGGGAAAAACGGGCATCATCCATGGCAGCAAAACCCTCCTGATGCAAACGCCGGACGGACAAATCACCGAACCATATTCCATTTCCGCAGGTTTGGATTATCCCGGTGTCGGGCCGATGCACGCACATTTGTTTCGCAGTCGCCGAGCCGAATTTATTTCCATTACTGATGACCAAGCCATGCAGTGGGGGCTTGAACTCTCCAAAACCGAAGGCATCATTCCGGCGATTGAGTCGGCGCATGCCTTTGCCGTGCTGGATGAGAAAAAATTCGAGCCCGATGATGTGATTGTCATCAACCTGTCCGGACGGGGCGACAAAGATTTGAATACGTATATTAAATATTTTAAATTTTAGGGCGTTTCCCCCGCCGTTGGCGGGGGTCGGGCTATCCGCGGCACACGGTGCCTTGCTGCTATCCCTAACGCGAAAAATACAAACCCGAAAAGTTTTAAAAACAGACCTCACAGGTTTTTAACCCCGATGCTTCGAGATTGTGAGGTCTAAAATAAATAAAAAGAAATGAATAGAATCCAACTAAAATTACAAGAAAACAAAAAACTGCTGTCCATCTATTTCACGGCAGGTTTCCCAAAGCTGAATGACACAGTTGACATTCTCCACGCCTTGCAAGAAAGCGGGGTTGACATGGTAGAAATCGGGCTGCCGTTTAGCGATCCGTTAGCAGATGGTCCGACCATACAAGAAAGTTCGACCCAAGCTTTGCGCAACGGCATGACTTCCGACCAACTTTTTGAACAACTCAAAGACATTCGAAAAACCATTCATATTCCGCTTGTCATCATGGGCTATTTCAACCCGATGATGCAATATGGTGTAGAGATATTTTGTCAAAAATGCCAGGAAATCGGCATCGACGGGCTCATCATCCCCGACCTACCGGTAGATGTGTATGAGGAAAATTACAAATCACTTTTTGAAAAATACGGCTTGGCGAATATCTTTCTGATTACACCCCAGACTTCCGAACAACGCATCCGCTTTATCGACTCGGTTTCGGATGGGTTTATCTACATGGTAAGCAGCGCAAGTGTGACCGGTGCCAAAGGCAGTTTTGGAGAGGTTCAAAAGCAATATTTTGAGCGCATCGCAAAGATGAATCTTAAAAACCCACAAATTATAGGCTTCGGGATCAGCAACCGTGAAACTTTTCAGCAAGCCACCACCTATGCAAAAGGGGCAATTATCGGCTCGGCGTTTATCAAGTTTTTAAAGGAAAACGGGGTTGAGAAGATTGGGACCTTTGTAAATGCCATTCGGTAATACGTTTTGCGTGTATGTGCAGTAGCGGATTAGAAGCACTTACTTGTCCGTTTACCACAAAGTTTTTTTAGATGCACAGACCTTCGATTTACCACTGCACCCGCTATTGACACATACACTGTTAGTGGCTGGCATTCATGTCGGTCTGATTAGTTTTGCCATACAGGAATTTTAATGTAACTTTCATTGTGCCATTTTATTTGTAATGATTCTCCTGCATCTTGTATTGTTTCTTCTGACACAGGTTTTCCCGAACCATAATTGATTATTTCAAATGGATGCTTGTTGATGTTAAGCAAAATTAAAAGTCGACTTCCTTTGCTGATTTTTTTACTTACAAACCTTGTATTTTCAAATGGAATGCTCTCTTTTCTATTTGGTTTCAGAAGTTGTCTTTTAGAATTGTCTTTGGCATAACTTGCTCTACCAACGTAACGGGTAAGAAAAAAATATTTACCATTTGGCATTAGTTCATATAACGCTAACGAAACATCCATATCTTTTTTATTGATAGTCGCCCAAAGATTGCCTGTAAATGAACCATTAATGGTGAACTCCTTTTGAAAAGGTTCTGTGGTAAAAACCAATCCTTTGCTTGCGTCTAATGTGTCAAAAATAATTTCTGGTGTGTAATAATTATTTTGGCTTTCCCTATCCTTAAAATCTACCGTTTGTTTTTCAAATCTTTTCTTTTTTGTTTTTTGAGCAATCAGCAATTTGTTATCCAAATAGAAAGTCAAAGTATCATTGTTGATTATTTGTAAATTAGGTGCGTGTCGCCATTCATTCGTCCCCATTACTTGATAATTAACTTTGTCTTTAAGTAATTCAGGTTTTGGTTTGCCTTTTAGAATGAGGTCAAGCCAATCATAAGCTAATTTCTCCATACTAATATTTGCAACACTATCAATTTCATAACCCATTAAGTTTTTTGAAGGTCTACGTTGTCCACCAAAATGGTCGTAAGGACCAATTACAAAATAATGATTTGCATTTTTGTTGTATTGACTATGCAATTTGAAATATTGTATCGCTCCAATTTGTGAACCATCATAATACCCTGTAGTTGTCAAAATAGGAATATTGATTTTTGAGTATTCGGAGGGGGTTGGCACCATTGATTGCCAATAACTGTCATAAGCTGGATGAGATAGCCAATTTTGGAAGATTGGATTTTGAATTCCTGCTATACTATCAAGTTTGTCGTATGCCGTTCCATTATTGAAATAGTCAAATTGTAAGCTTCTTGGTAATAGTTTGTTTTTATAAATATTGTCGTTGCTCCAACTTAAAATGTGTGATAACGGAACGTTATTTTCCATTGGAAAATCGCAACCTGGCATAACAGCCACCTGTGGAACAATAGTTTTTAATGCGGGATGAATATTTTTTACAGTTGCCCATTGTGAATAACCGGTATAACTACCACTATACATACCTACGTTTCCATCGCACCATTTCTGCTTACTTATCCAATCAATAATGTCGTATATATCTGTTCCTTCATTTTCAAAAGGTTTGTAGTTTTTCAAGTCGGTTTTAATGCCTCGTGCATAGGCAACAATTCCAACATAATTTCTATCGGCTGATTTTTTGCCAAATATTGCATCGCTTGCATCCTGATATTAGGTCGTGTAAAACAGGATTGCTGGCAATGGATTTGTATTTGTTTTTTTACGAACTATTATTGCCGAAATGTCAATCCCGCTTCTTGTCGGAATAAGTACGCTATCCTGAATGATATAAATACTATCATTTTGAGATTGCTGTTGAGCAAATGTTGTCGAGTAAATTGTTAGAATAAAAACTGGCAGTAAAAATTTCATAATATTATTACAGTTTCTCATTTGTTGTGTCGTCCTTGCTACCTTATTTTCTTTCCTTCCATCTTGTTTCCACCCTGAGAAAAAGTAAGACTTGTTACAGTTCCATCAGTGTTTAAGTTAAACACAACTTGGGCAGCTATCTCTTTGATAAAAAAACTATTCTCGGCTTCAGCAAAAAGCTCAACTGGAGGCTGTCCAGTAGCCATTGCAAAAAGGCGGCCATTTTGTATTTCTATCTCAATTTGAAAAGATGGTTGCAGTTCATAAACACCAACATATTTGATAAGAATTTCTTGTGGCAAAGTGATGACTTCCCTTTCAGATGGCAACTTTTTATTTGTTTCAGTACCCAAACTTTTAACGATACGATCAGTATAAAGAACTTGCTTTTTGCCATTTTTGGAAGAAAATTTATAAGTTGTGAGACTATTTTCAAATCTAAATTCATTATCTGACAATGGCTCAAGTTTCAAAGGACGACCCCCTTCACGCGTACTATAAAGTACACCTTTGTCATAAGTTATAAAGCGTACGACATCCTCAAACTGATAAGCTCCCACCCATTTTTTTAACTGCTTTTCCATAATTTTTACAGCAACTTTTTCTGTTATGGGTTTGCCTAAAAGAGCAGAAACAACTTTTAGATTGTGGGGTTCTGCACCTTTACCATCATCAAGGTTCGTCAATACGATTGAATAAATGTTACTTTCCGGAATATAGATACCCGATGTAGTAAAGCCGTTAATACCGCCTGGATGCTCGATTGTTGTTAAGCCTGCTATTTCATTTATAAACCAACCATACCCATAATTGCTATGCTTCCCATTGGCTAAGGTGTGATTGGTAAAGGCAATTTGCTTGCTACTTTCTGAAATAAGTGTGTTATTTTGAATGGCTTTATTCCATAAAAACATATCATCAACTGTGGACATCAACGAACCAGCAGCGTAAGGAAAAGTTGTACTCAAATACTCAGCATTTTCGTAGTTGCCTTCATAGAGTTGGTAGCCATTAGTTCTATTGGGAATAATTTTGTAAGTATCTGCATAATAAGAGTTCTTCATACCGAGTTTATCAAAAATATTTTTTTGTATAAAATCTCCATAGCCCAACCCAGAAAGTTTCTCGATGATATATCCCAAAAGGACATAGCCCGAATTGCTATAATCATACTTTTCGTTGGGGTTAAATTCCAACGGCAAGTTTTTGAAAGTACTAATGAGTTCTTCGGGGGTCATATCAAGTCGAGTTTTGGCTCTCAATTCAGGTATTCTGGTGTAGTCCTTGATACCAGAGGTGTGGTTTAGTAAATGGTGTAGCTTAATTTCATTGCCTCTTGGGTAGTCTTCAATATATTTTGACAAAGGGTCTTGCAGGCTAAGTCTGCCTTGTTCCAAGAGCATCAAAATTGATAAACTTGTAAATTGCTTGGTAATAGAAGCCAACTGTAATACATTTTCGGGCTTCATTGGCACTTTCAATTCTAAGTTAGCCATACCAAAAGCCTTTCTGTAAATAATCTTGTCGTCTTTGGCAATCAAAACAGTTGCTCCTGGCGAATTGGTAGGGTACGCCTGACTGAAAATGGCATCAATTTCTGCTTCTATGTTTTTTGTAGAAGCTACACTCAAAGCTGAATTTTTAATAGCAGAAACCTGCTTTCCTTGTCCAAATACAATTTGAGCAACTAAAAGTGCTACTAATGTGACTGTATGTTTCATTTTTTTATGATTTTAAAATTGATTATAAGATTGTTTAATTACCTTGGTTTTGGGCAATATGTTACCAGCCTCACGATGTGAAGTTTTAATAAATTTGCCACAAACAAGATGTGAAAAGCTATGTGTTTTACTTTCTCAGATAGAAGAAATAAGCCAAATAACTCAGCCCAAGACTAAAAGCCATAATGGCTAAGGAATGAAGATGTAATGGCATAGTATAGTACGAAACTGTAAACCCACCACTTAAGCCTAAAAGCAGAAATGCCCATTTAATACTGTCATCTTTTTTATCGGCTACACCATTTCCTATAATAGAACTTGCTAATTGCTCAGAAATACCTCTGTCGATTATTTTGTTTTTAAGTTTATGTTCTAAAATATATCTTGTTACTTGAATTACCAGTATAACAACTAGTGTTATAGCAAAAAGAGGTAGTAAAACTTCAATAGAGCTGCTATTACTTAAAGAATGATCAATACCACTATCCAAAGATAGTTTTGGGTGTGAAGGGATTTTTGGGATAGAATCTTGTCCAAAAACAATTGTTGATGAAGCGAAGCTGATGATGCTTATAAATAATTTTTTCATGTTTTTAAATGTTTTGAATTATATTTTATTAGACAGCTATTACTGATTTCGGTTGCAAAATTTTATTGTGAAAGCAACATTTCTTTTTGTTTGTATTGTCGGAATAAATCATTCAGTAAGAAAATAACAACTCCCAAAACAGAAACCAACATAAAAACATTTTCCATTAATGAAAATTA
>JAXMLV010000011.1:0-3550 GCA_034367065.1 Flavobacteriaceae bacterium
CAGCTTTTTCAAGAGTGGTTTTTGGAAGCCGAATCTACCGATACGGTTGATGAAGCCAATGCCATGACCGTCTCTACATTTGGTTTGGATGGATTTCCAAAAGCCAGAGTGGTGTTGTTAAAACGCTATACCTTCGAAGGATTTATTTTTTTTACCAATTACAACAGTGAGAAAGGCAGAGCCATAGCTGCAAATCCGAACATTTGTTGTTCTTTTTTTTGGCCGGGATTGGAAAGACAAATTATCATCAAAGGGAAGGCGGAAAAAATAGCGGATAATTTATCGGACGGTTATTTCGATTCAAGACCTTTGGGCAGCCGGTTGGGCGCGATTGTGTCTCCGCAAAGTGAAGTAATTCCCAACAGGGAATTTTTGGAGGAAAAGCTGCATAAACTCGAAAAAGAATTTGATACCAAACAACCTGAGCGACCTAAATTTTGGGGTGGATATTTGGTCAGACCCCAAGAAATTGAATTTTGGCAAGGCCGTCCCAATCGACTTCACGACCGCATCCGGTTTCGATTGGTCGATATAGATTGGATTATGGAGCGGTTGGCACCTTGATAAATGCCGATTTGAAGGTTCGTTGATTTGAAAATTTGAAGATTGAAAGCATTTTGTCTTTTAAACCTACATTTTCAAATTACCACATTTTCAAATTTTCAAATTGATACATTGACAATATTTTATCACATTTTGAAAATATAATACCATAACTGTTTTGTATAAAATAAAGTATCTTTAAACCTCAAACAAAACCGTTTTTTCATGAGTTTTCAAATCAAAGAACAACCCAATCAATACGATGTTATAATTGTTGGTTCGGGTGCAGGTGGCGGTATGGCTACCAAGATATTGTCTGAATCGGGTCTTTCCGTTGCAGTTGTCGAAGCCGGTGGCGATTTCGATCCTGCAAAAGAAGAAGACAGAACCCAATTGCGATGGCCGTGGGAATCTCCAAGGCGAGGTGCGGGAACGCGTGTGCGCCCTTTTGGTGATTTTGATGCGGCAATCGGGGGTTGGGATATAGAAGGAGAACCATACACGGTAGCGGAAGGAAGTAGTTTCGATTGGTTTCGTTCACGCATGGTGGGTGGAAGAACCAACCACTGGGGAAGAATTTCTCTTCGTTTCGGTCCCAACGATTTTAAAAGAGGTGATATAGATGGATTGGGAGAAAGTTGGCCCATAGGCTATGAGGATGTAAAACCTTATTATGACAAGGTCGATAAATTAATCGGCGTCTTTGGTTCAAAAGAAGGAATTTATAACGAACCGGACGGATTGTTTTTGCCACCTCCAAAACCCCGACTACACGAAATGATGCTCAAAAGAGGAACGGACAAAATGAACATTCCTGTGATTCCTTCCAGACTATCTATACTGACTAAAAGAATCAACAACGAGAGAGGCGTTTGTTTTTTTTGCAGCCAATGCAACCGCGCGTGTCAAATATACGCCGACTTTTCATCAGGGACTTGTTTGATTAAACCCGCACAGAAAAATGGAAAAGTAGATTTATATACCTATGCGATGGTGCGCAAGGTAACCACAGATTCGGAAGGATTGGCAACCGGTGTTTCCTTTATCAGTAAAGTGGACATGAAAGAGCACAAACTCACGGCTAAAGTTGTCGTTTTAGGAGCTTCGGCTTGCGAATCGGCTCGTATTATGCTCAATTCAAAATCAGCACAACACCCCAATGGCCTTGGCAATGGCAGTGGCGTAGTCGGACATTATTTACACGACTCTACCGGAACAGGCAGAGCTGCCATCATGCCCGATTTGCAGAATCGAGATCGTTATAACGAAGACGGCGTAGGTGGGATGCATGTTTATACACCTTGGTGGCTCGACAATAAAAAACTCAATTTCGCCAGAGGTTATCACATCGAATATTGGGGAGGAATGGGAATGCCAAGTTATGGTACCGGTTTTGGAATGGACACCATGCGTAAATACATCAAAGACGAATTTGGAAACGTAGGTACAAATGGAGGTTACGGTTTGGGTCTTAAAAAAGATGTCAGAAGTTATTTTGGTTCCATGGTCGGGATGTCCGGTCGTGGAGAAAGCATTCCGAGGTATGAAAATTATTGTGAAATTGACCCAAATACTTTTGATAAATTTGGAATACCGGTGTTGAAATTTCATTACAATTGGACTGACCAGGAAGTCAATCAGGCTAAACACATGCATGATACTTTTGAAGAGATTTTGACAAAATCCGGCGCGATTTTACTCGGTAGTAAGCCGGGCAAAGATACACAATACGGCTTGCAAGCCCCCGGAAGGATTATCCACGAAGTGGGGACAATCCGCATGGGCAACGATCCAAAAAAAGCACCGCTCAACAGCAATTGTCAGGCACATGAGTGTAAAAATTTATTTGTGGTTGATGGCGGTTCTTTTGTTTCTCAGGCTGATAAAAACCCAACCTGGACCATCTTGGCACTGGCTTGGAGGACATCAGAATACATTATAAAGGAACTTTTACAAAAAAATATTTAAACCGTATATCATGGATAGAAGAGAAAATCTAAAATTGATTATGGCCGGCACCTTGGCCAGCAGTTTGGTATGGTCAGGTTGTTCAACAGAAACGAAAATTGTTCAAGCTCCCGCAAAGACCTATATTCCTCCCTATGCTCGAACAGAGGAAGAATTAAAGATATTAAGAGAAATCGATGAACTTACTTTTTTCAATGAATTCGAAACAGCCAAACTAAACGTTTTGGTAGATATCATTATACCTTCTGATGAAAATTCTGTCGGCGCAAAAGACGCAGGAGTAGTTGATTTTTTAGAATTCATCATGAAAGACCAACCCGACAATCAAACCCTGATGAGAGGGGGATTGATGTGGATTGATTTTACTGCCGATGAAGCTTATGCAAAACCCTTTTTGGAATTAACTTCCGAAAATCAAACACAAATCCTTGATTTGATTGCTTATCCGGATACAGCCGAACCCCAATTTCAAAATGCAGTATTGTTTTTTAATTTGCTCAGAAATCTCACGGCAACCGGATATTTTACCTCTCAGACCGGAATTAAATACATGGGTTATCTGGGAAACACACCGAATATTTGGAATGGAGTCCCGGAAGAAGTAATGAATAAACACCAATTGTCCCTCGATTCAAAATATATGGATGTTTATTTAAAGCCTGAAGAACGGGATACAGTTGCGCAATGGGATGACAATGGCAACCTGATTGCGTAAATTTTATTTCCTTTTTTCTTTTATAGTATGTTGTTTTTCATGGAGTTCAGTTATCTAATGTAGAATTTATTCAAAAAGAAACCAATATACTTGTTCAATATCTTTTCTCATTGTATCTTTGCAGTCCCGTTTTTAAAAAGCGGGTCTTTTTTTGAAGTTTTAAAATGCTTTTGGATGGCTTTCAGCCATTTAAAAAAAACCTTTAAAAAAGTAAAAAAAAGATTTGGAAAGGAAGATAAAAGGGTTTTATATTTGCACCCGCTTTCAGGGGGATGAATGAGGGATAAGAAAAGGGAGAGACGGTGGCGAAAAAGATGGGTTATA
>JAXMLV010000012.1:0-173252 GCA_034367065.1 Flavobacteriaceae bacterium
AATGGGCGGGTCGCAAGCGGATCTTCTTTTTCAATTTGCTGAATGTCACTAAAATCGTCACGGGTGCAATTGGTTGTTGCAATCAACAAAACGGCAACAAATAGAGACTTTACTTTTGGAAAATAGCTTTTTCTCATTTTATTAAACAAATTTGGGGTTCGTAAATTTAGTTAATCAATTCATAAAAACTAGGCAAGCATAAACATTATTTTTATAAACACAAATATGTGTCCTAAAATAATTGATCGTATTCTCAATTTTGAATATGTTCGATTCGGAGACAGACCTCAAAAAAGATTTTCTAATTAAAGTAGGCAGCAACGTGAAAAAACTACGCGAAGTTGCTGCGTTGTCCCAATTTGAATTGGCTGTAGAAGCTGGTATCCCAAAGAATCAAGTAGGTCGCATCGAAAGAGGTGAAATCAATACAAGCATTTTTGTATTAAAGAAAATTGCCGATGCGCTTAAAATTGAAATAACAGAAATTTTTCATAATTTTTGAACACCTACTTTTTTCGCCACAAACCCCTATCTTTGCCCGAAACCTTGTCGCATGATGCAATCTCAAGATTTTATGGCTGCCGATTATCCAACAAACGCCGGCTCGGGCGTCATCAACTGTGAAGCCCCGAGTAACATCGCGTTGGTAAAATATTGGGGAAAAACCGCTGTGCAAATTCCCGCCAATCCGTCTGTGAGTTTTACACTCAACCATTCCAAAACAGTTACCGCACTTTATTACAAATTTCTTGAAAATCCGTTGCCCGAAGTTTCTTTCGATTTGATTTTTGAAGGCAAATTCAACGAAGCTTTTAAACCGAAAATCCGAAAGTTTTTCGAATTGGTCGAAACCTTTGTACCGTTTGTCAAACACTATCATTTCGAAATTCACACCCACAACACCTTCCCGCACAGCTCGGGCATAGCTTCTTCGGCAAGCAGCATGGGTGCTTTGGCTTTTGGCTTGATACAATTGGAAAAAAGACTCAACCCCGAATTGTCCGAATCTTTTTTGAATCAAAAAGCCTCTTTTTTAGCGCGATTGGGCTCGGGAAGTGCTTGTCGAAGCATCGAAGGACCGCTCGTTGTTTGGGGAAAACATGCGCATGTCAAAGAGAGTTCAGACTTTTTTGGTGTCAAACCAACCATAGAAATTCATCCTGTCTTTTCAGATTATCAAGATACCATTTTACTGATTGACATCGGTGAAAAATCCGTTTCAAGCTCACAAGGCCATCAACTGATGCACGGACATCCGTTTGCCCAAAATCGTTTTGCGCAGGCACACGATCAGCTTTCCAAACTTCTTATCGCTTTAGAAATCGGCGATTTGGATCAATTTATCAACATAACCGAAAGCGAAGCCCTGACTTTACACGCGATGATGATGACATCGCAACCTTATTTTATTTTGATGAAACCCGAAACACTCCAAGTAATTGAAAAAGTGTGGGCTTTCAGAAAAGAAACCGCCGTCCCGCTTTGTTTTACGCTCGATGCCGGCGCCAATGTTCATCTGCTTTACCCGAAAGCAAACAAAAAAACGGTCTTGGATTTTATCCAAAGTGAATTGCTAATTTTTTGTAAAAACAATGCCTTTATCGATGATGAGGTAGGAAGCGGTGCAAAATTGTTATAATTTTGCATTTTATTAAGAATGAAATTGTTATTTTTGACTGACCTATAAACATATAAAATATGAAAGGCCCCTTGTTTTACTCGAAAATTTTGCTTTTTGGTGAGTATGGTATCATCAAAGATTCGAAAGGTCTGTCGATTCCTTATAATTTTTACAAAGGCGCTTTAAAAAAGAGCAAAAATCAATCGGAAGTGGCCAAAAAGTCTTCCGAAGGTTTGCTGAAATTTTATAACTATTTAGTAGGTCTGCAAGCCACACAACCCGTTTTGGTTCGGTTCAATTTAGATACTTTACGAAAAGATTTGGACGAAGGCATGTATTTCGATTCCAGCATTCCACAAGGATACGGTGTTGGGAGTTCGGGTGCTTTGGTAGCCGCAATTTACGATCGATACGCTTTTGATAAAATCACCGTTTTAGAAAATCTCACCCGCGAAAAATTACTTTGCTTGAAACAAATTTTCGCTGAGATGGAATCTTTTTTCCATGGCAAAAGTTCGGGCCTCGATCCACTCAACAGTTATTTGAGCCTGCCTATACTCATCAATTCCAAAGACAACATTGAGCCTACCGGCATTCCTTCACAAAAGAAAGAAGGCAAAGGTGCCGTGTTTTTGCTGGATTCAGGTATCGTGGGTGAAACGGCTCCGATGGTTCAGATTTTTATGGAAAACAGCAAGGAAGAAGCCTTCAACAACATGCTACAAAAAGAATTTGTTCACTACACCAATGCTTGCGTAGATGATTTTCTCAAAGCCGATGTCAAATCGCTCTTTGGCAACATCAAAAAATTGTCAAAAGTTGTGCTGGATAACTTCAAACCCATGATTCCCAACCAGTTTCACCAACTTTGGAAACAAGGAATCGAAACCAATGCCTACTATCTCAAACTCTGTGGGTCGGGTGGTGGCGGTTATATTTTGGGTTTTACGGAAGATTTGGAACATGCAAAACAAGTGCTCAAAAACTATCAGTTGGAGGTAGTTTACAACTTCTAAACCATCATGCTTTCTCGAAAAAACAAACTGTTACTCCTGAAACTCTTCGGTTTGTTTACGGTCGTCAGGGGTTACAATGTCATGGTTTTGGCCTTGGCGCAATACTTGGCTGCGATTTATATTTTTTCACCCGATTCTTCCGTCCGCGAAGTGCTGTTTGACCCTAATTTTTTTCTTTTGGTAGTTGCATCTTCACTCTGCATCGCTTCGGGTTACATCATCAACAGTTTTTACGATGCCGAAAAAGACCTCATCAACCGCCCGAATCGCACGGCTTTGGAAAGACTCATCAGTCAGCAAAGTCGGCTGTTCGCTTATTTTTCACTCAATTTTCTAGCCGTTTTTGCAGCCGTTTTTGTATCCTTTCGAGCTGCTGTTTTTTTTGGTGCTTACATCTTTGGAATCTGGATTTATTCCGTTCGATTGAAAAAACTTACCTTGGTGGGAAACCTCTTTTCTGCCTTGTTGACCATCACACCTTTCTTTGCCGTTTTTATCTATTATGAAAATTTTCAGGAGGTTATTTTTGCCCATGCGACTGTGCTTTTTTTGTTTCTGTTGATGCGCGAATTCACCAAAGATCTCGAAAATCTCAAAGGCGATTTGGTGAAAAACTATCGAACGATACCGGTGGTTTATGGCGAACAGATTTCTAAAGTTGCCATCAGTATCTTGTCCGCACTTACAATTGTTATTATCATCATTCTCGTCAACCGATTTCCAATCGGATATATGTATTTGTATTACTATGGCTGTGTGGCAATACTCCTATTGCTGCTGGTTTTTTTGTGGAAATCAAAATCGAAAATACACTATGTGCTGCTGCACTATCTGTTGAAAATAATCATCGTTTCGGGTGTGTTCAGCATACTTCTGATTGATGTAGATTTGTTGCTTCACAAGATTTTTTAGGCTTAGACTTCAGGTCTCTCTGACCCGAGGTCTCCTACTGTTTGATTATATTTGTTTATCATTTCTCCACCCATGAAAATACTGCACCTCGATACCAACCATCCTTTGCTGATTGAACAGCTCACGTCTTTAGGTTTTGAAAACCACGAAGACTACAAAAGCACCAAACAACACATCGAAAAAATCATATCCGGCTATGACGGCATCATCATCCGAAGCCGTTTTCCCGTTGACCGAACGTTTATCGAAGCGGCCAAAAACCTGAAATTCATCGGACGGGTAGGGGCCGGTTTGGAAAACATAGATATTCAAGCCGCCAAAGAAAGAAACATTCAACTCATCACCGCAGCCGAAGGAAACCGCAACGCAGTAGGTGAACACGCATTGGGTATGTTGCTCGCGCTGCTCAACAAGTTGCATACAGCAGACCGTGAAGTCCGCGCCGGAAAATGGTTGCGGGAAGAAAACAGGGGTGTGGAACTCGACGGGCAAACCATCGGCATTATCGGTTATGGCAATACGGGCAAAGCTTTTGCCAAAAAACTCCGTGGGTTTGAGGTGACGGTTTTGTGCCACGACATCCTGCCGAATGTAGGCGATGAAAATGCAAATCAAGTTGGTTTAGCGGAATTGAAATCAAAGGCGGACGTGGTAAGCCTGCACATCCCGCAAACTTCTGAAACACAGTGGATGGTGGATAAAAAATGGATTGAATCATTTAAAAATTCATTTTGGTTTATCAATACAGCCCGCGGGAAAAGTGTGGTAACGGCTGATTTGGTTGCTGCTTTACAAAGTGGAAAAATTCGCGGTGCGGCTTTGGATGTGCTCGAATATGAAAAATCATCCTTTGAAAATCTGTTTACCGAAAACGAGCTTCCCGAACCGCTTCAATACCTGATTGAAGCTAAAAATGTGTTGCTCACGCCACATGTGGCCGGCTGGACGGTAGAATCGCACCAAAAATTAGCGCAAACCATCGTGGATAAAATCAGGAAACTGTATCGATTGTAAAACAAAATTTTAATTGAATGTCTGCCTCTCATTCAACCATAAAATATCCCAATGAAGCCATGGCGAGTTTGACGCTTGCTTTGGTTGCCGGGATTTTCTTGTCCGATTGGTTCGTCTTGTCGCTAACCTTTTTGTTCGGATTGATGGTTGGTTGTTTTCTCTGTTTGGTTGTGCTTTATTGGTTGTCGAGAAAGTTCTATCTCGAAAATCTGATTTTGATACGGGCATTTAGTGCCTTTTCATTGGTTTTATTTATGCTCTTGGGTGCTTGGGTTTATCAAATTCATCGGCCACAAAATCAAAAATCGCACTACGCAAATTTTGTGAAACACGATGAGCCTTCCACCTTGGTTTTGGAAGTAGCGGAAGTGCTGAAATCCAATGCATTTGACAAGCGTTATGTGATGAAAGTTCATAAAATAGACAGCACCCTAAGTTTTGGGAAATTGTTGGTTTCTGTTTCTAAAAACGACACGATCAAGCCCACGTTAGGTCAGCTTTTTGTGATGCGAACGCAACTTCAACATCCTTCAGTAGCCCGCAATCCCTTTCAATTTGACTATCGAGATTATCTGAAACACCAAAATATTTTGTATCAGGCACGGGCAGATGCAATCAATTTTTTACCGACCGGACTTCAAAAAAAATCCATTTTCCTTTCCATAGCCCAATTTAGAGAAAACCTTCAACAAAGTCTGCAACGACAAAATTTCCCACCGGATGTCTATGGTGTGATGAACGCTTTGCTGCTCGGACAACGTCAGGAAGTTTCGGAAGAAGTAAACAATGACTACATCCGTGCGGGTGCGATTCATCTGCTGGCGGTTTCGGGCCTTCATGTCGGGGTGATTTTATTTTTGGTTTTGGGCATTTTGTCTCCGCTTAAACGCCTGCGTCACGGAAAATGGTTGGTGTTGGTAATGTCGATATTTTCACTGTGGGTTTATGCCGTATTGGCCGGGTTGTCGCCTTCTGTCGTTCGGGCTGTTTGCATGTTTACCGCCATCACACTGGCGATTCATTTTCGGCAAACAACCTCAACAATCAATGTGGTTTTTATCTCGATGTTGATTCTGGTTCTTTTCAAACCCAACTTTGTCTTTGAAGTTGGGTTTCAACTGAGTTATCTGGCGGTGATTTCGATTATCTATTTCAATCCTTTTCTGAATGCCTTGTGGAATCCGCGGTTTTGGGTTTTCAAAAAAGCCTGGGATTTGATGACAGTTTCTACCGCTGCCCAATTGGGTGTGATGCCTTTGAGTTTGTACTATTTTCATCAGTTTCCGGGTTTGTTTTTCCTGTCCAATTTATTCATTATTCCGTTTTTGGGTTTGATATTGGGAGCGGGATTTTTCGTTTTGATTGTTTCCTATTTCGGAAAATTGCCCGTGTGGATTAAAGACTTATACGAGATTTTGATAAAAAGCATGAACAGTTTTGTGGCTTGGGTGGCAAAGCAAGAATACTTTTTGATTGCCGGAATCCACTTCGATGCTTGGTTGTTAATGGTTTATGCCGTGTTGATTTTGAGTTTGTTGTATGTCGTACTGAAAAGGAATTTTCGGGATGTATTTGTTTTTGGCATCAGTATTTTTCTGTTGCAATTAATCTATTTTTACAAATCGCAGAAACAAAACTTGCAAAGCGAATTTGTCGTTTTTCATCAATCGAGAAAGTCCTTGTTGGGCGAAGTTTATGGGAATAGTGCTCGTTTTTATAGCGACGAACTTCCTGCGCAAAATCCGAATCGGGTTTTGACGGATTACCGGGTCGGTATGAATCTCAAAAAAATTGACATGGATTCGCTTCGCAATGTGTATCAGTTTCGGAATCAATCCATACTGCTGATAGATCAGTCCGGGATTTATCAAATTCCAAATTTTCATCCGGATGTGGTTGTTCTGACGCAATCGCCCAAACTAAATCTCAACCGACTGATTCAAACCTTGCACCCAAAAATTATCATCGCCGACGGATCCAATTACAAATATCTGGTTTCGCTTTGGGAAAAAACTTGCGCGAGCGAACGCGTGCGTTTTCATTCTACTTATGAAAATGGATTTTTTAGATTGCGTTGATAGCAATCCTGCTTTTTATTAACACACTTTTATTCTACACAAAACGGATATTTGAATATATTTGTTAAAATCTATTTTTGCGCAAGTTATATGAGTCAGAAAGCCTTGTTTTTCATCCCGGACATCAGTGGTTTTTCGGAGTTTGTTCACAACACCGACATCAACCACAGCAGGCACATCATGTCCGAATTGTTGGAGGACTTGCTGGAAAACAACATCCTCAAATTGGAATTGGCAGAAATAGAAGGCGACGCGTTGTTCCTTTATAAAACCAAAAATATTCCTACACTTGATCTTATTTTCAAACAAGTTCGGGTGATGTTTATCGCGCTTCAAAAACAGCTGAAACGCTATCAATATGAGCGAATTTGCCATTGCGGAGCCTGTTCGTCAACCGAAAATTTGAGTTTAAAATTCATCGTTCATTACGGCGATGTCGAGTTCATCAAAGTAAAAAAGTCTGTCAAACCCTTTGGGAGCGATGTCATCAAGGCACATCGATTGCTCAAAAATCAAATCCCAATTGATGAATACGTCTTGTTTACCAAAAGTGTGATTTCATTTGAAAACAGCCAGCAAGCTGCGTTCGATTTTTTGAAACCGGCCATCGCGGGAAAAGAAGTTTATGATTTTGGAGAAATTGATTATTTCTATCTTCCGTTGAGTGAATTGAAGAAAGAAGTTCCGTATGTGCCACCAATTCCCGTTGATATTCCCAAGCATAAATTAGTCTATGAAGAAGTCTTGATTGAAACCGACTGTTTATCCTTGTATGAAGTCATCAGCAATTTTAAATATCGAAGATTGTGGAACAAAAACATTAAGCAGCTCGACTATGACGAAAGCCGGCTTAACCGAGTAGGCACCGAACATCAATGCATCGTAGGAAGGGGAAAAAAACTGATGCCGGTTACCATCAAGAAATCTGTCGAACCCAAACAGTTGGTTTACGGCGAGCGCATCAAAGAAATTCCTTTTGTGAAAAGTCTGCATATCTATTTTGTAGTGGAAGAAGCCGGTCAAAAAAAGACGCGTTTGATGGCCGAGGTTTACGCAGATTTTACCATCTTTGGGCAAATTTTTAAATTTGCTGTTGCTCGGGTTTTCAAAAAGACCATTCGAGAAAACATCCGGGAAATAAAAGCCTTGGTCGAATCTGGTTTTGTTTTGGAAACCTAAGCCAAAATTGTTTTAAACCAACATCGCATTTACATCTTAAAATAATAAATAAATCATTTCTATGAAAACCGTTAAAGATTTCAATTTTAAAAACAAAAAAGCATTGATCCGGGTAGATTTCAACGTGCCACTCAACGATAAATTCGAAATAACCGACACCAACCGCATCGAGGCAGCAAAAGCTACCATTGTCAAAATTTTGGAAGACGGCGGGAGCGCCATTCTCATGTCGCATCTGGGCCGGCCCAAAGGAAAACAGGATGAGTTTTCGCTCCGTCACATCGTAGATAAAACCTCTGAAATATTGGGTGTTCAGGTTAAATTTGCTACCGACTGCATCGGGAAAATTGCCGAAGAAGCTGCTGCTGCGCTCCAACCGGGTGAAATTTTATTACTTGAAAACCTGCGTTTCTACGCGGAAGAAGAAAAAGGAGATAAAGAATTTTCAAAAAAATTGGCTTCTTTGGGCGACATTTATGTAAACGATGCTTTTGGAACCGCACATAGAGCGCATGCTTCGACTACCATCGTAGCCGCGTTTTTCCCTGACAAAAAATGTTTCGGCTTGTTGTTGGCTAAAGAAATTGAAAGCATCAACAAGGTTTTTAAAGACGGCGAAAAACCCGTGACAGCTATTTTGGGCGGCTCAAAAGTATCCTCTAAAATTACCATCATCGAAAACATGCTCGACAAGGTCAACCACTTGATTATCGGTGGTGGCATGACTTACACTTTTGTGAAAGCGCAAGGCGGGAAAATTGGAAATTCAATCTGTGAAGACGACAAGCAAGAATTAGCACTCGAAATCCTGAAAAAAGCCAAAGCCAAAGGAGTACAAATCCATTTGCCGGTCGATGTTGTGGGTGCAGATAGTTTCAGCAACGATGCCAAAACACAAATTTTTGATGTGGATAAAATTCCGGACGGATGGCAAGGTTTGGATACCGGCCCGAAAACATTGGCTTTGTTTTCAGAAGTGATTGCCAAATCGAGAACCATTTTGTGGAATGGTCCGATTGGTGTTTTTGAGATGGAAAATTTTGCCAAAGGAACCATCACTTTGGGGAAAGCCATTGGGAAAGCCACTAAAAATGGCGCATTTTCATTGGTTGGCGGTGGCGATTCCGTGGCTGCTGTTAAACAATTTGGCCTTGAAGACCAAATGAGTTATGTGTCAACCGGAGGTGGAGCCATGCTAGAAATGCTCGAAGGACAAACATTGCCGGGAGTAGCCGCTATCTTGGAATAATTTTTGATAATAATTTCCGTTCTGAAATGAAAGATTTTTGCCCATGAAAAATATTTTCCTTTTCTCGTTGCTTTTGCTGCTCAATTTTTTTGCGTATTCGCAGCATAAAGTTATCGCTGAAAAAACAGCCGAATCAATAAAAGTTGATACAATCTCCAAAGATTCCATCGCAGTTATTGATGATTTGGCTTCGAGTTTGATTTCCGAAGACAGCATTTCTTCTCCTTTTTTTATCAAAAAAATAGACAGCACGACCCGAAAGGTGAAGTTCGTTTTGAGAGATCAGCCTATCGCCGCATATTACGACAGCTTGATTCTGCGTAAATTTTACGGATTTGGTTTGTATGACAGTGTTCAAACAGTTGTTGATTTTAAAAATGTTGACAACAATTTTCTTTTAGATTTACCTACCGATACACTAAAAGCTCGTTTGGCTTTGTTGGATGCCAAAACCCCTTTTAACGTGGTGTATAATCCTATTTTGGAACAAGTCATTCATACTTTTCTAAAAAAAAGAAGAAAATCGCTGCAGCGATTGATGAACCTTAGTGAATATTATTTTCCCTTATTTGAAAAAGAATTGGACGCACAAAATGTTCCATTGGAAATTAAATATCTAGCCATTGTAGAATCAGCACTAAACCCACTGGCTCGATCAAGAGTTGGCGCAACCGGCTTATGGCAATTCATGTTTCAAACCGGAAAATTATACGGATTAGAACTCAATTCTTACGTCGATGACCGTTCGGATCCCGTTAAATCAACTGCTGCTGCCACGCGCTACCTGTCAGATATGTATCAGGTTTTTGGCGATTGGGATTTGGTTTTGGCGGCTTATAATTCGGGACCCGGAAATGTGAACAAAGCAATTAGGCGATCAGGTGGCTATCAAAACTATTGGAATTTAAGACCCTATTTGCCTCGAGAAACACAAGGATATCTTCCGGCATTTTTGGCAACCATGTATATTTTTGAATATGCTGAAGAACATGGTTTTCAGAAAGGACGAGAACAAATTTCACTTTTCGAAACGGATACAATTGTGGTAAAGCAAAACCTTCCCCTTAAAAAAGTATCTGAAATTCTGAATATTTCTGAAGATGATTTGGCTTTTTTGAATCCGTCTTACAAAATAAAAACCATACCTTACGTCAAGGGAAAATCATACACCTTACGTCTTCCAAAAATGCACGCAGGCCTTTTTGTAAATAATGAAACGGATATTTATGCATATTTACAAAGCGAATCTGAGAAAACCGAAAAACCACTTCCTGAATTTACCGATGTGAGTTCATCGGTTGTTTACAGGGTGCGAAGCGGTGACAATTTAGGCGCCATCGCAAACAAATACGGAACGACTGTCAACAACTTAAAACGATGGAATGGACTCAGGAGCAACATGTTGAGCGTTGGTCAACGCTTGACTATTTATGCAAAAAATCCCAACGTTTCTACTGTTAAGGTCACAAATACCGCAAACGTAATCAATCAAAAAAACACGGAAAGCAACAACGAACGACATTATGTTGTCAGAAGCGGAGACTCTTTATGGAGCATCGCGCAAAAATTTCCAGGTGTTTCTGTGGAGGATATTAAAAAGTGGAACGATATTCGCGGTAATCAATTAAAACCCGGTATGAAGTTAAAACTTAAAAGCTGAATTCCGACTAAGTAACCAAATTATGAAGAAATTTTTTCTATTTTTTGTAGTAACCACATTTATCATCTCATGTGATAAGAAAACAGATAAAAATTCCAATCAAAAGATTTTACCTGACTCAAACGGTCGAATAAGCACGCTAAACGTGGTGCTTGACAACAATCTTTGGGAAGGAGCCGTTGGAAACGCCATTCGCGATTCGCTGGCAAAACCCACCGAAGGTCTTCCTCAAGACGAACCTGTTTTTAACATCAGCCATTTACCTCCCAAAACTTTTTCCGGCTTTACCACCAAAGGAAGAAATATTTTGATTGCACAATTGGGCAACGACAACCGGTTTTCCATGCAGGAAAATGTTTATGCCAAACCTCAAAAAGTTGTGTTTGTGGTTGGAAAAACAGAATCCGATTTGATAGGTCTAATCAGAGAAAATTCAGAGAAAATCATTGAAAATTTTAAATCCGGAGATGTCGTAGAAACCATTCGCAGAATCAATAAATCATTGCTCGGTGACGAAAGTTTGAAAGATTCACTAAGGATTTCGTTGCCAATACCCACAGCCTATCGCTTTGCAGCCAAAACGAAAACTTTTTTTTGGATTCGTAAAACCATCCAAGAAGGGCACATGAACATTGTCGCCTACGAGTTGCCCTATCGCGATTTTTCTGATGAACAAGCCGTGCTGAATTTTGTCATCAAAACGCGAGATTCTATCGGGAAAGAAAGAATTCCCGGCCCCGCAGAGGGTAGTTATCTAATTACTGAGGAAGCCTACTCTCCATTTATTAAAAAAGACATGGTTGACGGTAGAAAATGTTGGGAAACCAAGGGTACTTGGGAGGTAAAAGGGGATTTCATGGCTGGGCCGTATGTCAGTTACTTAATCGATGACAAAACAAACAACAGGTTGGTGGTTTTGGAAGGTTTTGTTTTTGCTCCTTCTGCGCTAAAAAGAGATAATGTCTTTGAACTTGAGTCGATTTTACGTTCGGTAAAATTCCTTTAACTTACTTCCAAAAAAGCTATCCACAAAAAAACCGTCCTAAAAGACGGTTTTATAATTTTTGTAGAAATTCTTACTGTTTAGTGTCTGATTCCTTTTTTGTATCCGGATCTTCTTTAGCGGCATTCTTAAATTCTTTAATCCCGCTGCCAAGACCTCTCATTAATTCAGGTATTTTCTTACCTCCGAATAGCAACAATAAGATAACAATAATCAATATTACTTGTTGCGGACCAACAACGCCGAGAATGACTGATAAATGATTCATGATAGAAAATATTATCTAACAAAGGTAAAAAGAAATTTCAATTGGCATCATAGTATATCAAAAAACTTTTTTCTTCGTTTATTCTCGAAATAGTTATCTGTATATTTGTTTTGTCTTATGAAGAAAAAAAAATCATCCAAAAAAAGTACGCTCAAGCAAAAGCTGCTTCATAAATATCGGCTTGTCATTCTCAATGAAGAAACCTTTGAGGAGCGATTATCATTCAAATTGACAAAACTTAATTTGTTTGTACTAATAAGCGTTTCCGTCATACTGCTGATTGCGGGTACTACCGTGTTGATTGCTTTCACACCACTTAGAGAATACATTCCGGGCTATTCATCTACGGTACTTAAGAAAAAAGCCACAGAACTTTCTTTACTGACCGACTCTTTGGAAGTAGAACTCGGAAACAATATTTTGTATCTCAATTCCATTAAAAAAGCATTGACTGGCGACGTAAAAATTGAGAGTATAAACAGGGATTCCATTTTTAAAGCTATATCGACTGACCCCGAAAACTTTGATCTCGCACCCTCTCGAGAAGATTCTATTTTGAGAAGAATCGTTGAACAAGAAGAAAAATACAACATTTTCGCCAACACCCGTTCAAAAATCGGAATCGTTTTGTTTCCTCCCGTAACCGGAACGATTTCAGATGGTTATAATCCAAAAACCAAGCATTTTGCAGTGGATGTGATTGTTCCTGAAAACGCACCAATCAAATCGGTTGCAGACGGCACCGTGATTTTTGCAGATTGGACACCCGACACCGGCAATGTAGTGATCATCGACCACGGCAATGGCATCATTTCAGCTTACAAACACAACAGTTCACTCACCAAACAACAGGGAGATTTGGTCAAATCAGGGGAAGTAGTTGCGCTTGCAGGTTCAACAGGAGAATTATCTACCGGACCGCATCTACACTTCGAATTATGGATCAATGGATTTCCCATCAATCCAACGAACTTTATAGATTTTAAATAACCATGTCTTTCAAATCCTTAGTCGCACCTTTTTTTGCAGCCTATATCAAACGAAAAATAAACCGTTGGGCGACAAATCCCTATGCTACTCAAAAAGCAGTTTTTGAATCACTCATCCGAGATGCAAAACAAACCCAATTTGGGCAAGAGCACGACTTTTCAGGTATCAAAACCTATGGAGATTTCGCCGAAAAAGTACCCGTGCGCGACTATGAAGAACTCAAACCGTGGATTGAAAAAGTAGTTGCCGGCGAGTCGGATATTTTATGGAAAGGCAAGCCGCTTTATTTTGCCAAAACTTCAGGAACTACCTCCGGCGTAAAATATATTCCGCTGACCAAAGAATCGATGCCTTATCACATTGAAGCTGCTCGGAATGCCATCCTTTGCTACATTGCAGAAACAGGAAATACGCGTTTTGTGGACGGCAAGATGATTTTCCTGCAAGGCAGCCCCAAGATGAATGAGAAAAACGGCATTCAAGTAGGTCGGTTGTCCGGAATTGTCGCGCATTATGTGCCTGCTTATCTACAGAAAAACCGCATGCCGAGTTGGGAAACCAATTGTATTGAAGATTGGGAAACCAAAGTAGATACCATCGTTGCAGAAACCCTTCGAGAAGACATGAGCGTCATCAGTGGTATTCCTTCTTGGGTGCAGATGTACTTCGAAAAAATTCAGGCAAAAACCGGAAAAAAAGTTGGGGAAGTTTTTAAGAATTTCAATTTGTTTATTTACGGCGGGGTTAACTTTGAACCTTATCGCGCCAAATTCGAGTCGCTCATCGGTAGAAAAGTAGATAGCATTGAGCTTTTTCCTGCATCCGAAGGATTTTTTGCTTTTCAGGATTCACAGAAAGAAAAAGGCATGTTGCTGTTGCTGAATGCCGGTATTTTTTACGAATTCATCCGAGCCGATGAATATTTCAATAAAAAACCAAAAAGACTGACCATCGAAGAAGTCGAATTGAACATAAACTACGTTTTGATTGTTTCTACCAACGCCGGGCTTTGGGCTTACAACGTAGGAGACACCGTCCAATTTGTTTCTAAAAATCCCTACCGAGTCATTGTGTCCGGTCGGATTAAACATTTTATTTCTGCCTTCGGTGAACATGTGATTGCCAAAGAAGTTGAGCACGCATTGCAAAAAGCAACCGAAAACACGGCTGTACGTGTAACCGAATTTACCGTGGCACCACAAATCACTCCCAAAACAGGTCTTCCATACCACGAATGGTTTATCGAATTTGAGAATGAGCCCGAAAATCTGGATGCATTTGCATCGGCCATTGACCTGGAAATGCAAAATCAAAACACGTATTATTTCGATTTGATTCAGGGAAATATCCTCCGTCCTGTAGTCATCAGTCAGGTAGCTAAAAACGGGTTTATTGACTACATGAAATCGCAGGGGAAATTAGGTGGACAAAACAAAGTACCCAGGTTATCAAATGACAGAAACATAGTTGATAAACTCCGTGTTGATTCATCAGCGTAATAGAATCTTGAACGCACCGAATAAAAATCATAAATTTGCAAAAATAAATTATGCAACAAATAAAATACAATACACGTTCCAGAGCCCAGGAATCTACAAGTGCCATTGAACGGTTGTACATTACCATGCGTCACTTGTTCAACAGAGGATTTTACAAGCCCATGGGCATTTCGGGTGACACTTTACGAGAAGCATTGCTTCAACTCAGACCCGAAATTTACGGCACCATAGCCGAAGAAAAAGTTGAACTCAGCGGTTTGCTTTATGTTATCGATCGATTGCCCGACGGAATTGAAGCATGTCGGTACATCAACCTAACTTCTTCTGAAGGACTCAATCAATCTCACTTTAAACTCATTGTTCCGCCCAAAAGAAGACGAAATTGTTATCGTATAGACGAAGATCAGATGAACATAGAAATCACCCGAGGCAGATCTGATATATACGATATTTTAACCCATTTGACCTTTCTGTTCATCGAATCGCAGAAAATTGCCAAGCGCATTTTGAGCAGTGAAGAAGGTCAAACAAGCCGTGATTGGAAAAAAGTGATAGATGCGGTCAGTCGTAAAAAACAACTTTCATTGGATGAATGTGAAATTACCATGGCGCATCTCGCCAATATTTTGGGCAGAACATTTGAAGAAGTGAAAACCGCCCACAAAGAATTTGCATCTGAAGAAAACCCCGATCGATTGCTCCACATCATGTATTGGTTGGGCAAAATAGGTTTAGAAGAAGTGAAAGACGGCGAAAAACGAACCATTACTTTCAGCCCAATCCTTAGAGAGCGATTGGGTCATCATGTACATGGTGAAATTTGGGCAAACGACATCAAGAAAGTCATGTCAAAAAACAAATTGCTCAACAGACCGATTCACATCATCAGTGCCAATATGCATAGCGTGATGAACTCCATTTACGCCAAAGAAGCACTCGCCTCGGTTTATGCAAAAAAAGGAAATTTTAACGTCTTTGAAGACCTCAGCCAATCTGCTAATCAAGTTTTGCGCGACAAAGTCTTTCAAATTGCGGTCAAAAACGGAATGATTTCGTTGCCTGATACTTCGGGAACCAACATTGATGTGCAAATATTTGACACGGCGAAAATTGATTTCAACAAAACGGACTTTCCAAACCCCGTTTTCGATGCGGAACGAGAAAAGCCCGTTCTCATCGTAATGGATTATGCTTTTGGCGAGCAAGCCTATGAAACCATTGACGAATTGTTGAAACCTTACTTGGTTAGCAATCAAAAAAGCTTTCTCAACGTTGTCTCCATTTCTATCATGGGAAAAGCCGGTATTTTGTCAGGAAATAAAGGAGATATCATGATTCCGACCGCGCACGTATTTGAAGGAACGGCTGACAACTATCCTTTTGAAAACGAATTCCAATTGTCCGATTTTGAGAACAGCGACATCCCAATCTATGAAGGTACGATGATCAGTGTGCTCGGAACGTCTCTGCAAAACAAAGATTTACTCAAATTCTTCCAAGAAAGCACTTGGAACGTCATCGGTCTGGAAATGGAAGGCGCGCATTATCAGAAAGCCATACAATCGGCTTCTAAAATCAGAGGAAGTATTTCTAAAAACGTGAAAGTTCGCTATGCCTATTACGCATCTGACAACCCGTTGGAAACAGGAAGCACGTTGGCATCCGGCGGATTGGGAACCACCGGCGTAAAGCCAACCTATTTGATTACCGAAAAAATATTAAAACAAATATTTTGCGATTCAAAAAAGTAAGATAAAAATCACGAGCAAAGATGTATAACAAGCGCATACTCATCACCGGAGGAGCCGGATTCATCGGGGCCAACTTTGTTGATTATTATACTCGACTTCATCCGGATTGGTTGTTTGTCAATCTGGATAAACTGACCTATGCCGGCACGCTCGACAACTTGCAAAACGTTTTACCGCTCAAAAATCATCTTTTTGTGGAAGGTGATATTTGCGACAGAAATTTGGTTGAAAATCTGTTTGAAAAACACCAAATAAACGGTGTGATACATTTCGCCGCAGAGTCGCATGTGGACAATTCCATCGAAAACCCCGATGCATTTATTCAAACCAATATTTTTGGGACATTCACACTGCTCGATGTTGCCAAAAAATACTGGATGCAAAGTCCGCATTTATTTAAAAAAACCTTTGAAAACAATCGTTTTCATCATATCTCTACAGATGAAGTTTATGGGAGTTTAGGCTCAGAAGGTCTGTTTACCGAAACCACATCCTATGCGCCCAACAGCCCGTACAGCGCTTCAAAAGCTTCGTCTGACATGCTGGTTCGAAGCTATTTTCACACCTATGGATTGCCTGTGATAACCACGAATTGCTCCAACAATTACGGTCCCAAACAACATCCGGAAAAACTGATACCGACCATTATCCGCAAAGCACTTTCAGGCGAAAACATCCCTATTTACGGTGACGGACAAAACATACGCGATTGGTTGTACGTGGAGGATCACTGCAAGGGAATTGCCCTGGCTTTTGAAAAAGGAAAAGCAGGTGAAACCTACAACATTGGCGGCCGAAACGAGCGGCAGAACCTGTATATTGCCCAACACATTTGCAAACTACTCGATGCGATGCAGCCTAAACAAACCGGAAGTTATACAGACCAAATCACTTTTGTAAAAGACCGTGCGGGACACGATTTCCGGTATGCCATCGATGCGGGTAAAATAGAAAGCGAATTGGGCTGGAAAGCCGCCGAAAATTTTGAAAGCGGGATTGAGAAAACGGCGCGGTGGTATGTTCAAACAATTATTGAAAACAAAAGACTATGAAAGGCATCATCCTTGCCGGTGGCTCCGGAACGCGTTTGCACCCGCTCACCCTCACGGTGAGTAAGCAACTCATGCCCATCTATGACAAACCGATGATTTATTATCCGGTTGCCACGCTGATGAGCACGGGCATCAGGGAAATACTCATCATTTCTACACCTTTTGATTTACCTTTATTTGAAAAACTACTCGGTGACGGAAGCCAATTGGGATGCCGCTTTTCCTATGCCGTACAAGCAAACCCAAACGGCTTAGCGGAAGCTTTTATCATCGGAGCCAATTTTATTGGGAAAGATGCTGTAGCTTTAATTTTGGGCGATAATATTTTTTACGGTTCAGGGCTGGAAAACATCCTCAAACAAGCCGCCAATCCAAAGGGCGGGCATATTTTTGCCTATCACGTGCAAGACCCCGCCCGCTATGGCGTGGTGTCATTTGACAATAAAGGATTGGTCACCGCTATCGAAGAAAAACCGGAACATCCAAAATCAAACTTTGCGGTGCCGGGCATTTATTTTTATGACAACGAGGTGGTTGACATTGCTCAAAATATCCAACCAAGTGCACGCGGCGAATTGGAAATTACCGACATCAACAAAGTCTATTTGAATCGTGGCAAACTCCATATCAGCATTTTGGACCGAGGAACAGCCTGGCTCGACACAGGTACTTTTGAATCGCTGATGCAGGCCGCACAGTTTGTTCAAGTCATCGAAAAACGGCAGGGATTGAAGATTGGCGCCATTGAAGAAACAGCATATAAAATGGGCTATATTGACGATGCGCAATTGCTCAAACTCGCCGAACCGCTTGTGAAAAGTGGTTATGGCGTATATCTTCGCAATCTAATTCAGACAAACGAATGATGAAGATTCAACAAACAACTTTAGAGGGTTGCTTGATACTTGAACCCAAAGTTTTCAGGGATCATCGCGGCTATTTTTTTGAAAGTTTTAATCAGGCAGATTTTCAAAAAATCACGGGCTTGGATACGCATTTCATTCAAGACAACCAATCTTTTTCAAACTACGGAACAGTGCGCGGGCTGCATTACCAAACAGGCGTTTGGGCACAATCAAAATTGATACGTGTTTTGTCAGGTGAAATATTGGATGTGGCTTTGGATATTTGCCCCGGTTCCAAAACTTTTGGTCAGCATTTTTCCTTGGTTTTGTCTGCGGAAAATTTTTTACAATTCTATATTCCCAAAGGATTTGCCCATGGTTTTTCGGTGTTGAGCGCATCAGCCACCATCGCTTATAAATGCGATCAATTTTATCACCAAGCCTCAGAAAAAGGCATCCGTTATAACGACAGAAGCCTCGAGATAGACTGGAAAATTCCTGCCGGAAAAATGATTGTTTCCGATAAGGACTTGTCGTTGCCGGGGTTTGAAAATATTTTGAAATGAAACACCCATGGGAATACCATTCACACACAGGGCAATGATTATTCAGGGTGTTCCACCTGCCTGCCGGCAAGGCAGGTCTGACCACTAAAAACCTTCCTGTCGGCAGGCAGGCAAAAAATATAGACAGATGAAACGCATCCTCATTACGGGCGCAGACGGGCAGCTCGGACAGTGTCTTCGGAAAGTTGTTTCAGAATCGATGGATTGTGTTTTTTTATTTGAAAATCGCATTTCGCTCGACATCACCAACAACGATGCCGTGTTTGCTTATTTCAACAGACAAAAACTCGATTTTTGCATCAATACGGCGGCATTCACCCAAGTAGATTTGGCCGAATGTCATCAAAAAGAAGCTTATAAAATTAATGTGGAAGGTGTTAAAAACCTCATTGAAGCTTGTGAGGAATTCCGTGTGAAACTCATCCATCTTTCTACGGATTTCGTGTTTGACGGAGCAAAAAAAACGCCTTATCTCGAAACTGATTTACCCAAACCGCAAACTTATTACGGACAAACAAAGTTGGAAGCCGAAGAATGGATACAACACAATTTGCAAGCGCATTACATCCTTCGAACTTCTTGGTTGTACAGTGAATATGGCCATAATTTTATGAAAACCATGCTTCGTTTGGCAAATGAAAAGAAAAAAATACGCGTGGTGAATGACCAATTCGGAAGCCCGACTTCAGCAGCAGATTTGGCAAAAGCTATTCTTACAATTGTTGACGCCGAAAAAAATCACTACGGCTTGTATCATTTCAGCAACTCCGGCGAAACGACTTGGTATGGATTTGCCAAAGAAATTTTCAGACAACAAAACCTTGCGATCGATTTGGAAGCTATCCAAACTTCCGACTTTCCAACAGCTGCCGCCAGACCAAATTACAGTGTTTTGAATTCCTCGAAATTTTCGAAAACTTTTCAATATGAGGTTCAATCTTGGCAAAATGCACTCCAGATTGTAAATAAATCGTTATAAAATATACACGTTTCGATTGTGCTACAATTTTCTTAAAAAAATTAGTACTTTTCGACTTTACTATTCAATGCTCAATAAATCTTATATGCCCAAAAGAATACTCATTACCGGAGCGGCCGGATTTTTAGGATCGCATCTTTGCGACCGTTTTATCAAAGAAGGTTTTCACGTCATTGGAATGGACAACCTGATTACGGGAGATTTGCGAAACATCGAGCATTTGTTTCATTTGGAGCGATTTGAGTTTTTTCACCACGATGTCAGCAAATTTGTATATGTGCCCGGGAAACTCGATTATATACTTCATTTTGCCTCACCTGCCAGCCCGATAGATTATCTTAAAATTCCTATTCAAACTCTCAAAGTAGGTTCGCTTGGAACACATAATTTGTTGGGATTGGCCAAAGAAAAAAAATCTACGATCTTAATTGCATCCACCTCAGAAGTATATGGTGATCCTTTGGTACATCCGCAAAATGAGGATTATTATGGTAACGTAAACACCATTGGTCCACGCGGAGTGTATGACGAAGCCAAACGTTTTCAGGAATCTATCACCATGGCCTATCACCGTTTTCACGGATTAGACACGCGGATAATCCGTATTTTCAACACCTACGGGCCGCGCATGCGACTCAACGACGGCCGTGTGATTCCCGCTTTTATGGGACAAGCTTTGCGCGGTGAAGATTTGACCGTTTTTGGTGATGGAAAACAGACGCGTTCTTTCTGTTATGTGGATGATCAGATAGAAGGAATTTATCGGTTGTTGATGAGTAATTATCACGAGCCGATCAACATTGGCAATCCGGATGAAATCACCATTTTGGAATTTGCTGAAGAAATCATCAAACTGACTGGGACACGGCAAAAAATAGTTTTTAAAGAATTGCCACAAGACGACCCCATGCAACGCCAACCGGATATTACGCGCGCTAAAAATTTGTTGGGTTGGATGCCCAAAGTCGGGCGAGAAGACGGCATGCAGATTACTTTCGATTATTTTAAATCTCTTTCTAAAGAAGATTTGTTTAAACACGAACACAAGGATTTTTCAAAATACAACAACTTGTAAAACATGAATTTCGTCAGGGGAAGATATTCTTGGTTGATACGGCCGATGCTCGTGGCTTTCGATGTTTTCATTGTTGCACTAATCGCCATGGTTTGTTTTAAAGATCCGATTGACATCGACTATTTTCTGCTGTATCAATTGCTGTCTTGGCTGACCATTGCTTTTTCACTTTCTTTTTATGAAGTATATCGATTCACATCTGTCTTGAAAATATTCTCTTTGCTCGGCCGTCAATATCTGCTTTTCAGTATAACAACCTTTGCTTACTTCGGGTTTTTTAGAGACCAGCAAGTTTCGGCTATTGCAATCTCTACTTTCCTGTCTGTAACATTTCTTGCCATTGCAACTTTCAAATTGGGCATCTACTTTTTGTTGAGAAAATACCGTTCCGTATTTGGCGGGAATTTTAGAAATGTTGTTATCATCGGAAATAATTCTGCAACACACCAACTCGAATCTTTTTTTAAGAAAAAGAAAGATTTGGGCTATAATCTGATTGATGTTTTTGAAAATTCTGCCGATAAAAGTGCATTGGAAGAACTCAAAAAACTGAACGGATTTCCAATAGATGAGATATATTGTGCGTTGGATGATGTGAACGATGATGAAATCGATTATTACATTCAATATGCGGACACACATCAATGTAATTTGAAATTTATACCCACTACGCAGAAGTTTTTTGCCAAAAAACTCAAAACCGATTATTACGAATATCAACCGGTACTTTCACTGCCTGAACCTGCCATCAACCAACCGATTAGCAAATTTGTAAAAAGAATGTTCGACTTTTGTTTTTCATTGATAGTGATTATTTTTATACTCTCTTGGATGATGCCTCTGTTTGCATTGCTCATCAAATTAAATTCGAAAGGTCCGGTTTTTTACAAACACAAACGACACGGAATCAACTACAAAGAATTTTGGTGCTACAAATTCCGAACACTCTCGGACAAAAATAAGGACGCGGAAAAACCCGTTACGAAAGACGATAATCGGGTAACATCCATCGGGAAAATATTACGAAGAAGTAGTTTGGATGAATTCCCGCAGTTCTTTAATGTGCTGTTGGGAAATATGTCTGTAGTCGGACCGCGACCGCACATGATTGGGTTCACCAAAACATACGCAAAAAAACTGGATAAACTTAATTTCGTTTTTCGTCACAGTGTCAAACCGGGTATCACTGGATTGGCACAAGTAAAGGGATATCGTGGTGAAATTTCTACCGATGAAGAACTTATCAACCGGTTTAAATATGATGTGTTTTACATCGAAAACTGGTCACTGCTGTTAGATTTTCGAATCATTACACAAACTGTTGTCAACATTTATAAAGGTGACGAGAAAGCGTATTGATCATGTTTGAAATCCTCATTACAACAAAACGTTTGACACTTCCGAAGTAAATTGTTTCAGTTTACCGGCTTGGGTTCTTCGAAGTTTCTCAGTTTTCACAAAAACCACTTCCAAATTAGTTCCCACATATTTTTCAAGAGATTGCCTGATTTTATTTACCTTATTTTCGTTGAATTCGGATTTGCTTACATAAGTGATTTCAAATTTTGATTTTTCGGATTGATGAACTACAAATTCTTTCAAATCTCCGTTTTCTTCCATCACACTTTTGGTAACATAATAAAATGTCAGACCCGGAACTCTATTCCCGTTTGGAAGTGTCGCAAAATCATTGGTTCGTCCGGTTAATTTTTGAAGTATTGGTTTTTTGAAAGTACTGTTGACTGCTAATACACCGATATCGCCTATTTCATATCTGATAAATGGATGTGCAAGGTTATACAACGAAGTAATCACTATTTTTCCTTCCTGACCGTGCGGTAAAGATTTATTTTGCGCATCTAAAATTTCTACAAACAGCGTTTCCGAATTGACCAACCAACCTTCATGGGGATGCTCGAACGCAATCAAATCTAATTCGGAAGCCCCGTATTCATTGACAATGGGAATACCCAATTGTTGCTCCAGTAATTTTCGATCATCGTCAAAAAGCATTTCGCTGGTCGTCAAGCAAACTTTTAAGCTTGGGCAGATTTCTTTTAATAGGATGCCTTTTTGCTTTAAATGTTTTGCAAACAAAACAATCGAACTGGTATATCCGTTGATGTAATCAAATGATTTTTCGCTAAAAAGAGTTACATAGTTGTCCAACGCAACGTCATTCAAATTAAAAATATTGAATCGTAAACGGTTGCTCAAAAAATCTTTAATTCTTTCTGTATAATAACCCTTAAAATCTAAGGGAATACCATAAAATCGGGCTTGAAAGGAATGGTTCAAGTCGATTCCGTACCATCCAAATCGGTTTTTGATAATGGCCCAAGTGAGTGCGTGGCAAAACTTGTCTTTCGCAAAAACAAATGGATGTCCGCTCGAGCCGGAAGTTTTGTTGATATAAACATTTGGAGGTGAAAAACCTTTGCTCAACCTTTCTGATAGCGGTTTTTGAAGGTTGGACTTGGTCATCACGGGGACATCATCCCAATGCAGTGGAAACTTATCGCCTATAAAATTTTGGTAGTGGGGATTGTTGTAAAAATGATACTGTAAAATATTTTCTTTTTGACGATGGGTAAATTGTTCAAAATCAGTTTCCGAAACCGCTTGAATTTCCTCAATTTTTTGTTGGGCTTCCGCAAGCGGAAATCCTTTGAGTTTGAGCGACCAATCAAAAATATTCACAGGTATAAAAATTACAATTGTGTGAAATTAATTCTTTTCACTTACAAAAGAAACTTATTTTTGTAGAACTAAATCCCAAGGATGAATATTTTAATATTAGGTTCGGGCGGACGCGAACACGCATTTGCATGGAAAATCAAACAAAGTCCGCGATGCGACCAACTATTTGTCGCACCCGGCAATGCGGGAACCAAGGAAATCGCGACCAATTTACCAATCGATGTCCTTGATTTTCAAGCGATCAAAAGGGCGGTCGTCAACCACGAAATACAATTGGTTTTGGTGGGGCCGGAAGTTCCGTTGGTGGAAGGCATTTGCGATTTTTTTCACAACGACAAACAATTGACTGACGTAATGATTGTGGGGCCGGAAGCGCATGCAGCTCAATTGGAAGGCAGCAAAGAATTCGCCAAAGATTTTATGTTTCGCCACCAAATTCCGACCGCTGCATATCAGAGTTTTACTTCTGACCAAATTGGCGACGCATACCAATTTTTAGAGACGCTTCAATCGCCTTATGTTTTGAAAGCAGACGGATTGGCAGCCGGAAAAGGCGTGCTTATTTTAGAAGACATCGCGGAGGCAAAAGCGGAGTTAAAAAATATACTGACAGACGGAAAATTTGGAAACGCAGGCAATAAAGTGGTCATCGAAGAATTTTTAAAAGGTATCGAACTCAGCTGTTTTGTGCTGACCGATGGTAAAAATTACAAAGTTCTGCCAACTGCCAAAGACTACAAGCGCATCGGCGAAGGCGATACCGGCTTGAATACGGGTGGCATGGGAGCTATTTCTCCGGTTCCTTTCGCGACTCCCGACTTTTTAAAAAAAGTAGAAAATCGCATCATCATCCCGACTGTTGAAGGATTGAAAAAAGAAGAAATTCCCTTTGTGGGATTTATCTTCATCGGATTGATGAAAGTGGGTGACGATCCTTTTGTAATCGAATACAATGTGCGTATGGGCGACCCGGAAACTGAAGCGGTAATTCCGAGGGTAAAGACCGATTGGGTTACGCTTTTAGAAGCGACTTCGCTTGGAAAACTAAACGAAATAAACTTGGACATTGATACTCGTGCGGCATCAACGGTCGTCATGGTTTCGGGCGGTTATCCGGAAGCATACAAAAAAGGTGAAATCATCCTGGGATTGGAAAATGTGCATCAAAGTTTGGTGTTTCACGCCGGCACAAAAGAAGTTGATGGCGAAGTACTAACCGATGGCGGAAGGGTTTTGGCAATTACATCTTTCGGGCAAAACTACAACGACGCATTAGAAAAGTCCTACAAAAGCATGGAGAACATTTTCTACAAAAACATGTATTACCGCAGAGATTTGGGTCTTGATCTACAAGAAAGAATGTGACGAGATATCCTTGTTTTCTTCGCCGCGATCGTTGAAAATTTTCAACTGTTTAATCCAGTAAATTGCTGCTATAAAACCAATTAGCACAAAAATCCAATTGACGGCATTTGCCAACCACCAGCTTTGCAATTCGAGTGCACGAATGTGATCTAAGGGATTGAAAAGAATAGCCGTAAAAAAATCTTGGATGCCTTCAAAAAAACTTTTCATAATTTTGGAAATAGATAGTGCAAATATATAAAAACAAGTAATGATAACAACCCTCTTCGGAAAATCTAAACCCCTCAATTTTTTGATTTTGGGTTTTGTGTCAACGGTCTCGTTTTTACTATCTCAGTTAAGATATTCCGAAGCGACTGATTTTGGCTTTATTACGGAAGTTTTTTCATCCGCATTGTTGTTGTTTTTCTGTCTTTGGCTTTTGGGATTTATCATTTATAAAAACAAACTTACCCAAAACAATCATTTCGCTTTGTTTTTCTTTGTTTGCTATCTGATTGGCATCATGCATTTGCGTATCGAATCTGATGCCATTTGGTCGTTGATTTTTGTGACCTTGGCAATCCGAAGAATTCTTGCATTCCGCACAACGATAGACATTCGTCAAAAAGTTTTTGATGCAGCTTTTTGGCTTACCATCGGCATGTTGTTTAACTTTTGGATTGTATTGTTTTTTGTGCTCATTTACATTGCTCTGATAGATTTTAACGGTGCACCATCCAGATTGTGGTTTATTCCGCTCATTGCCTCCTTCGCTGTCTTGTTTCCGGTTTTTTCCTATTGCTTTTTATTTGATAAAATCGATCATTTTACAAATTTTTTTACATTCGATACGATTGGTTATTCTGTAATCCGGATGAATTATAAAACCTTTTGGTTCATCGTCATTACGCTTTTTATTGCCTTGTTTTCACTTTATTTTTATGTCAAAAAACTCAAACTGAAGGCATCCAATCAGAAAAAAACCAGGCAACATATTATTTTTGGCTTTTTTATATCCTTATTTGTTTATTTCTTTTCCAATCAATCTCATCCGGATGTTATTTTGCTAACCGTGCCATTCCTGAGTGTACTTTCCGTTGCTTTCATTGAAGATTTTAACAAAAAATTTGTCGTCGAAATTTATCTCCTTCTAATTTTAATGGGAATGGTTGGATTGGCGGTTTGGTAAAATATCAAAATCAACAGAAAGACTATCTTTGTAAAAACTTTACGCCTATGTTTTCACAAGAAGCCAATCATATTTTTGATGAAGTCATCCAAAAATATCATGTTATCGACGATGTCAACCAAGCTTTTACAAACCCGTATCCCGAGCATAAACTTCCGCATTTATTGTACAGAAAATGCTGGATAGACACTGTTCAGTGGCATTATGAAGACCTTATTCGCGACCCAAGCATCAACCCTGTTGAGGCATTGAAACTCAAACGTAAAATAGATGCTTCCAACCAAGACCGAACCGATTTTGTGGAATTTATAGACAGCTATTTTTTAAAGAAATACGCTACCGTTGTTCCCCATCCAAATTCTACAATTAATACCGAGACACCCGCTTGGGCCATTGATAGGCTTTCTATTTTGGCACTCAAAATTTATCACATGCGAGAAGAAGCGAATCGAGCTGAAGCCACCGAAACGCATCGAGACACTTGCCAGAAAAAATTAGACATCCTGCTTTTGCAGCGAGAAGACCTTTCATCTGCCATCGACCAACTTTTGAAGGATATCGAATCGGGCAATAAACACATGAAATTGTACAAGCAAATGAAAATGTACAACGACGAAAGTCTGAATCCGGTTTTGTACAAAAAATCTAACGCCTAATCGTTTTCACTTTTGAAAAAACCCGTCCGCATCTTGGTCATTCGAATGTCTGCGCTGGGTGATGTGGCCATGACCGTCCCGGTTATAAGGGCTTTGACTCACCAGAATCCGGCGGTGAAAATCACGCTGCTGACGCGTCCCTTTTTTTCGCCCTTGTTCGCCGACATTCCAAATGTTGATGTTTTTCCAGTCGATTTGAAAAACCGACACAAAGGTTTTGCGGGATTGATTTGGCTATTTTTGGATTTGAAAAAACTTCGTTTTGATGCGGTCGCCGATTTGCATCAAGTATTGAGAAGTGTGATTTTAAGCGGTCTTTTTCGGCTGAGTGGCACAGCAGTAAAGACCATTCACAAAGGACGGCTCGATAAAAAAAGGTTGACAAGACCCAAAAACAAAGTTTGGAAGCAACTCAAAACGACCCAGCAGCGATACGCAGAAGTTTTTGAAAAATTAGGCTTTCCCATTTCGCTTGACAGAAATGCGCTGCTCCCGAAAAAACAAATCGACCAACTGTTGATTAAACTAAACATTGACGCATCAAAAAAATTGATTGGCATCGCTCCTTTTGCTAAATTTCCCTCTAAAACCTATCCAAAAGATTTGATGCTGGAAGTGGTTCGTTTGTTGGACAAAACTGAAAATTATACCTTGTTGCTTTTTGGCGCACCCAATGAAATTGACGCACTCAATTTTTTTTCAAGCGCACAAAAAAACACGCATAATCTTGCCGGTAAACTGACTTTTGCAGAAGAACTTCAATTGATTTCAAGTCTCGATTTGATGCTTTCGATGGATTCGGGCAACGCACATCTCGCTGCAAACTTCGGCGTAGAAACCGTCACTTTGTGGGGCGTGACCCATCCGTATGCGGGATTTGCACCCTTTTGTCAGTCGATGGAAAACGCACTGTTGTCTGATCGCGTCCGCTATCCACAAATACCTACTTCGGTTTTTGGCAAAACGGTGCCAAAAGGGTATGAAGATTGTATGCGAACGATCGAACCTCAGTTGATTGTTGACAGAATAAATATGGTTTTAGATATAATTCAGTAAAAAGGACTGCTTATTTCAACTTAAAAAATAAAAAAAGTGACCTAAAGAAACCGATGAATTATACTATAAACTGACATCACAAACTAAATTTCCACCACCACCAATGGTTGTCTGGAAAGTTTGAAGGGGTGACCCCGGGTTCTACAAATCCTTCAATTTTACCCCGTTCACTAATGAGTTCGTCTAGTTCTTCATCCTGAGGCATAAGGACATCCACAGGCAAATAAGGGTCATACAATTCTTTTAACGCTTGTATTGATGAACGTAATTTGCAAATAGAAAGCCATTCTTTTTCGTAAAAAGTGGCGCTTACAATTTTTTCAATTTGATGGCTTATGTTAAAATTAAGCGGACTTAAAACCGCTTGAAGGAGGGGCGCAGACGTTTCTAAAAAATGAATCATTGCTTTTTCATCCTCAACTTTTAATCCGTTTCGTTTCAATACATACAATTCATAAAAAACTGCTGAAAAATCTCGGTGAATTCCTACATACAAATTTTGGGGCTTTTGAAATTCCTCAGATGCAATAATAGTAGATAAATGTTGAAGTGTGGATGTCATTTTTATGGTTTATTGTTAAGATTAATAGGGAAATGATCTTGTGTTTTATAAATATATTGGTTTCCAACAAATGCGGGTAAGTGATAGTATTAAAGTTCTAAACTTTGATAGCGCAAGCATAAATCAGCCGACTTAAAGTAAGTAACGCTCGTAAAAATCAGTTAAAAATTGATCTGGAATTTGGTTTTTAAAATGTACGCCATGGTCCTTTAAAAAAGTATTTAAACGGTTCACGGTATCCGCGTCAAAAGTTAAAGTTGTGCTGTAGGGATCTAACTCAAAAAAGGGGGATTCCCTATCCTTAGTAAAAAACAAATAAGGCAAGGGTTGGTTCGTGTTTCCAACCGATTTCTTAGGTTGGGGTGTATTGTTAATTTCCAAAAGTTTTGCATTATTTTGGGTATATCTGTATGCCAAGTATTCCCTTAATGTTACGATGTTATTGACGTAAGTCTTGTCTAAAAAAAGGGTCATAAGTTCTTGAAATTCAAGATTTAATTCTTGATTTTCATTCTCAGAAATAGAATATCTTGTATAATGGTAGACGTTCGGGAATTGATGCGCTTCGGTAGAACCACCATAATTCCCAGATTTGTAGAATCCCGTGGCATATCCGGTAATTTGAGGCAATTTGTTTTCGATATCTGTCACAAATTTGGTTTTAGAAACGTTTTCAATTTTTAATTATGCAAACTAAGGGTTGAAATTTAATTAAAAGAAGAAGAAATATCGTTCAATACACTTGTTTTAAAAGTCAGATAATCAGTATGTTTATAGTAAATCCCTAAGATTGTAAACAACATAATTAATCAGACTAAAGTTTCAAAATTAATAAAAAATTTTCAATATGTATTCGATAAATAGGAACAGGAATTAAAATTTACCCGTGAAAGATTTAGCAATAAAAATAAGCAGGGATTTACAGACCAAGAACTGCGAAGCACATCACGAAAACCAAAATTTAAATAAAAATTGAGTAAAAGCGCAATCAAACCGCTATAGAAATTTCACATCTAGCGAAATTTACAATCACGAAGCTCGACCCAAAAAAGCCCCATCCAAAATCGAAAAACAGAAAACGCTAGAAAGCCATTGGTAGCGATGCTTACAGAGAATTAATATTACAAGTTTAAAAGCGAACGCCTTGGTGCTAAAACAAAAGTGCGGTCAACCAATCTTAGAAGACAGGGTTTGATAAATTCAATATATTCAATGAAATATGTTACAAATCTACAAAATGGCAATAAAATCTATAAAACATGAGCTATATTATCATTTTTATGTTTAGTTTTGACAAGTTTTCTCAATCAAAGTTTGTTGTAGTGTTCTCATGTTTAAAAAAGCCCCGCATTTTGCAGGGCTTTTTGTTTTTTCGGCAATCCGAGTTAATTCTCTAAAACAATTAGTTCGAGATGAGCACCGTTGACCTCAAAATTGAATTGCTTATTTTCAGAAAGGCAAATCGTCCGGTTCGTCAGATTGCGCATCTGTTGCCGGTTCAAATGCTTGGCTTGGCAGTGGAGGTAAATTTTCTCCAGAAGAAGTTGGCGTTTGCAAGTTATCTATTCGCCAACCGGTTATGGAATTAAAATATTTGACTTCGCCTTGCGGATTGGTCCATTCTCTTCCGCGCAGGTTAATCGCCACTTTCACGGCTTGGTTTTCTTTGTAATTATCCAACAAACTGCATTTGTCTTGCACAAACTCGACAAGGATGTGTTGTGGATATTGTTCTTCTGTGGTGATGACCAATTCTCTTTTTTTAAATCCGTTGGATCCGACTTCTTTGGTCTCCCCAATCACCTTGATTTTTCCGATAATTTCCATAATGTTACGTATTTGCTAATAAAATTTTCCATGCATTTTGAACATCGTTGCGCGACAAATATTCTTTTGCCAAACGATGCTTACTTTCTGTATTTGATAAAATTTCTGCTTTCAAATTCGATACAAATTCCAGAATTTCAATTTGAGTCGGCAAGATATCGACATTCCCCAACATTCCCAAATCGTTTCCGGTAAGTATCTTACTTTTTCGGATATTTTCAGGAATCTGATCAACGCCGATTCCGAGGGTAGAAAGCGGTTTGGGTATTTCGAACATGCCTTCTGAAGCACGACAATACCAATTGGCACCCATGCGGGCTACCAAATCTATTTTGCGGTGGTCGATTTGCCGATTTTCATCCAGATATTTTTCTTGAATGTGAATTTTAACCACTTCACAGATAACCAGATTTCCGGCACCGCCTTCTTTTCCCAATGAAACAACATCGTTGACCAAACATTCAAACTGAACCGGCGATTCGGCAACGCGAAAAGGCTTAATCAAATCAGATGCAACTGGCGTTAGTCCGGATTTGGTAAACTCATTCACGCCTTCGGGATATTCTGTACTGCTCAACGACATTTGTTGAACAATTTCATAATTCACAACATTGATAACCACTTCTTTTACGGTCTGTACATTCTTCAGCGTATGTTTTTCTGAATTGTCACGTACCCTTCGCGCCGGTGAAAATATCAAGATGGGCGGTTTGGCGCTAAACACATTGAAAAAACTGAAAGGTGAGAGGTTGGGATTCCCTTCCGCGTCAACTGTGCTCGCAAAAGCAATGGGCCTGGGAGCCACTGCACCCAACAAATAAGCGTGAACTTGCGCAGTCTTTAATTCATCGGGGGTAACAGAAAACATCACAATTTTTAACTGTAAATATACAAAAACGCAATGAAAAAAAATAAGTTGCGTTTAAACACAAGAAAATATCCGGCTGTCTTTTGCAATTGCAAAATAAGAAGCTTACTTTTTTTAATAACAAAAAGGGATTCTAAATTCATTAATTTAGCAATCTAATTGACTTAAAAAAAATTCATTGCTCAATACCAAAGTTACTTTTCGTTGGTTTTTGCTTCTCACTTCCTTTGCGGTAGTTGGTTTGGTATTGGTCAACACCTATCTTTTTTTACAAAAATTCAAGGATGAAGAACGGGTTAAAATGAGTATTTGGGGTTCGGCGGAAGAGGAGTTGCTTAAAAGCGCAGATTTGAATGATGATCTTGGCAACTTGACCATTCAGGTTTTGAGTAGCAACACCACCACACCGATGATCTTGACCGATCCGAAACAAAACGTGATGGATTTTAGAAACATCGATTTCAATCGCACCGCCGATTCGGTTTCGTTAAAAAAATTAATCCTTCAATTCAGTAAAGAAAACGAACCCATCGAAATCATTCACAACAACGAATTGTTTGGCCACCTTTATTACGGCGACTCTAATTTGTTGAAAACCATTCGATACTTTCCGTTGGTGGTTATCATTATTGCTTTGTTGTTTGGTTTGGTGATGTATCTTTTCTACAGTGCCGACAAAACGGCTGAACAAAATTTGCTTTGGGCCGGAATGGCCAAAGAAACTGCTCATCAAATCGGGACGCCGCTGTCTTCGTTGGTTGGTTGGGTCGAAATTTTAAAACAAGAAAAAGTGTCCGATGACATCTTAATCGAAATCAAAAAAGACATAGAACGCCTCAACATCATTACAGACCGTTTTTCGAAAATCGGGTCGTTGCCATTGCTTGTAAGAAAGGACTTGGTGGTTGAAACGCAAGCCGCGTTTGATTATCTTTCCGGAAGGTTTTCGAAGATGATACGGTTTGAACTGTCTTTACCCGAACACCCGATTTTTATTAATCTGAATAGCGAACTATACAATTGGACTGTCGAAAACCTTATCAAAAACGGTATTGATGCCATGAAAGGCAAAGGATTGATCCGTATTTCGATGGAAGAAGACGAAAAATGGGTGCGTGTTTTAATTGCAGACAAGGGAAGCGGCATACCTAAAAAGTTGCAAAAAAACATCTTCTCTCCCGGTTTCACGACCAAAAAACGAGGTTGGGGATTGGGTCTTTCTTTGGCCAAACGCATTGTAGAGGAATATCACCAAGGACAGTTGCAAATCAAATATACCGAGCCGGGAAAAGGGACGATTATGCAGATTTCACTCCGAAAAACCGAAAATTCATAAACAGCATTTGTTGGCTAAACGCCGCTGCTCTTTTTTATCAAAACCGCTTTATTCCATTAAATTATTTGTAACTATTCAGCTATTCAAATGAATTTCGTTTTTACCGTCACTTCGAGTGATTTTTAATAGTAATGCGACCGCTTTACTATTAAAAATTGTATAGAGAAGTTTGAAATTGTATAGTTCTCGATACGTTTTATTAAAAAAAGCGTCCGCAGTTTTCAATAAAACACTCGAACAACCGAAATTTGTATCGAATTTTCATTAGATTGAATAGTTACAATTATTTTAACACAATTTAACAAAAATAGAAATCTATTCGTTAATTTTGTTAGGTAATAATATACTAACAATTTTAAACGATTTATTATGAAAAAATTTTTATTCTCTTGCGTTTTACTTTTAAGCATGTTTTGCTTTGCTCAAAAACAAATTTTTGAAAGCCCAAATTTATATACTGAAATAAGTCACCATAAAACGATTGCCATCTTACCTTTTACTTGCAAAATAACTTATAAAAAGCAACCTAAAAATTTTAGTGCAGAAGCTAATAAAGATCAGGAAGAATCGATGGCAACATCTATTCAACAAAGTTTATATACTTTTCTACTAAGAAAAAATGATGATTATTTTGTAACTTTTCAGGACGCTGATAAAACAAATATTTTATTAAAAAAAGCAAATGTTTTTGATAAGTTAGATGAATTAACAAAAGATGAGATAGCGAAAATTTTAGGGGTCGATGCGATTATTAGTGGTAATTATGAAAGTCATCAATCAAAGTCTAATGGAGCAGCTATTACAACTGCCGTTCTCTTTGGCGGATTTGGCGGGAAGACGGGTTCAGGAACCTTAACTTTGTTAATAAATAATGGATTGGATGGGGAGCTTCTTTGGAGATTTTTCAAAACCATGGACGATAACTTTGCGATGTCAACGGATGATTTAATTGAAAAAATGATGAGAAAAGTATCTAGGAATTTTCCCTATGAAAAAAGTTAACAATTTCGATTAACCATTGCAGTAGTGAAGCTATAATAATATAGTCCTGCGCATTTAATTTACAATTCAATTCCGCATCTTCCAATAAAAATCCTGTGTCAATCGAATGTATTCAGCGGTGTATATATGTCTTGAAATCTCGATGACGAGTTCGTCCTGCACGCAGGTTTTTTCCCCAAATCCGAAGGACATCAACGATCGTTTGATAGGCTTGTCGGCTTGTCCGCGAACACGCGTAATGAGATTTGGAAACAACTTTAATTTTGAGGCAATTGACAAAAAAACGCCCTCTTCTTTGAATGGAATGACAACAGAAAAAGAACCTGCTTCCGACAGCAATGTTGACACCCCTTTCAGCAGGTCTTCGTAAGTTAAAGACGAGGCTGAACGAGCCATTTGTCGAGACGTGTCAGGAGATTTCGAGTCTTCCGTATAGAAAGGCGGATTGCTGATGATCAGGTCAAATTTATGAGGAGAAACAAATGATTTGAAATCGGAACGTTTTGCCGCAAGCCGATTTTTCCACGGAGAAAGGGCGAAATTTTCTGTGCATTGCGCAAATGCTTCCGGGTCAAACTCTACACCTTCAATCTGTGCTTCCGAAAATTTCTGTGACATCATCAGGGCAATCAAACCGGTTCCGCTGCCGATGTCTAAAATTCGTCTTGGTTCAACGTCACATTGTGTCCAAGCACCCAACAAAACGCCGTCTGTACCGACTTTCATGGCGCAACGGTCTTGATAGACCTCAAATTGTTTAAACCGAAAAGGTTTAGAAACCCTCACAAAAAGCGCTTAAGAATTCAGGTACAAATCTACCAAACCTTCCGGTGCAGCCACGCGAATGATTTTTTCAATCCGGTTGATTTCCCGGATGATGTTGTCGTTGATTGGAATGAGTATTTCTTTGTCGTCGGCTGTTTTTACTTCCAACAAAGCCTGAGGCGTTTGGTCGTTGACACTCATGATTTTACCCAACAAACCATGTGCGTTATCAACCACTTCAAACCCGATGACTTCGTGGTAATAAAAACGTTTTCCGCTGAGTTTGGGCAACATGCTCAGTGGCAAGTAAAGCGAAGACCCGATGAGTCGATCTGCTTCCTCTTCTCCTTCTACTTCTTCAAATCGAAGTCGCAACAAGTCGGATTTTTGCAGGGAAGATTGGGCAATAAAAAAAGGAATCAGTTTGTTGCGGAAGTCCACAAAAACTGATTCCAAATTTTCATAAAGTCCGGGTTCGTCTGTGTCGAGTTTGACTAAAACTTCGCCCTTAAAACTAAATTTTGAAACGACTTTTCCGAGATAGAAACAGTCTTCTTTTCGCATGAGCGTTGAAAGAATTATGCTTTGGTTTCTTCGGTGTCTTCTGTAGCTGATTCAGCAACCGGAGTTTCTGCAACTTCTTCAGTCACTTCAACTGCTGCGGCAGGAGCTTCAGTCACTTCTTCAGTCACTTCAACTGCTGCGACAGGCACTACTGCTTCTGCTTCGAACGCTTTTGCGGCAGCTTTGCGTTTTTCATTCACTGCTTTTTCGGCAGCTAAGGCGTCTGCTTTCGAGGTCGCTTTGTCTTTGCTGAGTTTGTCTTTCTTGGAAACGATTTTGTTTTCTTTCTCATCTAACCAAGCTTGAAATTTTGCTTCGACTTGCTCTGCGGTCAACGCGCCTTTGTTTTTACCAACTTCAAGGTGATGTTTGAGCAAGACTCCTTTGTAAGAAAGAATTGCTTTGGCCGTTTCGGTGGGTTGCGCACCATTGTGCAACCATTTTACAGATCCGTCAACATCGAGGTCGATGGTGGCCGGATTGGTGTTGGGGTTGTACGATCCTAATTTTTCGAGATATTTACCATCTCTTTTTGATCTTGCATCGGCGGCAACAATCCAGAAGAATGGTTTGCCTTTTTTGCCGTGTCTTTGTAACCTGATTTTTACTGGCATAATGATTTAAATTTTGAGGTACCCGACCTCTGTTATTAATGTGGGCGCAAAAGTAATTCATTTATTTGAAATTCACAGCCTTTGCTATGGATTTTTTTCTGGCCACGGCAAGTGTTAAAATGCACTTAACGATTGCACTCATAAAGCGATGAAAAAGTTATATTTGGAAGGTAAAACAAAAACGAATCCGTATGAAATCGCCATTAACAACGAGTTTGCGCAAGCAAGCACCTACAAATAAAAATGCGATAACATATAACCGCTAAAAATTAAATTTCACACATATGAAAATTGTAAAAACAACCCTCATAGTTCTTGTACTGCTTTTCCAAACGATGGTATCCGCACAATCGCAAACCGTTAAAGAAATTTACAAAGACAAAGACGGCAAGGTTTTGACGGAAGAGGAAGCAGGTAAAATAATGAACGGAGGCAGTTATGATATGTCAACGAAGATTTTGGGTAATGGCGACGTTGAGATTATACTTTCCCAAATAAAACGTTTTAGTGAGGCCGAAACATTAGCCATGCTCACGGAAGATGAAAATTGGCGAAAAACTTTGATAGGGAAGTCATTCCCTGACTTTGAGAGGACTTCTTTAGATGGGAAAACCATCAATAAATCATATTTAAAAGGCAAAGTCGCTGTGTTTAATTTTTGGTTTGTTGCCTGCAAACCCTGTGTGGAAGAAATGCCGGATTTGAATAAATTGGTTTCAAAATACACAAAAAATGAAGTGGCTTTTATTGCGCCGTCTATAGATTCAAAAGTTGCTATTCAAAAGTTTCTTGAAAATCATTCATTTGATTATGCAGTTACTACCGATTCTCGATTGCTTGCCGACAAATTAGAAATTAAAGGCTACCCAACCCATTTTGTGGTTGATCAAGCCGGCGTCATCCGGGCGGTTTTTGTCGGAGGAAGCGACCGAATAGAAAGTTTACTCAGCAAAGAGATAGACAAGCTGTTGAAATAATTTTTACCGGGTTATTGCGGTTTTAGGTTTCCCGAGTCCTGTTTCCTGGGTCTTGTTTCCCTGACTGCCGGCTGACAGGCGACTTCCCTTCATTTTTTCTAAAATATCACATCTATTTTGTAAGTTTGACTCTTAAATTTTCAACATGGATCAATTTATATTTTATGCCAAACTCGGGCTTTTTCACGTCTTAGATATTCACGCTTACGACCACATCCTTTTTCTGGTAGTGATGACCGTTCCCTATGTTTTCAAAGATTGGAAGAGAATTTTGACTTTGGTCAGTATTTTTACGGTTGGGCATACTTTGTCGCTGATACTTTCGGTTTATGGCGTGGTGCGAATCAATGCCAATTTGGTCGAATTTCTGATACCCATAACCATCCTGATCAGTGCCTTGTACAATCTGTTTACGGCCGGTAAAATTTCAAAAGGGGAACGCGTTGGTGTGTTGTTTTTTGCCGCACTCTTTTTCGGATTGATTCACGGTCTTGGATTTGCCAGCCATTTTAAAGCCATAGTCGGGACGGGCGGAAAACTTTTGCCGCTGTTGGAATTTGCCATAGGAATTGAAGGCGCACAATTGGTAATTGTTTTGGCTGTGTTGATCATCAGTTTTTTGATTCAAACTGTTTTTCGTTTTTCCAAACGAGATTGGGTTCTTGTCACTTCGTCGATGGTGATTGGAATTGTCATTTTGATGTTGAGAGACCATTGGCTTTGGTAACAATCGGCAAGGTTTGCATTCCCCCAAGTTTTTAGCCTTCGGATTTTTGTGATTGTCATTTTATGTGAACCGCTAACTAACCAATGATGAAAAAAATAAAGCTAAAAACGCTCCTTCTGTTCCTGACAACCGCAGGATTAACAGGCTTTTTCTTGGGTACGCTCACCTTGTCATTTCCGGTTCGATGGATTGTCAATTATTCGGTAGAACAAGGTTTGAGCAAAACTTCACAAGATGTTTATGTAAAGCTGATTATCGGACTTTTTGTGTTGTCAACTTTTCTTTTGGCTTATTTCTTTACGAAGAAAATAACACAATCATCCGGAAAAAGCGTTGGTTTGATTACCTTTTTCATACTGTTTGTCGGAGCTTCGGGGAGTTTGTACTACTGGATGAACCCGACAAAGTTTAACAAAGCAACCCTATCTGAAGAATCAGAAAAATCGGGCAATGTCGAGTTTTATTTTGGTTCATACCCCGACGAAGAAATGCTGGAAGATTTAAAAAACAAGAATTTTACAGGGATTATTTCTCTCCTTCATCCGGCGGTGATTCCCTTTGAACCCAAACTGATTGAAGACGAAAAAGTATTGTGCAAAAAAGTTGGAATCCCGTTTATTTCTGCTCCCATGCTACCTTGGGTGAGTGACAACAAAAAATCTTTGGATGAGATTCTCAAACTCGTCGATGCGGGCAAAGGCAAATATTATGTGCATTGCTATCTCGGGGTAGATCGGGCAAATCTGGTCAAAAATTTCATTTCCAAAAGCAGTTCTAAAATTAACATCGTCAATACCTTATCCAACACAGGCAGAAAGTTGGATACAATCGCGGCGTTTGAAAGAGGCCAAATCCGCAAACTTGAAGAAAAAGTATATCTCACTCCTTTTCCTACCGATGAAGAATTCATTTCTTTTATTTTAAGCACCGATGTCAAAACCGTTGTTTCCATTCTCAATCCCGAAAATCCGGACGATACGCTTTGGATTCACAAAGAAGAAAAATTACTTCAATTGTATAAGATGAATTATGTGAACATACCTTTTACCAATAATTTAACAGCCGCAGAAGTAGAATCTAAACTGTCAAAAATTGTAGCTTTGCAAAGACCCATAGTCATACATGCTTTCTCGGACAAATCGCCCGGCTTGACAAAATTGGTTGAAGGATATCGCAAACTCGATCAGGAAAAAGATTCAGGTAAAAATTAAACAGCACTGAGCTTCCCCAAATGAACAAATTATGGTTGACGAAAAACAATTGAAATACGACAAGGCATATCTGCGAATGGCAAAAGAATGGGGTAAACTTTCCTATTGTAAACGCAAACAGGTAGGTGCCATCATCGTCAAAGATCGCATGATTATTTCGGATGGATACAACGGCACGCCAACCGGTTTTGAGAACATTTGTGAAGATGATGAGAATTACACCAAGTGGTATGTGTTGCACGCCGAGGCCAATGCCATACTGAAAGTAGCCGCTTCCACACAATCGTGCAAAGGAGCCACGCTCTACATCACCCTGTCACCATGTCGTGAATGCAGCAAGCTCATTCATCAGGCAGGAATTGTTCGTTTAGTCTATGAGCAAGCCTATAAAGACACTTCAGGATTGGTGTTTTTAGAACGAGCGGGGGTGCAGTTGACTTTCTTATCTTTGGAAACCGAAGTTTGACATTCCAAACAATTAAAAATTGCTATTCATGAAAATTTCTGATACCCTAAAACCGCTGATTTACGCATCCTTAATTGTTCTTGGAATCGTGATTGGAGGCATTTTAACACCCGGTGGAAATTCCAATTTCTTGGTTAAAAACGCAAAAAAGGAGAAACTCGCCCGGCTGATTGATTATATCGACAACGAATATGTAGATGACGTAAACACAGACAGCATAGTCGATTTGACGGTCAATTCGATACTCGCCAAATTAGATCCGCATTCAGTGTATATTCCTCAAAAAGAGATGGCTCAAACCGCCGAAAACATGAAAGGCGATTTTGTCGGAATCGGAGTCAATTTCTATTTGTACAAAGACAGTTTGGCAATCATCAATCCCGTTCCGGGAAGTCCGAGTGAAAAAGTAGGTATCAAAGCCGGCGATCGTATTTTGTATGCCGACGAAATTCCTATTTTCGGGAAAAATGTCACCACAGACACGTTGGTCAGTTTGCTCAAAGGAGTCGTAAACAGTTCCGTTAAACTTAAAATATTTCGAAGAGGAAGCAAGAATTTGCTTGATTTTACCATTCAAAGAGACCACATCCCCATCAAAAGTGTCGATGCCGGATACATGCTTACAGACAAAATCGGATACATCAAAATCAATCGATTTGCCGAAAGTACCTACGATGAATTTTTGGAAGCCTTGGAGAAGTTATTGAAACAAAAAATGGAGGCTTTGGTGCTTGATCTTCGAAGCAATCCGGGAGGTTATGTGACCATCGCCGAAAAAATTGCCGATGAGTTTCTACCCAACAAAGCCACAATAGTTACTACCAAAAACAAAAGTGGAAAAATTACCAAGAGTATAGCTACCAGTGGCGGTCGTTTTGAAAACAAACCAATCTATGTGTTAATTGATGAAAATTCAGCTTCGGCCAGCGAGATTGTTGCAGGTGCTTTGCAAGACAACGATGCGGCGACAATAGTCGGCAGGCGTTCGTTCGGCAAAGGCTTGGTTCAGCGTGAAATGGCATTGGGCGACGGAAGTGCCGTTCGCCTGACAATTGCGCGATATTACACCCCAACCGGTCGGTCTATCCAACGACCTTATGACCATGGTGTGGACGATTATTACGACGATTTTTACAACCGCTACGACAATGGCGAAATGCAGAACCTCGACAGCATCAAAGTCGAAAAAGAATTGAAATACACCACGCCAAAAGGTAAAGTAGTCTATGGCGGTGGCGGTATTGTTCCGGATGTTTTTATCCCGCTCGATACCATACACGGCTCTGAAGCACTTCGCTTTTTGGATATGTCCGGCAATTTCAATTTTTTTATGTTTGAACAGTTGGACCAAAACAGAGCAAAATACCAATCGCTTAAATTGGCTGATTTCAAAAACAGGGAAATCATCACGGATTCTATCGCGAACGAATTTATAGACTACTATGCAGACAGAGGATTGAAATTAAAATTCAACACCTTCAAAGACAAACTAAAAACCTACCTGGCTGCCAACCTCGCCGGACAACTCTTTGGCAGTGAGGCCAAATCCGAATTGCTTAATCAAGAAGACACTTTGATTAAAAAAGTAATCGAATTGAATCGAAAATAAATTTGTTCACTCAGGAGCTTGCATAACGAAATGCTTGGGCAACCTAACCAATCGCCTGTTTTAAATCAGCCAACAAATCTTCGATGTCTTCGATACCCACACTCAACCGAATCAGTGAATCGACCACCCCCGATTTTTCGCGTTCTGCTTTCGGGATGGAAGCGTGGGTCATACTGGCCGGATGACCCGCTAAAGATTCTACTCCGCCCAAAGACTCTGCAAGTGTAAAAATTTTCAACCGCTCCACAATTTTGATGGCTTCCGCATAATCGTTGCCTTTGGTCACGAAAGACAGCATACCGCCAAAATCTTTCATCTGGATTTTGGCAATGTTATGGTTCGGGTGATTTTCTAATCCGGGCCAATAGACTTTCTCAATCTTGGGATGAGTGGATAAGTATTTTGCCACGGCAGCCGCGTTTTCACAATGTCTTTGCATGCGAAGGTGAAGCGTTTTGATGCCGCGCAAGACCAAAAAACTGTCCATCGGTCCGCAGATGGCACCGCTGGCGTTTTGTATAAAATAGAGCTTTTCGGCTAATTTTTCGTCACTGACAATGAGCGCGCCCATCACCACATCGCTGTGTCCACCCAAATATTTGGTAGCCGAGTGCATCACAATGTCTGCGCCCAACTCAAGTGGTCTTTGCAGATAAGGCGTGGCAAAAGTATTGTCCACTGCGAGCAACAAACCGTTTGCTTTGGCAAGTTTGGATACGGCTTTCAGGTCGATGATGTTCATCATCGGGTTGGTTGGTGTTTCCACCCAAATGAGTTTGGTGTTCTTGTTTATTTGTGCTTCGATGGCATCGATGCTTTGCATGCCGACAAAGTGAAATTGGATGCCAAAAGGTTCAAATATTTGTTTAAAAAGCCGGTACGTCCCGCCGTATAAATCGTTGGTGGAAACCACTTCATCCCCGGGTTTGAGAAGTTTTAAAACCGCATCGATGGCGGCAAGACCCGAACCAAAAGCCAAACCGAATTTTCCGCTTTCAATGCTTGCCAAACAGTCTTCCAAAGCTTTGCGCGTCGGGTTGTGGGTACGCGAATACTCGAAACCTTTGTGACCGCCGGGTGTGGTTTGCGCATAGGTAGAAGTTTGATAAATGGGCGGCATCACAGCTCCGTAAGCCGGGTCGTGGTGTTGTCCGCCGTGTATGGTTTTGGTGTTGAATTTCATTTTTACTTTTTAGAATTTAGAATTTGAAAAACGGGCAAATGCAAGTTTGTCAAAGTTTATTGCAGTTGCAAAAATAGGAGGTATTTTTTAGAATAAAGAATTCTTAACAACTACTTATAACCTTCACAAAAATTTTTTCGATGAAAAGATAATTCCCAAGTGGGATGTATCCATATTTTATTGAATGAATGTGGCATATTCAGATATTATTTAATAAACCGTTGAAACGGCTTTTGCTTTCGTTTTCCGTTTCCAAAGCCCACGGTTTTAACCGTGATTTACAATGCGTTCCATTCCATAGCCCACGGTTTAAACCGTGGGCTATAAATGGCGTATGATGTATTTGAAATGGTTTTAACCATTTTTATTTTTTATGCGTTCTCTATAATTTTTGTTTCTATATTATCATTCATTATTAAGTCCATATAATTTAATATACGCTTCATATTCCTCTTGAAACGTTTTCTTTTGATGATGCTGTTTTTGATTTTTGACATATTGAAAAACCTTATCAACAACAGATTCAGAAACAGAATATGCCGCATAACCTGTTTGCCATGCAAATTTTTCATCAATCAGATTATTTTGATTAATAAAATGTGAGCTGCTGCCTTTTATCTGTTTGATTACATCTGCGATTGATTTTTGCGGATTTAACAGAAATAGGCAATGAATATGGTCGGGCATGCCGTTGATAATTCGCACAGGGCAACCCAGTTCACGCAATTGTTCTGACATAAAGAGATGGATTTTGTGCTCGACATTTGAATGAATTAGGAGCATCCTATTTTTGGTTGCCCAAATAGTGTGTATCCATATTTTATTGAATGAATGTGGCATATTTAATTATTTTAATAAACCATTAAAATGGTTTTGTAATCGCGTTCATTTCCTTAGCCCACGGTTTAAACCGTGATTTACAATGCGTTACATTCCATAGCCAACGGTTTAAACCGTGGGCTATAAATGGCGTATGATGTATTTGAAATGGTTTTAACCATTTTTATTTTTTATGCGTTCTCTATAATTTTAATTTACGAACATTTTTTATTTGTTATTTGGCGGTGTTCGTGAATCACCTTTTAAACCAATGCTATTTGGCTGAACTACTTATAACCCTCACACAAACTTTTTCAACGAAAGGATAATTCCCAGGTGCATGCCTTCATGAAAATTGTTGAAGATAATCGCTTTGACCACATTGTCAACTACGAAATTCGATCGTGCCGTAAAGGTTTCGTAGGATTGAAACTTGTGCTCTAGAAAATCTTGTTCGGTTTGGTGAATCGTGTTGTGCAGGAAAGACCGGACTTCTTCGGCCTCTTTTAAAGTGATTTCGTCTGAAGGGAATGTGCCGGGGGCAAAGTTTTTTACAAAACTGTCCGGAACAAATGTTTCGATACCCGAGCGTTTGTAAACCAACAGTTGCTGAACCGCTATCACATGTCCGATGTTCCAAAGTATGTTGTTTGAAAAACCTTCGGGTATGTGAAGAAGCTCTTCCAAAGTGAGACTGTCGAAAATTTTCTCGAGCAAATCTCGATTTTTATAGTTGACCGAAAAAACAGAATCTAATGCCATGATTTGATAAATTAAATGAATGAAATTTTACATCCATAAAAGTAAGGAATTTAAGCCAAAAACGATTTTCTTTGCAAAAAATCTGATTGGAATGAAAATGATTTATCACCTGAAAACCTGCACCAGCTGCAAACGCTTTTTAGACAAGCTTCAACTTCCTTCTGATGTTGTTTTGCAAAACGTCAAATCTCAACCCATTACTGCCGCAGAATTAGACCAACTCAAGGCCTTGAGCGGAAGCTACGAAAGTTTGTTCAGCAGAAAATCAAAACTTTACACCGAAATGGGTCTAAAACAGTTAGAACTTACGGAAGACGATTACCGACATTATATTTTAGACCACTACACTTTTTTGAAAAGACCGATTTGCGTGATTGATCAACAAATTTTCATGGGTCCTTCGGAAGAAAATCTGCTAGCAGTCCGGCAATTAATTTCATCGAATGGATAAAAGAAGTTGGGCATTGCTTGCCGCCTTTGGAGCTGCATTGATTTACGGATTGAATTTTACCATTGCCAAAGCAGCCATGCCAACGTATGTGCAACCGTATGGATTTATTCTTTTACGCGTTTCGTTTGGGGTTGCTTTTTTTTGGAGTATTTCTTTTTTCGGTCCCAAAGAAAAAATTGACCCAAAAGATTTTCCGAGAATTGGACTCGCGGCTTTGTTTGGTGTGGCTATCAACATGTTGGCGTTTTTCAAAGGATTGAGTTACACCACGCCCATCAGTGCTTCCATCATCATGGTGACCAGCCCGGTGGTGGTGATGCTTTTCTCGTGGCTACTGGTGGGCGAAAAACTGACTACGCGAAAAATCATCGGAGTTTTTTTGGGACTGAGCGGTACACTTTTGGTGATACTGCAAGGAAAAACATCGGTTGGTTCGGCTGGAGACCATGTGGTGTTGGGTAATTTCCTCGTTTTTGTGAATGCATCTTCCTATGCCTTGTACTTGGTTATTGTACGGAAACTCACCCAAAAATACCATCCGTTTACCTTTATCAAATGGTTTTATTTGGTGGGTTTATTCTTGGTTTTGCCTTTTGGCTTAAACGAGGTGTTGGCGATGCAACCCGATAAAATCCCGTTTGCCATCTGGCTCAACATCGGGTTTGTCTTGTTTTTTGCAACCTGTTGCACCTATTTGTTCAATCTTTTTGCCGTGCGAACACTCACGGCGACTGCGGTTGGCGTTTTTATTTACCTTCAGCCGTTGGTTGCCGGAATCCATGCTGTTTTGGTTGGAAGCGATTCGTTGAACGGAATGAAAGTTGTATCGGCGATCATCATTTTCTCCGGAGTTTATTTGGTAACCAAACCAAGCAAGTCGTTAGAACGCAGGTAAATCTTTTGGTTTCTTGTCAAACCTGCGCGTGTCTTCCTTGGTCAATATTTTAAAATCTTCGCTGCGGTTTGCGTTTTCAAAAGCGGCCAACATGGTGGCAGTCGGTGGCGCAAGTTGCCGCGTTTGAAGATGAATCCAAGCACCCATCATGTCGCAAGTAGCAATATTTTTTCCTTCGTGGGTGTAAAATCGATGTTCAAATTCAAAAAAAGTACCATCTTCCGACAAGCCTTTCACTTCCAAAGAAACTGAAAGCGGCTTGCCCGGAAACACTTCGCGGAAATAATAAATATGCTCATAGAAAACCACCGGACTCAGTTGGTTTTGTGCCATTTGATTGAGGGTGAGTCCCAAACTGTTGAGAAATTCCATGCGGGTGTGGCTCATCATGTTGACGTATGCGGAATTGGCCATATGACGGTTGGCATCCAAATCGGACCAACGAACTTCAAAATTTTTGATAAACATCTTTTATTTGTTATTTTGCCTCAAAAATAAGATGTCCGTATCAAACTTTCCTTATCATCCGCCATTTATTTTCCAAAACGGACACCTATCTACCATCTACAGCGCACTTTTCCGAAAAGTGAAAGGCGTAGTTTACCACAGAGAACGACTTGAACTTCCGGATGGCGATTTTTTGGATCTGGATTGGTCGTTTTCGGAGCAAAAATCCGATAGGGTGTTGGTGCTTCTTCACGGTTTGGAAGGCGACTCAACCCGTCCGTACATGCTCGGAATGGTCAAGGAATTCAATCGGTGCGGCTGGGATGTGGTTTCGGTCAATTTCAGAGGTTGCAGCGGTGTCCCCAACCGTTTATACAAGAGTTATCACGGAGGCGCAACCGATGATTTGGATTCGATTTTACAACATATTCAAAAAAATAAAAGCTATTGCAGAATGGGTTTGGCGGGATTTAGTTTGGGTGCTAATTTGCTGTTGAAATATTTGGGTGAAGGGAGAAAATATCCGAGTGAATTGGTTGGAGGTGTGGCAGTTTCCGTGCCTTGTTCGCTTAAAACTTCATTGGAGCAGCTCAATCTACCATCAAATTTTGTCTATCGAATGAAATTTTTAGCCCAATTAAAAAAGAAATTGAGGCAAAAGTTTCAAATGTTCCCCGAAAGATTTCCCGAGGGATTTCCGCAAATCAAAACATTGATTGATTTTGACAATTGCTATACGTCCAAAGCGCACGGTTTTCTGGACGCAAACGATTATTACCAGAAAAACAGTTGTTTAGATTATTTGCCACGCATTCAACATCCGATTTTAATACTAAATGCAAGAAATGATTCCTTTTTGTCAGGTGATTGTTACCCCATCGAATCGGCAAATCAAAATTCCAATATCCATTTACAAATAACCGAGTATGGCGGTCATGTGGGTTTTGTAGCTGCGGGAAATGTATTTTACAGCGAACAACGCGCATCAGATTTTTATGGAACTTTGATTTAATACCGCTTCGTTTCACCGATTTTTTATAAATTAGCGACAACCAAAAAACACAAAATCATGTCAAAGTGTATTTCCCTTTTATTTAGTTTTCTACTGCTCATCGCCTGTAATGACAGCAAAAAATCTGATGCCTCTGATTCGGTTTCAACGCCAGAGCAAACAGCAACAACCCTCAAAAAAGGAAGTGGTATTGGCCCTGTAAAGGCATTCCGTCTCCCAGATGAAGTTGATGCTGCAATGGCCGAAACAGGCAAGCAAGTCTTTACCCAAAAATGTACGGCCTGTCATGTCATCGGGAAAAAATTGATTGGACCCGACCTGACCGGTGTGGTGAACAGACGACGTCCGGAGTGGATCATGAACATGATCATGAACCCCATCGAAATGCTGACTAAAGACCCGGAAGCCAAAGCCTTGCTGGCAGAATACAACAACCTCCCGATGACCAATCAAAACGTTCCGGAGGATGAAGCAAGAGCTTTGTTGGAATATTTTAGAACGCTTCAATAGCTGTTTCAGGTTTCAGTTTCATGCTTCTTTCTACCTGAGTCTTTTTTCCCTGCCTGACGGCAGGCAGGCGACTTTTGATTTAGCATAATTTCTAATTTTTTCTTTAAAAACGTTGTCGTTTTATTCGAATTATTCCGTTGGGTTGATTAATTTTACACGTCTTTAGAATATCAACTTGACGGATAATTAATTTTTATAAAATATTATAAATGAGACGTTTGTATTTTTTTGTTGTAATTTTGCACATCAGTTTTTCCTCCTTTGCACAATTGCAAGGAACCTTAGAAGCCGCAAGTGCTTACAGTTTTAACCTCGAAACCCCCGGTGTCAATGTCAGAGGCTACGTTTTCGTAACGGAAAAACTTCATTTGGGACTGGAATACACCCATCTTTTTGAAAAGACAGACCACGTAGGCGAAGAGAAAATTGAAACTTCTGCCAATGTGTTTGATTTAAACACCAACTACTTTTTTGAATTGACCCCTCACTTGGCGTTCTATTCCATAGTCGGGTTAGATTATTCGCGGGAAACAGAGCATGTTTCCATTTTGGATGAAAGAGAAAAGATAAAAGACGATGCCATCGGTTATAACCTTGGGGGCGGATTTGAAGTGCCAATTTCAGAACATTTTGCCGTGATTGCCGAATACACCCATACTTTTAGCGATTTGCACGACAACATCGCTTTTGTCGGTGTGGTGTATGAATGGGGAACGCATAAAAAACACGGCGAACATTCGAAAACGGAGTAATCTTTTTCAAAAATTTCATTCATTCAATTCTCGATACTCGTCACTTCAAGTGGCGAAGCGTATCGAGAAGTTTTGTAGCGTTAATCTTGTTTTTTTTGAAATAATTTTCGCACAAAAAAACACTTGAATGGAAGAATGTTATGCAGTATTGGTCAGATTTATTTAGGCAAATTGGCTAAAATATCTTCTACAGATGATCTTTTCGTATAGTCGGGATCAAAATGCCGCCACACGATTTTCGCATTTTTATCGATGATGAAAGTAGCCGGAATAGGTAATTGTTCGCTGTCATCGGAATGAGCTTCTTTGAGTTTGGCACCGAGCATGGAATTATACATTAAACGATGAATAATACTCGGTTTAAAATAAACATCAAACAGCTTCGATATTTTATAATCTTCATCGAATAACAATCGGAACGAAGCCTTTGTTTTATCTGCCGTGAGTTTTAGAAATTCAGATTTTTCGGGAGAAATGGCAACCACCTGGGCACCTTTCGCATAGATTTTATCCAAGCTTGCTTCTAATTTTTTCAAGTGTTTGTTGCACACCGGGCACCAATGTCCACGATAGAAAATAATGACCAATGAACCTTTTTGCAGTGCTTCTTTTAACTCGAAAGATTCGCCATGCAAATCGGTAGCGGTAAAATTTTTAACGACTTCTCCTATTTGTAATCCGGAGGCGTCTTTTGCTGATCGAAACGTTTTTGTTGCCATAAATGTGTTGAAATAGATTTTTTAGAAAGTCACAAATGTCTAAATAGTCGGATGCGGTGATAAAAAATAACGAAATTTCAAAATCTATTTCCAGTTTTTAAAAGGGTGTTGACTGAGTTTTGAATTGTAATATTTCAAATCGCTGGTTACTTCTTTTCCCAACCATTCTGGCTTGTCAAAAGTTTCATCAACCGTGGCTAGTTCTATTTCGGCAATTACCAATCCTTCGTTAGCTCCCATAAACACATCTACTTCAAAGAAATGTACCCCCACAAGCACTTCAAATCGACGTTTTTGGATGATGCCTTCTTCGCATAAATTCATCAATTCCAAAGCCTCGTCAACAGGGATTTCCTTTTCCCATTCAAATCTGGAAATGCCTCGCGCGTCAGACCTTCCCTTGACAGTCAGCCAACCTTGATTGTCCCTGACCCGAACTCTTACCGTGCGATCGGGATGGGTATTGAGAAACCCCTGCGAGATTAAATAACTTCGGGTTGCTTCTTGTTCAAATTGATTGGAGTTTACCAAAAATTTTCTTTCTATTTCTATCACTTCTAAATTTTAAAATCCGAATGGAAGTAAAGTTAAGTGTTTATTTCCATTTTGACCCTTCCTAAATTAAAGTTGATGTTATTTCTAAAATATTCTTCAGATTAGAGGTAGGGTAAATATAATTTCACTTGTTTTAGATTTAAAGAGCTCCAAAATCTTTGCTCAAATTTTACTAACTAAAATCTTTCTTATGAAAACAACAAAATTGTTTTTCTTTACATTGCTGTCTATTGTGTTTATATTTGCCGCTTGTTCGGATGGCAGCAATGGAGGTGCGAGCGCATTGTCTATCAAGATGACCGATGCACCGTTCCCGCATGACAAAGTTTCCGCTGCAACGGTAACCATTACCAAAATCGATGCTCGTCTCAAAAGCGGTGAAAACACAGCGCAAGGAGATGCACAATTTATCACACTTTCTGAAGCGGAAACCACGCTCAATCTTTTAGATTTATCAAACGGCATCACGCATACACTTGCCAACACCGAAGTTCCGGAAGGCAGTTATGACCTTGTCAGACTTTTTGTGTCTGAAGCAAGTATTGTCCTAACTGATGGCACAACGTATAACGTTCAAGTCCCCAGTGGTGCACAAACCGGAATCAAAGTGTTTGTGAAACCTTCAGTTATTGTAGCCGGTGGTCTGACAACCGATTTGTTGCTCGATTTTGATGTGAGCAGTTCTTTTATTTTAAAAGGCAACATGAATATGCCGGGTGGAATTACCGGATTTTTGTTCAAACCAGTCATCAAAGCTTCCAATCTTTCAACCTCCGGAACCTTAACCGGCATGGTGACTACTTCTTCGACGGATGTCAATCCGTTGACCGCTCTCGAAGGGGTAGAAGTGTCAGTCTATGCTGCTGATACCCTAAACACAAAAACTTTTACCGATGTAGAAGGAAAATATACCGTGTTGGGATTGAGTGCAGGATTCTATAAAGTAGAAGCTGAATTGGAAGGCTATGCCTCAAAAGAAGAACAAGATGTCAACATTGTAGCCGGTAATAAAACCACGGTCAATTTTGAATTGCTTCCGAGCAACTAACTTCATTTTTTTAAGTCAAAATCCCGAGTTCTCTATTTATGAGGTTCGGGATTTTTGTTTTATATGGAACATCTTCCAAAGTGCAATTTGTTATTTATAACATTTTACAAAAATTATTTGAAAGGTTTTCAAACAAAGCCTAACTTTGTTTCAAACAGAGAAACACAAATGAAAACAGATCAATTTCAATCACCCGACTATTATCAACTTGACGAGCTATTATCTGAAGAACACTTGTTGGTGCGGCAATCTGCCCGCGATTGGGTCAAGCGCGAAGTAACGCCAATTATTGAAGATTATGCCCAACGCGCACAATTCCCCAAACAACTCATCAAAGGATTGGCTGAGATTGGTGCTTTCGGGCCCTATATTCCCGAAGAATATGGTGGTGCAGGTTTGGATCAGATTTCGTACGGGCTGATTATGCAAGAGATTGAACGCGGTGATTCGGGCATTCGCTCCACGGCTTCTGTTCAGTCTTCTTTGGTGATGTACCCGATATGGAAATACGGTACGGAAGATCAACGTCAAAAATTCTTACCGAAATTAGCTTCCGGCGAAATGATTGGATGTTTTGGTTTGACCGAACCCGACCACGGCTCCAATCCCGGCGGAATGGTTACCAACTTTAAAGACAAAGGCGATCACTTTTTGCTCAACGGAGCCAAAATGTGGATTTCCAATGCGCCATTTGCCGATGTGGCTGTAGTTTGGGCAAAAGACGAAACCGGGCGCATCCACGGATTGTTGGTCGAACGTGGCATGGAGGGTTTTTCAACACCCGAAACGCACAACAAATGGTCGCTCAGGGCTTCTGCAACTGGCGAATTGATTTTTGACAATGTGAAAATTCCAAAAGATAATTTGCTCCCCGGCAAAAGCGGATTGGGCGCACCGCTCGGTTGTTTGGATTCTGCACGTTACGGCATTGCTTGGGGTGCAATCGGTGCAGCGATGGACTGTTATGACACCGCTTTGCGATATGCCAAAGAGCGAATTCAATTTGACAAACCCATTGGTGCTACGCAACTCCAACAAAAAAAATTAGCCGAAATGATTACTGAAATCACCAAAGCGCAGTTGTTGGCATGGCGATTGGGTGTTTTACGCGAGCAAGGAAAGGCAACGACTGCCCAAATATCGATGGCAAAACGAAACAATGTCAACATGGCAATCGAAATTGCAAGAGAAGCCCGTCAGATATTGGGCGGCATGGGCATCACCGGCGAATATTCAATCATGCGCCACATGATGAACCTCGAGTCTGTCATCACCTACGAAGGCACACACGACATTCATTTGCTCATCACCGGTAATGACATCACGGGGTTGCAGGCTTTTAAGTGAAATTTTTTCAAATTCAAAAAAATGAGTACCCAACAAATAATAGGAATTCATTTGTTGTCATTTATAATTTTGACAGTATTGCTTTTTTTCACATCGGAATCTTTGCTTAAAACTTTCGCTTCCGGAATACACACTGTCGAGATGTGGATCAATTTGATAGTTTACGTTACAATTGGAATCTTAATTCTAAACTTAACATCGTGTTTGATTTTCTTAAAAAAACAATCTAAATCATAAGCTGTCGGAGGTGTTTATACTCCAGGCATCGAAAGCAAAACACTCACGGCGTTGCCACCAAACCCGACGGCATTTACCATTACTTTTCGGATTTTTTCAGGGAGTTTTTGATTTTCGAGGTATGGAATCGAAATAAATTTTTGATTTTGTATCATCAACAACGCTAACTCCACGCTCAACAACCCGCTTGCGCCAAAGGTGTGACCGATTTTCCATTTGTTGGTGGTGAGTGCCGGAATTTTGTCAAGAAAAACTTTTTGAATTGCCCTAAATTCGGAGCTATCTCCTTTGATTGTTCCCGGCGCGTGCATCACAATCACGTCAACTGACTCGGGTAGAATTCCGTTTAAAGCCATCCGCATCGATTTTTGAAAACATTGCGCATCTGTTGAGATAGAAACCGGATGTGTGAGCGTTTCAGTCGCGTAGCCCAAGCCTTCCACCACCGCGATACTTTTTTCAGAAACCCCCTTTTCCAAACAGATAGCAGAAGCACCTTCGCCCAAAATCATACTGTTTTCTTTTTTATCCATATCAAATGCTTTGCAAGGAAATGCTTGATTTGTCTTTGCGTATATTTTTAATGCCCGCATTTGCGCAATGGTAAACCCGGTGAGAGAAGCCTCGCTTCCGCCTACCAAAAACTTGTCTGCCATACCGGCTCGCAACCACGCAACCCCGTTTAGCAAGGCGTGTAAAGCCGTCGAACAAGTGATGGAATGGCTGATGTCCGGTCCCGAAATTTGCAAGTCGTGCGCCACCCAAGAAGAAATATTTCCCAAAGTTGTGGTTGGAGAAGTAACTACCTCACAACGCCCGGTTTGAAGGTATTCGCTGTGATGAAATTCAAAAAGTGCAGTTGCGCCTCGCGATGACCCAAAATTCACCCCGATGCGCTCCTGCTTTTCCCAATCGGTTTGTTTGAGCGCATTTCGACTCACGAAAATGGCATACAACACCGATAAATCCAATTGTTTGAAATGTGGATTTGAATTTTTAATCTCGTTAATTTTATCAGCTTCTGTCTGGTTTAATGATCCCACCCAAGCATCAAAATGAGCAAAAATACGCTTATTCAAAAAGTGTTTAGAATTTTGATAGTTTTTCCAAACTTCCAACGGATTGCTTCCCAATGGTGAAATGGATGAATAAGCCGTGATAGAAATTGCTTGTTCCATGCGTCTGTTTTTAATGCTTTTTTCGGTCACATGAAATGTCTATAATCATGTTTTTTGTGTTTATGATTCATGAGTCAGGGACGTTTCAAAGTATGATTTTGTCTTGCAAATATCCAAACTTTTTTAAGGAATATCCGCAAAATTGAAAGCAAAAGCAAGTTGAAAACAGGAATTTAGGTTTCAAGCAGAGCAAATCACCAATCACTCAGGTCTTAAGCTTGGTAAAGACACAAAAGGATAGAATCCATTTTCTTTTCTCCCAAGCCGATTTGTTCAATCAACTTCCATTTTTTATCTGAAAAATAAATTTTAAGCGGCTGATTTTGTTTGTTAATAAAAGGGAACGCTTTCAAAAGTTTTTCGTCCCAAACCTTGTGGTACCGAACCAAATCGTCCGGGTAAACCACTTTGCGATTGGTGCCTTCGTCACAGGCTTCAAAAGGCTCCGTAATGTTCAGGTAGCCGTAGTCATCTGTCAGTTGCTCGCCCGGATGAATATCGCGGATGGCAATTTCAAAATCATAAGCCGTTGATAGACAATTAGAATCGAAACTATGGTTGACATATTTAGCTATGTCCCAACAAAGAACATGCTCGCCCTTGTTGTTTCTAAAGGAATATATGTCAATCATTTTTTGAATTGGCAATGAGAATTTTTCGACTTCCTCCGATGAGAAAATCATATCCAATTCGTCTTGAATCCAAGTGATTGTTCCCATTGGGATTCGTTTTTTGGCAACTACGCCATAGCCGATTTCATCGTTGATGAACCGCACCTCAGTATCGGGGTGAATCATAAATTGACAGAAAGAATTAAGTCAAAAATAAATTAAAAACTACCGTGAAATTTTAATCAAAATTAAACGAATTTTTCAATTGCCAATAGAATGGTGTCATAAATTTTTTGCAAAGATTTGTTGGTAATCACATACGGTGGCAAAACATAGACAATGTTTCCTACGGGTCTCAAAATGATGCCGTTATCGATGAAGAATTGATAGAGATTGTTCCTTAATTCGCCGTAATACGAATTTTCCTCTTCGGTTTTCAGTTCAACAGCCATGATGACCCCAAGTATTCGGATTTCCGATATTTTTGAATGATTGTCGTGAATCTGTTTAAAGGTTTGATGGCACGTATTGATGCGGGCGATATTTTGTTGCATAGATGTGGAAAGCAACAACTCGATGCTCGCTAAAGCCGCTGCGCATCCTGTCGGGTTGGCTGTGAAAGAATGACCGTGAAACAAAGCCTTGTTGATGTCATCGTCATAAAATGCTTCAAAAATATTTTCGGAAGTTGTCGTAATCGACATTGGAATGGTTCCTCCTGTAAGTGCTTTTGAGAGGCACATCATATCAGGTTGCTCAGCCAAATAATCGCAGGCAAAATTCTTTCCCGTTTTCCCGAAACCGGTCATCACTTCGTCTGCAATAGTCAACACGTGGTGCGATTTGCATACGGCAATCAGCCTGTCCAAAGCTTCGGGCGCATACATTTTCATGCCTGCCGCACCTTGCACCAAGGGTTCAAAAATAAATGCAGCAACATTTTCGGAAGCAAGGATTTCTGTCAATTTCTCAAAACTTTCCGTTTCATTTTCTTTTTTTGGAATTGGAATCCGAACTACTTCAAGCAACCGGCCTTCAAAAGCTTGGGTAAACAACCCGATACCCGAGGCAGCCATCGCGCCAAAAGTGTCTCCGTGAAAGGCTTCTTCAAAAGCAATCAAAACTGTTTTCTTTTGCCCTTTGTTGAGGTGGTATTGCAAGGCCATTTTGATGGCAACTTCTACGGCTGTCGAGCCGTTGTCCGAGAAAAACAACCGTTGTTGGTTGCCGGGCAGAAGCGGCAATAGTTTTTTGGCCAACTTAATCGCGGGTGTATGGGTAAATCCCCCAAAAAGTACGTGTTCAAGGGTAAGTAGCTGTTCGTGGATTTTCCCCGCCAAATATTCATTGGCGTGCCCAAACGGATTTACCCACCAGGATGCAATGGCATCGATGTATTCTTTTCCATCTTTATCCCACAAAAGCGCCCCTTTCCCTCTGACAATGCAAATGGGCGGTTCGACAGTTTTGTGTTGGGTGTAAGGATGCCACAGGTGGTTTTTGTCGATATTATGGAAAATCATGGGGTTAGTTAGTGAATTAGTTTCTTAAATATGGGTTTGAGTTGGGTTGCATATTTTGATACGATTGTGGAATTAATTTCTTTCTCTTCATCAATACGTCCGATGATGTTTACGCCGCTCATTTTTTCGATTATATGTTCGGTCGATGGATTGTGATTCCCGTTGAAGAGAATTCCTATGTTCGTCAATTTTCTGGATTTTAAAATCGCTACGGTCATCAAAGTGTGGTTGATACTGCCCAAATAATGTTTTGAAACGACCAAAACAAAATCGTCCGGTTTTATCAAATCTAAGACCGTGTTTTGGTTATTAAACGGCACCAACAATCCGCCGGCACCTTCAACAACCAATTGGTTTATTGTTTTTGGTCGCTTAATTTCATCCAACTTGATTTCAACTTGTTCTAATTCCGCAGCCGCGTGCGGGCTCATCGGTGTATTTAAACGAAATGCCTCCGGATGAAAAACTGTTTTTTTGTTGCTGACGAGTGAGGTTACCGTTTGCGTGTCTGTCCAACCCAAATTACCAGCTTGAATGGGTTTCCAATAATCCGACTGCAAAGCTTCTACAACAATTGCTGAAACAATCGTTTTGCCTACATCTGTTCCGATACCTGTGATAAAAACGTTCATTTTCTCAAAATAATATCTGTGATGTCTGCTTGTAAGAAACTGTCGATGATGCGATCTGACAAATGCAAAGCTTGACCGGGTGAATTTGGATTATTATAGCCGAAGCAGAAAATCCCGGCGGCCTTTGCCGCCTTGATTCCATTGGTAGAATCTTCAATGACAACCGCTTGATGCGGTTGAGACTGTGTTTTTTGAAGTGCAGTCAAAAAAATTTCCGGATGGGGTTTGGATTGAACAAATTCCGCACCGCTGATGCGATGATCAAAATATTTTTCGAGCGAAAACAATTTGAGTACTTTGTCGATGCTTTTTCGCTCCGAAGAAGAAGCCAAAACCAATCGGATTTTGTGCGTGTGTAATTCTTCTATCAATTCCCGAACGCCTGCAATCGGCTCTATCGGGGTTTGATCTAAAATGTCAAAATAGGATTCAAGCCCCATTCCCATCAATTCTTCCACCGAATAAGGTAATTCGTATTGCGTTTTTAGGATTTGCCACATGTTTTTGGACGATGTTCCGATAAACTGCTGCGCCTGCGTTTCAGTAAGTGAAAATCCTAATTTGTCGGTCAGTTTTTTTTGTGAAATGTAATGAAGTGGCTCGCTGTCGATAATCACACCATCCATATCAAAGATAACGGTTTGGGTCATTTTTTTGGGTTGAGCTACAAAGATATAATTTTAAATTAATTTTAAATAATAACCCCCAAAATGCGGGGAATCGTTTTATAAGATTGATCGTTTGTCAAGGGAGGTTGCAAAGTAAAAATTTGAATGTTCATAAAGCATTATTTTTTTTAAAATCGGTCTTTAGGTTAAATTCGTATTTTTGAGCGAAGAAAACATAAAAAGTGAAAGCATCCGAACAGACAACTCCATTAATGAAACAATACAACAGCATCAAAGCCAAGTATCCCGATGCCTTGTTGTTGTTCAGAGTAGGGGATTTTTACGAAACTTTTGGGGAAGATGCCGTTCGTGCAAGTAAAATATTAGATATCGTGCTCACCAAGCGCGGCGCAGGTTCGGCGAGCGAAACGGCCTTGGCAGGTTTTCCGCATCATTCGCTCAACACCTATCTGCCCAAATTGGTCAAGGCGGGGCTTCGCGTGGCCATCTGCGACCAACTCGAAGACCCAAAACTCACCAAAACCATTGTCAAACGCGGGGTCACTGAGCTCATCACGCCCGGTGTGGCTTTCAACGATGAGGTTTTACAATCGAAAAGCAACAATTTTTTGTGTGCCGTTCATTTTGGACTTCAACGCATTGGCATTGCTTTTCTCGATATTTCTACCGGTGAGTTTCTGACTACCCAAGGAGACGAATCGCTTATTGATAAGCTGCTTCAAAATTTTTCTCCCAGTGAAATTCTCATTTCCAAACCCAAGAAAAAGTCATTTGCAGACGCATTTGGGGATGCACACCACACTTTTTACTTAGAAGACTGGGCTTATCAAATTGATTTTTCGAGGGAAATACTAACCCGACATTTTCAAACGCAGTCGCTCAAAGGATTTGGTATCGAATCTCTTGAAGAAGGAATCGTGGCTTCGGGTGCCATTTTGCATTACCTTTCCGAAACCCAACATCACCGGTTGCAACATATTTCTGCCATCCACCGCATTCCTGAAGAAGAATATGTATGGATGGATCGCTTTACCATGCGCAACCTCGAATTATACTTCACCCCACATCCGGGTGGAACTACTTTGCTTGATGTCATGGACAAAACCATTACGCCCATGGGAGCGCGGATGCTGAAACGCTGGATAGCGATGCCGCTTAAGCATATAAAAAAAATTGAACGACGACTCAATGTAGTCGCACACTTTCTGGCTTCGGAAATCGAACTGCAAACCGTTCGGAAACAACTCAAACAAACCGGTGATTTGGAACGATTACTATCCAAAGCCGCGACTGCAAAGATATCGCCTCGGGAGGTTTATCAACTCTATCTTTCGCTGGAGTCGCTGATTCCGGTTAAGGTTATCGCAATGAATGCCAAAGAGGATGCGTTGCGTACCATCGGCGATCGATTGCAACACTGCGAAACTTTACGCAAGCAAATTGCCAAAATGCTGCATCCGGAAACTCCGGTCAACATATTGAAAGGAAATACCATCGCCAAAGATGTTTCCGAAGAACTTGATGCGCTGCGGGACATTGCACATTCGGGAAAAAAATACCTTGACGATATCGTCTTGAGGGAATCACAACGCACCGGAATCACATCTTTGAAAATCGCATCCAACAACGTCTTCGGATATTACATCGAGGTACGCAACACCCACAAAGACAAGGTTCCGACAGAATGGATTCGGAAACAGACACTGGTCAATGCCGAGCGTTATATCACCGAAGAACTCAAAATATTTGAGGAGAAAATCTTAGGAGCCGAAGATAAAATTCTTCAATTGGAACAAGAGATTTTTGCCAAACTGGTGACAGAAGTTCAAGAGTATATTGCGCCCATTCAACAAAACGCTGCACTTGCAGCCGAGTTAGATTGCCTGTCATCCTTCGCGATTTTGGCACAGGAAAATCAATACATCCGTCCGACCTTGGATGAGAATTTTGAAATTGTATTGACGCAGGCACGCCATCCGGTGATTGAAAAGCAATTGCCTTTGGGTGAAAGTTACATCGCCAACGATTTGTATTTAGACAACGACAGTCAACAAATCATCATGATAACAGGACCGAATATGTCCGGAAAATCTGCTATTCTCAGGCAAACGGCTTTGGTCGTGATTATGGCGCAAATGGGTAGTTTTGTACCTGCCGAAGAAGCACACATCGGCTTGGTTGATAAAATTTTCACACGGGTGGGTGCTTCCGACAACATCTCTTCCGGCGAATCAACTTTTATGGTGGAAATGAATGAAACTTCCAGCATTTTGAACAATTTGTCGGAGCGCAGTTTGATTTTGTTGGATGAAATCGGGCGTGGCACCAGCACTTATGACGGAATATCGATTGCTTGGGCCATTGCAACTTACTTGCACGAACATCCCCATCGCCCAAAAACACTTTTTGCAACCCATTACCACGAGCTGAATGACATGGCAGAAAGTTTTGGACGCATCAAGAACTTTAATGTTTCGGTCAAAGAACTCAAAGACAAGGTGCTTTTTTTGCGAAAATTGGTAGAAGGAGGCAGCGCACATAGCTTCGGGATTCATGTTGCTAAAATGGCGGGCATGCCCAGACAGGTGATAGACCAAGCCAATAAAATGTTGAAAAAATTAGAAGAATCTCATTCGGGCGAACAAATTGCCGAGCAAGTCAAACAAGCCAAATCTTCCGATTTTCAACTCAGTTTTTTCAATTTGGATGATCCTTTGCTGGAAGAAATTCGCGACGAACTGAACTCGATAGACATCAACACGCTCACACCAGTGGAGGCACTTATGAAACTCAACGAAATAAAACGCATGCTCGAAAGAAGTAAAAGTTCTTCAAAATCATGAAAAAATCAATACTTTATCAATTATCAATTTTTTTTTCATGCACAGATTGAACAAGTTGAGGTTTTTGACACCCAGATTGGGGAGAATTGTATTTTTTTCTTTGTAATTCTCATAAATGTATTAAATTTGCTCCCGCATTAGAAAGAAAATACGTTCTGATAAAGTTAGATTAACTTTACTTTTTTGACATAAAAACGCAATTGCGTTTTCTAAAATTGCGAAAATAGCTCAGTTGGTAGAGCGCAACCTTGCCAAGGTTGAGGTCGCGGGTTCGAATCCCGTTTTTCGCTCTTTTTTTATTTAGAAGTGAGAAGTGCTGATTTTCGTTTTTTTGAATGAAAATTGGAGGTCGCGGGTTCTTCCGAAGCGTCGGAACCGTTTTTCGCTCTTTTTTTATTTAGAAGTGAGAAGTGCTGATTTTCTTTTTTTTGAATGAAAATTGGAGGTCGCGGGTTCTTCCGAATCGTCGGAACCGTTTTTCGCTCTTTTTTTATTTAGGCTCGGATGGTGGAATCGGTAGACACGCAGGACTTAAAATCCTGTAGGCAGAAATGCCTGTGTGGGTTCAAGTCCCACTCCGAGTACTTAGGCAGACCCTTAAACGTCTATTTATTAGGCTTTTAAGGGTTTTTTAATATCTTATTTGTACGATTATACAATCTTCAACGCCCCTAATTTACCCCAACAACAAAAACAAGCCTGCTGCCAAACTCGCTCCGACAACCGGACCGACAACCGGAATCCAGGCATATTGCCAATTGCTTTTCCCTTTGTGAGGGATGGGAAGAAAAGTATGCACGATACGCGGTCCCAAATCACGAGCCGGATTGATGGCATAACCGGTAGTTCCACCCAATGAAAGACCGATCCCGAGTACCAACAACGCAACCGGTAAAGCATCCAAAGCACCCAAAGAAGCTTTTTGATCACCTATGCTCGCACCTGAAATATAGAAAACAGCGAACACCAATACAAAAGTCCCGATAACTTCCGACATAAAGTTTTGAAAGTTGTGTTTGATGGCTGGGGCTGTGCTGAATACACCCAGAATAGCATCCGGATTTTCGGTCGCGTCAAAATGGGGTTTGTAATGAAGCCAAGTCAAAGTTGCGCCCAAAGCTGCGCCCAGCAACTGGGCAAGGATAAAAGCGGGGACTTGAGACCAAGGAAAGGAACCTGCGACAGCCAGCCCAATCGTCACGGCGGGGTTGAGATGCGCACCTGAAATCGAACCAGCGACAAAAACGCCCACGAAAACACCGATTGCCCAGCCGAACACAATCACAATCCAACCGGATTGATGACCATAGGTTTTACTCAGACTCACATTGCAACAAACACCGGCTCCAAATAAAATAAGGAGCATGGTGCCAATCAATTCAGCTATAAAGGGTGTCATTAGGTTTTGTTTTAGTTTACGAATCTAAGAAAAATTCGCAGATAGCAAAACCCAAGTTTCAAATTTAACTAAAGCCGGTATAGAAAACCAATTCCAATCACCAATTGATCGAAATCACTCAACACATATTTTATTTCAGTAATAAATGAAAAATCACTCGAAAGCGGATATTCAGCTCCAAAACCCAAGTTGATTCCGGCTTCGGAATCAGAACTTTCGTTGAATCGATTATCGACATCCAAGTCAACATAATTGAAACCACCAATTAGATAGGGTTTAAATCCACTCCAATTATTGTCCAAGCGATAGTGCAAGTCTGCATTCAATTCAAAGACAGAAACATTGTCATTTTCTGTGAAATATACGATTTCCGGCGAAATTGAAAACTTGCTGTCTAATGCAAACGTCGCTTTTGCACCAATACCAAAACTTTCTATTTCACTTCCGTAGGCAATTTTGCCGCCTATTTTTGTTTGTGCATGGGTAGAAATAAATGCAGCAAAACACGCTGCTAAAATCAATTGTTTCATCTTGTGTCAGTTTACTGTTTAGTATCAAAATAACGAATCAATCATATTGATATTTTAACAGTTTTTAATTTTTTCTACAAAAATTTTACTGCCCGCAACCTAAGCGCGTTTCCAATGACCGACACCGAACTGAAGCTCATCGCGGCCGCAGCTATCATCGGAGAGAGCAACAAGCCAAAGACAGGGAACAACACACCCGCGGCAACGGGCACCCCAACTGAATTGTAAATAAACGCAAAAAACAAATTCTGCTTGATATTTTTCATCACCTTGTGGCTGAGTTTGATGGCTTTGACAATTCCGTTCAAGTCACCTTTCACGAGGGTTATACCGGCACTTTCGATGGCGACATCTGTACCGGTTCCCATGGCAATTCCTACATCCGATTGAGCCAATGCCGGCGCATCGTTGATGCCGTCGCCTGCCATGGCAACTTTTTTCCCTTCAGCCTGGAGTTTTTTAATTTCATTGAGTTTATCTTCCGGCAAACAGCCTGCCTTGAAATGTTTCAAATTCAGTTCTTTGCTGACTGCGGCGGCGGTAAATTCGTTATCACCGGTCAACATGATGACTTCCAAACCACTGTTTTGAAGTGCTTCAATGGCTGCTTTGCTGGTTTTCTTGATGGCATCGCTGATGGTGACATAACCTGCAACTTTTCCTTCGATTGCCAAGTAGGAAACTGTTTTTCCTTTTTTCTGTTCACTGACGATTTCTTTTTCGAGCGATTCCGAAATCAATACATTTTCTTGTTCCATCAACTTTCGATTGCCAAGAGCAGCCTTTTGACCTCCGATTTTTGCCGTTACGCCCATGCCGGTCACTGCGTTAAATTCTTTGATATCAAGGGGTGAAACGTTCTTTTCTTTCCCGTATTTGACAATAGCTTCTGCCAACGGATGTTCGCTTTGTTGATTGATGGAAACCAAAATTTGCATGACTTTTTCATCCGAAAATTCTCCGCCTGTTGCGACTACTCGCTCCACCGAAGGTTTTCCCTCCGTGACCGTTCCGGTCTTGTCGATGATGAGCACATCGACGTGACTGAGTTTTTCAAGTGCTTCGGCGTTTTTGATGAGTACGCCGTTTTGTGCCCCTTTGCCCACGCCGACCATGACCGACATGGGTGTTGCCAGGCCCAAAGCACACGGACAGGCGATAATCAGCACCGCGATGGCATTCACAAAGGCAAAGACATAGCGGGGTTCGGGGCCTAAAATTGCCCAGATAACAAAAGTAAGTACAGAAATTGCGATTACGATTGGGACGAAATATCCGGCGACACGGTCGGCTAATTTTTGAATGGGGGCTTTTGAACGACTAGCATCGTTGACCATTTTGATGATCTGCGCCAAGAGCGTTTCGGAACCCACTTTTTCGGCTACCATCACAAAAGATTGGTTACCGTTGACTGTGCCCGAACGAACTGCATCTTTGATTTTTTTGCTGACCGGTACGGGTTCGCCTGTAATCATCGATTCATCCACATTGCTTTCTCCTTCCGTTACACTTCCATCCACCGGAATTTTCTCACCAGGTTTGACCCGAAGCAAATCTCCTTTTTGAATGGCATCGACCGCAACACGTATTTCTTTACCATCCACTATTTTTGTGGCGGTATTGGGGGCTAATTTTAACAGTGCCTTGATGGCTCCGCTGGTTTGCGAATGTGCGCGTGCTTCGAGCAGCTGACCCAACATGACCAAGGTGAGGATCACGGTTACCGCTTCAAAATATACGAAAACCGTTCCGTTGCTGCTTTTAAATTGATCCGGGAAAACATCCGGGAAAAGCAACGCGAAAGTGCTGTACACAAAGGCTATCCCCGCACCGATTCCGATGAGGGTAAACATGTTCAGGTGGCGGTTGACAACCGATTTATAAGCGCGTTCGAAGAACATCCAACAGGTGTAAAACACCACGGGGATTGATAAGGCAAATTGAATCCAATTCCAATATTGCTGCGGAAACAATTTGTAAAGAGGCTCGCCCGGAATCATTTCTGACATGGCGATGAGAAAAACCGGCAGGGTGAAAAGCACGGAAAGTTTGAATTTATGCAGGAGATTGTCGTAGGTTTTGTTTTCTTCTTCAACTTCGGTTTCTATGGGAACCAAATCCATTCCACAGATGGGGCAATCCCCGGGTTTATCTCGGATAATCTCGGGATGCATTGGGCAGGTGTATTGGAGACCGGCATTGATTTTGGGTTGTTCGACCAAATCCATGCCGCAAACCGGGCAGTCGCCGGCTTTGTCGTAGGTTTTATCGCCTTCACAATGCATCGGGCATTCATATATGCCGCTTCCTGTCGATTTTTTTGGATGATGAGATTCATCGTGATGATGATGCGGTTTTTCATCTGCGAGGTGAATGGTGTAATGCAGTTTGTCGTTTTCGAATGCTTTTTGCAAGGTTGTTATCGGCAATACTTTTTTTGATTCGATGACGGCTTCTTCTTTTTCCAAGTTGACGGATGCACTGATAACACCGTCTATATTGGAGAGCGATTTTTCGGCATTGTTCCGGCAACCGTTGCAGGTCATCCCGGAGATATGATAGGAGGTTTTCATGATTTTAAGTATAAGGTTAATTTAACAAATAAATTTGCGTTAGGGATAGAAGTGTAAATCCTTTTTTTGGGTTTTTAGCCAAAAAAAGATTGTAACGGATAGCCCGACCCCAACAAGGCTATGAAATAGACTTTGTTGGGGGAACGCCCAAAAGAAGCATTATTTTATAGAACGTATCTTTCTAATTGCAACATCCTTTTTCTTGAATGGAGGGGCATTTTTCGGTTCCATAGCTGCAATAAACACAACAATCACCTTCGAGGGGACGGAGTATTGTATGACAGTTTTCACATTCATAAAAAAACTGACAAGCATCGGTTGGCATTTCTTCTGTTTTTTGGTGACCGCAAGTGGGGCAGGTAATTGTGGATTGCGTTTTCATGTGTTTTTAATTATGATTGACAACTGTATAACCCGTTGCATTAATGGTTTTTTCTATTTCTTCTATCGATGTTTTACTGCTGTCAAATTGAACAAATACATCCCCATTTTCGTAGGATGCTTTTGAAGAAACTACGCCTTCGAGTTTATTCACTTCATGATCAATGTGTTCGGCACAGCCGGTGCAGGTCATGCCGCTCACGTTAAATTTTACTTCCTTCACATCATTCGATGAAACCACCATCACTTGTTTTTCCGTTTTGGGGTAAAAAATTTGGGAGTAGTTCGGAAAAGCAAGCATCAAAGCCGCAAACACGGTTACAATTCCTAAGAAAGTCTTGGTTTGCATAAAAGGCTTTTTTCCTGCCTTGCCTGCCGACAAGTTGTCATCCTCACAAGCACAAGCAATTTCATCAGCAGTTCGGGGCTTTAATTTTTGATACCAGGCAAATCCCAATACCAAAACAGTAATTGCAATGAGATAGGGTCTAAAAGGTTCCATCCACGAAAAAGTGGAAGCGATACCGGATGTACCCGAAACAAGAGCCAAAACAGGCGTAATACAACACAAGGAAGCAGAAACGGCAACTAATAACCCGGCTCCGGCAACTTTACCTGCCTTTTCTGTGGCAGAATTAGAGGACTTGTTCATGGGAATTTTATTTTTGATTAACGATGTGTTTAAAAAGCGGTTTTAACAAATTTAAATTCTCCGTTCTAAGCGAATAATAGATGGTCTGCCCATCACGTCTGGTCGTTACCACTTCACCATCTTTCAGTTTTCGAAGATGCTGAGAAACGGCAGGCACGCTCATTCCTAAGATATCGGCTAAGTCACAAGGACAAAGCTCGTCTTCTTCTTCCAATAAAAATAAAATTTTCAATCGGACTTCATTTCCAGCCAATGCCAATAAGTTGCTCAATCGACTGAACGTTTTCGCGTTGGAATACAATTTTTCTTTGCAATTGCCAATTTGTACCTGATCGGCAAAAAGCCTGATGCACATTAGTTCTTTATCTATCGCTTTCATCGGAATTGGATTAACTTCTGAACAAAGGTATGTAATGTTTAGTATTTAAGCAATTTCTTAAATATATTTTAACAGACTTGCATTTTTGACATAAAAAAGGCTGCCATTTCACAGGCAACCTCTTTATCCAATTTATTTTTTTACTCAAGCAAACATCAAGATGAGCAATTGCGCCCCGATGATTCTCAAAATCATGGTCAACGGATAGACGGTGGCGTAGGTAGCTGAAGGAATATCGTTGCCGGCCATTTTCAAAGCGAAATTAAGCGCGGGTGGGTCAGTGGAAGCTCCTGCCAACAAACCGCAGACTTCAAAAAAGGTTTTTTTGAAATATTTTTTGGCGATGTAACCTACGGTCAGCAATGGGACAATGGTAATAACGATTCCGAAAAAAATCCAATACCAACCCGAATTTTCGGTAAAGGCTTTCAGCAAGTTGTGTCCGCTGCTCAAGCCCACACTGGCCAAGAAGAGCGCAATACCCAATTCGCGTATCATCATGTTGACACTAAAGGTGGTGTAGTTGTTCAAATAAAGTTTGTTTCCATAGCGGCTCAAAAGAAGCGATGCAATGAGCGGACCACCTGCCATTCCGATTTTAACGGGTATGGGAATGTTGGGAAAGGAGAGCGGAATGCTTCCCAAGATGATACCCAGCACGATGCCAAAAAAGATAGGAGCCAAATCGGGAGTTTCTAATTTTTTTAGAGAATTACCCAAAGCCGCCGTGACTCTGGCCACGCCGTTTTCAGTTCCCACTACGCGGACAACATCACCTAATTGTAGGTACAAATTGCCGTGTGGTATCATTTCGATGCCGGCACGTTTTACCCTTACCAAAGTGAAATGATGCTGATGCAATTCGGGAATTCCGCCAATCCGGTGGTGGGTTACTTCTTTGCGGGTCACCACTACTTCGTTGGCGACCAAATTGCTTTCGGGTTCGACTTTTAGATTGATTGAACTTTCGTCTCCTATCAGCAATTTGAGTTTGGGCAACAAATTTTTTTGAGTGACAATCAAAAGTGTATCTCCTTCAAAAACGATTTGATTGGGTCTGGGTGTGAGAATTTGTCCATCGTGCATCATGCGAGAAACCACGATGGGTTCTTCAATCATTTCAAATATTTGAAGGAGTTGTTTTCCCTCCAATTGTTTATTTTCGACCGTAAGATGGACAGAAACTACCTTGTTTTTTTTCAAAAAGGCCAGTTTGCGATGCAGTTCATTTTCCTTGTCGATATCTATTTTGAATATTTTTTTCAATATCAGAAAAGAAGCGATGATTCCGAAAACGCCAAACGGATAGGCGACGGCGTATGCCAAAGTAATCATGGAAGAATCTACATCCATCCGATTGAGGCTGCTCAGGCTTGCTTGTGCGGCACCTAATCCGGGAGTATTTGTGACCGCACCGCTCATGATGCCCGTCATGACAAAAATGTCGGTGTTGCTCAAGTAGAACAAAATCAAAGTGATGCAGAAACCCAAACCTACAATGGCAATTGCCATCAAATTGGAAGGCAATCCTGATTTTTTAAGTGAAACGAAAAAACCGGGACCAACCAATAATCCGATGGCATAAACAAAGAGCACCAATCCGAATTCTTTCAAAAAATGTTCGGTTTCCGGATGAATGGTCAGTCCGAAAGCCGAGAAAATAATCCCGACAAACAAGACCCAAGTCACCCCTAAAGAAACGCCAAAGATTTTAATTTTTCCAAACCAAATTCCAAGAGAAATCACCAAGCCATAAACCACTACGGTTTGTGCGATGCTCTGCGATTGGAACAAATCTAAAAACCAATTCATGGTAATATTGTATAAGTTGAATAAGCTGTTCTGATTACACAAAACGACCCGTTCCTATCGAAGGCAACAGGTCGTTTATTTTAAAATTAAATGATTCGTTTTACTCAGATTCCATTCCCCAATGTTCGGGTGAGCGCCACAATGATGAAAGCAAAAGTTCGCGCATGAAGAAGAATTCTTTTGGAAGTTTGTCATACATTTTCTCAAATAATTCTTCGTGAGACAGCAATTCTTTTTTCCAGAGTTCACGATCTATTTCCATGATTTTTGCAAAATCTTCTTTGGTGAAGTTTTCCAATCCTGCCCAATCTAAATCTTTGTAACTCGGCATCCAACCGATTGGACTTTCGATGGCGGAATTTTGACCTTTGATGCGTTGTACAATCCATTTGAGGACACGCATGTTTTCACCAAAACCCGGCCAAAGGAATTTGCCATTGTCGTCTTTTCTAAACCAATTTACACCAAAAATTCGCGGTGTGGATTGCAAATCGCGACCGAATTGCAACCAATGATTTACATAATCACCGATGTGGTAGCCCATAAAAGGAAGCATGGCATACGGATCTCTTCTTACTTTACCGACTTCGCCAAAGGCGGCGGCGGTGGTTTCACTTCCCATGGTGGTGGCAAGATAGACCCCAAAATTCCAGTTGAAAGATTGATAAACGAGTGGCACGGTAGTCGTCCTTCTTCCGCCGAAAACAAAACCTTCAATTTGCACGCCATTCGGGTTGTTCCATTCGCTGTCGATGGCTGGGTTTTGATAAGCAGGAGCTGTAAATCTTGAGTTGGGATGTGCAGCCGGTTTTCCGCTTTTCGGATCCCATGGCAATCCATGCCAATCGGTCAATCCTTTGGGAGGTTCGGGTGTCATGCCTTCCCACCAAACATCTCCATCGGGTGTGATGGCTACATTGGTAAAAATACAGTTGGCCCGTACAGATTCCATCGCATTGGGATTGGTATCGTAGTTGGTGCCCGGTGCTACGCCAAAATAGCCAGATTCGGGGTTGATGGCTGCTAATTTTCCGTCTTTTCGGACGTGTACCCAAGCAATGTCATCACCGATGGTGGTTACTTTCCATCCTTCCATTTCTTTGGGAGGAATGAGCATGGCAAAGTTTGTTTTACCACAAGCACTTGGAAAAGCTGCACCCAGATAGGTTTTTTCGCCTTCAGGTGATTCGACGCCCATGATGAGCATGTGTTCGGCCAACCAATTTTCTTCCCTTGCCATTACGGATGCAATACGAAGCGCAAAACATTTTTTGCCCATGAGTGCGTTTCCGCCGTAGCCGCTACCATAAGAAATAACCATGCGTTCTTCCGGAAAGTGAGAAATGTATTTGGTGTCGGGATTGCACGGCCATTTGTCATCTTCCTGACCGGGTTTGAGCGGTGCACCGATGGTGTGAATACATTTTACATAGTTGTCACTTTGCAAATAGGGCATCACTTCATCGCCCATGCGGGTCATGATTTTCATGTTGACAACCACATATTCCGAATCGGTAACCTGAACGCCGTATCTTGCATAAGGAGAGCCCAACGGGCCCATACAAAATGGTATTGCATAAAGCGTTCTGCCTTGCATCGAATCGGTGAGCAGATTGTTGAGGATGTGTTTCATTTCTTCTGGAGCCATCCAGTTGTTGGTGGGGCCTGCATCCTCTTTGCGACGGCTGCAGATAAAAGTTTTATCTTCTACGCGGGCCACATCGCTGGGGTCGCTAAAACAGGCGAAACTATTGGGGCGTTTTTCTTGATTTAATTTGATAAATGTGCCTTTTCTGACCAAAAGATCACATAAATTGTCATATTCTTTTTGAGAGCCGTCACACCAATGTATGTTTTTGGCTCCGCATTGTTCGGCGATTCCATTGACCCAATTATCAATGGCACTTTTGTTTTTCATGATGCCTAAGGGTGAAACTTTTACGTCGTACATGATTTTGTTTTTTAGTTAATAACTCATTTAATTCTTATACAAATTTCCGCTTCAAAAGCCCTGTAAAATATGACAAAAATCATTGTTGGAAGGCCCAAAAATCGCAGTTTTGATTTACAACGATTGCGTGGTTTTATATTAATTCAAATATATGTAGAATTGACAGGTGTTTTTTAAAATTTAACACGCTTTGTAATTTTAACCCGATAAACATCATCTTTTTAATCTTTTTAATAAAAATAACAGTTGCTTTTTAAGAAACTCACAAGTGCTTTTTCGGCTCTAATCCTTTCCTGATAAAGAAAACAGATGCGGTTGCTCACAATGAAAAATCGTCAAATACACCCGGAGTCGGTTTGAATTGAGAGGGGAGTAACTTTGCTTGTTGTACTAATTCTTGGGGGTGTTTATGAAAAAACATTCAAATCAATAATAAACAACTTGTTATGAAATAGCCATTAAACAGCAAGTTTGTGCAAGCAAACACCGATAAAAAAAACCCATTAACCGTTCCGACTGCCGGACGGGCAGTTTTTTTCAAACCTCCCAATAATTATTACGACAATATGTTTCTACTGTACTGCTGTGCTGAGCGCAGTCAAAGCATGACCGCTAAAAAATAAATTTTATATCTATAAAACAACAGTTCTTGATTAATTTGCTTAGCACGTTTACCTAATTTATTGTCAGTACTTTATGCGAAAAACTCCTTCGGTCACTTCGATGGAATTTCCCGGCTGCGGAACCGTAAAGTTGAATCTACCTTCGACAATTCGGTTGGTTGTATCGTGCTTATCGATAAAAAGTGTGCCGCTTTCTCCTTTCCGATCAACTCCGTTGGGTGTGTAAAAAGCGGCGTTGATGTTTCCTCCACCAAAATTGTGTGTCCCGACAGAGACATCTATGGGAAACTGAATTGTCATGGAAGGCAAACCGGTTGTGGTGGCGTTCATCACACCAATAATCCCATTTGTGACTGAAACGGTAATGACCTGAGTCGAAAACGGGTTGCCGTTTACTTTGGCAAAAAAATGATTGGTAAACGGCAAATCGAGATCATCTCCGCCGCCGTTATCTCCGTTATCTTCACCACCACCCGAATCGTCTCCGCCGTCTTCAATAGGTTTGAGCAAATCAGGGTTAAACTCCGTGATCTCCAATTCGTAAAAAATCCCTTCTTTAAAGAAATATTGAATGCCCGTATTGCTCAATGCATCAAAGCGAAATGTTCCGGTAACACTCGGTTTGTCAGCATCGAAACGCGCTATTTCTACAGCACCTTTGGAAAGAAAAGGCAAGGTTTTGACAGCCGAATTGCTAAGCGAATTTTCGTAGGTAACTTCATTGATTGTACTGACCCCGACTGCATAGCTTCCCGGCTGAAAAGAGGTGGTTTGCACAATCATTTTTCGTTTGCCGTCGCTTGCCACGATAATCAAAGAGCCGTCTTCGAGAATGCTCGCCCTGACGGTTTCAGCTCGCCAAAATTCGTTCTGAACCACCACCTGAAAGGCATTGCGATTGTCTTCGATATCGTCTTCACAAGATAATCCGAATATCGCCAAAAAGACAAACAAATATTTTATAAATTTTACACTTCCCATGTTGTAAAAATAATGGAATGTGTGAAACGGAATTGTTAATCTCTAAATTTTAACAATTAAACTGCGCTGTTGCCGATTGCTTTCGATGGCCAATTCTATCAGTTGAACGACCTGTAAAGCCTCCTCCGCTTTGACCATGAGTGGCTTGTTTTCTGTCAAGTGGTGATATAAATTTTGATAAAATGCCAAATAGTTTCCGACCTGACAATCCACAGAAACAGCTTCTATATTTGAGTCTTTAATGGTGTAAAAACAAGCGTTTTGAGGAATTAACTGCTCACGCCAAATTTCCGTTGAGTTCGGTAAAATACCTTTCCGAAGGATTTCTTCTTGCCCGTCCGTACCGCCGATTTCGAGGGTTGCTTCCAGCCCGACTGCGCGGTAGGCAAATCCGGGTGTGCGACTCAGCATGTTGGCTCCCAGTCGAACATTGAGTCCTGTTTTGTAATTCAGGAAAATCTCAAAATCATCGATGGTTTCTGCGCCCGGGCGTTGCGAATTCAATCTGGCAAACAAGCTTTCCGGCAATCCGAATAGTTGCAGACTTTGGTCTATCAAATGGCTGCCCAAATCATACAAAATACCGCTTCCGGGCATGGGTTTTTCTTTCCACGAATTGGGTCGTAATTCTTTTCTGTATCGATCAAAACGCGCTTCAAACTGCACAATTTCACCCAATGTGTTTTTGTCAAAGTATTCCAGCAGCGTGAAATAACCGCCATCGAGTCTGCGGTTGTGGAAAACTGTCAGTGTTTTTTTGACTTCTTTGGCTAATTCGATAAGTTGTTTGGCCTCATCCGAGGTTACGGTAAAAGGCTTGTCAATCACCACGTTTTTTCCGGCTTGAAGGGCTTGAGCGGCTTGCGGAAAATGCAAATGATTGGGTATCGAAAGTACGATGACATCCAATTCGGTATTGGCAAGCAAATCGGCGTATTCGTCCACCAAAGAAACCTGCGGAAAATGGCGTTTGGCATGTGCCCGATTGCTTTCCGATCGGGTATGAATGGCCGTGAGTTGCAATCCCTGTGTAGAAGCTATCAAAGGCGCGTGAAAAAAACGTCCGCCTGTGCCAAATCCCGCTAAACCAATTTTGAGGGTGTTCATGTGTTGTTATTGTTTTGCAGATTTGCGATGAGTGCGCTTTTTAGTACAAATGTTCATTCGGAGAGCTGAGTTTTCTGTAACCGCAAAACTTTTTGCGAAACACCAAACCCACCTATTGCAAATGTGCCGTTTTATTCTATCCATGTCGCTTTACTTTCCTTGATTGTCCAGTGATTGCCGTTTCTCTCAAGTGTCGCTTCACCCCCTTGATAGCCAACTCTAAAGTCAATTTTTGCTTTTGTTAATGTCTTGTTGAAAATAATTATACCAATGTTCGGATGAGTTTCAAGATACCAATATCCACCCCAATGTCCATGCAGAATTGGGATGTATGGTCGTAATATTTCAAACCGTTTTTCGCTATCTCCGTCAGGTCTTGCAGGATTCATAATATTCCCTTCACCAAGTTTTGCTGATTCTGTCCCCAAAAATATGTATATAGATTTAGCATACTCGTCAGTTAAATAAAGAACTTTATTCTTGTCTAAATTTATTGGTGGTCTGAAATTTTCTATGGAATCTTTTTTTGATTTCTGCCAATCAAAATCGTCAAAGTTGTCGGTGAGCAGGATTGAATAAACTATTTTGTTCTGAACCACAACATACCTGCATTTTGAATTAAGATCGTTTCCCCATTCCCAGTCTCCAAGTTTTAATAGGTCAAGAGGTTTGTAGAACGCTTTATAAACATCGAATAAAGCATTAATGGTGTCATTTTGATGTATGAAGTCGTCAGAATTTGGTTTTATTGTCCTGTTCCAATCAACAAATATTTGTCCGAAGCTGTCGGGTTGCATTTGTTTAAAACTGAACTCAAATTTATCGTAGAGTTGAGTAACGGTAAAGGTCGGTTTGTAAGTATCTTCTACTTTTGGATTACCTATTTTGTTGTCGCGATTCTGTTGTTGCCCACATGAAACAAGTTCGAAAAAAACTGCCGCAAGTACAATATGTTTTGTCGTTTTTTTCATTTTTAAAATGACTTGTAGCTAAACGGATGAAAAGTAAATCAAGAATCAAGACATTCGTTTCAACTGTTTTTTATCAATTCTTCGCACTTTCTTCCAACGAAACTTTCTTTTGATTTCGAAGTGAAATATAAGTTTGATAGGTTTGGGTAAAGTTCATGCGCTCTTCGATGACTTTGTCAAACTGGTCCAAAAGACCCAATGAAAGTTCGCAGACTTCCCGGATGCCATGTCTGTTGCCTTCGGTCGCTGTTTTGTAATCAAACAATTGATTTTTTTGGGCATAATGGTTAAGCAATACGCCTGATTTTCGATGTATCATCATGCGAACACCCACTTGTTTAGCCACCCTCAAATCGAGGATGTCGTCAAAAACAAATAGGATTTCTTCCGGTTTGAGCTTGTTTTGCGAACAAATTTTCTCCAAAACAACGCTTTTGTCTTTTGCGCCTGAAAACACCGCATCAAAATGTTCTCTTTGGGCGAAAAACCGGGCGGTCGGGTTGTTTTCCCCGGTGACAATCGCCGAATAGGGAATTTGTTGGTTTCTCAAATAATAAGCAAAGCGGAGCATGTTGATGCCCATCGAATCAGCTTCGGAAAAGCTGCTGATTTGGTCTTCCGATTTGCTGCCGGAATGAAAAACACCGTCCCAATCAAACAACAAGGCTTTGATGCCTTTGAGCTTTTCGGAAAGTTTAGCAGATGAAGTGCGAAAGACACCGCCGTTGCTTTCAAACAGTTTTTGTACGTTTTCGGAAGATTTATACATAGTAAAAAAGAGGCCTTTCGGCCTCTCGTAGATTTAATCAATCAGTTGCTGAATGTCTAACATTCCGACCACTTTCCCGTTTTGGGTAACCACCAATTCATCAACTTTCGTTTCACTGAATATTTGTTGTGCTTTGTAAAGCAATTCATCTGCATCGATGGATTTTGGTTTTTTAAGTTCCAAAGAAGACAAGGTGTCTCCAATCGAACCGCCGGCCTCAATCAATCTTCTCAAATCGCCGTCTGTGAAGATTCCGATGGCTTCGCTTGCATCGTTGATAACTGTAACTGCGCCAAAACCTCCGGCGGTCATTTTCACCAAACAATCGGAAATGGTATCGGACGCTTTTGCAACCGGATTTTCTTTCTTCAGTGCTTGTGAAACTTTCACCATCATAAGGCGGGTGTGTTGCTCAAATTCTTTGGTGCCGATGGTGGTAAAGTTGTTTTCTGTAAGTTGTTTCATGATTTTCCAAGGCACCGTCACGGTGTGAACACCAATATTGATGGCGTTTCTCACATGCTCGACATTGCGCACGGAAGAAAACATGACTTTGGTGTTGTAGCCATAGTAATTCACAGCATCTACACATTGTTGAACCAATGCCAATGCGTCGTGTCCTTGATCTTGCAATCTTCCGACAAGCGGACAAACATAGGTAGCACCCGAATTCATCGCCATGTAGGCTTGTTGCAAAGTATAAACCAAGTGTACATTGACCAAAAATCCTTGATCGGTCAAAATTTTACAGGCTTTAACACCTTCAAGAGAAACCGGAATTTTGTAAACTGTCTTTGCACGGTCAAGCCCAAGTGCTTCTTGTCGGTAGGCTTCTTGCACGATTTCGTCGGCGTTAGAGCCCAAGGCTTCAATTTGAATGACATCGACCATCTTTGACAATTCGACAATCGCGGCGTCAATATCGGTGATGCCGTGACGGTGCATAAAAGTTGGGGTGGTCGTCACGCCGGCAACGATGCCGTATTTGCTGACTTCCCGAATTTCGTTGATATCGGCTGAATCTAAATAAAGTTCCATAGTTTAAAATTAAAGTGGGTTGGTTTATTTTTTTCTGTATTTAACTTCGGTGTTGTGCAATTCTAAAAGGGGTTTCAGGAATTCTTCGAGATGCATCATGTCGAGCTGGCTGGCAGCATCGCAAAGTGCTTCGGAAGGACAAGGATGTGTCTCGACAAACAGTCCGTCCACACCTGAAGCAACGCCTGCTCTGGCAAGTACTTCCAAATATTGTCGCGCGCCTCCTTTGGGGTCGGCACTCGGTGTCCCGTACTTTCGGATGGAGTGGGTTACGTCAAAAATGACCGGATAACCAATTTCGTTCATGTGGTAGAAACTTCTCGGATCGACAATCAGGTCGTTGTAGCCAAAGACATAACCGCGTTCGGTGAGCAGGATGTTGTGGTTGCCGACCGATTCGATTTTTTCGACCGGTTTGATCATATTTTCTGGCGCTAAAAACTGCGCGTGTTTCAGGTTCACCGCTTTTTGTTGTTCGGCTACTTCCAATACCAATGAGGTTTGCATCAAGAGGTAGGCAGGCACTTGCACCACATCGACTACTTCTGCAACTTCTTTGACATGTGACGGATAATGCACGTCTGTCAGTATCGGAAAACCGAATTCTTTGCGGATTTTTTCGAGGATACGCAAGCCTTTTTCTACGCCCGGGCCTGAATAATAATCAGCTGAACTTCGGTTGTCTTTCATAAAAGACGATTTGTAAATCACCGGAACGCCGAGCTTTTCGGTTACTTCTTTGATGGTTTCGGCTGTTCGCATCATGATGGATTCTGTTTCAATCACACAAGGCCCGGAAATCAGGAATAGTTGATCTGCGCCACAGGATACGTTGCCTACTTGTACTTTTTTTTGACTCATTTTAGTTTATTTCTTTAGGTAGTTTTTTATACAAATTAGTGTTTTCATTGTTTTTTAAACGCAGCGTTAACAGCGTTTTTCGCTGAGATCGCTGAGCTAATAATTGTTTACTGTTTTCTTTTTCATCATCATTCTCACAAGCTCCGCATCTTCTTTGGTATCCACCGGAATGGTCTCGTGTGTTGTGATTCCCACCCTGATTTTTTTTCCGTTTTCGAGCCAACGATTTTGCTCCAGCGATTCCGCTTTTTCAAGGGAAGTTTGTTGGAGATTGGCAAACGCTTCCAACGCCTTCGGTCGAAACCCATACATACCCACATGTCTGTAAAAAGTATGATGAGACGACCACTCGCCGGGTTTTGCATCTCGCACATACGGAATCACTGAACGGCTAAAATACAACGCATTGCAATATTTATCAAATACCACAAAAACACCGGTTTGCGAAAGTTTTTCTGTCGGATGGGACGGTATGACCAAGGTAGCCATTTCCGTATCAACGGTATCAAAACACCTTGTTAAAGTTTCGATTTGTTCCGGTTCGAGCAACGGTTCATCTCCTTGGATGTTAATAACCACATCGAAAATTTCTCCGGTTGCTTGCGCATATTTTTGATAGGCCTCCAAGCATCGGTTGGTTCCTGTGTTGTGATTTTCCGAAGTCATCACGACTTTTCCGCCAAAGTTTTGAACGGTGTCAAAGATGCGTTTGTCATCTGTGGCGACCAGCACGTGGTCTAATTTTGTTTTCACACGTTCATACACATGTTGAATCATGGGCTTGCCGCACAAATCTACCAAAGGTTTTCCCTCCAGTCTTGTAGATGCGTATCGCGCCGGTATGATTCCTAATATCTTCATAAATTGACCGTGCAAAGGTAGTTTTATTTTTTTTTATGAATAATCAGTCTGCCTTAAAATGACCGTTATTTTTTTGTAAAAGTTTGAAATGAATACGCATAGGCGTGTTTTTCATCGGCCGGATGCTGCTCAACAAAAGTTTTTTGCCACACATCCGCAGGAAGACTCGGAAAAAAAGTATCGGCTTCAAAAGCTCCATCCACCACCGTGAGTTCAACCCGATCGGCAAAGGGCAATGTCAATTTGTAAATTTCGCCGCCACCGAGTATAAATGGGTTTTCGTCGGTTTCCGCCGCTTTTTCAAAGGCTTTCTGAAGGCTGTGAACAACCTCCGCTTGCCCGTTCGTATAGTTTGGATTCGTCGTCAGGATGAGGTGTCTTCGATTGGGTAAAATTCCGGGTAATGAATCAAATGTTTTTCTTCCCATGATGACAGCATGTCCCAAAGTCAGTTGTTTGAAACGTTTCAAATCGTTGGGCAATCGCCAAAGCAATTGATTGTCTTTGCCCAGTTCGCGATTTTTTCCGATGGCAGCAATTAGGGTAATCATTCGTCGGCGTCTGTTTTGTTTTTATCGGAAGCTGTCAAGGATTCTGACGCTAATTTTTGATTCAATTCCCCGATTCGTTTTAACTGTTTGGCTACTAATTTGTCCAATTGCACTTTTTCCCATTCAGGACCTAAAAACTTATGCGTGACAAAAACATTGATGAAATGAACGATGAGAAAGAATAGCCAAATCGTAATCAACCACAAATACCAATTGTATTCGGGATAATAATTAAATATCTTATTGAACGTAAACAAAAAAATTCCACCAACCACAAAAATGATGAAATGATAGTAGAGTTTTTTCTTTTCTTTGATGCGATTTTGGGCGTGCAAAAACAAATCTCTTTGTTCGCCGTAAGTTGATTCGGATGTTTTATTTTTGGAAAACATTTCAATGGTTTGAATAACAACAAAATTAAGCAATTTTTAAAAGACTTATGCATCCTAATTTAAAAGAAGAATTTCCGGTATTGCGAAGCTACACCTACCTCAACACGCCGGCTTCGGGACTGCTGTCCGAATCGTTGATGGAATGCCGACAAAATCACGACATCGATTACCTGATAGGCGGAAGCCTTTTCCGCGATACCCACAAGCCTTTTTTGGAAAGTGTCCGCAAAACCGTAGCCGATTTTTTCAAAGCAAATGCAGCAAATACCGTTTTAATCCCGAATTTCTCTTTCGGGTTTCGGGTTTTGCTCGAATGTTTTCCCGAAAAAACCAAGTTTTTGGTCGTTGAAGACGATTATCCAACCTTGATTGACCCGTTGAACAAAAAGAAATTCCAGCTTTTTTATGCAGCAAACAATGCCACTTTGGAAGAAAACATTGAAAAAGCAATCGAAACGCATCAGCCCGAAGTCCTGGCAATCAGTTTGGTGCAATATATCGACGGTAAAGTAATTGATTTTCAAAAACTTAGATCAATAAAACAAAAGCATCCCAAGTTGTTAATCATCGCCGATGGCACGCAATTTTTCGGAACCGAAGTCTTTGATTTTGACAACAGCCCGATTGATGCCGTGGGAGCAAGCGGTTACAAATGGCTCTTGGGCGGATATGGAAACGGGTTTTTTATGTTTAAAGAATCCTTTAAAAAGCAGTTTTTCCCAAGTGGACAGGACGAGTTTATCGCACATTTTGAGTCCGGTCATCAGGACACTTTCAACTATGGCAGTTTACAATTTTCCCTGCAATATCTCAAGAAAACAGGGATGGAAACCATTCAAAATCATATCAGAGAGCTGTCGGAAAGGGCTTTCAAGGGATTCGTCGAACTCAATTTACTTCGCGATGACACACTTCAACGGACGCGACATTCGGCTATTTTCAACTTGAAAGGTGATGAAAAGCTGTTGGAATATCTCAAGCAGAAAGACATCCTCGCTGCTTTTCGAGGCGATGGCATCCGGGTGGGTTTTCATTTCTACAACACCCAAAAAGATGTGGATAAACTACTCGATGCTTTGCGGAAATACATCCGGAAATGACCAAAAATGGAACACGGATGACACTGATAAGACGGATTCTAACGGGTTTATTCTTGTTTTCCGGAGAAAATTATCCAAAATTAAACTGTCCTCAGACAGCCACTTTCCCTCTTAAGGGTGGATGCGGGTCGTAGTTGGTCAGTGAAAAATCATCGTACGTAAAGGCGAAAATGTCTCTGACTTTGGGGTTTAAATGCATTTTTGGCAAGGCTCTTGGTTCGCGACTGAGTTGCGTTTGCAGTTGCTCGAAATGATTGGTATAGATATGCGCGTCTCCAAAAGTGTGGATGAATTCTCCGGGTATCATGCCGCAGACTTGTGCAACCATCAAGGTGAACAAGGCATAAGAAGCGATGTTAAACGGCACGCCCAAAAAAATATCGGCAGAGCGCTGGTAGAGCTGACAAGACAAAACCCGTTTGCCGTCGGTTTGTTGTGTGGTGTAAAATTGAAAAAAAGCGTGGCACGGTGGCAGTGCAGCTTTCCCATTGGTAACATTCTCTGCAAAGGAGACCGAAGTGTCGGGAAGTACAGATGGATTCCAGGCAGAAACCAGCATGCGTCTGCTGTCCGGATTGGTTTTGAGGATTTGGATGAGTTCTTTGATTTGATCGAGTCCTTCGCTGTTCCAATTGCGCCACTGATGACCGTAAACAGGTCCTAAATTTCCGTTTGCATCGGCCCATTCATCCCAGATAGACACGCCGTTTTCTTTGAGATAAGCGGTGTTGGTTTCCCCTTTCAGAAACCACAACAATTCGTGAACAATCGATTTTAAATGGAGCTTTTTGGTGGTCACCATCGGGAATCCGTCGCGCAAATCAAAGCGCATTTGATAGCCAAAAACACTTTTGGTGCCCGTGCCGGTTCGATCGGCTTTTAGGGTGCCGTTTTCAAAAACGTGTTTGACTAAATCTAAATATTGTTTCATTTTAGCAGGATCATTTTTTTAACTCTATTTGGAATTTTCTGTTTGAGTTTTTATTTATTCACTGGAAAAAACATACTTATTGACAAGCTTTCATATCGCTTGTGTCATACGCCAGAAGTTTCTGTGTTTTAGGGTAGTTAATTTATTTTTTTAGGGAGGTTTGTTTTATCAAATATTTGTCTATAATCATTAAGAAGCTTCTTTTCATCCACTTTATTTCCAAGTAAGTATAAAATAAGATTATAAGCTAAAGATTGATTTGCTGCTTTAGCCTCCATCTTTTTGTTATTCCATAGAATTTTATTTAGAGGGGTTGCCGGGGCAATAAAACTAATCTTCTTTATATCCTTCTTAAATTCGTTTTCCGACCTGTTTTTAATATAATATTGATATACTTTTGCTAGCAGGGTTAACCCAATAGGTCTAAATAAAATGTACTTATTATCTACTCTAAGCTCTTTTAGGGTTATTGACTTTTTAATAAAAAAATTTTGAAATTCAGGAATTACATTAATAACAGTATCAAAAAAATCTGATGTAATTTTAGTTAGACTTTTAACATTTATTTCGTCCCAATCATTCGTATTCTTTTGTTTTTTGTACAGAGGTTTTAATTTTCTTATGACTGTATCTAGGTTTGTGATATTTGTGAAATAGGTTATATCATCTATCCTCAAGTTATTAGCCTCATGAATATGATCAATTAATCCTCCATTATTAAACTTTTTATAATTTGTAAAAATTCTTCTTGTTACAATATGTGTCAGGGTTTCTTCGTCAATAATAATTTGATCTTTTTTAGGCACAGCTTTAGCTTTTCTATTGATATCAGAAAACAGTTGTCGTGTTCTTTTTTTACCTAATTCATCATCAATATGAGCAACCAAAATAACCGGATATCTATCTTTTTCGAGTTCAAATTTTTTAGATATTATTTGATTTTTTTTGGTAGCTGCAAATTGAATTCCTGCAACTCTATGTTGTCCGTCTATTGCAAACATTTGTTCATTACCAATAAACTCCATTAATCCAATATTACTGTCAAATTCATTTATATCACCACCCAATTCAACAACTTTATTTTCAATAAGGAATTCGTGCCAATCAGGGAGACCACCGTAAACCCCAATAACTACAGAGTTGAAAAATCGACTTTCTCGGTTATATAGATATGTTGCGATTTCCTTTGCTCTTTCCCTAAGTGTCCTTTGTAGCTCTTCGTCTAAAGATTTTGCCTCTCTAATATCTTTAGCTGGTTTAACCCATTCCGTTATTTGTTGTGCTGACATGTATGTGGAATAGTATATCCAATCACCAATTTGACCACGAACACAAGGTAAAATAAGTTTTGTTTTTTTTACTTCCATATCGACTGTGATTTTTTTGTTGATGGCTCATAAGCGGCATCGCTAAATGGTGCGGAAAAAAATTCAGTTAGACTTGTTTCTATTTCCTCTAATCTTTTAAAATCTCCTTTATAATATGAATAAACAACATAAACTTCCTCAAAGTACATTTGCAAAAGTTTATGAATGTTTGCCCTTTTGTCTATTTGACTAGGGTATAAATAATCATTAAGTCTTTCTCTCAATGGTCTTTCACTGCCATTTACACCTGATATACCAACATAAAGTAAATACCTTGGTAATTCTAAAATTAAGTTTGTGGGCTGAACATATAAAAGATATATTCCCTTATCTTCTTCAGTAATTAAAGTTTTAAAATCAACTAAATCACTATATTTAATAGGTTTGCTCCAGTTCAAATTTACAACTTCATCTTTTATTTCTTGATATTTTAAATTTGACCACCATGGGTCAATCCTAATTGGCTTACGTGAGAAAATACCATACCTATCTTCTTTATCCATTTTTAAGTATGCATCATACTTACCTCGTAATTGGGAATCTAAAATATCCAAAGTTGTTTGTTTTATCATCTTTATGTGTTATAAAATTGTTTCAATTCAAATAACTCACCTTTTGTAAATTCCTTGATGTTAGAAATAGCTTGTCCTTTTTGAATTTTTTCTAGGCTTCTCGCTGCCTTGATTCCTTCTTTCTCACTAAATCCAAGAAATTTATTAATGGCTTTGGTGTTTGTTTTGTCTTTAATATCTAACAAGAATGACATTTCACACATGCTCGAAAAGTCAAAGTTGGATTGATTGAATTCGTCAATACCTTGTGAAAGCAATACAACCGAGACACCTTTTGATCGAATTTCGCGCAGTATTTTTTCTAAAATATCTTGGTATTTTTTCTCTTTAAAAATAACATGTGCCTCATCAATCAATAACACATATCGCATACCTCTGTATCCGTTTTCAGTAGGAGTGCTGTCCATATTCATAAAGGTGTTGTAAATATAATTAATAATCAAAAACAACGATGTAAAACGCACTGAATTAGATAAATCACCCGAAAGTGAGAGATAAATGTTTTGGTTTAAAAATGATTGTGCTTTTTTATCTTCTCTAAAAATATTGTAACGACTTAATTCGTCAATAATTTCTGTCAGCGTATCTCTTTTGTCGCCAACAATTTCAATCAACTTTTCGTTAATTTCAGGAAAACTTGGATATTCTCCCGGTTTTTTATCCAGAAATGCTTCAATAGTAGCATCCCGTAAAGTCCCTCGCTGTTTGATACCGATATTCGAATATTTGCAAATGATGTCCACAAATTTGTCAATCCCCATCTGCCTATTTACTTCATTTATACTGTCTATAAAAGACAGTGGGTTTATTGGGAAAGGAATTTTGGGCGCATCTATAAAATTGGCTTTTGTATGCTCAAAGAATGGTTGCAAGTTTTTTAAATCATCTTCTTTAAGACCTTTAAAATCGAGATAAATAAAACTTACGTGATGATTGGATTCTTTACTGATTTGGTTAAGTAATTCTAATGCAAACTGAGTTTTGCCTGTCCCCGAGCTTCCCGCAACGGCAATGTGGCAGTTGTTGTAAAGATTTGTGTTGTTAAAGCCTAAAAAAACATCCTCGTTTGTATTGGAATCTTTCCCTATATTTATTTTTATGGACTCTTTAAAGAATGATTTTTCAATACCTTGGCTATTGTTTCTAACAGCATCCAAATTTACGGAAACAGAATCGAGCATTGATGTGCCTTTGTCTAAATGCTCAATCAGAAAATCGAAAAAAGTATAATTATTACTACTTCCAAATAAATTATCCATCATCTCCAAACCATGGTCGATATGCAATTTTACATATTTTGGAATGTTTTCGTTTGTTTTGTAAACTCCATAATGCTGGCAAATCAACGCGATATAAAAGTCTCTATTTTTGGCATCAAAAAGAATATGGTCTTTGTACTCTTTTCCTTTAGAATCGTAAAGATTGAACTCTGCGTTGGTAAACATCTTACCGCTTTGCAACGAATAGCCTAACGCAATTCTAGCAATTACATTTTCTTTTGCACCTCCCAAAACTTTTGTGGTCAGTTTTCTGACAACTTCTTGGTTGGTTTCGGATGTTCGTATATTAATCTGCATACAATTCGTTATAGGTTTTTATGAGACTTTCCGGGGCGGATTCTATAAATTTAGAGGCATCCATACTAAAATTATGAATCAAATAAGCTTTGCTTATTTTTGGTTTTAGCAAGTCATACTCTCTTTCAGTAAGCTCTTTGTGAATTAACGGAAACAGGACTACTTGTTTAGAAACATTTGGATAAAATTCTTTTATAACATTTTCCGCATGGTCTTTATCAAATTTTTGCATTGGAGAGTCAATAAAAACGGGGAATTCAATATCCGATTCATCCACCAATGCTTTCAAAAGAGCAGAGGCATACATTTGTCTTTCGCCCATCGAAAGCGAACCTTTATCAATCTTTTCATCACGTGCATTAAACAAGTTGATGTCAACATCATCGCCAGAAAGGTTAATATCAACAGCCACTCTTTTAATAAACCCCTTTTTGTGCATTAACGTGTTTAACTCGTTCAATATATTTTGCTCAAGAGATTTCTTTTTTTCTTCCTTGAATGTTTTGATAAAGATTTTAAGTTTACTTATAATTTCTTGTGCTTTTTCATCCTTGGCACTATAACTTCTCGAGTCGTCAATTTTCTTTCTTAATTCTTCCTGACGTTGCTTAAACGTTTTGATATTATTTTTTAAAGCACCTATTTTTTCTTTATAATCATAAATGTCATTATCAATACTTAAAACACGCTTGTCTAATTTCTCTTTCTCATTTCTTAGTGCCGAAATGTACTCATCATCGGCATCCTTTTCTGCCGAATTTATTTTTCTACGAATTGAATCCAACGTATTTTTTGATCGAGAATATTCATCATTGATACGTGTAAATGTTTCCTTAAAGGTGTGCTTTAAATTATTAACCAAGCCATTCAACTCATTGGCTTCTGCATCTGAAAAATCGTGTAACACCTGAAAATGTGTTGATATTTCGGGTGTGTTTGAAAAGAAATATTTCTTAACTAATTTTCTGATTTGTTCTTCGTAAAAATCTCGAACATCAGTCGTGATAACTCCTTTAAATTGTTTCTTTTGCTCCTCTATTTCGTCAAGAATGTTTTTTGTCTTGTCGCCAACATCTTCTTGAATGAATTTGTTGGTGCGGTTATTTTTTTCATTAGTTAACTGGGTTGATACTTCCATTAGAGTCTGACCAGCCAAACCAAAAGGAATTAAATCAAAAAGTTCTTTTAAATCGTCTTGCAGATAATTTATTCTGCTGTTTAATTCTGATTCTTCTTCTTTTAATTTATTCAATTGTTCGATTGTCATTTGATTACCGTCCCGAATCAACTTTCGTTGAATATCATTGGAAGTATTTAATTTATCGACTTTCTCGTCATTGAGATTTTGAATCTCTTTTTCAACAACTTCAATTTCAATTTGGGTGTTATCGATGTCAGTAATAATCTGATTTAGTTCAGTTTTCTCTTGGGGTTTTGCGGATTTTTTTCTATATTCATCTTGTATTGACTCCAATTGGTCTTTTAAATCTTCATATTTCTTAATTCCTAAAACTTCTGTATAAGCCTTGCTTAAAAGTCGTCTTTGCTCAGGAGAATTTATTTCGGCAAGTGAAACTATTTTCTCAGCATCAAAGAAGAAAAATTTTGCAATTTCGATGGGAAGAATAAAATCTCTTATAAATATTTCTTCTCCATCTTGTTTGCCTTCGGTTGTCAAGTCTTGAATTAACTCGTTTTGAAAACCATCAACAAGCACTTCAACTTTGTCGCTTGCGCTTGTAATCAGGTCATACGAGCGTGTAATTTTAATCTCATTACAGGTGATTTCGGGAATCCTAACATCTCTAAAAGTAACAGAAACCGAAAATTTATTTTCATCCTCTGCCTTCGCTAATCTATTCAAACTGTTACCTATATATTTACCATAACCTCCTTTGTCCGCAATTTCTTTTTGATAAAGTTCATCTACTTTTTCCATTTGCTTGCCATATAGACACCAAACTAAGGACATTAAAAATGTTGTTTTTCCATAGCCGTTTTTACCACTAATAATAACAATATTTTTGTCCTTTTCTGGAGACAAACTAATTTTGTTTATACCCTTGTATATCCGAAAATTATTTAATTCAATTTCTTTAATATACATGTTACTTGTCTTTCTTTATATACTCCTCAATTCGATTTTCTATATCCTCTTTCAACCCTCTTTTCTTATTCAAAAGTGATTTGTTTTTTTGAAGCGTTAACAATTCTTGAATCAGGTCAAAATCTTTCGGATTGTCCGCACAAGAATTTTTAAGAAGTTCTAATTCTTTTTCGAGTTTTTCGTTATGGTCTTTCATATCCAAAGTGAGTTTATATGCTTTACTATAAATTTCAGAAACTTTTTGGTTAAAAATGAAATCCCTATACCAAATCGTTTGAATCGCAACCAATTCCTGATTTGTGATTAATTCTACATGAGGTTTATATTTCTGAATTTCTTTTTGCGTTTCAAATAATCGTTCCAAAACCTTTGCTCTATACCAAGGATAGTAGGGTCCCATTCCGTTTATTGCATCCGTCCCGTTTCTTCTTTGAGGCATCCGATGCTCAATAATATTTCGATCTTCAGCTAATTGATTTCTAAATTTCAATAACGGCGATAACCAAATTAATCCATTTTCTATCAGTGCAGACATTGATTTGTCTTTTTTCACGACTGTGCAAACCCAACATCCAAAACGGCTTTGTCCACAAGATTTATGCTCTTTATTTGTAACTACCGTTGGACATTCGTAATCATCCGCACTTGCATCAGAATAAATTTTAAATAATTCAGCGTTGTCTGCACCCCAAGGAGATTCCATTGTGTTAATGACATACCAAACTTCCTCCAAACTCAAACTGCGAATCGGTGCATACATATAAGTATTGGGTTGGGTTGGATGTTTCGTCAATCGTTTGCCTTTAATGGCGTGTTTCTTCATTGACCTAGCCCTTTGAGCACTCTCGTTAGTCCTTGTCCCAATTAAAATAATTGCTTCTCCAAATTCATCTAGTTGCTCAAGAAGAAAACGCGAAGTAGGTCTAATCTTTAGTCGCTCCGTACACCATCTAAAGGCGTTATTTGGCGCAGGATATCCGCGGCCGATTAGATTTACCCAAAAGGAGTCTTCTAATCTTGGAATTGTTTTTATCACCCTAATTGGTACATCTTGCTCAACAGCTGCGAGCTCAATTTTATCTAAAACACGATAAACATATTCGGTAATCACCGGATTTTCAACCATTGTGTCATTACAAATTACATAGATTGGTCGATTTACAAAACCCGTCAATTGTTTAATTTGAGAGATAGCTTTCCAAACAAGCTGAAGCATTACTGTGGAGTCTTTTCCACCACTAAAACCAATTATCCAAGGACGATTTGTTTCGTCTGCATATAAATATTGGTCTATAATTTCATCAACTATATTTTGTATAAATTTTGCCATTTATAAATGTGTGTGTCAGAATTAATTTCGGCTTATATTAAGTAATGGTAAAGTTATCATTTTTAAAATACTTCTGCGAAACCGTATGTTAAAAAATGTAGGTAATAGCAGAAATTTTTACTCAACCTACCCGATAATCATCCCCGCGATGGTCGCCGAAAGCAGGGAAGCCAAACTTCCGCCGATGACGGCTTTTAAACCGAACTCAGACAAGTTTTTGCGCTGTCCGGGTGCCAAAGACCCGATGCCGCCGATTTGAATACCGATGGAGGCAAAGTTAGCAAAACCACACAGCATATAGGTAGCCATGATGACCGATTTTTCATAGGTGAAATGCACGACGCTCGCCGGATTTTTCAAATCTGCCAATTGCACGTAACCCACAAATTCACTGGCCGCAAGCTTGATACCAAGCAATTGACCCATCAACATCAAGTCTTCTTTTGCCACGCCAATCAGCCACATCAAAGGCGCGAAGACAAGCCCCAAAACCGTTTCGATGGAAAACTTGTCATAAGGCGTGTTTTCAGCGATAAAACTGTTGAGTGTGGTCACTTGACCAAATTTATTAAACCCGTAATTAATCATGGCGATAAAAGCGATAAACACCAAGAGCATGGCCCCGACATTGGCGGCAAGTTTCAATCCTTCGGTCGTGCCGTTGGCGATTGCATCGAGCATATTGGAGCCGATTTTGTCGATGGAAACTTCAACATCGGTATTTATTTTTTCTTGTTGCGGATAGAGAATTTTTGAGATGACAATCGCACCCGGTGCTGCCATCACGGAAGCTGCCAAAAGGTGTTTGGCGTAAATCAACCTGGAAGCGGGATCGTCACCCCCCAAAAAACTGATATAAGCCGCCAGCACACCACCGGCGACTGTGGCCATACCGCCTATCATCACCAACAATATTTCCGAGCGATTCATTTTTTCTAAATAGGCCTTAATCATCAACGGTGCTTCAGTTTGCCCAAGAAAAATATTACCGGCAACCGATAAACTTTCCGCACCGGAAATGCCGAGCAATTTGGTCAATAATTTAGCCAATCCCTTGACGATAAACTGAATGACGCCTAAATAAAACAACAAGGAGGTTAGGGCTGAAAAGAAAATAATCGTCGGTAGAACTTGAAATAAAAAGATGTAACCAAAACTGGTAATGTCCATCATGTTTCCCAAGAGAAAAGTACTTCCCGCTCGGGTAAAATCAAGCACGAGAATAAATAGCTGTCCGACAAATTCGAAGGCCGATTTGACCACGGAAATTTTCAAAACACCGATGGCCAAAATCAATTGCGCACTCAACCCGATGCCGACGGTTTTCCAATTGACGGCTTTTTTATTATTGCTGAATAAAAAAGCGATCAAGACAAGCATAATCATTCCCAAAGCGCCTCTAAGCAGACTGTTTAAAGTAAATCCGCTACTTCCGATGAGTTTTTTTTCTGCAACGATAACGGTTTTTTGCGGTTTGTTTTGAGACTTAAAAGCCCAAACTTTTTCGCGATGTTTTAATTCGAGTACGGAATCATTTTGAACAAGAATGTTTAGACGCATACTTGGTGCACCTGATCCGTTTTTATAAAGGAATAAATTGTTTTCTTGGATATTAAAGTCGCCTGATTCGGTTAAAGTATCTAAAGAAAGTGTGTATTTACCTTCTTTTAATTGAATATAATCAGTTAGTTGATTTACTTCTTTTGTCTGAAGAAGCCATTTCTTTTCGAGTTGTTGGGCATTAGAAAATGTAGCAAATAAAACAATCAGGAGGGTAAAAAATTTATACATAAACTAATGGTTTTGTTCTCTTTTAGAAATTTCATCGCGGAGTTTGGCGGCTTGTTCGTAATCTTCATTTTTGACAGCCTCATCGAGTGCCGTGTATAAGTCACTGAGTGAGCGTTTTGAATAATCGATTGCAGGTGCCTTTGCGGGATTCTCTATTTCAATATTCTCAATCCCTGTCTCAGAAACGACTTTCTTTTCGGGGTCATCTTTCGGGTTTATTTTAAGGAAAATTCCTGCTTTGTCCAAGATGTTTTTGTAGGTAAAAATAGGTGCGTCAAATCGCAAGGCGAGCGCGATGGCATCTGAGGTGCGCGCATCGATGATTTCTTCGATGCGGTCTCTTTCGCAGATTAGACTGGAATAGAAAACGCCGTCCACCAACTTGTGGATGATGACTTGTTTGACGACCACATCAAAGCGATCGGCAAAGTTTTTAAACAAATCATGTGTCAACGGGCGCGGTGGTTTGATGTCTTTTTCAAGCGCAATGGCGATGGATTGTGCTTCAAATGCACCGATGACTATGGGCAATTTTCGCTCGCCGTCCACTTCGCTTAATATAAGCGCATAGGCACCATTTTGTGTCTGACTATAGGAAATCCCCTTTATACTTAATCTTACCAAACTCATAAATCATACAAAAAAAGCCATCAAAATCCGGACTGATCCGCCATGATTTAGACAGCCGTTAAAGAGGCACAATTTAATAAAAAAATTAACCGTTTGCGGATTTAAAATCTTTTAATTTTTCAATCAATTTTGGAACAACTTCAAAAGCATCGCCAACGATGCCGTAATCTGCCGCTTTAAAGAAGGGAGCCTCTGGATCATTGTTGATAACAACTTTCACTTTAGAAGCATTCACTCCGGCCAGATGCTGAATCGCGCCAGAAATTCCAATGGCAATATACAAATTGGCTGCAACGGGTTTTCCGGTTTGCCCAACGTGTTCGCTGTGGGGTCGCCAGCCAATATCTGACACAGGTTTTGAACAAGCGGTTGCCGCTCCCAAAATACTTGCCAATTCCTCAATCATACCCCAATTTTCCGGTCCCTTGAGCCCGCGGCCACCCGAAACCACAATTTCGGCATCTGCAATGGTGACTTTGTTGGTAGATTGAGAAATATCGATAAATTCTTGTTTGAAATCGGCTTCGTCGAGCGAAGGATTGAAGGATTCAGTCGTCGGGTTTGATGAAATTTCTTTCAGACCATAGGCGTTTTTAGCCAAGCCGATCAATTTGACTGGGGTTTTAATTTCCGATATCCCGAAGGCTTTGTTGGTAAACGTGGCGTGTTTTACAGAAAACGGCGATTGGCCCAACGGAAGCGCTACTACATTGGACACAAATCCCGCTTTTAGCTTGATGGCGAGCAAGGGTGCCAAATATTTTGCATTGGTTGAAGTGCTCACAATCACAATCTTTGAAGCTTCCTGTTTGGCTGCCTGACTCAAGGCATCGGCATAGGCGCGGGCATTGAAGTTTTTCAGTTTATCAGATTGCAGATTGAGAACTTTATCAACTCCGTATTTGGCTAAGGTTGATGAATCGGTCACATTAAAAGTCAGTGCAGTTACTTTTTCTCCGGTTTCTTGGGCAATTGCTTTGGCATAGGAGGCCAATTCGTAAGCTGTTTTTTTTAGTTTTCCATCGGAGGATTCGGCATATATGAGAATAGACATATTGATTTTACTTTAAAATTTTATAAAAATTAAATGACTTTGGCTTCGTTGTGCAACAAATTGACGAGTTCTTCAACATGATCAGCACTGATCAATTTGACTGCGGATTTGGCAGCCGGTTTTTCAAATTTTGACGTGCTAGTTTGCGATTCATCGCTTGTTGGATTAAGTACCGTAAGTGCTTTGCTTCGGGCAGTCATGATGCCGCGCATGTTGGGAATACGCAAATCTCTCTCTTCCACCAATCCTTTTTGTCCACCGACGATGAGTGGTAAATCGAATTTTAAGGTCTCTTTCCCGCCGTCTATCTCCCGAATGGCAGTGGCTTTTTGTCCATCTACTTCCATTCCGATGCATCCATTTACAAAACCGTAACCCAACAGTTCGGCTACCATGCCGGGAACCATTCCACCGTTGTAATCAATGGATTCTTTGCCGGCCAAAATCAAATCGTATCCGCCGTCGGCGATAACTTTTGACAGTTGTTTTGCTACAAAAAAACCATCGGTAGGTTTTGCATTCACACGGATGGCTTCGTCTGCACCGATGGCTAAAGCCTTGCGCAGCGTGGGTTCGGTTTCTGCCTCTCCGACGTTGACAACAGTAACGGTCGCACCTTGTTTCTCTTTAAACCACATGGCACGCGTCAAGGCAAACTCATCGTTGGGATTGATGACAAATTGCACCCCGTTGCTGTCAAAACGCGAATCATTGTCTGTAAAGTTAATTTTGGATGTTGTATCCGGGACGTGACTTATAAAAACTAATATTTTCATTGGGTATTTTATTTTTTAATCCAAACGAAGGTACATAATAATTTTTAAAATATACTATGCATGCATAATATATTTTTAATTATTCTTTCACATACTGTTTTCGATTTATTCGTATTTTTGCGACTCAAAAAAATATTAAAAAATTTATTTTATCCACATAGACTATGAGAACAATCCAATTTAGAGAAGCCATTTGTGAAGCAATGAGTGAAGAAATGCGCAGAGATGAAACTATTTACTTGATGGGCGAAGAGGTTGCGGAATACAATGGCGCATACAAAGCATCTAAAGGGATGTTGGATGAATTTGGCGCAAAACGCGTTATCGATACACCCATTTCAGAGTTGGGTTTTTCCGGAATCGCAGTCGGTTCGGCCATGAACGGCAATCGTCCGATTGTGGAATACATGACTTTTAACTTTTCTTTGGTCGGTATTGATCAAATTATCAACAACGCAGCCAAGATGCGTCAAATGTCCGGTGGGCAGTTTAATATTCCCATCGTTTTCAGAGGTCCGACCGGGTCGGCAGGTCAATTGGGTGCCACGCATTCTCAAGCACTCGAAAGTTGGTTTGCCAACTGTCCGGGTCTTAAAGTAGTCGTCCCTTCCAATCCGTATGATGCAAAAGGGCTGTTAAAATCTGCCATCAGAGACAATGACCCGGTAATTTTCATGGAGTCTGAGCAAATGTATGGAGACAAGGGTGAAGTTCCCGAGGAAGAATATTTGATTCCGATTGGTGTAGCAGACATCAAAAGACCCGGAAATGATGTAACCATCGTTTCTTTTGGGAAAATCATCAAAGAAGCTTTCATTGCTGCCGATGAGCTTGCCAAAGAAGGCATTGAATGTGAAATTATCGATTTGCGAACCATTCGCCCGATGGATCACAAAACCATTTTAGACTCCGTTAAAAAAACCAATCGATTGGTCATTTTGGAAGAGTCGTGGCCTTTTGGAAACATTTCTACCGAAATCACATATCAAGTTCAATCACAGGCGTTTGATTATTTAGATGCGCCAATCATCAAAATAAACACAGCCGATACGCCCGCGCCTTACTCACCCGTTTTGTTGGCCGAATGGCTTCCTAACAGCAATGATGTAATCAAAGCAGTAAAAAAAGTTTGCTACGCTTAAGTTGTTCTTAACTCTGTAAGTTTTAACATTTGACTTCATCTAATAACGGATGAAGTTAATCTACATTATGCAATCAAAAAATATCTTTTTACCTGTGCTTCTCTTATTTAGTGCAGTTATTTTCTCTCAAACCAAAGTTGGCGGATATATTAAAGACGAAAACGGGCAACCGATACCTTTCGTAAATATCTATTTTAAGGGAACTACTGTTGGCACCATTAGTAACGAAGACGGTCGTTTTTATTTAGAAAGTAAAAACAACGAAGCCATCTTGATTATTTCCAGTTTGGGTTTTGCCGATCAAGAGATCAATCTTGAAAAACGGGTTACTTATAACATGGATATTGTCCTTCAACAAGGTGAGCAACTCCGAGAAGTTACCGTTTACACCGGAAAGTTGAGCAAGAAAAACAATCCGGCTATCGACATCCTCCGAAAAATTTGGGAAAGAAGAAGAAAGAACGGGCTCAACATGGTCAATCAATATTCGTATGACAAATACGAAAAAGTTGAGTTTGATTTAAACACCATCGACAGTGCTTCTAGAAACGGGAAGTTTTTCAAGGGGCTTGAGTTTATGTTTGAATATCTAGACACCAACCGTATAACTGGAAAAACATATCTGCCTTTTTTCATCAATGAAATATCGTCAAAAGTTTACGGTGATAACAAACTCAATAAAAAAAGAGAGGATTTACTGGGGAATAAAAACTCAGGCTTTGAAGACAATCAAAATCTGATAGAATTTGTCAAAGATTTATATCCTAAATACGATATTTACGACAATTATTTGAAATTCTTCGACAAAAGCTTCGTAAGCCCATTGTCTCGAACGGGTGTTCAAAACTACAACTACGCTTTGAGCGACTCCGCATTTATCGACAACAAATGGAGTTACAACATTGTTTTCTATCCGCGCCGACCCAACGAGCTTACCTTCAAAGGTGATTTTTGGGTGAATGACACCACTTGGGCCGTACAGAAAATTCAGATGGCAGCCGCAAAAAGCGCCAACATCAACTGGGTTAAAGAGATTTATATCGAGCAGGAATTTGAAATCGTGAACGACTCTGTCTTTCTTTTAAAACGCGATTATATGCTTTCTGATTTTGCCATCAAGAAAAAAGAAGAATCAAAGGGAATTTACGGTAAGCGAACAACAGTTTACGGAAATTATAAATTTGATGAAGAGAAACCGGCTGCTTTCTACAACAAAGAAACCGATCCTTTCGACACGTCAATCTACAAGAGACCGGACGAGTTTTGGGCCGAAAAACGATTGGAAGAATTAAACAAAGATGAGATTGGCATCTACAAAATGTTGGACACCTTGGTAGATGTCCCGAAATTTAAAAGAATTTACAACTTCACCTCGATAATAGCAACCGGTTATTGGGAATTGTCGAAGTATAATTTAGACTTAGGTCCGCTACTCAGTTTTATTGGACAAAACGAAATTGAAGGACTCAGACTTAAGTTGGCGGGAAGAACGTATTTCAGTCAGAACGACCTCTGGCGAATCACAGGATATACCGCCTATGGATTTAAAGATGCACGATTCAAATACGGCTTTGTCGGCAAGTGGATGGTTGGGAAAAAGGACCGGATTATTTTAGAATTAGGCCATGGGCGTGATTTGGAACAATCCAGCATCAGTTTTGCCAAGACCAATGACATTTTCGCACAAAGTGTAGCCTCCTCAGCGCTTTTTACTGCGGGCGACAATTCTAAACTCACCAACATCAATCGAACCAATTTCGCCATCGAAGGCGAGTTTGTAAAGGATTTAATTTTAAAAGCCAATGTGACTTATAAGACCATGAAATCGGGTCAGGATAGAGACTTTGTACTTAATTATTTTACGGACAACACCTTTACCACCGTTGAAAATATTGTCAAACAAACCGAAATGGATTTTTCCTTAGATTTCACCCCCAAACGCCAAATGGCGGGATACGGCGTGGAACGCTGGGATGTTGACACCGATTTTACGAGAATTTTCGCAAGTTTTACCAAAGGGATTAGCGGATTGACCGATACTGATTTCAACTATGAAAAACTCCAGTTTCTCTATAAACAACCGATAAATATTGGTGGATTTGGAAGATTTCAGTCTATCATAGAAGTAGGAAGGCTTTTTGGAAACGTCCCGTTGGCATTGCAGTTTCCTGTTCCGGCCAATCAAGCATTTTTCAATACCTTCAATACGTTTGGGAATATGGATTACTACGAATTTGTGGTTGACAAATATGTATCGCTCCACCTCGAACACAATTTCAACGGACGACTTTTCTCACGCGTTCCATTTCTTAGGAAATACAATCTCAGAGAAGTTGTTTTCTGGAGAGGGGTGTATGGTGGTTTGTCAGACAAGAATATTGCCATCAATGACACCAACGTGGTATTGCGTGCGCCGGACGAACAAATCTATTACGAATACGGTTTTGCCATAGATAATATTTTCAGACTGATGCGATTGGATTTTAGCTTTAGAGGAAATTATTTAGACCTGCCCGATGCAAGACCTTTTACCATCAAATGGTCATTCGGATTTCATTTTTAATTTTGGTTCGGAAACGACGACCGTAGTTCTTAAATCCCGAAACCACCGTTCATCGTAAGCAATTCATCCAAATAGTCACGACTGTTGGAAAGTCGGGGAACTTTGTGTTGTCCGCCAAGCTTGTTGTGCCGTTTGAGCCAATCGTAGAATAGACGCGCTCTGGCCAAATGAATCCTGGGTTTTGTCAACGTCATGTTTCCGTTCCGCTTGGCTTCATAGTCTGAGTTGAGTTCCTTGAGTGTACGATCTAGAAGTTCCTCAAATTTTTTAAAATCTTTCGGAGGAGTTTTGAATTCGATGATCCATTCGTGTGCGCCTTTTTTGTTGCCTTTCATAAAAACCGGACCGGCAGTGTAGTCAACAATTTCAGCCGATGTATGTTCACAGACTCTCCGCAACGCCTCTTCTGCATTTTCGATGATTAATTCTTCACCGAAAACGTTGATATGGTGTTTGGTACGGCCTGTGATTTTGATTCGATAGGGATTCAAACTTGTAAAGCGAACGGTGTCACCGATAAGATAACGCCACAAACCTGCGTTGGTGGTTATCACCAAGGCATAATTTTTTCCGATTTCAACTTCCCAAAGCGGAATGACCTTTTCTGCAGATGTTCCATAGGTATCCATCGGAATAAATTCATAAAAAATACCGTAATCCAACATCAGCATAAGATCTTTTGAATTGTTGGAATCTTGCACTGCAAAAAAGCCCTCCGAGGCGTTGTATATTTCGTAGTATTTAAAATTTCTTTTGGGAATTATTTTTTGATATTGCTCGGTATATGGGTCAAAACTTACGCCCCCGTGAAAATAGACTTCCAAATTCTCCCAAACTTCCAACAAGTTTTGTTTTCCGGTCGTTTCCATCACTTGATGCAGCAATACCAACATCCAGGAAGGCACGCCGGCCATGCTGGTCACGTTTTCTTTAATCGATTCATTGACAATGGCTTGAAGTTTGGTTTCCCAATCGTTCATCAATGAAACTTTGCTGTTTGGTGTGCTGCTCATCGTCGCCCAAATCGGCATGTTGTCAATCAAAATTGCCGACAAATCGCCGAAGGTAGTGCCGTTTTCCCGATACAATTGTTTACTGCCACCCAAGCGGAGACTCTTGCCTGTGAAAAGTTGTGAGTCCGGGTTGTTATTCAAATAGATGCACAACAAATCTTTGGCCGCAGCATAATGACAATCTTCAAGCGACTGTTCGCTCACCGGGATAAATTTACTTTTGGCATTGGAAGTGCCGCTCGATTTTGCAAACCAACGGATGGGTGTAGGCCAAAAAATGTTGTTTTCTCCCAAACGGGCACGCTCAATGGTGGGTTCAATTTCTTCGTATCGACAAACCGGGACTTGCCGGGCAAATTTTTCATAGCTGTCGATTTCCGAAAAATGATGCATTTTGCCACATTCTGTGTTTTGTGCTAATTCTACCAATCCCATGAGTAATTCGTTTTGAACTTCTGCCGGATATTTCAAATACAGCTCCATCTGATGGAATCTCTTTTTGAGAAACCACGAGGCTATCGAATTGACAATCAAGGAAGACATTTAATTGGGTTGGTTTAGTTTGTAGGGATGTATGCTGTTGATTTTATATAGGCGATACTTTGTATTAAAAATTATCAAATTCTAAAAATACCGATTGTATGGACATTTCCTTTTTAACAATTCGGTTTATTCGGTCAATTTTTTATAAATTTATCAAAAAAAACCTATCAAATTTAAACAAATTTTAATCAAAAACAAGCATCATGCAGATTACGGGTACGCTTCATAAAATGAAAACAGAATGGGCAACGCCTGTAAAGTATTATCAAGTTTTTGAAGATGAGTTTGTTGCGCTCAATCAACTGATAGGACAAGAACTTTCCATCAACTTTGAAGGTTACGAATGTTTGAGCTGCGGTCTTCACAAAAAGATTTTCAGACAAGGTTATTGTTATGATTGCTATCAAAAAATTCCCGAGGCAGGTGATTGGATTTTCAGACCCGAACTCAGCAAAGCGCATTTAGAAATTGAAGATCGAAATCTGCTATATGAATCCAAAGTACAGCTACAGCCTCACATTGTTTACTTGGCATTGTCAGGCGGTCTCAAAGTTGGTGTTACGCGAAAAACGCAAGTCCCCACCCGATGGATTGACCAAGGTGCTTCCGCTGCTTTGGTGCTTTTGGAAGTGCCGAATCGCTATTTGGCCGGAATAACCGAGGTTGCAATTAAAGCACATTTGTCTGACAAAACCAATTGGCGATTGATGCTGCAAAACATGGATTCCCATGAAAATCTAACGGAAATCAGGAATTCCATGAAGCAATATTTGCCCGATGAAGCGTTGATTTATTTTGATGAAGAAGTGACTGATTCATACCAAATCACTTACCCGGTGATGACGTATCCCACCAAAATCAATTCACTGAATTTAGAAAAAACATCAAATTTTAAAGGACGATTGATTGGCATTCGCGGACAATATCTGATGTTTGAAAACGGCATTGTTTTCAATGTCCGAAACCACGAAGGCTTTGTGGTAAGTTTGGAAATTTAACCATGTTAAAGTGTACGTTCAGCAACTTCTTTGGCTTTTCGAAGTTTGTAGGCAGACCAACGTTCATCCGCCATTTTACTTAACAAATCATCGATGGTTTTCATCACCAAAACATTGTATGCCGCACGTGCTTTTTGGGTGTAAGAGGTGTTTAAACAACGCAATGCCATCGAAAATCCACTTGTAGTATATTGAATATAATGCCAATAACCGGAAGGCATAAACAATGTGTCACCACGCGAAAGGCCACATTCGTATCCAACCAAATTTTTGATGGCGGGAAATTTTTGATCATCCGGATTTCGCATATCTACATTGCTGTGCGAACTGAACGGTTGCTTGTACAACAACTCCGACTGATCCGGAGCAAACAATACCACGCGTTTTTTTCCGGCAAACTGCGTCAAAAAAACATTGGACAAATCTAAATCAAAATGCAATCGAACGTCCGAACCTTCGCCGCCAAAAAACAAAAACGGATGCGTTTTGACCCAAGCAGGTGCAAAATCAGGAAAATCAAAATGCTTTCTGTACCCAGGTTTGTGCTTAAACAAATCAAACAAAAAAAGACGATATTCTGTCGGGCCGGCCTCCAATAAACTCAAATATTCTCCAAAAGGCATGACTTTCTGTGGCGTACGGCTGATTTTTGTCGGGTGATTTTTTGTCCAACTCCCAAAGACATCGACCGGCACATCACCGGCATCTTTCTTGAAAAAATCATAAGTCCAAAGATTGCGAGCCTTCCAATTTTCTGAAAAACTTTTGAAAACCAATGGCTTTTGAGGAAGAAAATAGTTTTGTTTAAAATCTTCCTTGCTGATGTAATCTACCCTGTCTAAAGTTAACAGTTTCATATTTTAAAAAAAGAATATTTTCCAAAGCCGAATGGAATCCTAAAGAGAACCTTCAGGCGACAAATTTAGACGTTTTTTTTATAATCCTTACAAACCTAAGTTCATAAAATGAGAGGGATATTTCTTACCTTCGTAAAAAATTATCACAAACCGAGAATATAAAGTTATAAATTATGGCAAACACTCCTTCCTTCCGCATAGATGATGTGCTTAAATCTTTAAAAATTGTTCCAAAAAATCAGGGAACATCTACCGGGAGCAATTGGTTTGAAACCACCGAATCCATCGAATCCGTTTCACCTGTTGACGGGAAAACCATCGCTGCCGTAACGATGACCGATGAAAAAAATTATGAGAAAGTAGTGGCAACAGCTGCGAAAGCATATCAATACTGGCGAACCAAGCCCGCACCTTTTAGGGGTGAAATTGTTCGTCAATTTGGAGATAAATTGCGCGCCAACAAAGATAATTTGGGTAAATTGGTGTCTTATGAAATGGGTAAATCGTTGCAAGAAGGTTGGGGTGAAGTACAAGAAATGATAGACATCTGCGATTTTGCAGTTGGACTTTCACGTCAGTTGCACGGACTCACCATGCATTCCGAAAGACCCAACCACCGCATGTACGAACAATACCATCCACTGGGCATCGTAGGCATTATTTCTGCCTTCAATTTTCCGGTAGCTGTTTGGAGTTGGAACACAGCTTTGGCTTGGATTTGTGGAGATGTTTGCATTTGGAAACCTTCCGAAAAAACTCCTTTGTGCGGAATCGCTTGCCAAAAACTGATTGCAGAGGTGTTGGCAGAAAACAAACTTCCCGAAGGAATTTCCTGCTTGGTCACCGGCGATTATCGAATCGGTGAACTTTTGACAAATGATACACGAATCCCTTTGATTTCGGCAACTGGTTCAACGGCTATGGGCAAAAAAGTCGCACAAAATGTAGCCGCCCGTTTGGGAAAATCCTTGTTAGAGTTGGGAGGAAACAACGCCATCATCGTCACACCGGATGCAGACATTAAAATGACCGTAGTAGGCAGTGTGTTTGGTGCAGTCGGCACTTGCGGACAGCGCTGCACCTCTACCCGCCGACTCATCATCCATGAAAGTATTTATGATCAAGTGGCTGAAGCATTGACCAAAGCCTACCGACAATTGCGTATCGGAAACCCGTTGGACACAACCAACCACGTCGGTCCATTGATTGACAAACAAGCGGTTGCGCATTATCAAATGGCATTGCAAAAAGTGGTCGCAGAAGGAGGAAACCTACTTGTAGAAGGAGGTGTTTTGGAAGGTACGGGTTATGAAAGTGGTTGTTATGTGAAACCCGCCATCGCTGAAGCCAAGCCAGATTATAAAATTGTTCAAAAAGAAACTTTTGCCCCCATTTTGTATTTGCTGAAATATTCAGGTTCTGTACAAAACGCGATCGATATTCAAAACAGCGTGGTGCAAGGCTTGTCGTCTGCCATCATGACCAACAATTTGCGAGAGGCAGAATTGTTTTTGTCGCAAGCAGGCTCAGATTGTGGAATTGCCAATGTGAATATCGGTACGAGCGGCGCAGAAATCGGCGGTGCTTTTGGCGGAGAAAAAGAAACCGGCGGCGGCAGAGAAAGCGGTTCGGATGCTTGGAAAGTCTATATGCGCAGACAAACCAACACCATCAACTATTCTACTGATTTGCCTTTGGCCCAGGGAATAAAGTTTGAACTTTAATGGTTTGAATGTCAATCTTTAATAGAAATACTTTTATTAGATAAAAATCATTTCACATTGCGCAGTCGATTTTTAAACAAAATCTTGGATTTGTAATGTCAATCAAATTTTCCAATCTGAAGCTTACTTTTCATTGAAAAATATTTATTTGCTGAATGAAATATTTTTATACTTTTAAGTCCTATCAATTTCATTTTCAACCATGACCAAAAAATTCTTTTTCCTGTTGATTTTTATTTTTGCCATACAAGTGTCGGCACAAGATATTTATTTGCATTGCGGCAAACTCATCGACACCAAAAACGGCAAAGTACTCAAAGAAAAAACCATTGTTATTTCAGCTGACAGAATCACCAAAGTAGTGGATGGTTACTTGACTCCTTCAAATCCTTTGGATAAGGTTATCGATTTGAAGAACAAAACTGTGCTTCCGGGCTTGGTTGATATGCACGTTCACGTGGAAGGCGAGACCAATCCCAATCGGTATTTGGAGCGTTTTACGCTGAATGATGCCGATGTGGCTTTACGGGCTACAACTTTCATAAAGACCACACTCATGGCGGGTTTTACCACCGTGAGAGACATGGGCGGATCCGGTGTGAATGTATCGCTTCGAAATGCCGTAAACAAAGGTTATGTGGAAGGCTCTCGAATTTTTACTGCTGAAAAATCATTAGCAACCACAGGCGGCCATGCCGACCCAACCAATGGCACCAAAAGCGAGTTGATGGGCGATCCGGGACCGAAGGAAGGTGTAGTCAACAGTGTGGAAGATGGCAGAAAAGCTGTGCGTCAACGATACAAAAACGGCGCCGATTGGATAAAAATAACTGCGACCGGTGGCGTGCTCAGCGTAGCCAAAAGCGGGCAAAACCCGCAGTTTACGGTTGAGGAAATCAAAGCGATCACAGAAACCGCCAAAGATTACGGCATGTATGTAGCCGCGCATGCACATGGCGACGAAGGCATGCAACGCGCCATCTTGGGCGGTGTGAAAACCATCGAACATGGCACGCTGATGAGCGAAGCAACGATGGACTTGATGATCAAAAATGATGTGTATCTCGTGCCGACCATCATCGCCGGAAAAGAAGTGGGCAAAAATGCGCGCATTCCCGGTTACTTCCCTGCCATTATTGTTCCCAAAGCCTTGGAAATGGAAAGCAAAATGCAACAGACTTTTGCCAAAGCTTATAAAAAAGGTGTAAAAATTGCCTTTGGAACAGATGCCGGCGTATTTCCACACGGCATCAATGCGCAAGAATTCGGTTATATGGTTGCCGCCGGTATGCCAGCGATGGAAGCCATTCAATCGGCTACGGTGACACCTGCTTTTTTGCTTAACCAGACAGAAAACCTCGGCAGCATCGAAGTCGGGAAATTGGCAGACATCATCGCAACGGACGAAGACCCGACACAAAACGTGAAAACCTTGGAGCATGTCGTGTTTGTGATGAAAGACGGAAAAATTTATAAAGATTAACAAACCTAACAGTCCCGAAAGCTCGGGATTAAAAACCTGTGAGGTTTGTTTTTTTTATTGGATGAATCCTATTCCTTAAACCACCCTGCATATTTTACATAATTTTCGGCAATCCGGTTGATTTCTCCCGCTTGCAGTTCGGGACTGATGTCTTTGATTTTTTTGGCAGGAACGCCCGCATAAATACTCCCCGATTCGATTCGCGTGTGTTGCGTGACCACGGCTCCTGCTGCCACAATGCTGTTGCTTTCCACCACACAGCCATCCATTACGATGGCGCCCATGCCAATCAACACATTGTCGTGCAAAGTACAACCATGCACCAACGCATTATGACCGATGGAAACATTGTTGCCGATGTTGGTCGGAAATTTTTGATAGGTACAATGAATCACCGCACCGTCTTGCACGTTCACCCGGTTTCCCATTTTGATATAATGCACGTCGCCGCGGATGACGGCATTAAACCAAACGCTACATTCATCGCCCATGCTTACTTCGCCCACGATGGTGGCGTTTTCGGCTACGAAACAATTTTCGCCAAACTCAGGGGTTTTTCCGTTGATTGTCTTGATAATCATTGATATTTTTTTGAATATTAAAGGATGCAAAGCAATTCACTCAAAGATGAAACACGCATTAAATTTAAGCAATATTTGAGCAAGTTAAACCAACCCTTTTCGGGTTTTTAAAACTCGAAATCTTTTTATTCAATACGCCGAATTGCAATGGCAGTCGTAGGGTTTTTCGCGCTTCATAAACTCATATCCAATGGTAATTTGGTGAAAACCGCCGTTGTCAAACTTCACATCGCCGACTTGAGAAATGTAAGTATATCCAAACATAAAATCTTTGTAGTTGACCCCAATTAATCCGGTGATGTAGTTGAGACTTTGATTTTGAATATTTCCGCTCGGTGTGGCAAATTCCGCATTGTCAAGACTTCTTCGCGCTGATACGCCCGCCCAAATTTGACCAAATTCCATCTTCCGATAGACTTTTGTGTTCAAATCGATGCTGCTTTCTTGTGTCTGTTCTTTGATTTGATATAAAATAGAAGGCTCCCAGTAAGTTCTTCTTCGATAGTTTGTAAACTCGTATCCCAAGGTTAAAAGATAATTTCGCTGGTTGCGCGGCTCAAGGCCTTCGGTAAAAATCTGCCGATCGCGAGACAAGAGGTTTTTGACCGTGAAATAGGAATAAAACTCCCAAAAATGATAGGCCATTCCAACATCAATATTGAAAAAATTATCTTCCTGCACCGATCCCGAAATAATTGGATCAAAATCGCGGAGGTCAAACGAAGTTTCATCCAGTTGGTTTTGAAAAAATCCGAAACTCATCCCGAAGGAAAGCATATTCAAATCGAGTTCATCTCTCGAAAAAAGCAAGTGATATGCATACGTTGCTTGAACGCCTTTTTGTGAACTGAATCCGTTTTCATCGTTGTAAAGAATCAATCCGAGTCCAGTTTTTTCACCAAATCGAGAATGAACACTCACCGTTTGAAGATTGGGTGCGTTGTCTTGCCCGACCCATTGCGTACCGGCAGTCAGCCTAAGTTTGGCTGCAAAACCCATTCCTGCCTGTGCAGGATGAAGCAAATAGTAATTATCGGTCAGATAATCATACAAAACCGGAACACCGTCTTGCGCTTTTGCGGTAGAAAGCATCAAAAAACAAAAGGGGAAAATCAGAAAATATTTTAACCGCATCAAAGAATTTTTTTGGCATCTAATATAATCCATTTTATCTCAATAAAAGAAGTTGATTTTAAATTTAACGAATCAAAAACCGATGAATCAATCCGCAAAGAATATGTTTTTGTACTTTTGTAAAAAACTAAAATCCATGACTCCTTTTAAACTTTCCATAAAACATACCACGCATCCTGAAATCATCAAATTTGAGAGCAATCAATTTTTGACCGATCACAACAGTCGCGAATACAACAACATCGATGATGCCAAAGATTCGCCTTTGGCACAGCAATTATTTTTTCTGCCATTTGTGAAAGCTGTTTATGTCACACCTTCCTTTGTGGCTGTGGCAAGATATCCAATGGTGACTTGGGAAGATGTGCAAGATGAACTTTTGACGCAAATCGAAGACTACCTGAACGAAGGCGGCGAGGTTATCGAATCGGAAGGAAAAGCCAAAGCGGCTCCGTTTACCATCTATGCAGAAAACACGCCCAATCCCGCAGCCATGCGCTTTGTAGCTAACAAAATTTTGGTCGCCGGATTGCGTGAATTTAAAACGGCCGAATCATCCGAGTCCAATACTTTAGTCGCTAAATTATTTGCTTTTCCATTTGTGAAAGAAGTGTTTGTGAGCGATAATTATCTGTCAGTCACCAAACATGAATCAGCAGATTGGGAAGAGATTACACAAGAAGTTCGTCAGTTTATTCTTGATGAATTGACGGCAGGAACACAAGTTGTGCTGAATGGCCAAGGAGAAAAAGCGATTTCGGTTACAGCGGAAGACAGCCATGCCGAATCAGACGATGAAATTTCAACCGAAATCAAAAGAATCTTAGACGAATACGTAAAGCCGGCAGTCGCTTCCGATGGCGGCCACATCCGATTTGAGGCTTACAGCCCGAACACCAAAACCGTTACCGTGACTTTGCAAGGCGCGTGCAGTGGTTGCCCTTCGTCAACCTATACTTTGAAAAACGGCATCGAAAACATGTTCCGCGAAATGATGGGCGAACACGTGCAACACATCGAGGCGGTGAATGGGTGATGATAGTTGGTCAAACTATTTCGATTTAAATCGTAAAATCTAAACCCTAAACCTTTCTTCCGTCCACACTATATTTCCCGGCTCCAAAAACCGCTATCACGATAAAGCCAATCAGATAAAGCAACGGGTGTTCTTTGTTAGCCATCGGGTCGTGCAGGTGGACAACACAGGCGGCTGTCAACATCGTCAATATTGGCAATACAGTTGCCCAACGGGTTTTATAACCGGCAATCAGGAACAACGGGCACACAAATTCGGCTAAAACAGCCAGTACAAGTGTCGGCGTTTCGCCCAACCCAATCGGGTCGGCAAATTGGAAATTGCCTTTCAAAAGATTCAAGAATTTGTCTGTGCCATGCGTGAGCATCAAACCAGAAAAGCCAATTCTAAGGAGAGCTAAAGCGGTGTTTTGAGAAGAAGTAAAAGCCATAAATATTTCGTTTTTGGGGTGCGTTGAATTAAATACAACCCAAAGTTAATGTTTTTGAGCAAAATCCAATCTTCTCGGAAAATCTACAACTTCCACTTCACGCCAAGCAACACATAACGCGGCTGCACGATATAGCGGTTGGTGCTGATGATAAAATCGTTGAAACTGTCGTTGTTGATGGAAGTGGTGTTGGTCAGGTTGGTGCCGTACAGATAAAATTCCCACGAACTTTTGTCTTTGGAATAGGTCAGGCGGGCATTGAGAAAATCATAATCTGTTGACGTGCTTTGCGAACGGTTTTTATAATTGTTGTAGGTGTAATCGGCTTCAAAAAGAAAGCTTTTCAAAAACGGGATTTCGATGCTTGCAAACGGGCTGTCCGTCACAAAACGCGATGTGGTTTGGCTTCCGGTGTAGAAATTATTGGTTGTTTCAAAACCGATTTCCACGTTTGGGCTGTCTTTAAAATTGCTTTCTACGGAAGCTTTGTAGTTTTGCGTGAGCGTGCGGTTGGTGTTTTCCACCTCGTCGATGCTGTTGTTTATTTTGCTGTAATTGATGTTGGTTGTCAGGTTTGTTTTAAATTTCCTGAAACGCTTTTCATAAGTAGCCGAACCGCTCAAAATGTCGTTGGCAGAAGCTGCGTTGACGGTGGTCAAAATTTGTTCAAAGTTTTCAAAACGCACGGTGTTGGTGATGTCGTCTATTCGTCGGCTGTAGGAAATATTGCCGTAGATGTTTGAAAAATTATACGAATTGAAATTAAAATAATTGAGCGAAGCCTGGTGATACCATTGGTTGCCCAAATCTCGATTGCCTGAAAACAGGGTGTTGTAGCCGTTGATGATAACCCCCGAAGCCAAATTGTTTACATCGGTATATTCGGCTTTGATGCCGTAATTTAGTGTAAGCGAATGTGATCTGGAAATGTTGTATTTGGCGTTTAAAGTCGGCAAAACCAACACTTGATCGTTGCTCAGTTTGTCAGAAAACTGAAAATTTGAAGTGTTAAAAAAGTGAATATTCACACCCGGCCGAAGTTCAAACGCGCCCAATTTTGAGGTGAGTTGCACGGTCGCATAGGTGTCCGAAAATCGGTATCTGAATCGGTTGAGCAAACCCTCTTCTGTAAAATCGATGCGATTGCCATCGGTGGTTTGCTGCGCCAAAGATGAGCCGAGAAATTGATTGGCAATGACATTTCCAACGGTAAAATTCAAATGATTTTTCTTGTTAAAAACATAATAATAGCTCAATCGCGTGTCTAATTTCCGGGTAAAAACATTCCGGTTTTGCAAAAGATTGAACACCACATCATCAATGGTGGGAATGATACCGGCAAATTGCCGTTGGCTGGTTTCCAAATCAAAAAACGGGTCTTGCTGTTTGTACAAAAACTGGCTTTCAAAAGAAAAGATATGCTGGTCGCTTTTGGCAAAATACGCGTTCAAACTTTGGTTAAACGTTAGCGGATGTTGTTTGTTTTCAGAATTGATGGCATTGACTGTACCCGAAAAATCGGAAATTTGATTTTCCTTTTGAATGATGTCGGCATATTTCAAAAAAGTCTGCCCTCTGATTTCGAGCCCGCTTGTGGGTTTGTATTTTCCGGTGAGTTTGATTTGACCCGAATTGTTTCGTTGGTTGGTATTGTCGGTCAATTCTTCCAACTGGTTTCCGTCTTCGCGAAGATAGGTGCGTGAGGTTTCGGAGCGCAAATCGGTGTTGTTGCCCAAAAACATACCAAAACCGGAGAAATTCCATTTTTTGTTGGGATTGAGCGTATAATTTAACCCCGCAAAACGAGCATCAATGTTTGCGGCTTTGTTGTCGCGCAAGGGCAAAAAACCCGCATCATCTGAAGCAATGTTGATGGAAGAGCCGCTTCGTTGCGAAAGCCCGCCAAAACCGCCGTTGAAGCGAAAATAATCTTGCAGTGTGAGTGCCGGCTCGCCGATGTTGTTCAAATCGCCAATGAAATTAAAACTGCTCTTTGGTTTGTATAAAAACAGGTTGGCATGGCCTGCATAACGCTCATCGTGCCCGCCCGAAGCAGCCACATCGCCAAAAAGCATGCTTTTTTTTCCGTCTTTCAATTTGATGTTGAGTGCAATGGCATCGCTGTCATTGACACTGCCCAACGGACTGATGTCGTTAAAATTTTGCAGCACTTCCACTTTGTCCACCGCATCGGCAGGCAGGTTTTTGGTGGCTGTTTTGGTGTCGCCATCAAAAAAATCTTTCCCTTCCACCATCACTTTGCTGACATCCTTGCCTTGTACTTTTACGTTTCCTTCTTTGTCCACCTGAAAGCCGGGCAGTTTTTCCAACACGTCTTTCAGTTTTTTTTCATTGCCTGTGGTAAATGCATCTGCTTTGTAAACGATGGTATCACCTTTCACCACCACCGGCATTTCGTAGATGAGTTCGACTTCATCCAAGGCGTTTTGCGGCTTCATCACAATGTTTTTTTCGATGGATTTCGACTCGTTGAGCAGCAATTTCTCTTCAAACATGGTGAAGCCGACATAACTGCTCCGAATCAGGTAGGATTTACCTATTTCCAAGTCCAGTTTGTACCTTCCCTGCGCATCCGTCACCGAATAGGAAGCAATGCCGTTTGCCAAAACATCCACGGCCAACACGTTTGCCATTTCCAACGGATTGCCCAACGAATCTTTGACTGTGCCGGATACGCGAACCGTTTGCGCGGCCACGTTTAGGCAAAGTAGCAGGAAACCTAATAAAATGAATAGGGTATTTTTTTGCATATCGAAAAGTGATGAAATTTTTATAAAAAACGTTGGAGATTAAACCTGAAAGGTTTTCAAAACCTTTCAGGTTTTTAGAATTAACTCATTTTCAAAATCAATTCCCAATTCTGATTTCGATGCTGTTTCCGTCTTTTCCTTTTTTACCGCCGCCATACATTTCTTGCATCTCTTTCATTTTTTCTTCCAGTAGTTTATCGTATTCGGTTTGGGAAACTTCTTTTCCTTTTTTAGGTGGTTCGATGGTAAATTTTTCTTTTGGGTTGAGGACGATTTTATCGCAAATCATGGTGGTGGTTCCATCGTTGACTTCAAGAATCAATCCGGGCAATCCCCAGTAATTGGAAGGTCCGATGTTGACCGGGATTTCGGGTGTGTACCAAGCCGTGACGGTTTGTTTTTTAACTTCCTCTTTTTTGTCAGATATGGAGTCTGTTTCGCTTTTTTTGTCAGTAGAAAAACGGAGTTGTTTTATTTCCTTTTCAAAAGTCGCTTTGTAGCAAGTATAATTCCCGATTTTTTTAGATTCGTTCTCGAGTTTCCAATCATACACTTTCAAACTGTCTTTGATTAGAAAAGGTTTTCCGAACAAGTCCGATTCTTTCGCAAAGGTTTTCTCTTTGGTGTTTCGAAATAAAACACCTCCGTCACCGGAAGAAAAAGAAAACATCATATTGCCTCCGCTAGCTGGCGCGCCGAGGCTTTCGTCTTCTTTGTAGGAAGAAGTGGTGGCATCAAATTGAAGCGTGTATTCTTTCTCCATCTGCTTTTTCATCATTTCATTGATTTGCTGTTGCATTTCGCTGGAAATCTGCGTGCTGTCCATGGTGATTTTCATGACTGTTTTGGTTTTGTAATGAGCGATACCTTGAAAAGATTGCGCATGTAAATGAGATACGAGAAACAAGGAAGCTGAAACGAAGAGGGTGAGCATGGACTTCATAAGTGTAGCATTAGGTTAAATTGTTTTTTTATGTTTGAATATGCTGAAAAATTTAGAAATCGGGAGTCAGAATTCAGAATTCAGAATGGCTTTCGAATAGGTGTCTAACAGCTTGCTAACTTCCTCCATCAGTGATCTTATCTCGGAAACCTCTCCGTAGTTGAGGTCGGAAACGAGAATCAGATAATAACGTGACTCCTCTAAGGAACCTTGCGCAATGTTCAGAAAGCGGCGTTTATCTGCTTTCCCGCGTTTACGAAATCCCTCTGCTATATTTGCGGCAATAGATACAGTCGAACGTCTAAATTGAGAGGTCAAACCGTATGTTTCCGATCGAGGAAATGTCTGAGACAATCGGTATGCAGCAAGCACTAATTGGTGAGCCTTTTGCCAAACTACCAAATCTTCAAAGGTTTTTGCCGGTTCTCTCATACTTATTTCTCAGTTAAATTCTGACTTCTCTATTCTGACTACTGACTTCTGACTACTGACTTCTGACTTCTGACTTCTGACTTCTGACTACTGACTACTGACTTCTGACTACTGACTTCTGACTTCTAAATTATCGATACAAATATCAGGCTTTTAAACTTAATTGGCGGTTAATAAGTGTTAACGAGTGTTAACCAAATCTGAATGTTACAAACAATCCCCTTACTTTTGAACTGTGAAAGAACAAAACTACCGCATTATCGTTTGGCTTGTGGCAACTACCATCTTGCTCACTATTGGTGTGCAGGTGTATTGGAATATCAACAATTACCGCTACAACCGCGAACAGTTTGACAAGCAACTGCAATTGGCCTTAGACAATGCTTTTGACGGGTATTACGGGGAGATTTCAAAAGAAACCAATTTTGCTTTTTTTCGAGAAGAGGCTACGGTTGATACGGTCATTTTTAAAACAAAATTCGATGTAAACTCTAAGTTTAATGACATAATAAATGGCATTTCCAAAGAAATCCATCCCAAGGAGGACAGCTCTGAATATTCGATAGAAATTTTCCGAGGTCAGCAGCAAATGGACAGTGCTTTTAAAATGCGAAAAGCTAAACAATTCTATTTATCGATAAGTATAGATACACTCAAGGCTGATTTACTTTACGCCTACATATTAAAAGCCCTCCCCAATTTAAAAACCAAAGAGATTTACATCAAACACATATACAACGACACAATTTGGTATCCGAAAAAACTTGAGAATACAAACAATTTTGTCCAAAAGAGATCTAAATCCGGCTATTTGAAGCAACGAGAGATTCTCGAACTTTTCTATCCCAACAGTCCCAAGCAAATTTTTCTCAGCAGCCTGTCCGGTATGTTACTATCGTTGGTGCTGACTGCGCTTATCATCGGTAGTTTGCTTTTTCTGCTGAAAATCATCAAGGCGCAAAAAAAGGCCTCCGAAATCAAAAACGACCTCATCAGCAACCTTACCCACGAGTTTAAAACACCCATCGCGACGGTGAGCGCGGCCTTGGAGAGTTTCGGGAGTTTTCAGGCGGCAAACAATCCTGACAAATCTGCCATCTATCTCGATATCAGCCGTAAACAGTTGGGCAAACTCAACACCATGGTGGAGCGATTGCTCGAATCTGCCACGCTCAAAACAGAAAGCTTGGCTTTGCAAAATGAATTGGTTGATTGGATTGCGCTTATCCAAAATGTGTTGGAAAAATATCAATTACAATATCCCGACAAACAGTTTACATTCGTCACAAAACACGAAGCTTTCAACAAAAAAACCGACCCGTTTCACCTTGAAAACATTATAAACAACCTGCTTGACAATGCGGTGAAATACGGTGGAGGACAGATTGAAGTCGATTTGCAAGTTGACAGCAACGAAATTGTTCTTTCAGTCTCTGACAACGGAAACGGAATTCCCAAAAAATACCGCAAAGAACTGTTTGAACAGTTTTTTCGAGTACCAAGCGGCAATACCCACAACGTGAAAGGATTCGGCATCGGGCTGTTTTACGTGAAAACTTTGGTAGAAAAAATGGGAGGGACTATTCGGTACGAATCGGGTGTAAACTTTGGTTCACAATTTATTATTCGCTTTCAACCATGAACAAACGCATCAAAATCATATACGCCGAAGACGAGCCTGCCCTTGGGCAAATTGTCAAGGAGAGTTTGGAAACCCGCGATTTTGAGGTGAGGCTTTGCACGGACGGAGAGGCTGCTTTTAGAGAATTTCAAACACAAAAACCCGATGTGTTGGTACTCGACGTGATGATGCCCAAACAAGACGGTTTCAGTTTGGCGAAAGCAATAAGAAAAGAAAATACAGAAATTCCAATTGTATTTCTGACAGCCAAATCGCAGGTTGCCGATGTGGTGGAAGGTTTTCACGCGGGCGGCAACGATTACCTTAAAAAGCCCTTCAGCATGGAAGAATTGATTGTTCGGATTCATGCACTTTTGGGGAGAATCGGAACATCGGATGCCCGAAAACAGTATGCAATAGGGAAATATTTGTTTGATGTAAACAAGCAAACTTTGACCCTCGGAAACCAAATCCAACCACTCACACATCGGGAATCGGCCTTGTTGCACGAATTGCTAATTCAAAAAAATCAACTGCTCGAACGCGCTTATATTTTGAACAAAATCTGGGGCGACGACGATTTTTTTGCCGCCCGCAGCATGGATGTGTTCGTTTCTAAACTTCGGAAAAAACTGCAGGCCGATGCAACGGTAGAAATCATCAACCTACGCGGGTTTGGATATAAGTTGGTGTGTTGAGAATTTTACTGGAAATATTTCCATTTTTTCGTACTTTGGCGTTCGATGAAAAGCCTGTTTTACCTTCTTGTTATAGTTCCGTTTGTACTTATCGCGCAGCCTCGTTTCAGCGTATCGGTAAGTGATTCGCTCGTTTTGGAAGCAGATACTTTTTGGGGTGCTGACAGTTTTGGCAATTTGTATTACACCAAAGACAATGTTTTTTATAAAAAATCCGGTGACAAAACTTTTTCTTTTTACGCCCTTAGTTTGGGTGCAGTTTCTTCGGTTGATTTGTTGAATCCACTAAAAATAACGCTTTTTTACAAAGATTTTAACCGAGCCGTTGTTTTGGACAATCAATTGTCGGAAATTCAACGCGTTGATTTTAATACCAACCAAACCTACCGTATGGTGGCGCATTGCACCACTTCCTACGAGCGAAATCTCTGGGTTTTTAACATCGATTTGCAGCAACTCGAACTCTATAATTACGCCCAAGATAAGGCTTTGGTTTCTACCCAACCCATCGCCGATAGGGTGAAAGAGCAACTGAGTAATTATAATTTCTGTTGGCTACTGACCGATAAAAGACTCATTCAATACAACATCTACGGCAGCCCTGTTTCCGAATTTCCGTTGGAAAACGCTTCCAAAATACACCGATTCAAAGATTCTATACTATTTGTCCAGGACGGAAACCTGTTCTATTTCGATCCGAAATTCAGAGACAGGGTTGCAATTCCTTTGAAAAAAACAAATTTTAAGGATTTTTCGATTACCAATGATAAATTATATCTTTACCAAAACAATCAACTGACTATTTACAACCTTACTTTTCAACCTTAAACCTTTTTCTATGCACGTAGCTGTAGCCGGAAACATCGGTGCCGGAAAGACGACCCTGACCGGACTGCTCTCCAAACATTTTAAATGGGAAGCGCAATACGAAGATGTCGTGGACAACCCTTATTTGGACGATTTCTACAACCAAATGGAACGTTGGTCTTTCAACCTGCAAATCTATTTTCTGAACAGCCGTTTCAGCCAAATCTTACAAATTAGAGAAAGCGGTCAAAACATTATTCAGGATCGGACTATTTACGAAGACGCGCATATTTTTGCTCCCAACCTCCATGCCATGGGTTTGTTGACAAACCGCGATTTTGAAAATTACCGCACACTTTTTAATTTGATGGAATCTTTGGTGGCGCCTCCCGATTTGCTGATTTACCTGAGAAGCTCCATCCCGAATCTTGTACATCAAATCCACAAACGCGGTCGCGAATACGAAAACTCCATCAGCATCGACTACCTCAGCCGACTCAACGAACGCTACGAAGCCTGGATTCAGAATTATGACAAAGGAAAACTCCTGATCATCGATGTGGACAAACTCAACTTTGTCGATAACCAAGAAGACCTCGGCTTTGCCATCAACAAAATCGATGCAGAATTGTACGGCTTGTTTTGAAAACGCTCAAAAACTTTCAATCATAGAAATCAGGATTGAATTAACCGATAATGAATTACTTAAAAAACCACATACAAATACAAGAGCCGAAAGATTAATCGGAAAAATTGAACGTTTTTTATCAAACAATTACGGAACAAGAGACCTCGATTGTTCGCTTTAAACAATCAAAGGATTTTTTGCATAGCACCTCAAAAAAAGAATTAACCAGTATATTAAAATCCTTAAAAACTATTCTTTAGTCAAGGATGTTAAGATTATCACAGTTGTCGGAGTGTTTCATACAAGCAGAGATTCGAAGAATTGGTTTTAAGAAAAACGTAAAAACCTGACAAATATCATTTTGTGTGTATGTTTTTGTCGTAACTTTGCATTTATGTTTAAGACCAGCACAAAATTTCTATCGGTTTTTATGGCACTCACTGTGTTGGTGTCCACTACGTCTTTTACGGTCTATCAACATTTTTGCGGTGATAAAATCACAGATGTAGCCATTTTTAAACATGCCGAAGGCTGTGGCATGGAATCCGTGGTTGAGATTCCTGAAAGCACTTGCCACACCCCCAAAAAATCTTGCTGTAACGACCGCGTGGTTTCAATTCAAGGTCAAGATCAGGTGAATCCGGCGACGCAAGCTTTATCAATTGACCACCAAGTTTTTTTAGCAGCAGTTATATACAGTTTTGATTATTTGTTTTTTGACGCTTCCAAAAATAATCCGGAGACCTTTCACTACTACCCGCCTCCGATTGTTCAAGACATTACCGTACTTCACCAAGTTTTCCGCATTTGATTTTTAGAATGAAGCAGTCTTCTTTAGGCTGCGTTTAACTGAGTATTTTTCAATTTCTCAGCGATTTTTTCATTCTTAAAATCAAAAAAATGCTTTCAAAAGTCATACGTTATTTTCTGGAAAACCGTTTGGTCACTGCCCTGTTGTTGTTGTCATTTATCTCCTGGGGATTGATAACGACTCCGTTCAATTGGAACACCGGATTTCTTCCCAAAGACCCCGTGCCTGTTGATGCCATTCCCGATATTGGCGAAAACCAGCAAATCGTTTTCACCAATTGGCCCGGACGCTCTCCGCAGGATATTGAAGATCAAATTACCTATCCGCTCACCACTTCTCTGCTGGGCATACCGGGTGTAAAATCCATTCGGAGTTCATCCGTGTTCGGGTTTTCGATGATTAACATCATTTTTAGTGAAGATGTCGAGTTTTACTGGTCACGTACACGGGTACTTGAAAAACTGAATTCGCTGCCGGCAAATTTACTTCCCAACGATGTCCAACCCACTTTAGGTCCGGACGCAACGGCATTGGGACAGGTCTATTGGTACACGCTGGAAGGGCGCGATTCGCTGGGCAATGTCACCGGCGGATGGGATTTGCATGAACTGCGCACCATCCAAGATTTTTACGTGAAATACGGATTGAATGCGGTGGAAGGTGTGTCGGAAGTAGCTTCGGTGGGCGGTTATGTGCAGGAATATCAAATCGATGTGAATCCGGAAGCTTTAAAAGCATACCGAATCGGTTTAGATAAAGTGGCTTCCGCAGTTAAAAACAGCAACCGTGACATTGGTGCACAAACAGTGGAAATCAACAAAGCAGAATATTTGGTTCGCGGTTTGGGTTACGTAAAATCGATTGAAGACCTAGAAAACGCGGTGGTGGCGGTCAACAACAACATTCCCATTTTAATCAAAGATTTAGCTGTGGTTCACTTGGGTCCGGCTCCACGCCGTGGTGTGTTGGACAAAGGTGGCGCGGAGGTTGTGGGTGGTGTGGTCGTGGCTCGATACGGTGCCAATCCATTGGCGGTCATCAACCAAGTCAAAGAAAAAATCAAAGTTCTCGCACCCGGCTTGCCGACCAAAGTATTGAAAGACGGAACCGTCAGCCGAGTCACCATCGTTCCCTTTTACGACCGTACCCAACTGATTCACGAAACCATCGGCACGCTGGAAACCGCACTTTCGCATGAGATACTCATCAGTATTTTGGTGGTCATCGTGTTGGTGCTCAACCTACGCGCTTCCATCTTGATATCGAGTTTGTTGCCCGTTGCTGTGCTGATGACTTTTGTGGTAATGCGCTATACCGGCGTCGATGCCAATGTAGTCGCCCTCTCGGGAATCGCCATCGCCATCGGTGTGATGGTGGACGTGGGCATCGTGTTTGTCGAAAACATCATTCGGCATCTCGAACTGCCCGAAAACAAAGGCAAAAAAGGAAAAGCTTTACTCGAACTTATTCACAGTTCAACCGTGGAAGTATCTTCTGCCATCACCACGGCTTTGGCAACAACCGTCGTCAGTTTCTTGCCGGTGTTTTTTATGGAAAACGCTGAAGGAAAATTGTTCAAACCGCTTGCTTTCACCAAAACCTTTGCGCTGTCTGCCTCTTTTATTTTGGGAATCATCGTACTGCCTACGTTGGCGTATTGGTTTTTCGCCACCGATATCAAAAAAGAAAAAACCAAAAAAATAGGAAATATCAGTTTGGCTCTTGCCGGTGTTGTGTTCGCCATCTACTTTGGTATGTGGCTTCCGCTGGCATTGACTCTTATTGGTTTAAAAAATATTTTTCATGACCAACTTCCGCAAAAAATCGGGAAATACACCACCGAAATAACCCTCGGTATCGTCTTGACCGTGACGGTTTTTCTGCTTACCGAAGAATGGCGACCTCTGGGTCATGGCAATAATTTACTCGTCAATTTTTTCTTTACAGTAATTTTATTAGGATTGATTTTAGGCGTTTTGATGACCATCGTCCATTTTTATGAACCCATCCTGAAATGGTGTTTGGAGAATAAGAAAAAATTCTTGCTTATCCCCGGATTTTTTGTGACACTCGGGATTATTATTTGGCTTGGTTTTGCCACAACGTTCGGGTGGATTTCTTGGGGTTTTGACAAGTTGGGGGTCAACGTACGCACCACTTCGGTATGGTCGGGCATCTCCAATACCTTTCCCGGCGTAGGCAAAGAATTTATGCCGCCGCTCAACGAAGGTAGTTTCTTGCTGATGCCTACTTCGATGCCGCATGCGGGTGTCGAACAAAGCAAAGATGTTTTACAAACCTTAGATCGTGCTTTGGCCAACATACCCGAAGTGGACATGTCCGTTGGAAAATTAGGAAGAGCCGAAAGTGCCTTAGATCCATCGCCTATTTCAATGTATGAAACCATCGTGAACTACAAACCGGAATATATTGCAGACGAGGATGGGCATCGACTTACCTTCAAAATAGATCGTGATGGAAAATTTGTGTTACAATCCGGTGAATCGGTCACACAAGCAGAAGCCTTGACAAAAGGTATTTCACAAAAGGATTTGGTCAGAAAAGAGAATGGAGAATATTTTCGAAACTGGCGACCGCAAATCAAAAACCCCGACGATATCTGGGAAGAAATCGTACGTGTGACGAAACTCCCCGGCGTGACTTCCGCACCCAAATTGCAGCCTATCCAAACGCGACTGATCATGTTGCAAACCGGCATGCGCGCACCCATGGGCATCAAAGTTTACGGCCCCGATTTGAAAACCATTGAGACTTTTGGCATGCAAATCGAATCGATTTTAAAAGAAGTTCCCTCGGTCAAAACGGAATCGGTTTTTGCAGACCGCATCGTCGGGAAACCATATCTCGAACTCAACATAGACCGAAGCAAAATTGCGCGATACGGGCTAAGCGTGGAGCAGCTGCAACAAGCCATCGAAGTAGCTATCGGCGGTATGCCCGTCACCACCACCGTGGAAGGACGAGAGCGTTTCCCTGTTCGGGTTCGCTACCCAAGGGAATTACGCGACAATCCGGAAAGCATCAAAAACATTCTGATTCCCACCCCAACCGGCGTGCAAATTCCGTTGGGAGATTTGGTCAATGTAGCATACGTTCGCGGTCCGCAAATGATCAAAAGTGAAGAAACCTTTTTGGTAGGCTATGTTTTGTTTGACAAAAAAGAAGACCGCGCAGAAGTGGATGTTGTAGAGGAAGCACAACGGTTTATCAATCAAAAAATTCAATCAGGCGAATTGAAAGTTCCCGCGGGAATTAGTTATAAATTTTCCGGTAGTTATGAGAATCAAATCCGTGCCACAAAACGTTTGACGATTGTGATCCCAATCAGTCTGATGCTCATCTTTCTTTTATTGTATTTCCAATTTAAAACCGTCACGGCTTCTGCCATTCACTTTTCCGGCGTTTTTGTTGCTTTTGCAGGCGGATTCTTAATGATTTGGCTGTACGGGCAAGGATGGTTTATGAATTTTGACATTGCTGGCATCAACATGCGCGATTTGTTTCAGATGCACACCATCAACCTGAGTGTGGCGGTTTGGGTCGGGTTTATCGCCTTGTTTGGCATCGCTACGGATGACGGCGTGATCATGGGAACCTACATCCATCAGGTTTTTGAAGAACGCAATCCGCAAACGGTGCCCGAAGTTCGTGCCGCCGTGTTGGAAGCCGGTAAAAAACGGGTGCGTCCGGCCATGATGACTGCGGCTGTTGCCATCATCGCTTTGTTGCCGGTGCTGTCCTCCTCCGGAAAAGGTTCGGATATCATGATACCGATGGCGATTCCGACTTTTGGCGGGATGTTGTTGCAAGTGATGACGATGTTCGTCGTTCCTGTTTTTCAATCGATTTGGCGGGAAAGAGAGGTTTCAATAAATAATATTAAAAATGAATAGTGAAAAATTCAATTGTCAGGTCGAGCGCAGTCGAGACCCGAAATGCATCTCGACTGCGCTCGATGAGACAAAAAAACACTGCGCTCGATGTGACGGAGATAAAGAATGAAAAAGGAAATGGACAATATAAAAATCATTGAAAATGTTTACGAGAACTAAAAATATTTGGCAGCTTTGCATTATTCTGACAATGATGTCTGCTTTTGTAAAGGCGCAATCTTTGGACGATTATTTAAAAATCGCAGCGGAGAACAACCCGGGTGTGAAAGCAGCCTACTTGGAGTTTGAAGCATCCATGCAACGCCTGCCGCAAGTAAGCAGCCTGCCCGATCCGGCTCTCAGCATGAGTGCGCTCGGGCAGATGATTGAAACCCGGGTGGGCACGCAAGAAGCGCGGTTTTCGCTGATGCAATCTTTCCCTTGGTTTGGCACGCTCAAAGCTAAAAAAGAGGTAGCCGCGCTGGAGGCAGATGCCAAATTCCAAGCCTATTTGGATCGCAGAAATGAACTGTTTTTCAAAGTAAAAACCGCCTATTACGAACTCTACGAAGTGAAGCATCACATCCACCACAAAATGGCGAATGGCCGCATATTGGAGACCTTCCGCACTTTGGCTTTGAGCAAATTCGAAAACGGCACGGCTCCGATGACCGATGTCATCCGGGTGGATATCATGCAAAACGACAACCGCACGGACATCGAAATCTTTCAGGATTCGAGAAAACCGATCGAAGTGCAGTTTAATCGCTTGCTCAACCGACCCGACACTTTATTCGTGTCGATCCCAGATTCGATTCCGATGTTGTTTGACAAGGAAATCGTATTGTCTCAACAAAACCTTTCAGAAAATCCGAGAGTGCAACAGTGGGACAAAAAAATGCAGGCAGCGCAGGCACAGGAAAAAGTCGCTGTCAAAAGTGGTTTTCCTGACTTCGGATTGGGAATAGATTACAGCATCATCAGCGAGCGTTCGGATGTCAATTTTTCGGATAACGGACAAGATGCCATCATGCCGGTGGTAAGTATTTCGCTACCCATTTTCAGGAAAAAATACAAAGCCGCACAGCAAGAGGCCAACTTGCTGCAAAAAGCCTATTCGGAAATGAAAACGGAGACTGAAAACCAATTGTCGAGTACTTGGGAAACCAATTTGTTTGAACTCGAAAAGGCGCAAAAGCAAATTGAATTGTATCAATCTCAAACACAAAAAACGCAGCAAACACTTGAATTAATTTTAAGTGCTTATGAAAATGGCACTGCCGACATTCAAGAAATATTGACAATTCAACAGCAATTAATCAAATATAAAATGGCTGTATCTGCATCATTTAGAAAGTATATGGTTACAAAATCATATTTGGATTATCTCAACGGAAAAACACAATAAAAACTTTAGTCATGAAAGATTTAATCAAAAACAAATACGTACTCCTCGGAATCACTTTGTTTATCGGACTCCTAATCGGTTGGTTAATCAAACCATCGAAGCCAGAACCCGAAAAAGCGGTTTATCAGTCTGAAATAGGCTCATCAAATCATCAACTTAATGAGTCATCGAATCATCAGATTTGGACATGCTCCATGCATCCGCAGATTCGGATGAACGAACCCGGTCAGTGCCCGATTTGCGGCATGGATTTGATTCCTGCGTCAGGTGGCGGTGATTCGGACGCAAACCCGATGGCTTTGGAAATGACTGAAAATGCCATGAAGCTTGCCAACATTCAGACGACAGTCGTCGGGAGCGAGCGTCTATCAGGCACGCGCGAAATTCGCCTCAACGGAAAGGTACAGGCTGATGAACGAAAAGTCTATGTGCAATCGTCACACATTCCCGGACGAATCGAGCAGTTGAATGTCAATTTTACGGGCGAACCGGTTTCCCGCGGAAAAGTGCTCGCAATGGTGTATTCTCCCGAATTGGTCACGGCGCAACAAGAACTTTTGCAGGCAAACAAAATCAAAGCTACACAACCCGAATTGTTCAATGCCGCAAAAAACAAGCTCATAAACTGGAAGATTTCAGAAGCGCAGATCAACCGTATTTTAGAAAACGGCAAACCCATCGATCGTTTCCCGATTTTATCGGATGTCAATGGTATTGCGGTGGAGAAAAAAGTGAATTTAGGCGATTATGTACAACGTGGCACGCCGGTTTATGAAATAGCCGATTTATCGAGTGTGTGGGTGCAGTTTGAAGTCTATGAAAGCGATTTGCCTTGGGTGAAAGTAGGTGATAAAGTGAGCTATACGTTGTCATCGATTCCCGGAGAAAAATTTGAAGGTGTTGTGGCATTTATCGATCCAGTGATCGATCCGCAAACGCGCGTAACCATGGCTCGGGTGGAAGTGAAAAATCCAAAAGGAACTTTTAAACCCGAAATGTTCGCCACAGGAATTGTCAAAAATGAGTTGAAAACTTCTTCAACAGCTTCACTCTCCGTTCCAAAATCTGCGGTGATGTGGACGGGCGAACGCTCGGTGGTGTATGTAAAAACTGCAACGGACACAAAAGTGTATTTCAGCTTGCGTGAAGTCACTTTGGGAGCCTCTTTGGGCGATGCCTACGAGGTGAAGTCAGGCTTGGAAAACGGTGAAGAGATAGTCACCTACGGAACGTTTACGGTAGATGCCGCGGCACAATTGGCGGGCAAACCCAGCATGATGCGTCCCGAAGGCGGTGCAGCCATGACCGGACACAACCACGGTGGGATGAATATGGATGCAAACTCCACAAGCGAAAAAACAACTACCAAAACAACCGGCGAAACAAAGGTCTTATCCAAAGAAGCCAAAGAAGCCGTAGAAAAATTGGTCAATCAATACATACTTCTGAAAAACGCTTTGGTAAAAGATAATTTTGCCGAGGCAGACAAACAGGTCAAGGCTCTGCAAAAAGCTGTTTCGGGAACCAGCATGGGTTTATTTAAAGGAGACAACCACAACAAATGGATGGATTATCAAAAACGGATGAATGTGCAGACAACTCAATTTTTGCAAACCAAAAAAATCGATGAAGCCCGAACTGTTTTTATTGAACTGTCCAACATCCTGATAGAAATGACGCACGATTTCGGACCGTTTGAGCAAACGTTTTACGTGCAATATTGCCCGATGGCCAACCAAAACAAAGGTGCCGAATGGCTGAGTGTTTCCAAAACCGTTGAAAACCCGTATTACGGAGCCAAAATGATTGGCTGCGGAGAAGTCACAAAAACAATTCAATAATTTTAATAAACATGCGTAACTGTAATCTTTTAAATTTTAAACAAATGAAAAATTCAATTCACTTAATGAGCACCTTACTGATAGGCGTTGCCTTTATATCCTGCAACCATGCTCCCAAAAATCAAGAAAAAGTTGATAAATCAACTACGCAAATTGAAGCGCAATCGCAAGTTGAAAAAACAAACATAGGAGAAACTTTTATTCCGGCGAAGGTGTATCAGGTTGGCGAGCAAGTGCCAAACGACTTGGTGTGTATGGTGAATAATGCCTTTATGGGAAAAGCTCAGATAGCCGTACCCGTCAATGGTAAAACGTATTATGGCTGTTGCGAAATGTGTGTGTACCGATTGAATAAAGAGGAGAATTCGCGGATGGCTGTTGATCCTTTTAGCGGGAAGAAAGTGGACAAATCTGAGGCCTACATCGTGCTGAAAAAAGCAAATGGCGAAGTGGATTATTATGAAACCGAAGCAAACTACCATTCTTTTTCCAAAAAAATGTAATTCTAAATCAATATGACGCTTCAACAATCGGCTTCGCGCTAATCGCATTGGTGTTTACTCCAAGATTCATCTTACAAAGAAACCGCTATAAGCTAAGACAAAGTTTGTTATTTTCCCTATCTTTGCCCTGAAAAATTGATTTAAAAAAGAACGATATGTATCCACCCGAATTAGTAAAACCCATGCGTGACGACCTAACAAATGCAGGTTTTCAAGAATTGTACACCGCTTCAGATGTAACCCAAGCTATCCAGCAAAAAGGCACCACTTTGGTGGTTGTCAATTCGGTCTGTGGTTGTGCGGCTGCCAATGCCCGTCCGGCAGTTAAACACTCCATCAAAGGCGCAAAAAAACCCAATCATTTGGTGACCGTTTTCGCCGGTGTCGATCGCGAAGCCGTTGACGAAGCGAGAAGCCACATGGCTCCGTTTCCGCCTTCTTCGCCCAGCATCGCGCTATTCAAAGACGGTGAGTTGGTGCACATGCTCGAAAGACACCACATCGAGGGTCGTCCGGCTGAAGTGATTGCCGACAACCTGACCCAAGCCTACGAAGAGTTCTGTTAATCTCTTCGGATATCAACGAAAAAACCACGCCGAAAGCGTGGTTTTTTTAACTTCAATTTTGAAAATGAAAAACACGGAAAGCATTATTCAGAATACCATTCGATTTGTAAAAACACAACTGCAAGGTGCCGAAGCCGGTCACGATTGGTTTCATGTGGAGCGGGTTTATAAAATGGCGGTGCGCATCAACAAATCAGAAAAAGCGAATGAAACGGTAATTACGCTGGGTGCTTTGTTGCACGATGTGGCCGATTCAAAATTTCACAATGGCGACGAAACCATCGGGCCGAAAGTGGCTCTTGCATTTCTTGAACAAGAAGGTGTGGATGCTGAAACCGTCAATCATGTGGTGAAGATTATTGAAAACATTTCGTTTAAAGGCGGGAATTTTCCCCAAAAATTTCGTTCCAAGGAATTAGACATCATTCAAGATGCCGACCGGTTGGACGCCATAGGTGCCATCGGTATCGCGCGAACTTTTAATTACGGGGGTTTTAAAAATCGGGAATTGTACAATCCTGAAGTGAAACCCAACCTGAACATGGATAAGGAAACTTACAAAAAAACGGTTTCCCCGACGCTCAATCATTTCTACGAAAAACTGCTGTTACTCAAAGATCGGATGCATACCGAAACTGCTCAAAAAATTGCCAACGACCGACATCGTTTTATGGAAAATTACCTCGCGCAATTTTTAGCGGAGTGGAAAGGAGAACGATAAGCTAAATTGCCTTCGGAATCGCAGCGATGAGTTTTTGTGTATATTCTTTTTTCGGATGGAAATAAATTTCATCCGCATCGCCAATTTCTTCTATTTTCCCGTCACGCATCACCATCAACTGATCGGACATGTATTTGACAACCGCCAAATCGTGTGAAATAAAAATATAGGTGAAGCCGAAATCGTCCTTCAAATCATTCAGTAAATTCAACACCTGCGCTTGTACCGAGATGTCGAGTGCCGAAACCGACTCGTCGCAAATGATGAGTTTGGGTGAAAGCGCAATGGCACGGGCAATCCCGATCCGTTGTCGCTGACCACCTGAAAATTCATGCGGATAACGATAAAAAAACGATTTATCGAGACCGACTTTTTCCAAAATCTCAATGGTTTTTTGTCTTCTTTCAGCGTCTGAAGCAAACAAAGCGTGTACTTTCATGGGCTCCATAATGGCATCACCAACCCGGATGCGCGGATTGAGTGAAGCATAAGGGTCTTGAAAAATGATTTGAATGTCTTTGCGCAATTTGCGCATTTCAGCCTCGGAAAGTTTGGTCAAATCTTGCCCGCGGTATAGGATTTTTCCGGAAGTAGCAGGCTCAAGCCGCGTGATGGCATTGCCCAAAGTCGATTTGCCGCAACCACTCTCGCCGACCAAGCCGAGGGTTTCGCCTTCATACACTTTAAAACTCACGCCATCCACCGCCTTGAAACTTATCGACTTGCCAAAAACGCCGGTTTTGCTGAAATAGGTTTTTTCTAAATCAATTACTTCCAATAGCGGCGTTTGTGCATACATTTTCTCATGCATTCGTTGTCTGTCAGAAGTCGTAATCTCCGTTTTGGCGATGGTGTTGTTTTTAAAATCGGCGATAGTCGGGAGTCGTTTGAGGCGAACAGAGGTTTTGGGGCGAACTTCGAGCAAAGCTTGGGTATAAAGCTCTTTGGGCTGACGAAAAATGGCTTCCGTATCGCCTTGCTCGACAATTTCACCTTGATACATCACCAAAATCCGATCGGCTATTTCCGAAACCAAAGTCAAATCGTGGGAGATAAACAGGATGCTCATGCCCGTTTCTTTTTGAATGCTTTTCAGCAAAAGGATAATTTCTTTTTGAACAGTTACATCGAGTGCCGTTGTGGGTTCATCGGCAATCAGAATTTTAGGTTTGCACGCCAGTGCCATGGCGATCATCACCCGCTGTTTTTGCCCGCCTGAAATTTGGTGCGGATAGGCATTATACATGGTTTGCGGACGTGGCAATTTTACTTTTTCAAAAAGTTCAATGGTTTCATTTTTGGCAGCTTCATTCGACAAATTAGTGTGGTTTTTCAGTACTTCGACCACCTGTTTCCCACAGGTCATCGACGGATTGAGTGAACTCATCGGTTCTTGAAAAATCATGCTGATTTCGTTGCCGCGTATTTGTCTGAATGCCTCATTTGTGAGGTTGGCTAAATTTTTATTTTCAAAAAACACGGTGCCTTGCGTGATGGCTGCTGTTTTTTTTGGGAGCAATCCCATCAACGCCAGTGAAGTGACTGATTTTCCCGAACCCGATTCACCGACAATTCCCAAAATCTCATTTGGATAAACCTGAAAAGAAAGATTGTGAAGCACTTTTTTTTGTCCTGCACCGGAACCAAAAGAAACGCTTAGATTTTCAACTTCGAGTATGGGTTTTACGGCGGATTTATTCACAATGGATGAGTTGCTTTAGTCACAAATTTAGGAAAAACGGGGCAATTTAACGCAATTAGGATTTGAAGGGATCTTTCACACAAAGCCGCAAAGACAAAAACGCAAAGTTTAAAATTTAATCATTCCCCACCACCACAATTTCATCATCTGTCAACAGATTTTCATTTCTGAATTTGAGAAAAACCTGCACGATGGCAATCGTATCTCGTTCGCAGTAGCGTACAATTCTGTTTAAATCTTTTTCTTTGTAAAAGACATGGGCAACCTGACTGCCATCGATGTCTCCTTTGGGCGATGGAATTCCCAAAATATGGGTGAGTAAATTCAGCGAAGTGAAATGCTTGTAATCGCCAAATCGCCAAAGTTCCATGGTGTCGAGGTGGGCAATTTCCCATGGTTTTTTGCCAAAAAGATTGAGTTTATCGGGAATGGATATCCCGTTGATGATCATCCTTCGGGCGATGTATGGAAAATCGAATTCTTTGCCGTTGTGCGCGCAAAGCACATGTTGCGGCCCGTTGAAATGTTCTTCCAACAGATTTTTAAACTTTTTGAGCAAGGCTACTTCTTCGCCGCTGAAAGAAGTTATCCGAAAAGTTCTGCCGTTTTGATTGGAGATAAATCCGGCAGAGATGCAGATGATTTTACCAAATTCTGCCCAAATACCTGCACGTTCGTAAAATTCAGCCGGACTTTGTCCGTCTTTGCGTTGGTATTCTGATTTTTTCTCCCAAAGTACTTTTGATTTTTCATCTAACAGATCAAAATCAGCTTGTTCGGGAACAGTCTCGATATCGAGAAACAAAATGTTTTGAAGTCGAATATTTTGGAGCATCGAAGTCAATTTTGATTAATGAGAATTTAATTTCCGAGCATTTTGTAGGCTTCTTCTATGTAAACGGAGATGTCTTTGGTAAAAGCACCAATTCCTTCATCCGGACTTTTTCGATGGCCCAATCTGACGATTATCACATTGTCTTCCGGCTCCACTATGACGTATTGCCCAAGGTGACCGCGCATCATAAAAAAACTTTTTCCATCTTGTTGGTGCAACCACCAACCGTAACCATATTGCGGACTTTCTTTGAATCGGGCAGTGGTAAATTTAGCGACCAAAGCCGAATCAATCAATTGCTGACCGTTCCATTTCCCGTGATCTTTGTACAGCTTTCCGAAACGCGCAAAATCTCTGGCGTTGCTCGCGATGCAACAATAGGCTTTTTCAGTCCCGCCGGGTCGGTCGGTTTGCCAAAGTGCATCGTTGACAGAACCGGTCGGTTGCCAGAAATTTTCAGACAAGTAATCGGCCATTTTTTTACCCGTTGCTTTTTCGATGACCATGCCCAACAATTGGGTGTTTCCGCTGAGATATTTATAGGATTTTCCGGGTTCGCCGGTGACTTTTAATCGGAGCATCATTTCATCTAAATCATCATAAAAATAGGCTCGGGTGGTGATGGAAAACGGGCTGTAATAAGACTCGTCCCATTCCAAGCCCGATGCCATGGAAGACAAATCGCCCACGGTGAGTTTCGCACCCAATCCTTGGTTAAATTCAGGAAAAAAATCAGCCACTTTCTGGTCGAGGCTTTTTATTTTTCCATCCATGATGGCTTTGCCAAGCAAGGTTGTGACATAACTTTTTGCCATGGAAAACGAATTGCTCTTTGAGTTCTCATCATATCCTTCGTAATAGTGTTCACTCCAAATGCTGTCGTTTTTGATGATTAAAAAAGCTACAGTTCCAAGTTCTCCGTTGATTTTCTCGAGTGCGGATGTTTGAGAGGTTTTGTTGTAATCCGCATGTTTAGGCCAAGCTTGTGGCTGTTTGGATTTTTTAATGGTTAGGTTGTCAAAATATTTGTAGTCATCTAAAAAAGCTGTTTTATGGCCGTTCAGATAAATGGTTTGTACCGCTTTTAACAGATAATCGTGGTCGGTCGCATAGAGCGTTCCTATCAATAAAACAAAGAAGATGAGTAAGAAATACAGAAATTTTTTAAGGTATCGCATAAGGGTGGTTTGAATATTCAATAAAAATAGGAAAAAAATGAATTGTTTTGAAAGAAGAACTAATTAATTTCATTTATTGTTAAATTTGACAGATATAAATGCTTTTCTCAACTTTATGACAAAAATCATGTTATGTTTTTTTAAAGCGTCCTACTTTTGGCAAATATTCCGATTTCATGCAGTCACCACTTATACAGAAATACAACGTTCCCGGGCCTCGATACACAAGCTATCCTACTGTTCCTTATTGGGATGAGGACTTGTTTCGAGTGGGTGATTGGCAAAAGTCTGTCAAACATGTTTTTGCCGAGACCAACAGTCAATTCGGCATCAGTCTATACATTCACCTCCCTTTTTGCGAAAGTTTGTGTACTTTTTGCGGATGCAACAAACACATCACGCTCCGGCATGAAAACGAAACACCATATTTGGATGTCATCTTAAAAGAATGGGATCTTTATCTCGATTTGTTTGATGAAAAACCTTTGGTCAGAGAAATCCATTTAGGCGGTGGCACACCTACTTTTTTTTCGCCTGAGAATCTCAAAAAACTGATTAACGGTATTTTATCAAAATCTAAAGTGGCAAAAGGTCACGAATTTAGTTTTGAAGGCCATCCAAACAATACCACCAAAGCACATCTGCAAGCTTTGTATGACGTAGGTTTCAGGAGGGTAAGTTTTGGTATTCAAGATTACGATCCCAAAGTACAGAAAGCCATCCACAGAATTCAACCTTTTGAAAATGTCGCCAACGTCACCAATTGGGCAAGGGAAATCGGATACGAATCCGTCGGACACGATTTGATTTACGGCTTGCCTTTCCAAACCTTGCGCAGCATCATAAAAACCATCAGCCTGACGGCAAAACTTCGCCCGGATCGGATTGCTTTCTACAGTTATGCACACGTGCCTTGGCTTAAAGGAAACGGTCAACGCGGTTTTGACGATCAAGACATTCCCAAAGATGACGAAAAATTGAAATTGTTTTTGGCAGGAAAATCCCTGCTCACCGGCTTGGGATATGAAGAAATCGGAATGGATCACTTCGCACTGCCGGAAGAAAGCCTGAGCGTAGCACTCAAAAACGGCCGACTGCACAGAAATTTTATGGGCTACACAACCACCAATACCAAATTGTTGATTGGCCTCGGCGTGTCTTCCATTGGAGACAGTTGGTATGCATTTGGTCAAAACATTAAATCGTTAAAAGATTATATGGCTGCTGTTACTGCCGGAAATTTTCCTGTTCACAGAGGACACTCGCTCACACATGAAGATTTGGTCATTCGCAAACACATCCTCAACTTGATGTGTCGGTTTGAAACTTCTTGGATTAACCGTGATGACAGCATCGAAGAGGTGGATGTCATTTTGGATCGGCTTCAAGATTTGATTGAAGACGGTTTTGTCAATTTAACCCATGGTGGAATTCAAATCACGCCGGAAGGCAGACCCTATGTTCGCAACGTTTGTATGGCTTTTGATAAAAGATTGCACAATCACAACATGGACAAACCTACTTTTTCGCAAACCATCTAGTTATCACACTTTAAGCTCACCATTTCACAGTTAAGCGTTTGAGGTCGGGAAAACTTTTGTTTCTTACCTAATCACCCCGTCTTATTTAATTTTATTATATACAAAATCAGTGATTTATACTTTGAAATCACTGATTTTTATATTAAGTATATTTTACTAATTTTAGCCACTTTAAAAAACAAACCAAAAACAATCAATAGATGGAAAGTTTATTTTACTTAATTCCCCTTTCGGGAGTAATCGGATTGGTCTTTATGTACTTTAAATCGGCTTGGGTCATCAAGCAAGAAGTCGGGACCGAGAAAATGGCAAGAATAGCTCAAAACATTGCAGATGGAGCCATGTCGTTCTTGAAAGCGGAATACAAGGTGCTTTCAGTATTTATTTTGGCCGTGGCTGTTTTGCTGGTTTTCAAAGGTGAAGCAGATGCAGACTCTACTGCTTTTGTCGCTTTGTCTTTTGTGGTCGGTGCTTTGATGTCTGCCTTGGCAGGTTTCATCGGTATGCGCATCGCCACCAAAGCAAATGTCAGAACAACCCAAGCGGCGCGTACTTCTTTGAACAAGGCTCTTGAAGTTGCTTTTTCGGGTGGTGCCGTTATGGGTCTGGGTGTGGTTTCTTTGGGTGTCATCGGAATCAGCGTGCTGTTGATTGTTTTCAGTGAACTTTACAACATAGATGATGCGAATGGATTGTTGGTTATCCTCAATGTAATTTCAGGATTTTCTTTGGGTGCTTCCTCCATTGCACTTTTTGCCCGTGTGGGAGGTGGTATTTACACCAAAGCAGCCGATGTGGGTGCGGATTTGGTAGGTAAAGTTGAAGCCGGTATTCCGGAAGACCATCCGTTGAATCCAGCGACTATTGCCGACAATGTTGGTGACAACGTGGGTGATGTGGCCGGGATGGGTGCTGACTTGTTTGAGTCTTTTGTGGGGTCAATCATTGCAACCATGGTTTTGGGAGCTGTGTTTTTTGGGCTACCCGAATTTAGTGAATTTAAGTTGGGTGCCATATACTTACCTTTGGCTTTGGCTGCGGCCGGCATATTGGTTTCTATTTTCGGAACCTTTTTTGTCCGCGTAAAAGAAGGTGGAAATCCACAAACAGCATTAAACATCGGCGAATTTTTATCTGCAGGTGTGATGGTAGTCGTTTCTTATTTTATGATTGATGCTTTTTTGCCTGCTTCTTGGACTTATCTTGGGAAAGAATACAGCTCGTTGGGTGTTTTCATCGCCACAATCGTTGGTCTGGTCGCCGGGTTGGGTGTTGGAAAAATCACCGAATATTACACGGGAACAGGTACAAAACCGGTTAAAGGCATCGTGGATCAATCGCTAACCGGATCGGCAACCAATATCATTGCCGGTTTGAGCGTGGGTATGATGTCAACAGCCATTCCAACTTTATTGATTGCTGCGGCAATTATATTATCCTACAAGTTTGCCGGACTTTACGGAATTGCCATTGCTGCCGTTGGGATGTTGGCCAACACCGGAATCCAGTTGGCAGTGGACGCTTACGGGCCGATTTCTGACAACGCCGGTGGTATCGCCGAGATGGCAGAGTTGCCAAAAGAAGTTCGCGAACGCACCGATAAATTGGATGCCGTCGGAAATACCACGGCTGCCATTGGAAAAGGCTTTGCCATTGCATCGGCTGCATTGACCGCCTTGGCTTTATTCTCTGCTTTTATGCAACAAGCCAAAATCGGATCTATCGATATTTCTAAATCTGATGTCATGGCCGGATTGCTTATTGGCGGGATGTTACCCTTTGTTTTTTCAGCCCTTTCGATGAGTGCAGTTGGTCGTGCGGCCATGTCGATGATTCAGGAAGTGAGAAGACAATTTGCCGAAATACCCGAACTGAAAGCCGCTTTGGGAATCATGAAAAAATACGATTCTGACTTGTCTAAAATCACCAAAGAAGATCGTGCTATTTTTGACCAAGCCGATGGATTGGCAGATTACAAAAAATGTGTGGAAATATCTACCAAAGCTTCCATCAAAGAAATGGTTTTGCCGGGCATATTAGCAGTTGCAACGCCGGTCGTTTTTGGATTTTTGGGTGGCCCCGAAATGTTGGGTGGGCTTTTAGCCGGCGTGACCGTTACTGGTGTACTGATGGCCATCTTCCAATCGAATGCGGGTGGTGCTTGGGACAACGCCAAAAAAATGTTTGAAGGCGGTGTTGAGATTCAGGGGAAAATGTATTACAAAGGTTCCGAACCGCACAAAGCCGCTGTGGTTGGCGACACTGTGGGTGATCCGTTTAAGGATACTTCAGGACCATCTTTAAATATTTTGTTGAAGCTCATGTCGGTTGTAGCTTTGGTGATTGCGCCAAGTATTGCTTTGAGTCCTTCAACGACAACTTCAGAAGTGCATACCATCGAAAAAAATATCCAAATCAGTCACTCTGACATGGACAATTCAGCAACCGCTATTGTCACGATTACCACGACTGAAAACGGAAATGAAATCGTCGAAGAAAAAGTATTTGAAGGCACGCTTGCAGAAGTGAAAACCAAAGCAGAAGCCTATAAAAATGCAGGTAGTGATTCTGAAGTGAAAATTGTTATAAAAACAGAAAAGAAACAATAATTTGCAGAAATAAAATAAAAAAAAGCGAATGCCGAAAGGGTTCGCTTTTTTTGTGTTTTAGATACAATAGACAAAATAATTATAGGCCGTTATATTCCGGTTTATTAGAAAGCAACCCTTGAAACTTGTTTTGTTTATGAATTGATTTAAAATGGATTAGATGTTAAATCTCAAGTTGCATTATCCGTTGTTTATAATGGAATCAAGCCCGCTGGTTACAGAATAGATTTGATATTTGAAAATAAAATGATTATTGAGGTAACTTCCGCCGAAGGTTTGGCATAGATTCATACCTCACAGGATCTTACATATCTAAAATTGACAGATTCAAAACTTGGTCTTTTGGTGAGTTTCAATTCGGTTAAGCTTATGGATGGCGTTTAAAGAGTAATTAAAGGGTTTTTGTGGCTTGGCATTGAAAAAACAAAGAATGTAAGTTTAAAAACCGAAATCTTAAAACACTGTGAACATTGTGTCTTTGTGGTAAAAAAGATTCACTAAATTTAACCCGGATTTAAAAAAATCGAATAATTACGCTCTTAAATCAATCAAACCATGAAACTCCGCCACTACTGTATGATATTTTTACCACTACTGTTTGCATCCGCTTGCGATTCGCCAAAAACCGAAAAACCCGAAGCCCCTTTTGTTTGGGAAGGCGCCAATTTATATTTTCTACTCACCGACCGATTCAACAATGGCAATCCCGACAACGAGGTCTTTTTTGATCGCAATCGACCTACCGGAAAACTGCGCGGGTTTGAAGGCGGCGACCTTCGCGGCGTAATTCAAAAAATCGATGAAGGCTATTTTACCGATTTGGGCATCAATGCCATTTGGCTGACCCCATTGGTCGAACAAATTCACGATGCAATCGATGAAGGCACCGGAGCTACTTATGGATTTCACGGCTATTGGGCAAAAGACTGGACACGGCTCGACCCCAATTTCGGTACCGAAACTGACCTGCGCGAATTGGTTGAGAAAGCTCATGCCAAAGGCATTCGCGTCGTTTTGGACGGCGTAATCAACCACACCGGCCCGGTCACTGAAAAGGACCCTGTTTGGCCGGACGATTGGGTGCGCACCGACACCCAATGTACGTATGATAATTTTGAACACACTGTCAGTTGCACGTTGGTTAAAAACTTACCTGATATTCTAACCGAAAGCAACGAAAATGTAGCTTTACCTGAAGTGTTGGTTGCTAAATGGAAGGCTGAAGGGCGGTACGAACAAGAAATGAAAGAGCTTGATGCTTTTTTCGAACGCACAGGCTACCCGCGAGCACCGCGATTTTATATCATCAAATGGCTGACAGATTATATTTTGGATTTTGGGGTGGATGGTTATCGTGCAGACACCGTCAAGCACACCGAAGAATACGTCTGGAAGGAGTTTAGAGACCAATGTGATTATGCCTTTCAAACTTGGAAAACCAACAACCCCGATAAAGTTTTGGATGACAATCCTTTCTTTACCGTAGGAGAAGTTTATGGATACAACATAGCCAGTGGGCAATGGTACGATTACGGAGACCGAAAGGTGAATTATTTTGAAAACGGTTTCAACGCATTGATTAATTTTGGGATGAAGTACGACTCCAATGAGGGCTACGAACAATTGTTTTCCAAATATTCCAAACAGCTGAATACTGCGTTAAAAGATTTCACCACAGTGAATTACCTCACCTCACATGATGACGGACAACCCTTTGACCAAGCGCGAAAACGAACCTTTGAAACCGCCACCAAATTGCTGCTCACGCCAGGAATCTCTCAAGTTTACTATGGTGACGAATCTGCACGTCCATTGATTATTGAAGGAACAGAAGGCGATGCCACGCTTCGTTCTAAGATGAATTGGGATGACATTGCACACAATCCGGAAACGAAAATATTGCTTTCACATTGGCAAAAACTCGGCGTTTTTCGTAAAAACCATCCCGCCGTGGGCGCAGGCATTCACCAAATGATTTCCGCATCGCCTTATGTTTTCAGCCGGGTTTATGTGAAAAACAATTTTACGGATAAGGTCGTGGTTGGTTTAGACCTCCCTACCGGCAAAAAAAACCTTTCAGTCGGCACAATTTTCGCAGACGGCACGAAACTTCGAGATGCCTATTCCGGAGAAACCGTTGAAGTCAAAAACGGAAACATTTCGATTGATACAGCATATGAATTGGTATTGTTAGAAGAAAGTTGGGTATTTTGAAGCATTAAGATCCGATAAAAAACGTGAAATTTACCTTACCAATTGCCAAAAGCCCTTTGCTTATTTGACATCCTGAAGAAGGTTGATTTCCGTCTCCGAAACAGGATCTATCGATTTTCCGATATAAACCAATTTATAACCCTTTTCGACCGGAACGTTTTCTTTGGAAGACAAGATATGCAAAGTGCCTTTAAAATCTTTGACAAAAAGCGGCACGGCGGTTTCGGATGTTTCCAAATCTCTTTTCATCTGATTGAAATGTCGGCTTGATTGAATTTTTATTTCATTTACAATCGGATAAACAGAGGCGACATCCATCAGTTTTCGATAATTCGCGGTGTCTGAAAAAAGACTTTGCGGGATTGTTTTTTCGGGATGATGAATTTCTTCGGAAGTAATGAGTCGAAACGCACCGTTTTCTCCAAACTCTTTTTTGAATCGTTGCAATGCGAATTCGTTGACTTCCGTACTTCCCGTCAAAGCCATCAAGAATCCGATGTCGCTCAATTCGATGTCTTGCGACAAATCGTCTTCATAAATGTTGGCTTCAAAAGCGTACAATCCTAATTTTTTAGCTTTTTCTATATTTACCTTATTGCTGTCAACCAAAACCACGTGCCGGTTATTTTTTTCCAGATAAGAAGCAATCAACCGCGATATTTTATTGGCGCCGATAATCATAATTCCACCCGACATTTCGAGATAAACTTTCAACAATTTTGCGATGGGTCTGGCGGTTGTCGCATTGAGCAGCACGGTTCCGAGTACGATTAAAAACACCAAAGGCGTGATGTATTCAGCTCCGACAACACCCAAAGACCGCAATTCCAATCCGAAAAGGGAAGCGATACCGGCGGCGACAATTCCCCGCGGACCAACCCAGCTGATAAACAATTTTTCATTGGTTTGGAGTCCTGACCAAGCGGTGCTGACAAAAACAGCCAACGGACGAAGAATCAGTATTACAATAAAAAACAACACGAATGCTTTCCAACTGTAAACCAATAGCATGTCATCGACATTCATGTTTGCGGCCAGAAGAATGAATAAAATAGAAATCAATAAAATACTCAAAGACTCCTTGAAATGAAGCAATTCCTTGATGTTGGGGAGTTTTATATTGGCCAAAACCATGCCCATTACCACCACCGACAAAAGCCCGGATTCATGTGCTATGTAATTTGAAAACACAAAAACAGCTAAAACAGAAGACAGTGAAACCACATTTTTCAAATACTGTGGAATCCAATTTTTCTTAACAAAAAAATACAAAACCCAAGCAGATATAAACCCAACCAAACTTCCGAAAACAACAATTTTACCAAATTCTTCTAAAATGTTTAGGGTATTAGTTCCTACAAATTCGACCCGGATAAATTCAAAGACCAATACCGCGACCAAGGCACCAATCGGATCGATGAGAATACTTTCCCATTTAAGAATAGCCGTAACATCTTTTTTTAAGGGAATATTTCTCAAAATAGGCGCAATCACCGTTGGGCCGGTAACAATAATCAGCGAAGCAAACAAAAACGAGATAGGCCAACTCAAAAAGAAGATAAAATGTGCCGCAAATCCTGCGCCGAAAAAAGTGATAATCGAACCCAAGGTGATCAGGCGCAAGATGGAACCGCCCACGTTTAAAATTTCATCCTTTTTTAGGGTCAGACTACCTTCAAATAATATAATACCAATGGAAAGAGATACAAAATTATAAAGCCCTTTGTCGGGAAAAAAACCCTCTTTCCCATTCCAGACCGGTTCAATCCACTTGGTTCCGTCTTCCGTAAAAAAAGTAGAAATCGGCCCGACGAGCAAACCGATTAAAATCAAAGGTAGAATGGCCGGAATTTTCAATCTCCAGGCCATCCACTGCGCCAAAATTCCCAAAATAACAATGCCACCGATTTCAGACATAAATTTTTTTTAACAAGATAAACTTTAATCTCAAAAAGTCGATATAAAAATATAAATTTGTTAACAATTACATAATTAAATAAGCACTCGGAGGTTAATTTTCCAAGAATTTTTAATTTGCGGATAAATTGACAGTTAAGCTCAACACCCCATTTCAGTGAAATTATATTCAATAGAAACCCAAAAATTCAAATTAGACGGTGGCGCCATGTTTGGCGTTGTTCCCAAAACAATTTGGAACAAAACCAATCCTGCGGATGCCAACAACCTGATTGATATGGCAGCTCGGTGCCTGCTCATCGAAGACGGCGACAAATTGATTTTGATAGATACCGGCATGGGCGAAAAGCAGTCCGAAAAGTTTTTTGGTTACTACGCGCTTTGGGGCGATGATACCTTAGTAAAATCGCTTGCAAAACACGGTTTTCATCCCGATGACCTCACCGATGTTTTCCTCACCCACTTGCATTTCGATCATTGTGGCGGTGCCATCCGAAGGATTTCGGAACAAACCTATGCGCCTTTTTTTAAAAACGCCCGTTTTTGGAGCAACGAAAATCATTGGAAATGGGCAACCGAACCCAATCCGCGCGAAAAAGCCTCTTTTCTCAATGAAAATATTCTTCCCATCGAGCAAAGCGGTCAACTTCATTTTGTTCAATCAAAAACCACCGCCGATTTTACCAGATCCACCGATCTCAATTTTGATGTGTTCTTTGCCGACGGGCATACCGAAAAACAAATGATACCCATCATCTCTTATCAGGACAAAAAAATAGCATTTACGGCAGACTTGCTACCAACAGCCGGGCATATTCCATTGCCCTACGTAATGGGTTATGACACACGACCGCTGCTGACCATGGAGGAAAAAAAGCGATTCCTCAATTTGGCAGTCGAACAAAACCTGTTGTTGTTTCTTGAACACGATCCTTACCACGAAATCATCACGCTTCAACACACCGAAAAAGGCATTCGCCTAAAAGAAGTTTTAAACTGTGAAGAGGTCTTTTAATAAAAAGAAAATCAGAAGTCACAAATCAGAAGCTAGAAGTTAGAAATCAGAAGTCACAAATCACAAATCACAAATCACAAATTTTCAATACCCATTCTAATATTTATACCATGAAACACACCTCAAAATTTTTGTTACTCGCCATTTTATTTTTGTTGCTGCAAAGTTGCGGTGGCGTTCCGGCGATTGTCTCAACACCGATTCAAAATATAGACAGCACGCCCGTTAAAACTTCCGAGCTTTCTGAAAGTGAACTCAAAAGCTGGATGAATTTTGACTTGGTTACCGACACCATTCCGGGGATGAGTGTCAACAAAGCGTATGCGGAGCTTTTAAACGGAAGAAACGGTGTCAAAGTCATCGTGGGTGTGGTTGATTCGGGCGTTGACATCGAACACGAAGACTTGGCCGCTATCATTTGGACCAATGCAAAAGAAATTCCGAACAACGGAAAAGACGACGACAACAACGGTTATATCGATGATATCCACGGTTGGAATTTTCTCGGGGAATCGGTTCATGAAAATTTGGAATTAACCCGAATCGTCAAAAGAAACAAAACTCGGTTTGAAGGAAAAACAGAAAGCCAAATTAACGCTGCCGACCAAGCAGATTTTGCGGACTACCAAAGGGCTAAAAAGTCATTAGAAGAGAAACTCAAAGAGATGGAAGCACCCAAACAACAGTTGGATTTAATCGTAACAGTTGACCAAACCATCAAAGATTATCTCAAAAAAACAGCATACACCAAAGAAGATGTGGAGGGTATCAAATCTACAGACCCCAAAGTGCTTCAATCCCGAAACATCATGTTGCAGGTATTGTCTAACGGCACAAGAGAAGATTTTGAAAAAGAACTGACAGAATTTAAAAATTATATTTCCGGTCAATTGGACTACAATTTGAATGTGAATTTTGACGGAAGAAAAGGGGTTGGCGATGATCCGTACAATTACAATGACAAAAATTACGGCAACAACAACGTGATGGGGCCGGACAAGGAAGAAATCAAACACGGCACACATGTTTCCGGAATCATCGCCGCCATTCGCGACAACAACATCGGGATGAACGGCGTCGCAAATCACGTTGAAATCATGCCCGTTCGCGCAGTGCCCGATGGCGATGAGTACGACAAAGACATTGCGCTCGGCATTCGCTACGCAGTGGACAACGGTGCAAAAATCATCAACGCAAGTTTTGGAAAATCGTTTTCACCCAACAAAGAATGGGTTTATGATGCCATCAAATACGCAGCCTCCAAAGACGTGCTGATTGTGCATGCCGCCGGAAACGACAACCTATTTCTGGACGATCCGAACAGCTACAATTATCCAAATGACCAAGAAAAAGGAAGTGCTACAGAATTTGCCGACAATGTGTTGACAGTGGGAGCAATCGGCTACAAATACGGCTCTGATATTGTCGCCGGATTCTCCAATTACGGTAAAATTAATGTCGATGTTTTCGCACCGGGTGTAAAAATCTGGTCAACCACACCCGACAATACCTATGAATATCTGCAAGGAACGTCGATGGCATCTCCTGCTGTTGCCGGCGTTGCTGCGATTATTCGGTCTTATTATCCGAAACTTTCCGCTTCCCAAGTCAAAAAAATCATCATGGATTCCGGACTTAAAATCAATAAAGTGGTGGTAGTACCCGGCGGTGATGACACCAAACCCTTTGCCGATTTGTCCAAAACCGGAAGTATTGCCAACCTCTACAATGCGATTATTTTGGCGGATAGACTGTCAAGAAGCATGAAATAATATTTATAATTAAAGTCATCGAAATGAATAAATTACATCAAGTTGTTTTTTTCCTGTCCCTCATTTTAAGTGTACAAACGTCAAATGCACAAACTGCTGACGGTTATTGGCAACAACATGTCAACTACACCATGGATGTGGACATGAACGTCAAAAATTACCAATACACCGGATCGCAAACCTTGGTTTACACCAACAACTCGCCCGATACTTTGCATCAGGTTTTTTATCACCTCTATTTTAATGCCTTTCAACCCGGCAGCGAGATGGATGTACGCTCAAGAACCATTCGCGATGCCGACGCTAGAGTTGCCGACCGCATCAGCAAGCTACAACCGGACGAGATTGGTTTTTTGAAAGTGACCAACCTCAAACAAGACGGAAAGAAAGTTGATACCCAAACCGTGGGAACCATTTTGCAAGTACCGCTTGCCAAACCGATTTTACCCGGAGCCTCTACCACATTTACGCTTGATTTTAACGGACAAGTACCTGTTCAAATCCGCCGATCGGGTCGAAACAATGCGGAGGGTGTGGCACTTTCCATGACGCAATGGTTTCCAAAATTGGCCGAATACGATTTTGAAGGATGGCATCCGGATCCCTACATCGCACGTGAATTTCACGGTGTTTGGGGTGATTTTGATGTGACCATCAACATCGATAAAACCTACACTTTGGGTGCCAGCGGATATCTGCAAAATCCGAATGAAATCGGGCATGGCTATCAAGACGCGGGCGTTTCCCCTAAAAAAGTAAAAGGGGACAAACTCAAATGGCATTTTATCGCGCCGCAAGTGCACGATTTTGCCTGGGCAGCCGACCCCGACTATGTTCACGATACGTATCCCGGTCCGAACGGAGTGACGCTGCATTTTCTCTACAAAAACAAACCGGAAATACTTGAAAATTGGAAAAAATTGCAACCCGATACAGCTGCGTTTATGAAGTTTTTCAACGAGCATGTTGGCAATTACCCGTACAAGCAGTATTCGGTTATTCAAGGTGGAGACGGCGGTATGGAATACGCCATGCTCACGCTCATCACCGGTGAACGCAAATACGAAAGTCTTGCCGGCGTGACTGCACACGAGTTGGCGCACTCCTGGTTTCAACACGTTTTGGCTTCCAATGAAAGTAAAAACGAATGGATGGACGAAGGATTTACCACCTATATTTCTACCGAAGCGGAGAATGTGGTTTTGAACGAAAACAAATCCAATCCGCATCAAGGTTCTTATCGAGGTTATGTCCGATTGGCAACTTCCGGGCTTGAGAAACCGCAAACAACCCATGCAGATCGGTACGAAACCAATTTTGCTTACGGTATTGCCGCTTACAGCAAAGGCGCAATTTTCTTGGAACAATTGGGGTATGTCATCGGGAAAGAAAACTTGGCAAAAACACTCAAGCGATATTACAACGATTTTAAATTCAAACACCCGACACCCAACGACATTATGCGGGTGGCTGAAAAAGTTTCGGGCATCCAATTGGATTGGTACCTGACCGATTGGACCAAAACCACCAACACCATCGATTATGCCGTGAAGGAAGTAAACCAATTGGAAGGGAAAACGACTGTTGCTTTGTCGCGAATCGGTTTGATGCCGATGCCGCTCGACCTCCAAGTAACTTTTGACGATGGGAGCATTGCCAATTATTATATTCCACTTCGGATGATGTTCGGACAAAAACCCCCTGAAGGATTGCAAAGAACTGTACTGCCTGATTGGGCTTGGGCTTATCCGGAATATACTTTTGACATCGAGAACAATAAAACAATCCAAAAAATAGTCATTGACGCATCTGGACGTATGGCCGACATCGACCAGGGAAACAATGTGTTTGAGGCGAAGGGGGATTAATAAACAAGAACCCTATTAACCCCAAAAGGGTTCAAAACCCTTTCGGGGGTTTGGCGGGGTATGATAAACTGCATTAAATCGATGAATCAAAAATTTCCAAAATCGGAAAAACTCAAATCTACCAAAACCATCGAGCGATTGTTCAAAGAAGGTTTGGTGTTGACGGCATACCCGTTTAAAGCGGTTTGTATTCCCGACACATTCGAGGTCAATAATTTTCCCGTAAAAGCAGGCGTATCTGTTTCCAAACGCAATTTTAAAAAGGCTGTTGACCGCAATCGCATCAAAAGATTGATGCGGGAAGCCTACAGACGGAATAAGTACCTCATTTTTAACAAAATATCAACACATCATGCCATCATGTTTTTATACCTTGGCAGAGAAATTCCAAGTCTTGACAAAACAGATCGGCACATTATTGTGTTGATAAACAAGTTTTTGAAAGATTTAGAAGATAGAAAGGACAAGAACATTTCCGGTTAAAAGGCTTCAAACGATAAAATAATGCCATGAGAAAAAAAATTACGCTGCGCATATTGCTCTTGTTGATGATTCCGGTCTTGCTGATTTCTGCGGCAACCTACAAGAGTAATTTCTTCGAAATTGCCAAACAAATCGAGATTTTCACCACACTTTACAAAGAAGTCAACATGAACTATGTGGACGAAGTCAATCCGGCGGCTCTGATGGACAAAGCCATCAAAGAAATGTTGGACGATTTGGATCCCTACACCGTCTTTATGAACGAACAAGATGTGGAAGATGCCAAAATCAGAAGTTCGGGCGAGTATTCCGGTATCGGCGCACTCATCAAAACCAAAAAGGATCGCCTGTTGGTTGTAGAGCCTTTTAAAGATTATCCGGCAGACAAAGCCGGACTCAAAGCCGGCGACGAAATCATCAAAATCGGCGATGTGAATGTAGCAGATGTGAAAGACGATGCGAGCACTTTGCTGAAAGGTGCTCCCGGATCGAAAGTTTTATTGACTTTTTTGCGCAATGGGAAGACGATGAATACAGAGTTAAATCGAAAAGATATTGAAGTTGATGCTGTGCCGTTTTATAAACTGATTGACGGTAAAACCGGTTACATTGTGCTCAACGAATTCAACCGAAAAGCAACTTCTCAGGTTTCAGAAGCTATTCGGGACATGAAAATCGACGGATTGCAAAACATCATTTTAGACCTGCGAGGCAATCCGGGTGGGTTGCTGAACGAGGCGGTCGATATTGTCAACCTTTTTACAACAAAGGGTCAATTGGTGGTTTCAACCAAATCGAAAGTCGAAAAGTTTAACAATGTTTATTTGACTCGAAACAATCCGTTGGATACGGAAATCCCGCTTGTTATTTTAATAAACGGACGCAGTGCTTCTGCCTCAGAAATTGTTTCCGGTTCGCTTCAAGATTTGGACAGAGCGGTTATTTTAGGCTCCCGAAGTTTCGGAAAAGGATTGGTTCAAAGGCCTAAACCACTGTTGTATGGTACCCAAGTCAAGATTACGATTTCCCGATATTTTATCCCATCCGGCAGGGGAATTCAAGCCCTTGATTATCAAAATCGAGACGAAAGTGGCAACGCGCAACGAATCGATAAAAAGAATGTACAAGCATTTAAAACCAAAAATGGGCGTATGGTTTTCGACCACGGCGGCATCATGCCCGATGTGCCAATAGAAAACCAGCAATTAAGCCCCATCACTAAAGCATTGCTTGCGGATGATTTGATTTTTGATTTTGCAACACAATATTTTTATGACCACGCCACTTTTCAAATTTCTGATTTCCGATTGACAGACAAAGATTATGAAGCTTTTAAAAGTTTCGCAAAAACTAAAAATTTCAGTTTCCAAACCAACACTGAAAAAGCACTCAATCAAACCATTGAAGCGGCGGGGAAAGACAATTTTGACAACGAATTGAAAAACGATTTGATGCAGATTAAATCAAAAATAGATGCTGAAAAATTGATTTTACTCAACCAAGCCAAATCCGAAATCCTTGCGCAACTGACAGATGAAATCGTCAAACGTTACGCCTATCGGAATGGATTGTACGAATTCTATCTCACGCATGATACGGCTATCATGAAGGCAAAAGAAATTCTTGACAGTCCAAAACAATACAACAGTATTTTAGGTATCAGATAAGTTGGTATTTTATCGATAAGAATTTTTATAAAATTTGTTTCCGCTCGAAACTTATCTTAATTTAGCCCAAAACAAATTTAGATTTACAGCCATGAGTTCAGACAAAGAAGCCAAGCTGAAAGCCCTCAAGCTTACACTTGATAAATTAGATAAAACCTACGGCAAAGGAGCCGTGATGAAAATGGGCGATCAAGCCATCGTAGAAACGGAAGTCATTCCTTCCGGTTCATTCGGATTGGATTTGGCTTTGGGTGTAGGCGGTTACCCGAGAGGTCGTGTCATCGAAATTTACGGCCCTGAATCCTCCGGTAAAACGACACTTACGCTCCATGCAATCGCCGAGGCACAGAAGGCGGGTGGCATTGCTGCTTTTATCGATGCTGAACACGCATTCGACAGATTTTATGCCCAAAAATTAGGCGTGGATGTTGACAACCTCATCATTTCCCAACCCGACAACGGAGAGCAAGCCTTAGAAATCACAGATAATCTTATCCGGTCAGGAGCCATCGACATCGTTGTGATTGACTCTGTCGCAGCTTTGACACCCAAAAGTGAAATAGAAGGTGAAATGGGCGATTCCAAAATGGGACTTCACGCCCGTTTGATGTCGCAAGCACTCCGAAAACTTACCGGCAGCATCAGCAAAACCAATTGTACGGTTATTTTCATCAACCAATTGCGTGAAAAAATAGGTGTGATGTTCGGCAATCCCGAAACCACCACCGGCGGGAACGCATTGAAATTTTACGCTTCCGTCCGACTTGATATACGTCGCGCCACCCAAATCAAAGACGGGGACAATGTCATTGGAAACCTCACCCGTGTGAAAGTGGTTAAAAACAAAGTAGCGCCACCCTTCAAAACCTGTGAGTTTGACATCATGTACGGTGTTGGCATCTCCAAAGTGGGTGAAATTCTCGACCTCGCTGTTCAATACGAAATTGTCAAAAAAAGCGGTTCGTGGTTTAGTTACGGCGACACCAAACTCGGTCAGGGTCGCGATTCGGTCAAGGAAGTCATCAAAGACAATCCGGAGTTGATGGACGAACTCGAAGGCAAAATTAAAGAAGCAATCAAAGTGCTGAATGCATAGAAATTGATGCGTTTAGCGATTATAAAATGCCGCAAATCAAACATGCGGCATTTTTTTGTACGCAAAATACGCTTTCTAAAAAGCCAGACCCGATTAATTCAATATTCGCCAGTTTGAGCGCATATTCAAAGAGGTGCCAGTTCCTCCTAAACATTGTTTTTCTGCGACTCAAAAGCCAAAGCGTACAACTTGAGTTGTTTGATCATCGAGACCAATCCGTTGGCGCGCGTTGGCGATAAATGTTCTTTCAGACCGATTTCATCGATGTAATGCATGTCGGCATTTAAGATATCTTTCGGGCTTTGGTTGGAAAGTGTTCGCAATAAAATAGCGATGATGCCTTTGGTGATGATGGCATCGCTGTCTGCCGTAAAAACTACTTTGTCATCTTTCATTTCTGCATGCACCCACACTTTGCTTTGGCAACCTTTGATGAGGTTTCCGTCGATTTTGTGTTGTTCTTCGATGAGCGGTAACGATTTCCCCAAGGCAATCATGTATTCGTATCGCTGCATCCAATCGTCAAACATGGAAAACTCATCGACTATTTCTGCTTGTATTTCTTTGATGCTCATGTTTTGTTTTATTGTAACATTTGTTTAGCCTTTTTGACGGCCTCCACCAAAAGGTCTATTTCTTCAAGGGTATTGTAAAACGCAAACGAAGCGCGCACGGTTCCCGGGATTTTGTAGTAATCCATGATTGGTTGGGTACAGTGGTGACCGGTTCGCACCGCGACACCCAACTTGTCTAAGATGGTTCCGACATCATAAGGATGAATGCCTTCCAAGTTGAAAGAAATCACGGAGGTTTTGTGTTTAGAAGTGCCGTAAATCCGTAAGCCATCTATTTCGAGTAGTTTGCGCGTGGCCGTTTCGAGTAGGTTGTTTTCATAGGCAGCAATCTTGTCAAAACCGATTTGATTCATATAATCGACAGCCGTTCCGAAAACGATATCCCCACAAATATTAGGGGTTCCGGCTTCAAATTTGTGGGGCAAATCTGCGTAGGTCGTTTTCTCAAAAGTCACTTCAGCTATCATTTCTCCACCACCCTGATAAGGAGGCAATTTGCGAAGCCATTCTTCTTTTCCGTATAACATACCCACGCCGGTCGGGCCACACATTTTGTGCGCGGAAGCCACGTAAAAATCGACATCCAAAGCTTGCACATCGGGTTTGAGATGGGCACAGGCTTGCGCGCCGTCGATGAGAACGGCAGCACCGACCTCATGTGCTTTTTGAATGAGCTGTTCGATCGGATTGATGGTTCCCAGCGCGTTTGAAATATGGTTACAAAATACCAGTTTGGTTTTGTCGGACAACATTTTTTCGTAGGTCTCCATGACGAGCTCGCCTGTTTCATTCATCGGAATTACGCTCAAAATCGCTCCGGTTCGCTCGCAGAGCATCTGCCAAGGTACGATGTTGGAATGATGTTCCAAAGCCGAAACGATGATTTCATCACCAGCTTTTAGCAAAGTTGTGAAACCATTTGCAACTAAGTTAATGCTGTGCGTGGTGCCCGAAGTAAAAATGATTTCGTATGGTTTGGCGGCGTTGAAATGCTTTTGAATTTTGTTTCGAGACTGTTCATACGCGTCAGTTGCTTCCTGCGAAAGTGCATGCACACCTCGGTGGATATTGGCGTTGTAATTTGAATAGTAATCGACAATAGCATCAATGACCACTTGCGGTTTTTGGGAAGAAGCAGCATTGTCGAGATAGACCAATGGATAGCCGTTGACTTTCCGTTTCAGGATTGGAAAATCGGATCGGATTTTTTGAATGTCAAATACTTTTTCTTTTTCCGACGGTTTCATCTGTTGATATTTATTGTTTTTACGGTCAGACCCGCCTGAACGGTCGGGCAGGTGGAATTCGCCAATCAACATTTTCGGTTGGTATCAAAAATTGTTATGGCTCATTTCATGGATTAATTTTTATAAATCAAAACCGAGTTGAACGCCCAATTTTGATGCGATGATTTTGTTTATTCTTTTTTGTATTTCCGGTATTTTTACGGTGTCCAAGACGTTGTGCGCAAAAGCATACATGAGCAAAGCTTTGGCTTCTTTCTCAGGAATTCCTCGGGATCGCAAGTAAAACAAAGCTTTTTTATCCAATTGACCAATGGTGCAACCGTGTGAACACTTTACGTCATCGGCAAAAATTTCCAATTGCGGCTTGGTGTTTATCGATGCTTTGTCGCCGGTGAGGATGTTGTTGTTTTGTTGGAACGCATTGGTTTTCTGGGCTTCTTTCTTGACGATGATTTTGCCGTTGAAAACACCCGTAGATTGGTCTGCAAAGATGCCTTTGTAATCTTGGTGACTTTCACAATTCGGATGATTGTGCGCCACCAAAGTGTGCTGATCGACATGTTGGTGGTCACCGATGATGGTCACGCCTTTGAGTGTAGAGTCGATGTGCTCGCCTTCTTGGTAAAAATTCAAATTGTTTCGCGTCAGTTTGCCGCCAAAGGAAAAAGTGTGAACCGCACAACGGCTTTCCTGTTTTTGAGAAATGTAGGTGTGGTCGATCAGTGAGGCGCTTAACATATCGTTTTGGATTTTGTAGTAATCGACAATGGCGCGTTTGTTGGCAAAAATTTCGGTGACGCTGTTGGTGAGCACTTCATTTTCGCTGAGACTCTGGTGTCTTTCGATGATTTGTACATGTGCATTCTCTCCAACTACAATCAAATTTCTTGGCATCAACATCAAAGCGGCTTCATTTCCGGTAGCAAAATTCAAAATTTGAATGGGTTTGCTGACAATTTTCCCTTTCGGAATATAGATGTAAGCACCTTCGGCTGCGAAAGCCGTGTTGAGCGAGGCGAGACTTTCGCCTTTATCAGCGACTTTGTTGTAAAAACTATCGATGATGATTTTGTATTTGGGCTTGTTGAGTGCAGCAGACATCAAACAAACATCGATGCCGTCGTGGGTGGTCTCTGACAGATACGAACTGTAAACACCATCGATGAAGACGAGTTTAAAACTGTCAATCTCGTGCAGAAAGTATTTTTTTACATCCTTGAACTCGATGGAATTTTCATTTTTTGGAAAGACGCTGTAATTATTTTTAAGCAAAGCATTGAGCGAAGTGTATTTCCACTCTTCCTCTTTTTTGGTCGGAAATCCTTTTTGCTCAAAATTTTGGATGGCTTCTTTCCGGATGTTGTGAACATGATCAGTTGTGTCCGACCTGTCTTCGAATGCCATATAAGAGGCTATTAATTTTTCTTTTAGTTCCATTTGAATTGTTTCAAGTTTTTATGCTGAGCTCGAAGCATCGAGGATCGAAGCATCAGGTTTCAGGTTTCAAGTTTCAGGTTTCAGGTTTCAGGTTTCAGGTTTCAAGTTCCACTTTTCAATCTTCATTTATACTTGTTTCCTTTAAAATCATTTTTATTTAAGTATGTGAGAAATTTTTTTATTTTTCCACTTAATTTTTCATAATCAGTTTTTAAAATTTCGAATTTTTGTTCAGAAATATATCCATAATCTAAAGCCCTATACAATTGTGACCTTGTTTCTCCGGCTGAACCCTTGGCAAAAGAGAGAAATTGTCTGAATTCTAAATTGCCGTCTCTTTCAAAACCCTCGGCAATGTTGTCCATCACAGAACCGGGTGAAGATTTTATCTGTTCTTTAAATTTAAAATCCGATTTTAAATCTGTTTCAATTGAAATAACCTGAATTTCTTTGGCTAATCTTCTCGCTTCTTGCCAAATATCTAAATCTTCAAATTGTCTGACAGTCGCCATCTCTTAAAGCTTGTTTTCATTGTGTTTAATAAAGATTATAGTTCAATCAACCTGAAACCCGAAACCTGAAACCTGAAACGGAATTAATCAATTTTCCGCCTTCACCCAATCGTATCCCTTTTCTTCCAGCTCATAAGCCAGTTCTTTTTCGCCGGATTTAACAATTTTTCCATCTATCAGCACGTGTACAAAGTCCGGGACGATGTAGTCAAGCAAACGTTGGTAATGCGTTATCAACAAAACTGCGTTTCCTGAATTTTTGAGTTTATTCACCCCGTTGGCAACAATGCGCAGTGCGTCGATGTCTAAACCTGAGTCCGTTTCATCCAGTATGGCTAATTTCGGTTCGAGCATGGCCATTTGGAAAATCTCGTTGCGTTTTTTTTCACCGCCCGAAAAACCTTCGTTGAGCGAACGAGAAAGAAATTTACGATCTATTTCGAGGAGTTCGGCCTTGCGTTTGATGAGTGTCAACATTTCGTTGGCGGGCATATCCGCTTGACCTTTGGCTTTTCTGATTTCATTGATGGCTGTTTTGATGAAATTGGTCACCGAAACTCCCGGAATTTCCACGGGATATTGAAAGGAAAGAAAAATACCTCTGTGGGCTCTTTCCTCCGGTGCCAATTCGCCGATGTCTTCACCTTCAAACAGAACTTGACCATCGGTGACTTCAAAAGCATCGTGACCGGCTATGACCGATGAAAGCGTACTTTTTCCCGAACCGTTTGGCCCCATGATGGCGTGTACTTCGCCGGCTTTTATATCTAAATCGATTCCTTTCAGAATTTCTTTGCCTTCTACGGAGGCGTGGAGATTTTTAATTTTTAGCATTCTCTTGATTATTTTTTAAAGTTTAAAAGTTCAATGTTTAAAATTGAGAACAACCCTAAATCACAAACTTTTGGGTAAAATATTTTAGTTTTTTATTTTCGGAATTTTGATTCCTTTATAAAATTATCGCATCATTAACCCACGCTTCCTTCCAGGCTTATCTCTAAAAGTTTTTGCGCTTCGACGGCAAATTCCATGGGGAGTTTGTTCAAAACTTCTCGGCTGAATCCATTTACGATGAGCGCGATGGCTTTTTCGGTTGGAATACCGCGTTGATTGCAATAAAACACTTGGTCTTCACCGATTTTGCTGGTGGTGGCTTCGTGTTCAATTTGTGCGGTTTTGTTTTTGGCTTCGATATACGGAAAGGTATGCGCGCCGCACAAATCGCCCATCAACAACGAATCGCATTGGGAGAAATTCCGCGCATTATCGGCTCTCGGGCTGATTTGCACCAAACCCCTGTAACTGTTTTGCGAATGTCCGGCAGAAATTCCTTTGGATATGATGGTACTTCGCGTGTTTTTACCCAAATGTATCATCTTGGTACCGGTATCGGCTTGCTGATAGTTGTTGGTTACTGCGATGGAATAAAATTCTCCAATCGAGTCATCTCCTTTCAGAATACAACTCGGATATTTCCAAGTGATGGCTGAACCCGTTTCAACCTGTGTCCAGGATATTTTTGCGCGTTTCTCGCAAAGTCCACGTTTGGTGACGAAATTGTAAACCCCGCCTTTTCCTTCTTTGTCTCCGGGATACCAGTTTTGCACCGTTGAATATTTAATCTCGGCATCATCCAGAGCGATGAGTTCCACCACAGCCGCATGCAGTTGGTTTTCATCTCTCGAGGGCGCTGTGCATCCCTCCAAATAACTCACGTAACTGCCTTCATCGGCAATTACCAAAGTGCGTTCAAATTGACCGGTTCCGGCTTGGTTGATTCGAAAGTAAGTGGACAATTCCATCGGGCAGCGAACGCCTTTCGGGATGTAACAAAAAGATCCGTCAGAGAAAACAGCGGAATTAAGTGCCGCATAGAAATTGTCTTTTTGCGGAACGACGGTTCCCAAATATTTCTTGACAAGTTCGGGATGTTCTTTAATTGCTTCGCTGATTGAGCAAAAAATGATGCCTCTTTCAGCCAGCGTTTTTTTGTAGGTGGTTGCTACGGAAGTAGAGTCCATCACTACATCGACGGCAACACCCGAAAGTATTTTTTGTTCATCAAGGGAAATCCCAAGTCTTTTGAAAGTGTCCAACAATTCCGGATCTACCTCATCCAAACTTTCGTATTGCGGTTTTTTCTTTGGGGAAGAATAGTAGGAGATGTTTTGAAAATCGGGTTTTTTGTACCGAACATTGGCCCACTCGGGTTCAATCATTTTTTCCCAGGCACGATAGGCTTCCAATCGCCAATCGGTCATCCATTCAGGTTCACCCTTTTTTAGTGAAATGGCACGAACAATTCCCTCGTTAAGCCCGATGGGAAAAGTATCGGATTCAATATCTGTATAAAAACCGTAGGCGTATTCCTTGGTTTCTAACTCTTTTTTAAGTTCTATTTCGGTGTATTTACCCATAATTTATGTTTAATATCTATAAAATCTAAAAAAAAAAGCAATTCTTATCATTTCAACTTTTTCGCTTCTTTCGATTTTTTCAACTCTTTTCAATCTAACTACAACGAAAACGATTCTCCACAACCGCATGTTCTTGCGGCATTCGGGTTGTTAAACACAAATCCTTTTCCGTTCAGCCCGCCAGAATATTCCAGTGTGGTACCGATCAGGTAGAGAAAACTTTTTTTGTCAACCGCAATGCGAACACCATTGTCTTCAAATATTTTATCGTCGGGTTGAAGGGCTTGGTCAAATTTAAGTTCATAGGAAAGTCCGGAGCAGCCTCCGCTCTTGACACCCACACGAATCAATCCGTTTGCAGCATCCAACCCATCTTCTTGCATGAGCTCGATTACTTTCTTTTTGGCAGTTTCTGAAACTTTTATCATATCTGTAAATAGATTTATTCTAAATAGACTACAAATATACAACAGCCATTATTATTTTCAGCTCTCTTAATATTAAAATAACAAATTGATTGATAAGATTACTTTATACAAGCTTCGGAACTAAAGTATCGGAAAATTTAAACTGAACTGTTTTTTTTCAATCTGACAAATCTCAGAAGTTTCTCTTTTGAGAAAAAAATGTTTTAAGCAATGAAGTTGCTTCACCTTCCATCAATCCGGAACTGAATTCCGTTTTGGGATGAAGGCCGATTTGATGTGTTCGGAATCCTCTTTTATCATCGGATGCGGCAAATACCACCCGTGAAATTTGAGACCAGTACAAGGCTCCGGCACACATCACACAAGGTTCTAAAGTTACGTATAGCGTACAATCGATCAAGTATTTTCCGCCCAAATAATTGGCAGCAGAAGTAATGGCTAAAATTTCGGCGTGCGCAGTCACGTCAGAGAGCATTTCGGTTTGGTTGTGCGCCCGTGCAATAATTTTTTTGTTTATAACGACAACAGCTCCAACGGGAACTTCACCTTTGTCAAAAGCGATTTTCGCTTCTTTCAAAGCCTGCGTCATAAAGTATTCATCTGTAAATAAATCAATCATAGGCACAAAATTACAGCATCCTATAGTATTTTTGCAACATGATAAACGGATTGCTTCAAAAAATACAGTATCCTGCCGATTTGCGTTGTTTAAAATCGGAGCAATTGCCTGAATTGGCTACTGAGTTGCGCAACTTTATCATTGATGTGGTTTCTGTCAAAGAAGGACATTTAGGTGCAAGTTTGGGTGTGGTCGAATTGACCATCGCTTTGCATTACGTTTTTGATACGCCAGACGATTTGTTGATTTGGGACGTGGGTCATCAGGCTTATGGACATAAAATTTTAACCGGTCGCGGATTGATTTTTCACACCAACAGGCAATTTGATGGAATCAGCGGTTTCCCCAAACGCGAAGAGAGTATTTATGACGCATTCGGCACCGGACACGCTTCTACTTCCATTTCAGCTGTTTTGGGAATAGCCATTGCTTCCGGACTGAAGGGAGAACACGAAAAACACCACATCGCAGTCATCGGTGATGCTTCGATTGCTTCCGGAATGGCCTTTGAAGGGTTGAATCATCTGGGCGTTTCAGCTGCCAATGTGTTGATTATCCTCAACGACAACGCCATCGGTATCGACCCAAGTGTTGGCGCATTGAAAAACTATCTGACCCAAGTCAAAGACGGCAAAAATCCGAAACAGAACAACATCATCGAAGCACTAAACATCCGGTATTCGGGACCTATCGACGGACACGACTTGCCCAAATTGTTGAAAGAGCTTCGTCGATTAAAAAAAATAAAAGGGCCCAAATTTCTTCACATCATTACCACCAAAGGAAAAGGTTTGAAACAAGCAGAAGAAGATCAGGTTCGCTATCATGCCCCTGGAAAGTTTGATAAATCTACCGGGCAATTGCTGATTAAAAGCGACGAATTGCAACCACCCAAATACCAAGATGTTTTTGGGGAAACCTTGTTGGAATTGGCACTTCAAAATGATAAAATCATAGGCATTACACCGGCCATGCCCACCGGAAGTTCGCTGAAAATCATGATGGATGTGCTTCCCGAACGTGCCTTTGACGTAGGCATAGCCGAGCAACATGCGGTGACTTTATCCGCAGGTATGGCAACACAAGGCATGATCGTTTATTGCAACATCTATTCTACTTTTTTGCAACGCGCCTACGATCAGATTATTCACGATGTGGCGCTGCAAAACCTGCCGGTTATATTCTGTTTGGATCGCGCCGGTTTGGTAGGAGAAGACGGTGCCACGCACCACGGTGTTTTTGATTTAGCCTATTTGCGATGCATTCCCAACCTCAGCGTTTTTGCGCCTTTGGATGAAATTGAACTGCGGCAGATGCTTTACACGGTTTCATTGGGAATTTCAGGCCCGATAGCCATTCGTTACCCGAGAGGCAGAGGCGTTCACAATGATTGGAAAAAATCCTTTCAAAAAATTGACTTTGGGAAAGCAAAATGCCTTCAATCCGGTGGTGAAATAGCCGTTTTAAGTACCGGACACATTGGGAATTCGGTCAAAAAAGCATTGGCGTATCTTCCCGAAAAAGACAGAAAAAAAGTCAGTCATTATCACTTTGGATTTGTAAAACCTTTGGATGAGGAAACACTGATTGAGATAGCTTTAAAACACAAAACTATCCTTACCGTTGAAGACGGTTGCTTGGCGGGCGGTTTTGGTTCGGCAATCATGGAATTTTATGTTTCACAGGTTTCACAACCTACTATCGAAAGATTGGGTATTCCGGATGTGTTTATACCTCACGGGAGCATCGAAGAACTCCAGGACTTGGCGGGTATTTCTTCTAAAAAAATTGCCGAAAAAATTAAACTTTCTCTTGTTCGTATGGGGCAATAAAAAAACTTCTTCCAAACAGGAAGAAGTTTTAAAGCTATACACTTCTTTAATCTTAAGACACTTCTGAAATTCGAAGCGTGTTTACCATCCCTTTTTCAAAAACCGGCATGGCTGCCAAACTGATGACCAAGTCGCCTTTGCAAGCGTAACCTTTTTCGCAACAAATTTTGTTGACATCATCGACGGTTTCGTCCGTGCTGACAAACTTGTCGTAATAAAATCCTTTTACGCCCCACAACAGATTAACTTGACCCAAGATTCTTCGATTGGAAGTAAATACCAATATGTGTGCTTTAGGTCGCCAAGCGGAGATTTGGAAAGCAGTATATCCACTATTGGTCAAGGTAGTGATGGCTTTGGCTTCCACCTCGTTTGCCATTAGTGCAGCGTGGTAACAGACCGATTTTGTGATGTATCGTTTGGTTCGAATATGCGGAGGTGTCAACGGAATTCGGATGAGATCGGAATGCTCAACACTTTCGATGATTTGGGTCATTTTTTCGATTACCTGAACGGGGTATTGACCGACAGAAGTCTCTCCTGACAGCATCACTGCATCTGCTCCGTCCATCACAGAGTTGGCAACGTCGTTTACCTCAGCTCTGGTGGGCGTAAGACTGGTAATCATGGTTTCCATCATCTGGGTGGCGATGATGACCGGGATGCGTGCTTTTTTAGCAGCCAAGACCAACTGTTTTTGAATGAGTGGTACTTCGTGTGCCGGAACTTCAACACCCAAATCTCCACGTGCCACCATGATGCCGTCGCAGTAAGCAATCAGTTTATTGATGTTGGTTACCGCTTCGGGTTTTTCGATTTTGGCGATAATTGGAATTTTGTATTCCGAATGTTTGTTGATGAGTTCACGAAGTTCCACCAAATCTTCCGGTGTTCGGACGAAAGAAAGCGCCATCCAGTCAACCTCAAGTTTGACAGCAAAAATCGCATCTTCAATATCCTTTTTAGTCAACGCAGGCAACGAAACTTTGGTATAAGGCAGATTGACGCCTTTTTTCGATTTGAGCGGACCTCCTTGGATTACTTTGGCAACAACTTCGCTTTTTCGGTCGGTACTGACGATTTCAAAAATCAATTTACCATCGTCCAACAAGATTCGTTCACCCGGATTTACATCTTGCGGGAAAGTCTGATAATCCATGTAGGCACGCGCTTTGTTTCCAACAAATTTTTCTTTGGTCGAAAAAGTTATCAAATCGTCGGGATTGACCACGATGCCTTCTTCCATAACGCCTACGCGTAGTTTAGGACCTTGCAAGTCGGCAAGTATAGAAGTATTGAAACCGTGTTCTTGGTTGAGTTCTCGAATCATTTGTACACGTTCTTCGACATCTTTATAATCGGCATGTGAAAAATTGATTCGGAATACATCGGCTCCTGCATGCATCATTTTGAGCAAAGTTTCTCTGCTGCTTGTAGCCGGTCCGAGGGTCGCTACTATTTTGGTTTTCTTTCTAACTGGCATTACGATGTGATTAAGTTTTTAATGGATTTAAGTTTTTCGGTTTCTATGGTATAACAAGTTTGTATTTCCGGGATTTGTTGAATTCTTCTTAACAATTTCATTTCGACGGAATCTTCTTCAATTCCTTCAATTTTTAGAATATAATCTGTTTTTTTTTGTTCCGGCACCAAATATGTAGTGATTGTTTCGGTATGGTTTTCATCAAAAAGAAGGGTTCCCGAACTTACCGTCCGCGGAACTTCCCGCAGGCATTTATTAGCAATTAGCGTCCAATTACGGTCGTGTTTTACATCTTTCCATTTATAAATAGCGAATGATGCGTGAAGGTAGTTGAAATCTAAGTCTTTTTTGGAACGCGAAAGGTGTAGGTTTAAAAATCGATTTAAGTTGTAAGCTAATTTATATTCTTCCAATCCTGTGTGAATTGCCAAAAGTGTATATAAGTCTTCTTCGAAGTCTTCAAGGTTTAATTTATGGACTTTCATTGACTCAAATTTGAGTGGTAAAGATAATAAACTCATTGAAAAAGTGTGTGCGCAATGAAAAATTAACGCAGGTTTGGGCGAAACGTCAATTTTTTATTTTCTGATTAATTTGATTTTGCAGTGCAAAGAAAGCGCGTTGAGCTGCTTTTTCCTCTGCTTTTTTCTTTGAAGTCCCACGTGCTTTGGAAATCTGTTTCTCATCAATAAATAATTTCACGGAGAAATATTGCACTGCTTCTTTGCCGTTGTCTTCACTGATGTCAAATCGAAATGTTTTTTTCTCTTTTTGACACCATTCGATGATTAAACTCTTATAGCTGATAATTTTACCCTCGAGTTGTTTGATGTCTACATGTTTGAAAATGACGCGTTTGTTAATAAATTTTTCGCAATAATTAAATCCTTTATCCAGATAAATTGCTCCGACCAAAGCTTCGAAAAGATTGCCATGGATGTTGTCACCATAGTGATTTTTAGGAATTTTGGATTGGGCAAAGTTTATCAAAAGCAATTCCCTGCCAAGTTCATTCAAATGCTCCCGACTTACAATTTTAGACCGCATCTGGGTTAGATATCCTTCATTTCCAAAAGGGGCTTCTTTAAGTAAATAGGCAGAAATGACAGTCCCTAAAACGGAGTCTCCCAGAAATTCCATTCGTTCATAATTAATGGGGTTTCCTTGCGCATCCGCTTCTTTGGCAGAGCTGTGCGTGAAAGCAATCTTATACCAACTGATTTTGCTGGGTGTAAATCCCAAAGTATTCTTGATAAATAAAAAAAATTCCCAATCTTTATCAGACCGGGAATTAAATATTTTTTTAAGGATGGGCATTTATTGAAGGCAATTAATCCAGTTTTCTAAAAGCCAAACAAACGTTGTGTCCACCAAAGCCGAAAGTGTTGCTAAGGGCTACATTGATGGTGCGTTTTTGCGCCTTATTAAGCGTGAGGTTTAGTCTCGGGTCTATTCTTTCATCGACGGTAACGTGGTTGATGGTTGGCGGTACGATACCGTGTTTCATAGCCAATATACTGGCAATGGCTTCAATGGCACCGGCAGCACCCAACAAATGTCCGGTCATGGACTTGGTTGAATTGATGTTGATGTTGGCCGCATGTTCGCCGAAAACCTCACTGATTGCTTTTAATTCAGCCACATCACCCAAAGGAGTTGAAGTACCATGTGTATTGATGGCATCAACATCTGAGGCTTTGATACCTGAATTTTCGAGACACATTTTCATTACTGACTTGACTCCCAATCCGTCAGGATGCGGAGCAGTTAAGTGATAAGCATCGGCACTGAGTCCACCGCCGATAAATTCGGCATAGATTTTTGCGCCTCTTGCTTTGGCATGCTCATATTCTTCTAATATAAGCGCACCTGCACCTTCGCCAAGAACGAAACCGTCGCGGGTGGCGTCAAAAGGTCGGGATGCTGTTTGTGGATCTTCGTTGCGCGTTGACAAGGCATGCATGGCATTAAAACCACCCATTCCCGCAATCGTAACGGCCGCTTCCGATCCGCCGGAGACAATCACATCTGCATAACCGAGTCGGATGTAGTTGAGTGCATCAAACATCGCATTGGATGCAGAAGCACAAGCTGAAACGGTTGTGAAATTGGGACCCATAAAACCATACTTAATGGAAATGTTCCCCGGTGCGATGTCTGCAATCATTTTTGGAATAAAAAAAGGGTTGAATCTTGGCGTGCCATCGCCGGCAGCAAAATTCAACACCTCTTCTTGAAAAGTTTCTAAACCGCCGATTCCTGCTCCCCAAATAACACCCACTCTCGACTTATCTGTTTTATCTAAATCCAGATGAGAATCCAAGATGGCCTCGTCAGCAGCAATCATTGCATACTGAGAGAATTTATCGAGACGGCGGGCTTCTTTACGGTCAATGAAATCGGTGACGTCAAAATTTTTCAACTCACAAGCAAACTTTGTTTTGAACTTTTCAGTATCAAAATAAGTAATGGGTGCAGCTCCGCTGACTCCATTGACCAATGCTTGCCAATAGGTTTCTAAATTGTTTCCAATAGGGGTAAGAGCCCCCATTCCGGTGACGACTACGCGTTTTAATTCCATTAATGATTCCTTATTTAGCTGATTCGATGTACTGAATGGCTTGACCTACTGTTGAGATGTTTTCTGCTTGATCATCGGGGATTTGAATATCGAATTCTTTTTCGAATTCCATGATGAGCTCAACGGTGTCTAATGAATCCGCTCCTAAATCGTTGGTGAAGCTAGCTTCGTTTACCACTTCGCTCTCGTCAACACCTAATTTGTCAACGATGATGGCTTTAACTCTTGATGCAATGTCTGACATAACGCTTATGATTTAAAGTTGTTTTTGAACGGCAAAAATAAAAAACTTTAGGCTAATAAAACCATTTTAAAAAAATTATCACCAAATTGATAGTAAAATCAACTTATGCGAGCCTCTTTTTCCATGCTAATATTAATGTTTTTTTTTGTTTTCGCAAAATTTATTTGAGATAGTTCGGTTATAATTCATCAATTTTGGGGATTCTTTCTTAATTATGAAAAAAATAATAATTTTTGCTTCCGGTAGTGGTTCCAACGCAGAAAACATCGTTCGGTATTTTAACCGTGATGCGCGTGTTGAGGTCGCTTTGATTTTGACTAACAATCCGAAGGCGGGTGTTATAGCTCGTGCAGATAACTTGGGAATTGCATGTGTTTCGTTTAATCAGACACTTTACCAAAAAACCGAATATTTGCAAAAAATCATTCAAAACATCAACCCGGATTTGATTGTGCTCGCCGGATTTTTGAAAAAAATTCCCAATTCGTGGGTTCAATCGTTTCCAAACAAGATAGTCAACATTCATCCTGCGCTACTTCCAAAATTTGGCGGCAAAGGCATGTATGGCATGCACGTTCACCAAGCAGTAATCGATGCTGCCGAAAAAGAATCGGGTATTACCATTCATTATGTAAATGAGCAATACGATGCGGGGCATATTATTTTTCAAGCCAAAACGGGCCTGTCTGAAATAGAAACACCCGATAGTTTAGCTGAAAAAATACACCAATTGGAACATAAGCATTTCCCCGAAATAATCGAACAATTATTATTCAAATGATGCCGGAGAATAACAGCCCACAAATAAGACTTTACACCGATGGATCGGCCCGTGGCAATCCGGGTCCGGGTGGATATGGCGCAATATTGGAATGGGTCGGCAAAAACTATGTGAAAGAGTTTTCGGAAGGTTATCGAATGACGACCAACAATAGAATGGAACTTTTGGCCGTTATCATAGGTCTTGAAAAACTTTTGACACCCGGTATGAATGTATTGGTTGTGAGCGATTCGAAATACGTGGTGGATTCTGTTTCTAAAGGCTGGGTGTTTAGTTGGGAAAAAAATCGATTTGCCAAAAAGAAAAATCCGGATCTATGGATTCGGTTTCTCAAAATATATCGAAAGCATCAAGTCGTTTTTCAATGGATCAAAGGTCATAACTTACATCTGCAAAATGAGCGATGCGATTTTCTGGCGGTTGAAGCTTCAAAAAAAAAGAGATTGTTGATTGACGAATTCTTCGAAAGTCAAAAATCTGAAAATCAATTGGATTTGAAATGAATCAAATAAAAATCAAATTTGTTTTACTGTTGTTTTTTTCTATGGTGTCCCAAAAAGGATTCTCACAGATCGATTGGAAATTAATCAAAAACAGTCAAGAAATTCAAGTTTATGTACGCACCAATGATTCGACCAAATTCAAAGAATACAAAGCCACCATGGTTGTAAAAGCTCCCCTTGAAAAGGTTTATCGATATATCATGAATGCAGAAAAACTAAAAAAGTGGAACTATCAAACTTCTGAAAGTTATCTGGTCAAAAAGATAAGTGATACCGAGCAGATTATTTATATGGAAAACGACATGCCTTGGCCGGTTCAAAACAGGGACGTTGTGACTAAAATGATTGTGGAACACCCAGCAAGTAATATTTTAAAAATCAATCTAATTCCCTCCCCGGGAGTCGTTCCCGAAAAAGACAGAATCATCCGGATTAAAAACTTTTCGGGTTATTGGTATTTGGAGCAATCCTCAAAAGGAACCATCGTCATTCAGCAGATGCAAGGCGATCCGGGCGGGAGTTTGCCCGCATTTCTTTTCAATTTATTTCTGACCAATGGTCCTTTCAGTACTTTTTTAGAATTGAATAAAGCGCTTGCCGATTAATCGTCTTATATTTGCAGCGAATTATTTTCTTACTATGTCAAAACTTCTCATTGTAGGCACTGTTGCCTTTGATGCCATCGAAACACCTTTTGGGAAAACGGATAAAGTCTTGGGTGGTGCCGGAACCTATATCGGGCTTTCTGCCTCCCATTTCAATAAAGTCGAATCAGCAATAGTGTCGGTTGTTGGAGGTGATTTTCCAAAGCATTATTTAGACATGTTAACCGCCAAGCATATCGATATTTCCGCCATCGAAATAATTCCAAACGGCAAAACATTTTTTTGGAGCGGAAAATACCACAACGATCTCAACACCCGCGACACTTTGGTCACCGAACTCAATGTGTTGGCTGATTTCAACCCGAAAGTTCCGAAAAATTTTCTCGAAGCTGACATCGTCATGTTGGGTAACTTGCATCCGTTGGTGCAATTGAGCGTTCTGGATCAAATGACCAAAACCCCAAAGTTAACCGTTTTAGACACCATGAATTTTTGGATGAACAACACTTGGGACGAACTCATGCAAGTCATTGCCCGTGTGGACGTAATCACCATCAACGACGAAGAAGCGCGCCAACTCACGGGTGAACATTCGCTGTTGAAAGCCGCTCGAAAAATCATGAAAATGGGGCCAAAATATGTGGTCATCAAAAAAGGAGAAAACGGCGCCTTGCTTTTCTACGACGATCAAGCATTTTTTGCACCCGCATTGCCGCTTGAAGAGGTTTTTGACCCAACCGGTGCAGGTGATACTTTTGCCGGCGGATTTGTGGGCTATTTGACACAAACACAAGATATTTCTTTCGAAAACATGAAGAATGCCGTCATTTTTGGCTCCACATTGGCTTCCTTTTGTGTGGAAAAATTTGGGACGGAAAGAATGGAAAGTTTGACTTCCGCAGAAGTTGACACTCGGATAGAACAGTTTAAACAACTCACCCGATTTGAAATTTCGTTGGTGTGATGATAGTTAATTAAGTTAGTAAAAAAGCCAAATCTGTTTATGAGCGACCAGATCAAACACGAGTGTGGAATTGCCTTGGTTCGGTTGTTGAAACCGCTTTCTTATTACAAAGAAAAATACGGCAGCGCATTGTACGGCATTCACAAGATGTATCTCTTGATGGAGAAGCAGCACAACCGCGGGCAGGATGGAGCAGGTTTGGCCAGCATCAAACTCGACATGAAACCCGGTGAGCGCTACATGAGTCGTGTACGGTCAAACAAAAGCCAACCCATCATCGATATTTTTTCTCAAATCAATGAACGAATCGAGGAAATCATCAACGAAAATCCAGAAATTATTCACGATGTAGATGCGCTTAAAAGTAACCTGCCTTACATAGGTGAAGTGTTTTTAGGACATGTTCGCTATGGTACTTTCGGAAAGAATAGCATAGAAAATGTTCACCCTTTTATCCGCCAAAACAATTGGATGCACCGAAATCTGATAGTGGCGGGAAACTTCAACATGACCAATGTCAACGAACTGTTTGAAAACCTAGTGGCACTCGGACAGCATCCCAAAGAAAAAGCTGACACCGTGACTGTCATGGAAAAAATAGGCCATTTCTTGGATGACGAAGTCAGTAAATTATACAAAAAACTAAAAGAACAAGGATTTAGCAAAGTGGAAGCTTCCCCCGAAATTGCCAAACGATTGAACGTAGCAAAAATCCTCAAAAAAGCTTCCAAAAACTGGGATGGCGGCTATGCCATGATTGGTATGTTTGGACACGGAGATGCCTTTGTTTTAAGGGATCCGAGCGGAATACGACCTGCCTATTACTATCACAATGACGAGATAGCCGTAGTTACCTCCGAAAGGCCGGCCATACAAACGGTTTTTAATGTTCCTTTTGAAGAAATTCAAGAATTACCTCCGGGAAATGCTTTCATCGTAAAAAAATCCGGGAAAGTGAAAGTTAAACAGATTTTGACACCTTTGGAGCGGAAAGCCTGTTCTTTTGAACGCATCTATTTTTCGCGCGGAAACGATGCTGAAATATATAAAGAGCGCAAAGAATTGGGGAAATTGTTGTTTCCAAAAGTTTTTGAAGCTTTGAATAAAGATTTAAAGCATACCGTTTTTTCTTACATTCCAAACACAGCTGAAACTTCCTTTTTGGGGATGTTGGATGCTGCCAACCTCTATTTGAATGAAGAAAAAAGGCAATTGATAGCTGCGAAAAAAGGTAAAATCACAGAAGCTGAATTAAATGAAATTTTGGCACTCAAAATCAGAAATGAAAAGATTGCCATCAAAGATGTGAAATTGCGCACATTTATCACCGAAGATAAAAGCAGAGACGATTTGGTCGCCCATGTCTATGATGTGACTTACGGAGCTGTCAATCCGGAGGATAATTTGGTGATGATTGACGACAGCATTGTCCGTGGTACAACGCTCAAAAAAAGCATCCTCAAAATTTTAGACAGACTTCATCCCAAAAAGATAGTGTTGGTCTCTTCTGCCCCGCAAATCCGTTATCCGGATTGTTACGGCATCGACATGGCGCGTTTGGAAGATTTGATTGCCTTCAAAGCCACTTTGGAATTGCACATCGAAAACAAATCTTTTCATTTGGTTGAGGAGATTTATAAGAAATGTAAAGAAAGTGTGGGTCAAAGTGTGGTTGAAAATTACGTTAAAGCGTTTTACAAACCATTTACGGCCGAACAAATTTCAGATAAAATCGCACAAATGCTTCGAAATTCAAGTATCAAAGCTGAGGTGAAAATTATTTATCAAACCATCGAAAATTTGCACCTGGCTTGTCCAAAAAATCTAGGGGATTGGTACTTCACCGGAAACTATCCCACACTTGGCGGAAATATTGTTGCAAACCGCGCTTTCATAAATTTTTATGAAGGAAATAAAGGCAGAGCATACTAAAAAATACTGTTCAACGATTATTTCTGCTTTTTATCGAAATTTTTATCAACGGATTGTTTTATGCAGTAAGTTTGGTCAATACTATGATTTTCAAGTAAAGTTCATGGTAAAAATTTGGGGCAGGGAAGACGGCTATTAGCCGTCTTTCTTTTTTATACACTTTTGATTTTACCTTTCAGCCCACCTCGTGCCGTTCAACGATTATTTCTGCTTTTCATCGAAATTTTTATCGACGGATTGTTTTATGCAGTAAGTTTGGTCATTACTATGATTTTCAAGTAAAGTTCATGGTAAAAATTTGGGGCAGGGAAGACGGTTAATAGCCGTCTTTCTTTTTTTATACACTTTTAGATTTTGCCCTTCAGCCCACCTCGTGCCGTTCAACGATTATTTTTGCTTTTCATCGAAATTTTTATCGACGAATTGTTTTATGCAGTAAGTTTGGTCATTACTATGATTTTCAAGTAAAGTTCATGGTAAAAATTTGGGGCAAGAAAGACGGTTAATCGCCGTCTTTCTTTTTTTTATACAATTTGGAGATTCGTTTTTAATGTGCCTCCAACCAATTATTCCCAACGCCCAGATCGACAGAAAGCGGCACTTCCAATATGTAGGCCGACTCCATTTCTTTTTTGATTAACTGAGAGACGGTTTCCAATTCGTTTTTGGGAACTTCAAAGACCAACTCATCGTGCACTTGCAGCAACATTTTGGTTTTGAAATGCTTTTCATTCAATTGATTAAAAATCTGAATCATCGCCAATTTGATGATGTCTGCCGCACTTCCCTGAATGGGTGCGTTGACGGCATTTCGTTCGGCGGCTCCGCGCACCACTTGGTTTTGTGATTGTATATCCGGAAGGTATCGTCTTCTGCCTAAAATGGTTTTTACATATCCGTGTTCGTGTGCAAAATCTATTTGTGACTGTATGTAATCTCTTAACTTCGGATAAGTGGCGTAATATGTGTCAATCAAATTTTTAGAGTCGCTTCTTGACAAATCGGTTTGTTGGCTCAATCCGAAGGCGGAAACGCCGTAAATAATCCCGAAATTAACTGTTTTGGCATGGCTTCTTTGCTCGCGGGTAACTTCTTCCAGCGGCACGCCAAACACTTTGGAAGCGGTACTTTTGTGGATATCTTCTCCGTTTTTAAAGGATGCAATCATGGACGGGTCACCACTCAGAGCCGCGATGATGCGCAATTCGATTTGCGAATAATCTGCTGCGAGCAAAACGTGGTTTTCGTCTTTTGCAACAAAGGCTTTCCGTACTTCACGGCCGCGTTCAGTTCTGATAGGTATGTTCTGCAAATTCGGATTATTGGAGCTCAAACGACCGGTGGCAGCAACGGTTTGCATGTACTCGGTGTGGATGCGACCCGTTTGTGGATTGACTTGCTCGGGCAAAGTGTCCACATACGTATTTTTCAGTTTGATGAGCTGTCGCCAATCGAGAATATTTTGCACAATTTCGTGTTTGGGAGCCAAGTAAGACAAGACTTCCTCGCCGGTGGCGTATTGTCCGGTTTTGGTTTTTTTTGGTTTTTCTATTAATTTGAGTTGCTCAAAAAGTACAGTCCCCAACTGTTTGGGCGAAGCCAGGTTGAAAGTGGTTCCGGCTTGTTGGTAAATGTCTTTTTCAAGTTGAATGATGTCTTCATCCAGATTTTTGGAAAGCGATTTCAAGAAGTTTTTATCCAAAGAAATGCCGGTTATTTCCATATCTGCCAGCACTTTCAAAATTGGAATTTCCACTTTTTCAAACAATTCGCGGGTGGCAGTTTCGTCCAACATTTTTGTAAACACCGCTTTCAATTGCAAGGTGATGTCGGCATCTTCCGCGGCGTATTCGGTTACTTTTGAGAGGTCAATCTCCCGCATGTTGAGCTGATTTTTACCTTTTTTACCGATGAGTTCGGTAATGGAAACCGGCGAATAATTGAGGTAGGTTTCAGCCAACACATCCATGTTGTGCCGCATATCCGGATTGATGAGGTAGTGCGCCAGCATGGTGTCAAAAAGTTTTCCGCAAACGGTCACATTGTGTTTTGCCAAAACTTTTAGGTCATATTTTAGGTTTTGCCCGATTTTCAGTATGTTTTCAGAATCGAAAAAAGGCTGAAGTATCTTCAGATAAGTCTCAACAACAGCTTGGTCGTCCGGAAATGCAACATAATATCCTTTGCCTTTTTCCCAACTGAAAGCAATCCCGACAAGTTTGGCAACCAATGGATCGAGACCGGTGGTTTCGGTGTCGAAGCAAACTTCGGTTTGTTTTAAGAGTTTATCCACTAAAATTTTAAGCGCAAATTCGCTGTCGATGGTTTGGTATAAATGCGGCGTTGTTTGTATGTTTTTGAAAGTGCTGTTCATCAAGCTTGGTGAGTCGGCGACGGTATTTTCGCCAAAAAGCGACATTTGATCGGTTGCTTTGCCGGAAGTTTTCCCGCTAATCACTTCAGCAGCAGTTGCAGGTGAATCTGCAAGATAATGATTGGCAAAAAGTTGCTCAAACTGTTCTTTGATACGGCGGAATTCGAGTTCGTCAAAAAGCGCATTGAGTTGATCGAATTTCGGTTTAGCCATCTCGAAATCTTGCTCGTGGAAAGTCACGGGGCAATCGAGCAAAATGGTGGCTAATTTTTTGGACATCAGCCCTTTTTCTTTGTTGTTTTCAACATTCTCTTTGAGTTTACCTTTGAGTTTATCCGTGTTTTCCAACAAATTTTCGATGGAACCAAACTCTTTTAGAAGTTTTTTTGCCGTCACTTCTCCCACTCCCGGCAAGCCCGGAATGTTATCGACTGCATCGCCCATCATGGCCAAAAAATCGATGACTTGAAGCGGATTTTCTATCTCAAACTTAGCTTGAACTTCCGGAATTCCCCAAATTTCGATGCCATTTCCCATGCGCGCCGGGCGATACATAAAAATGTTTTCGCTGACCAGCTGCGCAAAATCCTTGTCGGGTGTAACCATGAAAACCTGGTAGCCTTCTTTTTCTGCTTGTTTTGCCAAGGTGCCGATCAAATCATCGGCTTCGAAACCCGCTTTTTCAATCACGGGTATGGTCATGGCTTCGAGTATTTTTTGAATGTACGGGACGGCAATCCGAATGGCTTCGGGGGTTTCGTCGCGGTTGGCTTTGTACGCTGCAAACATCTCATTGCGAAAATCGCTTCCGCCTTTGTCAAAAGCAACTGCCAAGTGATCGGGCTTTTCTCTTTTGATGACATCCAACAAAGAATTCATAAATCCCATCACCGCTGAGGTGTTCAGCCCTTTGGAATTGATTCGCGGATTTTTGATAAACGCATAATAACCTCTGAATATCAAGGCATAGGCATCAAGCAGAAACAGTCTTTTTTGTTGGCTCATCAGAATTCAATTTTTGTAAAAATACGATTTTGTAAAGATTTATAAAGTCGTTTTTTAGTTTATTACAACGCCGATCACGCCGTTTAAGAAAAGCAAGGATTATATTTGCGTTCGCGTAAAACAGCTTAACAGATTTCCCCTTTAAAAATGCAAAATCCAAAAAAACACATCCCTTTTGTTTCAAACACAGCAGTGCGAGCTTGTGCAAAGATGAACCTACTTGGGGCATCTCGCATCCCGTTTCTTTTTGTGATTGACTACGAGATGAGACAACCGTTAGTCTTCCCTTTGGATGATTTGGAAAAAGCAAAGGTTCTCTATCGAATAGATGGAATCGGGAATTTTTCATCACAAAACGGGGTTGCTCATAAACCTGCTGCATTTGAAAAACATCCTGTTGGTTTTAAGGTCTATCTGAAGGCATTCAATCGGGTTAAAACACACTTGCAAAGAGGAAATAGCTTTTTGGTAAACCTGACCCAAGCCACCCCCATCGAAGCAAATCTATCTTTGTTGGAAATTTTTCTAAGAAGCCAATCTAAGTATAATTTGTATGTGCAGGACGAGTTTGTGGTTTTTTCACCCGAGACCTTTGTCAAAATAAAAAATGGAATTATTTATTCGTACCCGATGAAAGGAACCATTTCTGAGCACGTAAGCGATGCGGAAAATTTGATTTTAAAGAATCCAAAAGAAATGGCCGAACACGCTACCATAGTTGACTTGATAAGAAATGACCTAAGTGTGTTTTCTAAAAATGTCACCGTAAACAGATTCAGATATATCGATCGAATCGAGACAAACAAAGGTGGTTTGCTGCAAGTGAGTTCTGAAATCAGTGGAGAGTTGCCCGAAGATTATCAAAATAAAATCGGAAATTTGTTGTTCGACATGCTACCAGCAGGCTCGGTAACGGGCGCGCCAAAACCACAGACACGACAAATTATTCAAGAATCGGAAAATTATGAAAGAGGTTATTATACCGGCGTTTTTGGTGTTTTTGATGGTGAGAATTTAGACAGTGCGGTGATGATTCGGTTTATTGAAAAAACGGACTTGGGTTTGGTGTTTAAAAGCGGTGGCGGAATCACCGCTTTGTCGGATGCGCAAACCGAGTATCAAGAGATGATAGACAAGGTCTATTTGCCCTTTTAGACACATAAAACTCCATGAAACTATTAGAAACCATACAAATAAGAGACGGAAAACCAATCAATATCGATTTCCATTCGGCTCGATTCAATCGCTCTCGGGCTGAACTTTTTGGCACTTCAACCGCTTTAGATTTATCCAAATTCATCCAAATTCCCAAAGATTGTTTGACGGGGATTTATCGATGCCGATTGATTTATGAACGAGACATTGAACAAATCAGCTTTTCACCCTATCAGTTTCGGAGTATTAAAACTCTTAAAATCGTGCAACTTTCGGATATATCCTATGATTACAAATGGGAAAACAGGAAGCTTTTTAACGATTTATTACAGCAAAACAATGATGTAGATGAAATAATCATTGCCAAAAACGGATTGATAACCGATTGCACTTTTGCCAATTTGGCTTTTTGGAACGGCGAGAATTGGTTAACGCCAAACACACCTCTGCTAAAAGGAACAAAAAGAGCCGAATTGCTTCAAAACAGAAAAATTATAGAAGCAAAGATTGACGTTTTGGATGTGGAAACTTATCAAAAAGTGTGTTTAATCAATTCCTTTCGGGACCTCGATTTTCTCGCAGCCATCGGTGTTGGTACAATAAAAACAAATACATTATAAATTCGAGATTTTTAAAAACCAGATAATTTTACAAGCGTGGGAGCCAATGTCTTCGTTGTCTTTCAAATTTATCAAAAACAAAAAAGCCCCTAATTTCTTAGAGGCTATTCGTTGTGCGGGTGATAGCCCCGAAGCATCGGGGGAACCTACACTTTATTTTTGGGTTTATAAAAACAAAAAAGCCCCTAATTTCTTAGAGGCTATTCGTTGTGCGGGTGATAGGACTCGAACCTACACACCGTGAGGCACCAGATCCTAAGTCTGGCGTGTCTACCAATTTCACCACACCCGCTAAAACAAATTATGAACGTATTTATAAACAATTGATGATCCCCTCACGCCAGACTTCTGGCGTGCCCGCCCGGATGAACTCCGTTCGGACGGGTCTACCAATTTCACCACACCCGCATGTTGAGCCGTACGATAACAGCATAAACGGACGGCAAATTTAGTCAAGATTTTTAATAAGATTCACATTTTTCAAAAAAAATATTGAGTATTTTTGAGCAAATCCATTTATTCATGTCCTACAACCCTTATATACAAGAAAACAAAAGCCGATTTATAGCCGAATTATTCGACTTAATTCGCATTCCTTCCATCAGCGCAGACAGCCAATACAAAGCAGACATACAAAAAGCAGCCTACAAAGTCAGCGAGTTGCTTAAAGCTGCCGGTTGCGACACGGTTGAAATTCACCAAACATCCGGTCACCCGATTGTCTATGCCGATAAATTGATTGACCCTGCACTTCCCACCATCTTGGTGTACGGGCATTACGACGTGCAACCTGCCACTCCGCTCGAATTGTGGGAAACGCCACCTTTCGAACCCACCATCCGAACGACTGCCATTCATCCGCAGGGTGCAATTTTTGCCCGTGGTGCTTGCGATGACAAAGGACAAATGTTTATGCACATTAAAGCGTTGGAAACAATGTTGAAAAACGGTGGTCTGCCCTGCAATGTCAAGTTTATGATAGAAGGCGAAGAAGAAGTAGGATCGGTCAATTTGGAGACTTTTGTCAAGCAAAACAAGGCGAAGTTGACCAACAATATCATATTGATTTCCGACACGGGCATGATCAGCAATACCCAACCGTCTATCACCTGCGGTCTGCGTGGATTGTCGTATGTGGAAGTGGAAGTGACCGGACCTAACCGCGATTTGCACTCCGGACTCTACGGCGGTGCGGTGGCCAACCCCATCAATATTTTGGCGAAAATGATTGCTTCTCTCCACGATGATAACAACCGCGTGACCATCCCCGGATTTTATGATGACGTGGTCGAATTGTCAGAAAAAGCGAGAAACGAAATTGCCAAGACGCCTTTTTCTTTGGATGAATATCAAACGGCTTTGCAGATAGAATCCGTGTATGGTGAGAAAGGTTACAGTACCCTCGAGCGCAACTCCATTCGTCCAACGCTCGATGTAAACGGCATTTGGGGCGGATATATGGGTGAAGGTGCAAAAACGGTTATTGCATCCAAAGCGTATGCGAAAATATCGATGCGGTTGGTCTCCAACCAAGATTGGAAAAAAATTTCCGATTTGTTTACCAAACATTTTAAATCGATTGCGCCCAAAGGCGTTAAAGTCGAGGTTAAAATTCACCACGGCGGTCAAGCTTATCTAATGCCGATTGACCACATTGGGTTTCGCGCGGCTTTTGAAGCCTATCAGGAAGCATTTGGTGTGACTCCATTGCCGCAATATTCGGGCGGCAGCATCCCGATAGTCGCCTTGTTTGAAAGAGAGTTGGGCACCAAATCGGTGTTGATGGGCTTTGGCTTGGATTCGGATGCGATTCATTCACCCAATGAACATTTTGGAATTTTTAACTTTTTAAAAGGAATTGAAACCATACCTTTGTTTTACAAGCATTACCTAAAACGCTATCAAACTGAGAATTAGTTTAGACAATTATGGAAATCAAAAGCACATTAAACTTAATAAAATGATGAAAAATTGGTTTTATATCTGCGTAATTGGGCTTTTGAGTTCCATCGGATATGCGCAACAATCCGATAAAATTGACGGAGTGAGTTTTGTGAGTTCGCACGAGAGCATCACGGATTCGCACATCCAACCGATTCGGGCAATCAATGCGAATTGGACGGCCTTGAGTCCGTTTGCTTTTATGGCTTCATTAGACAGTCCGGAAGTTCGGTTTAACATGGAAAGACAATGGAAAGGTGAACGCGTGGACGGTATCATGGACATGTGCAATACCTTTAAGAAGAACGGCATCAAAATCATGTTGAAACCGCAAATATGGGTTCGCAACGGTGAATTTACCGGACAAGTCATGATGAAATCTGAAGCCGATTGGCAAGCGTTTGAAAAATCTTATACCGATTTTATCCTCACTTATGCCAAAGTGGCTCAGGAACAACAAATTGAAGTGTTTTCCATCGGGACGGAATTGGCTTCTTTTGTCAAAGCAAGACCGGCTTATTGGGCTGAATTAATCAGAAAAGTTCGAGCGGTTTATAAAGGCAAACTGACTTATGCTGAAAACTGGGATACGTATGACAATTTTCCACATTGGAAACAGCTCGATTTTATCGGGATAGATGCTTATTTTCCTTTATCCGAGGAAAAAACACCTACCGTAGCGAGCCTGACAGAAGCTTGGAAACCTTTTAAGGAGAAAATAAGACAGCTGTCACAAGTTACTGGTAAGAAAGTTTTATTTACAGAATATGGATATAGAAGCGTAGATTTTACGGCAAAAGAACCGTGGAATTCCTCAACTGCGATGACCAATATCAACTTTGAAGGGCAAACAAATGCGTTGGAAGCCATCAACAGAACTTTTTGGAAAGAGTCCTGGTTTGAAGGCGGGTTCCTGTGGAAATGGTTTCACAAACACAGCGAGTCTGGCGGCAAATCAGACAGCCAATACACGGTGCAAAACAAACCCGCCGAGGCTTTGATTCGAGACTTGTACAAAAGATAAATAAATCTCAAACCGCAAAGGTTCCATACACACAAGTGAAGCCATCAAATTCGACACCTTCGAGTACATAGTCTGTGGTTTCGTTTTTAAAGTTAACTTTTCCGTAGAGTTTATGGATGTTTGCTTCATCAAAGCGAATACGGATGTGATTTTTAAAACTCAAACCCACCGGAGGTGCAATTTTGTAAATGGCTTCTTTGGCTCCCCAAATCAAGGTGAGTTTCTGCACATCGTCTTTGTTTTCTTCAAATTCTTTGCCTTCACCCAAAAACTTGTTGGCGATTTTTTTGATTTTTTCGCGTTGCATTTCGATGTCAATACCGAAAGCTTGATCGCTCACCACGATGCCCGAAAATTCAAACGAATGCGTGATGGAAATGTGCTTGCCATCGCGCAAATAAGGTTTCCCGTTCGCATCATAAGACAAGTCGGTGTCTGCGTAACCGAGTTCTTTGAGCAAATGACGCACGCTCAAAAATCCGCGTTGGTGAATTTCGGACTGCATACCCAACATTCTTTTTAGGCTTTTTTCTTTGAGCGCAACCCCCTGATTTAAGGTGTCAAAAGATTCGGCGATATGCCAAATTAAAATTTTGGTAGTCGCATCGGGTTGTATGGTTTTATGTAAAGGCAATGGAATTGTTTAATTGAAATGATATGAATGTAAATTTAAACTTTAATTCAAGAGCTATCTAAAACTTAGTTTTTTTTAACTGTTAAATACCCGACAGGTTTCTAAAACCTGTCGGGTACATTTAATTTGGTTTGCGGCGGGCATTAAAAGACAAAACGTTCGGTTCATAGCGTAACCCGCCTAAATTATGCAGTGTTGCCATCCGTACTTATTATTATCTCGTTAGTTGATAATCATTGATTAAAAGTCCCGGAGAAAGATTCAATCTTGTTGTCAAATTTCGAATCATATCGACAGTCAATTTACGTTTGCGGTTTAAAATTTCCGAGACTCTGCTTTTCCCACCAATCTCATTTATTAAATCAATTTGTCTTAACTGAAGTTCTTCCATTCTTATTTTTATTGCTTCAATTGGATCAGGCACTTCAATTGGATAATGATTTTTTTCATAGTCATCAACCATTAATCCAAGAATATCAGCTTCGTCACTTTCCGGAGTTCCAATAACAGCATCAAAAATGACGTCAAGTCTTTTTAAAGCATTTTGATAATCAGTCTTTGTTTTTATAGGTTTAATATCCATTTCCGTATTTTTAGATTGTGTTTGCATTAATTTTATCATATTCTGAATGCGTTCCTATAAATCGAATAAAAACCCATTGTTTCTCAAAGTTGAATTTTGCCACCAGTCTATAATTGTTGCCTTTAACATTAAAAACTATTCTATTTTCCTTTAGGATACTAGCATTTGCATAAGTCTGCTTGATGTCATTTGAAGTTTTCCAATTTGAATTCATTGTAGTGTCGTACCATGTTTTTAAATATTGCTCTGAATCAGGATGTGATTTCCAAAACTTTCGCAATGTACTCTTTGCAAATATTCGCTCCATTATTTTTTATTCTGATGCAAAGATAATACAAATTCTCAAATTGGGAACTTTGTTTTCCGAAATCATTTTTTGAGTCTGGCTGGCAACTTTAACTACAACACGTTCGACCGAATCTTTTTCCAAACTTTCAACAATGCGAAGCCGGCAGCCAAAGCCAGCAAAGTTGTAGGCAAAGCGATGTTTATTTGCCCATAAATCCAATAGCCGGTCGCGAACAAGGTCGCATAGATAAACACGCAACCTATCAAAATTGCCAAAATTCCCGAAGGAACGTTCCAAGCTTCATCACGGGTGATTAAATTTCGGTCTTCAGTAGCAGCTTCAGACACCACTTTTTTCCAGCCCGGCCCGCCCGGTTGAATTTTTATATAGAAATCCTCCAGTACTTCCCTTTTTTCAGGCTTGGTCAGAAAAGTGGTCACCACCCAAATAATGGTTGTTATCAAGACAACCATGGGAAATTTAGCCCAAGCCGGCATCCATCCGGTTTCTAACTGTCCGGTGACGATGTTTTTGTGGTCAAACAAAATGAATCCCAAAGAGGTGAAATTAAACAAGATTGAAATAACCCCCGATGAAAACATAGCCGATATTTCGCTCCAGGCGTTGATGCGCCACCAAAACCAACGAAGAATAAAAATCAAACCGGTGCCTGCACCAAACATCAAAATGATGTCAAAAAGTTGTATCGCATTTTGTAAAGCCAAAGCAAAAAAGGCACTGGCAATCATCAAGACGACTGTTGAAATGCGCCCCACAGCTACCAATTTTTTCTCGGAGGCATTTTTGTCGATTTGTTGTTTGTAAAAATCATTCACGATGTAAGACGAGCCCCAATTCAGGTGGGTCGAAATGGTGGACATATAGGCTGCAATGAGCGAAGCGAGTACCAAACCGATGAGTCCCGCCGGAAGCCGGGTGAGCATGGCACTGTACGCCAAATCTTGCCCCAATTTGTCTTCTGCTATGTTCGGGAAAGCGGTGTGAATACTGGCGATATCCGGATACACAATCAGCGAAGCCAACGCGACCAAAATCCACGGCCAGGGGCGAAGCGCATAGTGCATGATGTTGAAAAAGAAAGTAGCCCCGATGGCGTGGTTTTCGTCTTTGGCGGCCAGCATCCGTTGGGCAATGTATCCGCCACCGCCCGGCTCTGCACCCGGATACCACGAGCTCCACCACTGAACTGCCAATGGAATCACCAACAATAAAATAACCGCCTCTGTGTTGTCAAAATCGGGCATTAACGACATTTTATCGATGACGTTTGCGTGCGTAAAAAGCTCTTGCAAACCACCTACTTCCGGTAGGTTGATGCTATACCAGGCCGCACCGAAAGATCCGGCCATGGCGACAAAAAATAGCAGAAAATCGGTATAAACAACCCCTTTAAATCCACCTACGGCACTAAAAACAACCGTCACCAAACCGGCCAACAAGACAATTTGAACGGGGTCTAAGCCCAACATCACCTGTCCGATTTTGATGGCAGCCAGTGTTACGCCGGCCATCGCCATGATGTTGAAGACAATGCCGAGATAAACGGCTCGAAATCCCCTCAAGAAGCGAGCAGGCTTGCCACCGTATCGCATTTCGTAAAATTCGATGTCTGTTTTGACGTTTGATCTGCGCCAAAGCTTGGCATAGACAAACACCGTTAACAATCCCGTAATCAAAAAAGCCCACCAAACCCAGTTTCCGGAAACGCCGTTGGTTCGAACCAAATCGGTGACCAGATTGGGCGTATCGGTTGAGAAAGTGGTTGCAACCATCGACAGTCCCAACAGCCACCAGGGCATATTACGACCTGAAAGAAAAAACTCCGTAGAGTCTTTGCCCGATTTTTTGGAGACATAAAGTCCGATGAACAAGGTTGCAGAAAAGAAAACAGCGATGATGACGTAGTCGAGGGTGGTTAGGTGAATCATATTAAGTATTTAGCATTAAGAATTGAGTATTTAGATTTCAGATTTTAATTTAAAACTTATCATTTAACACTCAACATTCAAAGGTCTTCATCCTCTTCCAAGTTGAGTATGGCTTTCCGGACATCTTTCAGGTAGTTTCTTCCTATTGGAATTTTTCGGTTGGCAGTTTCGATCATGTTTCCCTCGAGGGCTTTTATTTTTTCAATCGATACGATAAACGAGCGATGAACGCGAAGGAATTGCTCGCTTGGGAGTTCGTCTTGAATGGCGGTAATACTTTTCAATATCATAAAATCACCAACGGTGGTCGCGATTTTTATATAATCCTTCAGGCTTTCGATGAAGAGTATTTCAGTCAAATAGACTTTAACTAATTTTTTATTCGATTTCAAAAAGATGTGCGGCTGTTCTTTAGTCAATGATTCTATGGGGATGCCTTTTTCTAATTGAATGAGGTTGTTAACCTTGTCGATGGCTTTTAGAAAACGGGCAAATGGAATCGGTTTTACCAAATAATCGACTACGTTGAGTTCGAAGCTTTCTACGGCAAACTCCCGATAGGCTGTGGTAATGATGACATGTGGTTTGAGTTTGATGTTTCGAAGGAAATCAAGACCGCTTACTTTGGGCATGTTGATGTCTAAAAAAATAAGGTCGATGGTTTCAGTTTCAATCAAAGAAAGAGCAGCCAGCGGATTCTGGAAAGTACCGGCAACTTTGATGTCAGGAAAATCCCGCAAGTGGTTTTCAATCACTTTGATGGCCATTTCTTCGTCGTCTATGATGAGGCAAGTAAGTTGCATGTTTAATTGATTGGGATGCTTAATTGGACTTTAAATTTAGATTTTTTTTGCGTAATCTTGAGTTTATATCGGTCTTGGTATAAAATATCCAATCGTCGTTGGACATTTTTCATGCCGATTCCGCCTTTGGATTCGCTTAATTCCATATCTTTTTGGAAGGTATTTACTACGGAAAACTGAAGGGTTTTATTTTCAATATTTTTAAAATGAATGCTCAGTTCAATGTTGTGATTGCCGTGGGTGCCGTGCTTGAAGCAGTTTTCAATAAATGGCAGAAACAGCAGTGGGGGAACACTAATTTCTTCGATGTCGCCCGAAATATATGAGGTTGCCAACACGCGTTCACCAAAACGAATGCGCTCCAGGTCGATGTAATTTTGGATATACGCTATTTCATCAAAAAGTTTGATTTGCGGAGTACGAACATCATATAGGACATATTGCATGATGTCTGAAAGTTTCAAAACCAAATTGGGAGCCAAATCCGATTTCTCTAAAGTTAAGGCATACAGACTGTTGAGCGTATTGAAATAAAAATGCGGTTGAATTTGAGATTTTAAGAAATCGAGTTCCGTCTGCAGTTGAATTTTCGTCAAGCGATCGTTTTTCCGTTTTTCATACATCCAATCCAAAGTCATTTTGATAACGGACACGAATGCAATCACATAAACTTCTCCCACGGCAACTGCCATAAAATGATTGTAGGTGAAAGGTTGTTTGATTCCATTGGCTTCAGGCCAAATATTTTTGGTGACCAACCACCAGTTCAGACCAATGATACCGAGGTACACTACAACAATGGTTAGCAACAACAAAAAGAAGAACAGAAAATATTTTTTTGCAAGGATGAATTTCGGAAACAAATAATAAATGGTGAAATAAGAGCTAAACACATGCAACGGAAATTCGACCAGATTTGATTTTAGCGAATACCAATAATCATCAAAAAAGCTGCCCCAACGCACCACGTTAAACGAAAAATACACCAACCAAAAAACCAGGTGGTATTTCAGCGGAACGCGTAATTTTGAATTGGGATGCAGCAGCATTTAAAGAAAAGATTATGTTGAAATCGGGTAAAAAATTACAGTTTTTTTGTGAGTTATCGATTTTTTATCCAAACTATTTGTACACCTCTCTTTTTGTGTTTGATACATTCAACATAGCTTTGGTGTATTCTGTCGATAAAAAAGTGTTGTTCGACCTAAAAAATGGGGTTGATAACTAATTGAAACGGTTAAAGCAGTTCGATGCCCTGACTTCTGTAAGCATCCAATAGAGGAGAATTGGGGTCTAACTCGGTCGCGAGTACATCCAACATATTGATGTCACAAATTTTGTAGCGATTATTGGTGTTCAGTTTTTCCGAGATGGTCAGCGAAACCACTTTTTTAGATGCGTTGATAATGGCTTTTTTGAGTTGTGCAATTTCCCAGTCTATTTCGGTAATGCCACTGTTTGGGTCAACATAACCCGTTCCCAGAAAGCAGATATCGGCTTTGAGTTCCGACAGAATATTGATGGCACTTCCGCCGGTTGCCAATTGCGATCCTTTCGATAGTTTTCCGCCAATAAAGATAACGTCGTAGTTCGATGGGCTGTTGAGCAATTCGATAGCCATTGGCAGACTCGGTGTGAAAAACGTAAGGCTCATTTTCGGAGGGAGCAATTTAGCCAATTCCAAATTGGTTGTCCCGCCACTGATGAGGACTACATCGCCTTTTTTCAGCAAGGAAATCCCCTTTTGAGCAATGAGCGATTTGTTTTCATAGGCATAAATATCGCGCTGACTTTCCGTATAGATATTAAAACCTTTGGACACGGCACCCCCGTGCACCCGCTTTATTTTTCCGAGTTCGTCGAGTTCTTTTAAATCGCGCCGAACCGTGTCAATCGAAACATGCAGGATGTTTGACAAATCCGAAAGCAACACCCGGTTGTGGATGTGTACTTCGTTAAGAATCACTTGATGGCGGAGATCTTTTTCCAAAAGACGTTGAAGTTATTGCGTAAAAATACAAAATTGATGTAAATTAAAAAAACCGCATTGCGATCATTTATGCCAATAAAAACCGCAAAAAAACACTTCATGTAACTATTCAGTCTAATGAAAAATCGATATAAATTTCGTCTGTTCGAATGTTTTATTGAAAAATGCGACCGCTTTTTTTAATAAAACGTATCAAGAACTATACAATTTCAAGTTTCTCGATACAATT
>JAXMLV010000013.1:0-3563 GCA_034367065.1 Flavobacteriaceae bacterium
GAGGCCGAACACCTCACCTACACCTACAACGCCTCGGGCTTGGTAACCCGTGTGGCAAAAGACTGCGGCGGCGCGATGCCCTGCTATAGCAGCAGCGTTTCGTTTGTCTATAACGAGCGCGGCCAAAGGATAAAGAAAACCTATACCTACACCACGGGGGTGGGCACGCAAGGCAGCATCACCTACTACGTGCGTGATGTGCAAGGCAGCGTGATGGCTGTTTACACGGACGACTATGCCGTTCCAAACATTTTTGGCCCCGAGCCCGCCGAAAACCCCGTTTATGGCAGCGGACGTTTGGGGGTATATTACCGGGCCGCCGCCCAAACCCACTACCAGCTCACCGACCATTTGGGCAATGTACGGGCAGTGGTAGCCCGCGCCGGGAGCAGCCCGCAGGTGAACGGTGCTACGGATTACTACCCCGGCGGGATGGCGATGCCAAATAGAAATATTGTTGGGGATTATAGGTACAACTACCAAGGACAGGAACTTGACCAAGAGACCGGAAATGTTGCGTTCGAGTTAAGGTTATATGACCCACGTATCAACAGGTGGATGGCACCAGACCCTAAAAAACAATATAATAGCCCTTACCTTGCGATGGGTAACAATTGGGTTAATTTAATAGATCCTGATGGAGGAAGTGCTACAGATCATTGGGAAATCGATGAAAATGGTAATGCAGTTTTGATTGATACAGAGGGTGATGGTGTTTGGATTAGGAATAAGGGGGAGGAAGAATATAAATTAATATCCGAATACAATTTTTCTAGCAACTTTGGAGCTTTGGAAACAATTACTAATTATTACGGTTCGAATTTTCCTTTGTTTGAAACTAGTAGTTATGGTACAAGAATTGAGAATTATAAATCTGAAGCACATTATCGCTACGAGAATGGTACACAAGAGAAAGCCCCATTTGCTTATGTTCAAGGCGAATACAATTCAGGTGTTTCAATATTCGGATTACAAATAACCAAACCATCGTACTCTACAACTGGTGCAAATATTGTATTAATAAATGGGCATATCGGGAATAATGCAAATAATAAATGGAATTTTACAAATTCATTGGGTCACGAATACAAGCATATATTAGACAATATTCGTGTTAATACTTTATTGCAGCATGGTTTTAATTATTATAATATATCAGGAAAAGACCGACCTAGTATGGAATTAAAAGCAATAGATTATCAAAGATGTCTTGATTCTTGGGATTGTACAAGTCCAGGGTTTCAAAAGTCAATCCAAAAATATCAAGATAGGTTTTCTGGAAATTAAAAACAAACAAGATGAACAAATTAATTTATTCTTTCTTTATCATTATTTTTCTTGTTTCTTGCAAAAAAGAAAAGCCCTATCCTAAAAGCTATAAGTTAGACACTAGTGGGTATTCGTTATATAAGCAGGATAGTGTTTACGTTTCTGAAATTTTACTTGTTACAAGTAAAACAGACAAAAAGGCCTACGATTTAGACTTAAGAATATTTTTTCATTTTGAAACTGAAATAGATTCAATGGATGAATTTTATTTTTATATAGACAATCGAAGATATGATTTGGAATATATAGATGAGATACAATGGTTCGGAGAAGATATGATGTTGTCTTTTGTAAAAGAAGATGATAGAAGAAATTTTTTATTTATGGACAAAAATAACGAACAAGAATTGTTAAGCGCTTATAAACAATTAGTTAAAAATATTACATTTTGGCATGAAAGGAATGGAAGAAAAACCCGAGTGCCTTTTCTGAGGAGAAGTAAAATTTTATTGGAAATTTGGTGGTAAGATCGATATTTTGCAAGGGAGTCACATTTTTATCAAAAAAGTCCATGAATTTTTTGTTGGCTGGCATCTTATCAATCATTTTAAAGATTGGTTTTAAATATATGGAGTTTAACATAATTTGAAAATATTTTCATTTTCCCGGAATATCTAACCCACAAACTTTTTACTCACGCATTCCGGGGTTAAAAAAAAGAATTATATTTACCCAACGTTCATTGAAAGGCCGGCCGCAGTATAATAGGCGGTTACCGCTACGCTTATCAGGGGCAGGAAAAAGACCCGGAGACCGGCAAGGAAGCCTTTGAAGCCCGTTTATGGGATGCACGTATTGGAAGATGGTTAACTACTGACCCGGCTGGTGAATTCCATAGTCCTTATCTCGGCATGGCAAATAACCCTGTAAGTGTTATAGACCCCGACGGAAGGTGTACCACTTGCCCTGATAATGCAAATGTTGGGGATACTTTTGAGCATTCGGAATATGGCATCTTGACATTTTCTAATAACGGTTGGTTCAATGATGATTTTGGATTTATCTTGAATGATGTAGATGTAACTAACAATCCCTTTACTGATGCACTCCCAACAGCATTAACTATAACAGGTTTGGGATTAGATGTTACAAAAAACAAATTCTTAAATGGTTTGAACTACAATTTCTATAAAAACGCTCCCTCGGGTAAGTTTGGAGTAGAATTGGACGGAAAACTAAAATATTGGAGTAACAATTTTCGTAGTGGTACGAGAGCAGGATTTGCAAGTGAGGCCGTAACAAATGCCAAATTAAATGCAAAAACTGCTATTAAAGCGGGAAATGGATTTAAAGCAGTTTCGTCTTCATTAAATGTTTTGGCTCTAGGTTATACCGTGGTTGATGCCTCATTTAATTGGGGTGTTGCCAGTGATGCACAAAAAGCGGAATGGGTGGCAGATGGGGTTTTCGGTGTATTAGCTTTTACTCCTTTAGCTCCAGTTTCAACTGTATATTTTGGGGGTAAATTTGTTCTATCAGGGTCGGGTCCTCATCCCGCATTTCTTGGGAGACAAAGACTCCTTGTTGATGAAAGACAAATCAAAGTGGATAATTTAAGGGTACACAATACGCATCACAAAATTTTATTAAAGTAAAGGATATGATTTTTTTTGAAAGTTTATTTGTTGTTATTGCTAGATTTTTCTTGAGTTTATGGAACAACTATGAAAATTGGTGGGTAAATGTTAGGTATGGAATAACTGTTTTTTTTATTTTAAACCTCGGAACAATTAATATTATAACAGGTCTTAAAATGAAAAAGGTTGTGTTCATGGTTTTAGTGGTTATTGGGTATTTGTTTATCTCTTTATATAAACCAGTGATAAACGACAAAGAATACGTTAAAAACTATCAGTTGACTATGTATTGGAAAAAAGTTAGCCTGCTTTACATGATAATTTCATTTTTGCTATTTTTGTACGCTTTTGTTTTTATAGTAATGGGCTAAATATCGAAAAGGGATGCTCGCGTAGTAAAATAACCCAACCACTTCAAGCGAGTGGATATAGTGTTTACAAAAAAAGAATTATATTTACCCAACGTTCATTGAAAGCCTGGCCGCAGTATAATAGGCGGTTACCGCTACGCTTATCAGGGGCAGGAAAAAGACCCGGAGACCGGCAAGGAAGCCTTTGAGCTACGGCTTTGGGACAGCCGTATAGGCCGTTGGCTTACCACAGACCCCGCCGGGCAGTATGCCTCGCCATATTTGGGGATGGGGAATAATCCGGTAA
>JAXMLV010000014.1:0-25243 GCA_034367065.1 Flavobacteriaceae bacterium
ACTTTTTCAAACACCATTTAAACGCGTTAGAGTTGAAGATGATAATTATTTACAAGAATTGGTTTGTTACATCAATACAAATGCACAAAAGCATAATTTAGTAGAGGATTTTAAAAAATGGAAATGGTCGTCTTATCTTAATACTATTTCAAACAAAAAAACGAAATTATTAAAAGAGGATTTGATAGGTTATTTTGACAATATTGATAATTTTATTTATTGTCATGAGGAATATGCGAAAAAAATTGAAGCAATTGAAAGAGATTTTTTTATTGAAGATTAATTAAGATTTGACAACTTTTTGAAAGTTGTCAAATCTAACAAATCGACCTAATGGTTTACAAACTTTACGAGCTTACTTATGATGAAGTATTGTTGGTGGAGCCAGCGTTTGGTTTGAGTGAGCAGGCGTATGATGATTTTAAAATGTAAAAAAGCAAGTCAAGCATACGATAAAATCGTGCACTTGAAAATGGTTATAATACAGGTAAAATATAAACAGATATGACAAATTTAAAAATATTTGAAACAGCATCAATACGATCCTATTATGATGAAGAAAGTAAAAAATGGTATTTTTCTATTGTAGATGTTATAGAAGTATTGACCAACTCATCAAACCCTACTGATTATTTAAAAAAACTTCGCAAACGAGATACAGAGCTTGGTAACTTCCTAGGGACAAATTGTCCCCAGATAGCAATGATAAATAAATCGGGAGTAAAAAGAAAAACATTGGCTGGGACAAATCAAGATTTGCTTCGACTTATTCAATCCATTCCATCACCAAAAGCCTAACCATTCAAGCAATGGTTAGCCCAAGTTGGAGCAGAACGCATTGCCGAAATAGAAAATCCGGAATTGGCACAAGCTCGTATAAGAGCTACCTACAAAGCCAAAGGATATAGTGATCAATGGATTGAAAAACGAATAAGAGGCATATTAGTTAGAGATGAATTGACTAACGAAAGGAAAGAACGTGGGGTAAAAGAAGGGAAAGAATATGCCATATTAACTGCCGAAATTAGCAAAGCTACTTTTGGTATTATTCCAAGTGATTACAAAAAACTAAAAGGACTAACCAAAGCATCTGAAAATTTGCGAGACCACATGACCGATTTAGAGTTGATTTTCACGATGCTTGGCGAAGCTTCTACTACCGAAATTGCAAAAAACAAAAATGCCAAAGGTTTTGTATAAAACCATAAAGCAGCCAAAGCAGGCGGAAAAGTAGCTGGCAACGCCCGAAAAGAATTAGAACAAAAATCAGGAAAAAAAATTGTGAGTAAGCAAAATTTTAAAGATTTAACAGATAATAACAATTTAGAAGAATAAATAAAGTAAAAATTATTATTCACCAAAAAATCCGTTGACTAAAGACAATAAAAAAAACCATCATCACACTAATTCTAAAAAAACTTTTAGAAAACGACTTGAAGTCGGCGTTTATGTGAGATAGATTTCCAATGCAAATATAGTAAACAAATACTATAAGTTAATTATAAAAAAATCATATAATATTGATTATCATACAATTAAAATAATGACAAACAATTTCATAACCAATAATAAAACCAATAAATCGCTAAAAGGCAGGTTAAATACATTAATCGGAATTAGTGCTGAGCTTAAATTTCTAGTAGGCTTCTTTTATTTTTCAGGTTGGCAAGAACTCTTTGAAAATCTAAAAAAGAACGATAACCTAACACTAAAATTATTGGTTGGACTTCAAGTAGATCAAATTCTAAATAAAATTGTTGAACACGGCAGTCAGGAAGAAGAGCAATCACAAGACGACCAATTCAATCAGTTTATGACTTCAATGGGTAATGCCATTAACAACGAAGAAATGGATACAGAAGCATTCTACAACCAAGTAGAATTCTTTCTGCAAATGCTAAACGAAAAAAGATTAATCATTCGTAAAACCGAAAATTCAAACCACGCTAAATTATACCTATTCCGATTAAATGAAGAACAAGCAGAAATACAAGCAATGACAGGACAATTTATTACAGGTAGTAGTAATTTAACACGTGCTGGATTATCAGGTCAAGAAGAGTTTAATGTGGAGATAAAAGATTATGGTTTTACCGAAGCAGAAACGTATTTTGATGAACTTTGGGATAGAGCTATTCCTATTTCAGAAATCGAAAACAGAAAAGAATTACTTATTCAATTCATTCAGCACAAATCACAAGCAGCTTCAGTAACACCTTTTGAAGCATATGTTTTAATCTTAAAAACCTATTTAGACTTACAACAACAAAAACAAATAAAGCCAGAAGTAGAAAATCTACTGGAGGAAATCGGATATAAAAAATACAGCTATCAAACCGATGCAGTAAACCAAGCATTGTCAATAATTGAGGAATACAACGGCGTTATTATTGCCGATGTGGTAGGTTTAGGAAAATCGGTAATTGCTTCATTAATCGCTAAAAATTTAGGTAAAAGAGGAATGGTAATTTGTCCTCCGGGATTAGTAGGTGATAGCCATTACGGCACTGGTTGGCACGGATATATTAAAGATTTTAAACTATATGATTGGGAAGTAGAAAGTCGGGGTAAAATAGAAGTTTTGGCTGACACAATACAAAGCAGAGGTATTGAAGTGCTGATTATTGATGAAGCACATTATTTCAGAAATCAAGATACGGCAGATTATGAAGCATTATTAACTATTTGTAGAGATAGAACCGTTATTTTATTAACGGCTACGCCTTTTAATAATTCTCCTGCCGACCTATTTTCACTGCTGAAATTATTCATTGTTCCCGGTAAATCTGGAATTACTATTGACGACAATTTAGAAGGATTGTTCAGAGGATTTAATTATAAATATAAGCAATTATCTTTTATATTAAAAAATTGGAATATTAAAAAAGTAGACAAGAAAAACGTTGAAAAAAAGAAAAAAGCTGAGGAATTATATGTTTTCATAACAGGTAAAGCATTACCAATTGACATTAAAGTGGTTAGGCATGAAACCAAAGTGTTAGCCAATCAAATCAAAAATATCATTTCATCAGTCGTAATCCGTAGAAACCGACTGGATTTAAAAGAGGATTACATCTATAAAGCAGAAGTGGGTGATTTATCAAAAGTAAAAGACCCAATAGAATTATTTTATCATTTAACGCACGAACAAAACACTTTTTATGACAGCATTCTAAACGAATATTTTGAAGAAAACGGAAGGTTCAAAGGAGCAATTTATCAGCCATTCAGTTATGAAAAAATTGTTGATGAAGAAAAATTAGACGAACAAGGAAATAGACAATTCCAACAACAACAAAACTTATTTGATTTTATGAGACGTTTATTGGTAAAACGTTTTGAAAGTTCCTTTGGTGCGTTCAGCCAATCCATCGATAGATTTTTGCAAGTTCACTTATTAGTCAAAGAATTTATAGATAAATCTGGAGGGAAATATATATTAGATCGTGGTTTTATTGATAGAATATTTTCCTTTGAAGAAGAGGAAATTGAAGCTAATTTAGAGAAATATGCAAAATCTGAGCTAACTAAAAAAGTACCTAAAAACAATACGGTTTATGATATTAATAAATTTCAAAGGAAATCAGATTTTTTGGCAGATATAGAAAGTGATATAGAAGTTTTTCAAGAAATACAAAATCAATTAAGAGAATTGAAGATTGTAGAAAATGATCCAAAAAGAGAACGTATTGCAGATGAAATAAAAGCAATTCTTGCAGCTGACAAAAACAGAAAAGTGATACTGTTTTCAGAATATGTAGATACCATAAAACATTTAGAACCCTATTTCCGTGAGAAATTTGGAATTCGATTGATAGTTTGTGATGGCAAGGTTTCAAAAGAATTGGCTAAAAATCTAAATACAGACTATAATGCACAATACAAAGGGGCACAAACCAACCACTTTGATGTATTATTAACTAGCGACAAGCTTTCTGAGGGTTTCAACTTAAACAGAGCAGGGGTTATTATTAATTACGATATTCCCTGGAACCCAACAAGGGTAATTCAAAGAGTAGGTCGTATTAATCGTATTGGAGCAAAAGTATTTGATGAATTGTATATTTATAACTTCTTCCCATCAGAAATAGGAGCAGACATTGTAAAATCAAGAGAAATTGCAGCCCAAAAAATGTTTTTAATTCATAGCTCGTTAGGCGAAGATGCCAAAATGTTTGACGAAGAAGAAGAACCAACAGCATCAGGACTATACAATAAACTAAATCAAAATCCAGACAAAGGTGGAGAAGTTAATACTTCAACACACATCAGAAATACATTCAAAGATATTGAGGAAAAATACCCGGAAGTCATCAAAAAAATTAGCAATTTACCAACAAGAGTAAAAACAGCTAAAGCATCTAATAGATACCAAATTAATGTGTTGCGAAAAAAAGGATTGAGTCTATTTGCTCAGATTATCGAAAAAGAAGAAGGATCTAAAGACGATGTAAATGAAAAAACTTTTGAGGAGTTATTAGGGAATACACAATGTGAATTTGAAGAAAACAAATTGCCACTATCCAAATTCTTTTGGAAGAATTATGAAAGTATAAAAACCTTCAAGCCAAATTATAAAACCGGAAGAAGTGACATCGCATTAGAAGCAAAAGCAAAAGAAAATTTAAAAGTGTTTTTGAAAGTGTTACCGGGTAACGAAGAAAATTTAGCAAACTTTGTGAAAATGCTCATAAAAGATTTGAATAAGTACCATACCCTATCAGTAAGAACTCTCGGGAGATTAGGTAGAAAAACAATCGACACCAAGTCAAGTGAAAAGGAAATCAAAGCATTGACAAACGAGATTAATTGGGTTAGAAACCAATTTGGTGACGATTATCTAGATAGAATTCTAAAACGAGTGGACAATCAAAAAAATGAAGTGATTATTGCGGTGGAAAACAAAAACCTTTAAAAGGTGATAAACATTATTGGCAAAATAAATTAAGACACATTTCAAACCTAAACCAGCTAAACCATGCCCGTATATCCATTTGTTTTTTTGTCGGGGTGAATGGACTTCCCGCCTTTTGCGGGATAAACTTCTCGTCCAGCAAGACTTTCAACAACCACTACCAAAAACAATTCCTCTTCTTCCGATAAGGTTTTTTTGTCGGGGTGACTGGACTCGAACCAGCGACCTCACGCCCCCCAGACGTGTACGCTAACCAACTGCGCTACACCCCGATTGCCAAAATCAAAAAAACCACTTCAAGGGGATTGAAGTGGTTTCGCTTTTGCTCCCCCTCTTGGGCTCGAACCAAGGACCCTCTGATTAACAGTCAGATGCTCTAACCAACTGAGCTAAGGAGGAATCTCGCAGTATTATTTTGCGGTTGCAAATATATATTATTTTTTATTGTTCCAAAACAATAAACCTAATTTTATTTTAAGGTCGTTCTTTCATCAATTTTTGAAAACAAACTAAACTTTGTATTTCATTCAAAAACAAAAACAAAAAAACCCCAACTAAATAAACATGAATTAGTTGAGGTTCTGTTTGTGGAGTCGGAGAGAATCGAACTCTCGTCCAAACAAGCTATTCAAGAGCTTTCTACACGCTTAGTTTTCAATTGGTTTTCGTTGGGCAGCCGGTCGAAAACTACCTGCTACACACTTAGCTTCTTAAGTTTCAGAATCGCTCCGAAGCACCACGATTCTTATTCCGACTTTTTCGGTTTCTCAACACGGAACGCCGCCGGTCAGGGCTTTCCTGAGAAATCTCGCCTCCCGACCTGGTCGGGACATGGCTCAATCCTACTGTGATTCGGATTAGGCAGCAAGAGCGTAGTTAGACTCGCCGTTTAAATGTTTGAAATCGAGATTTACGAGCAGGGTTTCGTCGCTCGGCGTGCTTACCATCAAATACGACCTGCTGTCAAAACCGGTCGACCCCATAATATTTGTATTTAAAAGAACTTTTTGGGCGTTCCCCCCGACAAAACTTCGTAATCGCATTTTTATTTACAGGTGTTTGCTTGCGCAAACTTGTGTTAATGGCGATTTCATAGTCTAGTCGGGGTCGGGCTATCCGCTGTATCTCCAAATATTTTTGCAAATATTTAGAGGATGCCGCTTCTATCCCTGACCGATAACAAACGGTTCTTACACGGGTTGCAAATCTACAAAAACTTTGCCACATTTGTACCACGGTATTATTTCTGCCGACAAAGCACAACAAAACATGAAATGAGCCATAACAATTAAGTTGATACCAACCAAAATGATTATTGGCGAATTCCATGTGGCCGCTGAAAAACAATAAAATAAACACATGAAAATAGGCATCATCAAAGAACAAAAAACACCACCCGATCGGCGGGTTGTTCTCACTCCAAACACTTGCAAACAACTCATAATCAATTATCCAGAACTCCAAATCAAAGTAGAACCTTCTCCACATCGCGTTTTTTCCGATGACGAATATCGTCAACATGGCATCCCTGTCACTGAAGATTTGTCCGACTGCGATGTCTTGCTTGGTGTCAAAGAAGTGCCAATTGAAGCACTCATTCCCGACAAAAAATATTTCTTTTTCTCGCACACCATCAAAAAACAACCCTACAACCGCGAATTGCTTCACGCCATCCTCCAAAAAAACATTCAGCTTTTCGACCACGAAACCTTGGTGGACGAATGCGGTATTCGCTTGGTCGCTTTCGGCTACTATGCTGGTTTGGTTGGCACTTACAACGGTCTGCGAACGCTCGGTCTAAAATTGGGTAGCTTTGAACTCCCAAAAGCAGAAACGCTACACGATGCCAACGCCCTCAAAGGCGAATTGCAAAAAATAAATCTCTCTCCGATCAAGATTTTAGTCACGGGCAAAGGACGTGTCGGAAGCGGCATCAAGGAAATCTTGTTAGCAACAGGCACCGAAGAAGTATCCGCCAAATCGTTTTTGAACAAATCGTATGTAAAATCTGTTTTCACACAAATCGATGTCACCCAATACAACAAACGAACAGACGGCAAAGAAGCCACCAAAAAAGATTTTTACAAAAACCCGCGCAAATACCAGTCCGATTTTTTGAAATTTGCACGAGTTTCCGATTGTTACATCGCCGGACATTTCTACGGACAAGGTGCGCCTGATTTTTTCACCTTAGACAATCTCAAATCCGAAGAATTTAAAATTCAAGTAATCGCCGACATTTCCTGCGACATCAAAACACCTATCCCAACCACACTTCGGGCTTCAACCATAGCCAACCCGATTTATGGCGTACACCGATTAACCGGAGAAGAAACCGATTTCAACAATCCGCAAGCCATCGCCGTCATGGCCGTGGACAACCTGCCTTGCGAACTCCCCCGCGATGCCAGCGAAGGATTTTCCAGACAGTTTTCCGAAAAAATCATCCCCGCTTTTTTTGACAACGACCAAAACGGCATCCTCGCCCGGGCACAAATGACCCAAAACGGCCAACTCACCCCGCGGTTTCAATACCTTTCGGATTATGTAAGTGGTAAGTTTTAAATGTTAAGTTTTAAGTGTTTAATTATAAATGTTAAGTTTTATATTTCAAGTGTTTGTATTCTAAATGCTACATTATTTAATTGGTACATCTTCTAAATTAGCCTATTTTCAAATTACCAAATTCCCTACCTTTGCAAATCGAAAATTGACACCTAAATGATGCATCAAAAACAACGATATACCCTTACGGCTGCCCTGCCCTACACCAACGGCCCCATTCACATCGGTCATTTGGCGGGTGTTTACGTGCCGGCTGATATTTACGCCCGCTACCTTCGCCTCAAAGGGGAAGATGTAGCCTTTATTTGCGGTAGTGACGAGCATGGCGTACCCATCACCATCAAAGCCAAAAAAGATGGCATCACCCCGCAACAATTGGTGGATAAATACCACGCCATCATCAAGCAATCTTTTGAAGAATTTGGCATATCGTTCGACAATTATTCGCGTACTACTGCCAAAATACACCACGAAACCGCTTCCGAGTTTTTCAAAAAACTTTACGACAACGGCAAATTTATCGAGCAAGTCACCGAACAACTCTATGACGAGCAAGCCGATCAGTTTTTAGCCGATCGTTTTGTCGTCGGCACCTGCCCGAAATGCGGTAACGAAGAAAGCTACGGCGACCAATGCGAACGCTGCGGCACGTCGCACAACGCGACCGACCTCATCAACCCAAAATCGGCCATCACCGGCTCTGTGCCTGTATTGCGTAAAACCAACCATTGGTTTTTACCGCTCAACGAATACGAAAAATGGCTCAAAGAATGGATACTCGACGGTCACAAAGAGTGGAAACCCAACGTCTATGGCCAGGTGAAAAGCTGGATAGACGATGAACTCAAACCGCGTGCCGTCACCCGCGACCTCGATTGGGGCATACCCGTTCCACTTCCCAACGCCGAAGGCAAAGTACTCTACGTTTGGTTTGATGCACCCATCGGCTATATTTCTTCCACCAAAGAATGGGCAGCGCGAACCGGGAAAGATTGGGAACCTTATTGGAAAGATCCTAAAACCAAACTCATACACTTCATCGGAAAAGACAACATCGTTTTTCATTGCATCATTTTCCCAGCCATGCTCAAAGCCGAAGGAAGTTATATTTTGCCCGAAAACGTTCCTGCAAATGAATTTTTGAACCTCGAAGGCAACAAACTCTCAACTTCCAAAAACTGGGCAGTTTGGTTGCATGAATATTTGGAAGAATTTCCGGGCAAACAAGATGCATTGCGATATGCGCTTACCGCCAATGCGCCCGAAACCAAAGACAACGACTTCACTTGGAAGAGTTTTCAAGAGCGTAACAACAGCGAATTGGCTGGGATTTTTGGCAATTTTGTCAACCGTGTCGTGGTGCTGACCAACAAATATTACGAAGGCGTAGTTCCGAATGCAGGTTCAGAAAAACATGAAGAATTGAATCTCATCAAAACATTTGCTGATGAAATTGGCACGTCCATCGAAACGTTCCGATTCAGAGAAGCTTCGCAGAAACTCATCGAGTTGGCAAGACGTGGAAATCAGTTTTTACAGCTGCACGAACCTTGGAAAAAAATCAAGGAAGACCCGGAAGTGGTCAAAGGAATCATGTTTACCGCACTTCAATTGGTAGCCGCCTTAGCCTATTTGTCAGAACCGTTTTTGCCGTTTACTTCTGGCAAGTTGAAGAAAGCACTTGGTTTGTCTAATCTAACTTGGGATGAAATAAAGATAAGTTCCGATAAATTTTTATTGGACGCGGGTTGTCAAATCACCCAAAACCCAGAGATACTTTTCCCGCAAATAGAAGACGCACAAATCGAAAAGCAATTGGAAAAATTAGAAGCCAGCAAAAAGCAAAACTCGGCCGATCAGGCGGTTTTACCATCTCAGAAACCCGAAATTCAGTATGAAGACTTTTCGAAAATCGACCTTCGCGTAGGAACCATTCTTTCTGCCGAAAAAATGCCCAAAGCCAAAAAACTGTTGGTGCTCAAAATCGACACCGGACTCGACGTCCGAACCATTGTCAGCGGAATTGCCGAGCATTATTCACCCGAAGAAATCATCGGAAAACAAGTAACAGTTGTTGCCAATCTTGCTCCCCGCGAATTGCGAGGTGTAGAAAGCCACGGCATGATTTTGATGGCAGAAACGCCTGACGGAAAACTGGTGTTTGTCAACACCGACTGCAAAGATACGCCCAACGGTAGCGGGATTTCGTAGTTGCTAAACAGTTTATTTTATGTACCCAAAAATCACTTTACCCATGATACTACATTCCATTGAACCACAAGCCATTTGGAAGCATTTTGAAAATTTAAACGCCATTCCGCGTCCTTCCAAAAAAGAGGAGCGTGTTCGTGATTTTATGAAAAAATTCGGTGAAAATTTGGGTTTAGAAACCCATCAGGATGCGGTCGGAAATATCGTAATCAAAAAACCGGCTTCAAAAGGAAAAGAAAACAGTCCGAAAATTGCTCTGCAAGCCCATTTGGACATGGTGCATCAAAAAAACAGCCAAACCGATTTTGATTTTGATACCCAAGGCATTGCGATGTTTATCGACGGTGATTGGGTGCGTGCAAAAGGCACAACGCTCGGAGCCGACAACGGCATCGGCGTGGCGGCCATCATGGCTTTGTTGGAAAGCACCGACATTCCGCATCCGCCCTTGGAGGCTTTGTTTACGATCGATGAAGAAACCGGCATGACCGGTGCTAAAAACTTAGATGCAACCTTGATTTCCGCAAAGGTTATGCTAAACCTCGATACGGAAGAAGACGATGAAGTCGATATCGGTTGCGCGGGCGGCATTGATGTGACTGCCACTGCGAACTATGTCGAACAGCCAACACCGACAGATTCCGAAGCTTATCACATCACTGTCAAAGGACTGCGCGGCGGACATTCGGGCATCGACATTCACCATGGTTTTGGGAATGCCAATAAAATTATCAACCAAATATGGATTGATTTAGCCGAAAAATTTGATTTTCAATTGAATTATCTTCAAGGCGGAAGCCTTCGCAATGCCATCCCGAGAGAAGCGGAAGCTGTCGTGGTGACTGCAAAGTCCACATCAACCGATTTTGAAAGTGTTTTTAAAACAATCGTTGCGAAAATTCAGTCCGATTTTTCAGGTATCGAGCCCCATTTAAAAATTGAATTAAAGCAAATCCATTTACCGGAAAAAGTTGTGGGAAAAGCTTTTCAGAAAAAAGCCTTACAGTCAATCAAACAGGCGCACAACGGAGTTTATCGCTTTCAAAAAGACTTTCCGGACATGGTGGAAACGTCTAACAATCTCGCGAAAGTAAGTATGAAATCAGGGCAACTCACCATCGATTGCCTGACGCGGTCGTCTTCCGAAAAATCGAAACACGAGTTGGCAAATCTATTGAGAAACACCTTTGAAACGAGTGGATTTGAAGTGCAACTCGGCAACGATTATCCGGGTTGGAATCCCGAGCCGGAGGCGGAAATATTGCACAAATACATTCGGCTGTATGAAACGCTTCACGGACAAAAACCGCATGTTGTCGCGTGTCACGCTGGCTTGGAATGCGGCATTCTCAAAGAAAAACTGCCCGATGTGCAAATGATTTCTTTTGGCCCGACCATCATGGGTGCGCATTCTCCCGATGAGCGTGTTTGTATCTCATCGGTTCAGAAATTTTGGGGAATATTGATACGGTTGTTGGCGGAAATTTAGCGCGTTTCAGAGTCCGTTGATCGCAGAATCCATCCAATTCAACCGACTTTTTACCCAGTTTTTCAGATAATTGGCTTCATCCGAATAAGTGTTTCCAATAAAATTATTAGGCCAAACATAGATGCCTAAAACCTGCCAAGTTTTGAAATTTTCATTAACGGCTCCCGATTTTTCTAAGGTTGCCACATATCCGTCAATCTTGGACAACAAGGCAGACTCCGTCAAAGCACCTCCTCTGAGTGTGTTCCATCTCGCCTTTAATTGGGTGACAAAGGCCGGATCTTCCATCAATCTATTCCACCAAAACGGAATCAACCAAAAATCATCTCCGCACCTGGCGTTGAATTGGTATGCCCAAGAGTTTGTGTTTGAACCATCACAGTAATCTGCATTGCCAAAGGCCAAATTGAAATCCCAGATTGGTCCCATTTTGAGTTTACCGTTTTTATCTTTTGTCATGAAAGTACTCAATCGAAAGCCGTCCACGTTGTGCGACAGTTCGTTCAACAAAAAAAAGTCGATGAAACTCGGTACATCGATAAAAGCCGGATAACCCAAGTTTTCATCTTTAAAATCAGCTGATGCCAGTGCATTCTCAAAATCGGCAACATAATTGGAAATATAATTTTTTTGTTCGGGTGTAATTTCTTCTGCTTTCGGATCTTCATATAAAAAATGAATTTCTTGATTCAGATTGGCGTTGAGTGGAGCATGTACTGATGTAAACGAATTAAACTCGTTGTATCCTTCGCCTAAGTTATTGCCAGCTGTTTTATCAATTTTCAGAATATAACCACCAGTCAGGTTTTCGCCTGAATTTTCATCAGGTTTCAGCTTGTTGATGTTTATTCGACCCGCATCGCGTTTGAGTTTTTCCATAAAAACATAGATGCCTTTGTATTGGTTGTTTATGGTCAACTCTACAAAGCTGCTCCGGCTGGCGTACTGACCGATGTTGCGGGACAAGTCATAAATCAGTACGTTTCGCATCAATGATTTGTCACTGTAAGGGCCGTATAAAATCCAATCCGATTCTTCGGGCAACCCGAAAAGAGAAACGTCCAAATCCGCATTGGCGACATCTCTGGTCTCAAAACCATAGGATTTTTTTGGAAATGATTGGGAAGACGCACCTCTGATTTCAATGCCGATTTTACCTTGGTAAGAAACTACATCAGCTTTTGAAATGGTTATTTCACCATCTATTTTGGGCTCATCAATTATTTCTGCACCATTGGTATTGACGAAAATTTGCGGCAATCGGTCTTCGGGTTTGATGACGACAACTTCCGGATTATCAACAGAATCTGTATTGTTCCCATCGCTGCATTGCGTACTGATGGAGGATACCGTCAAAAGGGCAATCGGCAAAAGCAAATAACGAAAATTAACAGCCTTAAAATTCATACAGTGATTTTAAACATCAAATCTACAAAAAAGCAACGTTCATTGCCAGACTACTTCTTTCTGTAATTGTAAATTGAAAAATCACTTAAACACTCAAAAAAATAGGTAATGAATCATTGAACAAAAAATGTTCGCTTGAGTTGGATTCCCGATTCATCAACAACAGTGATGATGTGCTTACCTGCTTTTGGCGACACGGTCATTTCGTGAAAAGTTTTGGATTGACCAATATATTGATCGTCTAAATACCAAAAAATCACCTTTTCGGAAAGTGAATGTGCAACCTTTAAAATAACCGGATTCGTTTTAGATTCAAAATTTTTGGGAAGTATGACGATGCCATTTTTATTTGGGTATATAAATTCCATCCGTTGTTGTTCTGCCATGCAATCATTTCTAAAAGGGGGTAATTCCTTATATTCGGAGTGATTGTTTTTAAAATAATAACTCATCAAAGGAGGTAACACAAACCACGATTGCATCAGCATTTCATCAGGGTTTTCGCACGAAGTATTCACCTGAAATTGTTTGTTTTGGTCTAACTGTACCCATCGATGAAACGAACAAGACGAAGCATGAATGCCATTTCTGGGAATCCAAACAGTCTTTTTAGGGCAGATTGGTGTTGCGAGATAGCCACTTTCCATGCAGACTTCTGCTTCTTCGAGTTCGTCATACGGCATATCAAACCAATTTGAATCGGGCAAAAGGTCAAAGACATCAAACAAAATTGGAGCGGCACTTTGCACGCCGGTCAGGTTGGGTCTGCCTTCGCCGTCGGCGTTTCCTACCCAAACCCCAACCGCATAATCAGCTGTGAGTCCGACTGCCCAAGCATCGCGGTTGCCGAAGCTTGTTCCTGTTTTCCACGCTATCTGTTTGGATGAATCGAAAAACTCCCAAGCTTCGTTTCCTTCAGGTCTGTTTACTTCTTTCATCGCATCAAAAGTCAGATAAATACTACCCGCATCAAATAGGGTTTTTTCCGTAGATTTTTTCCCGAAATCTGCTTTCTCTGACAGTATGTAAATAGGCTCTACAAATTCATTTGAAAAATATTCACTCGAAGTTTCATTAAAATGATTGACAGTCGAAGCAAGAGACGCATAGGTTTTGGTCAAATCCCAAAGACTGCTTTCCGCACCTCCCAAAATAAGTGACAAACCGTAATAATCTGCTGATTTATTAACATTCTTGAGCCGAAATGACCGAAGTTGTTCTCTGAATTTTTGCAAACCATATTCTTGCAGCAAACGAACTGCCGGTACGTTAAGTGACCGAGATAAAGCACGTTTGGCGGTGACTGCTCCATCGTATTTTTCATCAAAATTTTTGGGGTTGTAGCCTGCTATTTCTGTTGGAACATCAGCGACAAGCATGTCCGGTAAAAGTTTCCCATCATCGAGCATGGCGGCATACAACAAAGGTTTGAGTACGCTGCCTGTACTTCTCGCCGCACTGATGACATCGACATCCTTTTGATGTTTACGGTCAGTTTGTGTGTTTCCGACATAAGCCAAAACCTCCCGCGTTTTGACATCCATGACCAGAACAGCAACGTTGAAAATCTGGTTTTCAGAAAGTCTATCGTAGTGTCTCAACACGATGTCATTAACTTGCGTTTGCATTGAAAAATTCAAGGTTGTTTGGGTGCGTTTTCCAACGTTGGCGAGGGAAACTTTTTGGAGGAAATGCGGTGCTTTTTGAGGAATCGCAAAGGGTTTAGAAGGAATGGGTTCGGAGATAGAAAGCGCGTAAGTAATCGAATCGATAAGCTGTTTTTGAAATAATCTTTTGAGCAACCGATTGCGTTTTTCTAAAAAAATGGATTGATTTTTGCCCGGATAAATGAGACCCGGCGCATTGGGCAAGATTGCCAACGAAGCACTTTCTGCCCAAGAAAGCTGATTGGCACTTACGCCAAAATACCGCCATGAGGCGGCTTCTATTCCCACTACATTCCCGCCGAAAGGTGCGTAAGTACAATAAAACTTGAGGATTTCGTCTTTCGAGTAACCCAATTCCAAGCGGGTTGCCAGTATCAGTTCGATGAGTTTTTCTCCATACGTACGGTTTTTGTTTTTCCGCGACAGCCGGATAACTTGCTGTGTGAGCGTGCTTCCGCCTCGCACAACTTTTCCGGCTTGGACGTTGTCAACCAACGCATTGAACATAGCGATTGGATTGAAACCGGGGTGCTTATAAAAGTGTTGATCCTCAAAACTTAGCAAACATTGAACGAATTTCTTGGGCAATGTGTCGGGTGCGGGAAAACGCCACTGTTCATCGGTTGCGATTTTTGCGCCCAACAATTTACCCTCTCTGCTGAGAATTACAGTTGCTGTCGGTTCGTCAAACAACGGATTGGGCAATGAGAATAAATAGACGATAAAAATCAATATTCCAACTGCGACTTTGATTTTGTTTTTTTGTAGAATTGTTTTCAAAATTTTGAATTCAATATAAGATGGTTTCATACAACAAATCTAAAACTTTGATTTATTGCGTTAAGTTCTTGAATTTTCATCCATCTTATATTTTGTTCCATAACATTTAAATTGACGATTACAGAAAAAATCTCTTTCTCCTTTTGAAAATCATAATTGATTGTCGCGTTGTAACTTTATATTTTGAAATTGTTTCTCGCATTAAATCTTGTTAATTTAGAAATAATTCAGCTGATGAACTAAAATTGTCTTATTGCACAACCTCGACCCATCTACCCAAACTTCTAAATATATAATCATTGTCGTACATGGCTTCACACTGTAAGCCAGGCAAATAATAAGTTCCCAGATAAGATGCATTCAACAAAATCCGAAAGGTTTTGCTTTCATATTTCTTTAAATCGAAATAAAAATTTGCCTTGTCGTCACGGATGTCCGTATAATCTGCTTTATTGGACTCAAAGGATCCAAAATCGGTAAACCGCGTGTTGACAATCTCCCAACCGCTTGGTAAGATTTCTGTCAGAGCGATGTTTTTTACATAAGCTCCCTTTTTGTTTGTAACCGTAATTTCCGCAACAAAATTACTCCCTTGAGACAGCTTCCCAACATCAATTGGTTTGCCGTCTCTTCCCTTGAAAGTCAAGCTTAAGGAAAGGTTTTTTTGAACCGTTTTTTCTTGCCCAACTGGAAGTATTCCCGAATTAATCACATTGACAAACAAGCTGTTATCACGGTTGTTGATTATTTTCAATTGATTATCTCCTTTTTTGATGACAAGTGGTTTTTCCATCATCGTTTTGGCAGTAAGCAATTGAACTTGTTTCCCATTGAATTCAAGACTTGCATCAATACTTTTCCCGCCTATCATTTTTGCAAATTTAGCCATCGACAACAGGCTGTATGCCGTACTTTGCGTGCTAAACCAATTGTCGCTATTCAAGTTCTTAGCAATGATCTTTGCCAATGATTGGGCTTCAGATTTCCTGTTGAGCAACACCAAAGTTTCCAAACCCATCGCACGGTTTCTGTCAACAGACCCGTATGTTAAATAGTCGTCCTTGACGGGTTGAAAATCTATATTTACCGTTTTGAAAATTGCCTCAGATGCATTTTTTTGGCCGATAAGGGCAAATCCGGCGGACAGCCTTAGTTTTGCTTCGTTCGAAATGCCGGATGTTTCCCGAAGTCGATTCATGGAAGAAACATCAGGGTTTCCTGCCAATGCCAGGGTATAAAGTCGATAGGCCTGAGTCAAATCAGAAGAATATTCGCTTTTCCGCCAATTTCGAGCCATGTTTTGTTGATATTTAAGCCAAGTAGTTTTAAATCCGATGGGAAGAACATATCCTTTATTGGCTGCTTCAATCAGAAAATGACCTGCATAAGAAGTACCCCATTCATCGATGGATTTCTGTCCTTGCCAATACGAAAACCCTCCTTCAGGTCTTTGAAAATCACCCAGTTTTTTAATGGCAGTTTCGATATTTTGTTTTATTTTCTGCTTTTTGTCAACCGTCAAATCCATTATTTCATTCATCAACAATTGTGGAAAAACCGAAGAAGTAACTTGTTCTATACAACCATGCGGGTACTGTATCAAATATTCCAATCTACCGTTGTAATTCATGGCCGGCAAAGTGGAAATTTCGATGCGGGCTGTGTTGCTTCCTTCGATGCCAAAGGTTTTTAAATCGATTGATTCGCTTCTATTTGGTTCCAAGACAAATGACTTGACTTCTGTCGAAACAGGATTTGGGTTTACCACATCTATTTCTATTTCGTATGAAGCTTTTTGCCCGTTTCCGCTTGCTTCTACCCATACTTTCCCAATGCCGTAGGAATCGGCAACTTCCAACTCAAAATAGACCATTTTCTCATCGGGTTGTGAAAACGAGACTTGTTGGGAAGAAGCTCCTTTGATCTGATAGGCAGCATTGTTTCTGACTTTTACAGTTACCTCTTTGACGGAATTTTCCATTGCAAAAACAGTAACCGGCAAAGTCACTTTTTCTCCCGGTGTTATTTTTCTCGGCAAGGAAGTAAGTATCATCAGCGGTTTTCGGACGGCTGCCGTTTGCTCTGCAAAACCATAAGCCTCCGATTGGTTGTCGGCAGCTGTCACCATGGTGCGTACCGAACCAATGTATTTGGGTATTTTGACTGTATGCGTTCTCTTTTTTCCGCTTTCTAAAGAAAATGGCCCTAGATAAACCACCATGGGTTTAAACCGGTTTGCTTTTTTGTTTTTTGCTCCGGCTGCTTCTGTATCACCACCAATAGAAAACACTTGGTTTATTCGACCTCCATAGGCTCCAATCACATCGTCAAACACGTCCCAGGTTTTTACACCCAACGCTTCTTTTGCATAAAAAACATCCCACGGGTTGGGCGTTTTAAAACGTGTTAAATCCAAAAGACCTTCATCGACTATCGCGATGGAATAGGTCATCGGTTTGCCCGTTTTTTCTTTGATTTCAACTTCTATTGTTTCTTCCGGGCGAAGGACTTTGGGCATGGCAATGAGCGGCTCCAAAATGGTTTTCGGATTTTCTACGCTTATCGGCACAATTCCATACATCCGTATGGGCAAATCATTGGCAGTCAATGCATGAGGCTGTAATAAGGAAATATGCAAATAAACATTGGGCGCATAGGTGTCTTTTATCGGTAATTCGAATTTAGTTTCACCCTTTTGGGGTGTTATCCAAAGTGATTCTAATACTTCTGTTCCATTTTCTATGGTGACAAGTGCCCTGCCTTTGTCGTCACTTGGGAAAGTAATCATCGCGGTTTCTCCGACGTTGTATTTACTTTTGTTGGTTGAAAATACAAGCATGGTCGTCGCGGATGGGTCTTTTTTCTGTGATTTGCCGGCCCATCCCGGCCAGTCTATATAAATCGTCTGTCCGGTTGCGTGATCTCCGTTTTCATCTTCAATCCTTACCAAATAACGCCCCCACTCCGGGTATTTTAATTGAAAATCAAAAGAGGCTTTTCCTGAGTTGTTTGTACTGATGGTTTTCTCAAAAACATTTTGGTGATTGGTGTCTGAATTAAAGGAAGATAGATTATCGGCAGAGTTGTCCCACCACCAACGCCAATTGACTTTGTAAATGGTGGCTTTGAGATTTTTAACCGCCTTCGGATTTCCTTTCAAATCGACGGTGGCAACATCAAACCGATAGGATTTGTCTGTGACGAGCATGCCTGTTTTGGTGTCTCCTTCCGGTGTGTGCAATCCGACATAAGTCGTATAAGGCGAATAGGTTTTGGTGAAAACATCGGTGCTGAAATCACCTCCCGGCTCATAAACCTTTGTTATAAAAGTGGCTTGCAACAATCCTGGTGCCTTTCCGTCCAATTGGGGTTTTAATTGGAAGGAAGTTTTTCCATTCTCATCAATATTTCCGGAAAAGACATTTTGTTCTTCCGCGGAAAAAGCTCGCGTAGGATCGTCAAATACATAATTTGGAAAGCCGGAAAAAATCGTTTTTGTTTGATTGAACCGAACCTGAATATCACTTTTTAAATTTTTGGCAACCGCGCCGTGCAGCCAAAGTACTTCCAGTTTTCCGGTGATGTTTTTGGATGCGGTAAGCACATTGTCGTCAAAATCAGCCTTGATTTTGAGCCGATTGGGCTTGATTGTTTCTATTCGGATGCGTTCGGAAAAAGCAGCTCCTCCTATCGAAATTTTTGCCGACCAGTTCCCTGTTGGCGCATCTTGATCGGTTGCTGCCGTAAAATTGTAAAAATTATTCAACCCACCGTGTTTGACTTGTCTATTTGCGATTTTTCCATACGGATCTATAAGTTCGAACGACACGGGATGATTGGCCGGCAAGGGATTGGCTTTGTCGTTCAACAGGAACGATAAAAACAAGGTGTCACCCGGTCTCCAAACACCTCGCTCACCAAACAAATAGCCTTTCAATCCTTGTTGGATTTTAGATCCCGAGACATCAAATTTGGAAACAGAAAGCGAATTGCCGTCCGTCAGTCGAATATAGGTTTTTTGGCGGTCTCGTTCGGCAACGGCAAAAACCGCGGTAGCTTCATTTTTAAAATTCGAAAAACCGTTTTGGTCGGTGACAACGCTTCCCAATGCTTGCTGTTGCAAATTGTAGAAGGTGACTTTGGTATTTGCCAGAGGCTGGGTTGTTAACAAATCGGTTGCGCTTACAAAATAGGTGTCATCGGTTCCTTTTTTGACAGTCAAACCCAAGTTGGTAGCCAAGACATTGACCGCAATTTTTTTATCGTAATAGTACGTGTTGTCACACGGATTTTCGCGTTGTCGCCAATCGTAGTCGTCGTAGTATTCATCGGTATAATAGTTGCCGTCGGCATCGTTCCAGTAATTTGAATTCTTTGTTTCTGATTTGAAGTCATTAAATTTATCCAATGAAAATGCGACTTCATCGGTCGAGTCGCAATTGTAATCGCTGTATCTTCTCCCAAATGAAAATTCGACTCGATAAATGGCTCCCGGTTCAGGATTTATCAATTCAGACAAATCAACGGCATACGCGCTCCACTTGTTGGTGTTTCCTGAAAATTTATTTTCTAAAAGAATAGCTTTTTTGGCAATCGGCCTTGATACATATCGCAAGTTGCTGTCGCCATTCATGTTTTGATCTTGAAGGAATTGCAACACATTGTTTTCAAAAATTCGATAAATCGTGACGTTGACTGCTTTGAGATTGACGGCTTCAAAATTAATTTTAAGCTTGTCGGATGAAGGCAACAATGTACCACTTGAAAGCAACCTAACTGTGGGTTTTAATTGCTCAAAAGTGATGTTTTCTGAATAGATTTGCTTTAACTTGAAGCCGTCAATGCTTTCGATTCCTTGAAATAATTCGAACAGCGCGACACCTTTGATACGTTTGTCGGGATAAACTTTCAACAGACTGCCATCAACCACAATTTTGGGTTTTTTAGTACCTTGAAGCAGCACCAAACCTTCAAAATTTTGATTTTTCTTCAGTGGATCAGAAAAATTTACTTCAAGATATTGAGATTCTTCATCAATCATGTTGACTTTGATTACAGAAAAATTGTTTTTCCCGGGAATGGTAATTTCCTCGCTCCCTTTGGAATCAATTGCAAAAGAAGAACCGTCCCATTTCACGATAATTTTGGAGTCATCAACCTCCCGCCGAATACTGTCAATGGTAAATAAAAATTCAGTTCCTTTGTCGATGCTCTTGTCAAATTTCACCTTGAGTCCCTTCCCATTTTGGGTTGCCTCGACAAGTTTCCGGGCTGTTGATAAAGACATTTGATCGGCACTTTTAAGTGAACTTTCTAAATATTGCCAATCTTTGGAATAGGATTGAAGATAACGAGATGATATGACAAACTCTTGTTTAACGGTTTTGATTTCAAAAGAAAATATTTTGAACTCCTTCGGGATTTTAGGTATCAATTTTTCCAAATCCAATTCGAAATGATACAAGGTGTTCTGTTCAAATGGTTGATCGGGGACAAATGCCATTGTTTGACGATTCAGCGCAATCAATTTCCCCTGCACATGGGGAGAGATGCGTAGCAATTCAGGTTTTAAAACCTGTCCTTCAGACCAAGAAACAACCGGCTCCCTAAAGGCTACCCGCACTTCGCTAGAAGCTGAAACCAGTCCATGCGTGGCATCGGTTATATATTCTCTGAAACGAAAAAGATCATCCGAAAGACTTTTAGGCGATTCTTTTTCTTTACATGCTTGCAACAAAATTGTCAACAAGATTGTAGCTAAAAATATTCTTTTGAAAAGGCGCATAGTAGAACTGAATTGAAGGTGTACAAAAGTTTAGACCGTTTAAGCTATTTGCCCCAATAGCTGTTATCAAATTTAACAAATTTTAAAACGCCATCTTTGTTTTTTTAAGGTCTTTGTGCACATTTTTAAACTAAACCCAATCTATTGGCTTCCTAAGAACTTCGAGCAGTCTTTCTTCTTCGCTTCCTGCTTGCGGATGATGGTCATAGACCCACCGGACGGTAGGTGGCAGGCTCATCAGTATGCTCTCAATCCTTCCGTTGGTTCTCAATCCGAAAAGCGTGCCTTTGTCGTGCACCAAGTTAAATTCGACGTAACGCCCGCGCCGTATTTCCTGCCATGTGCGATGCACTTCCTCAAAACCAATATTTCTCCTTCTTTCGACAATTGGCACATACGCATCCAAAAAACTATTACCGATTTCGGAAACAAAAGCAAACCAATCTTCGATTTTTGTTTCTGCATCCGGACGGCAATAATCAAAAAATAATCCACCAACGCCTCGCGCTTCCTGCCGATGCGCATTCCAGAAATATGCATCGCATTGCTTTTTAAATTTTGGATAATACAATGGATTGTGTTTGTCGCAAGCTGTTTTGCAAGTCCGATGAAAATGAATGACATCTTCCTCAAAGAGATAATATGGTGTGAGGTCTTGACCACCGCCAAACCATCGGTCGATGATTTTTCCAGCTTTGTCATACATTTCAAAATAGCGCCAATTGGCGTGAACTGTTGGTATAAATGGGTTTGTCGGGTGTATAACCAAACTCAGTCCGCAGGCAAAGAAATTGACTTCACCGACTTTAAAATAAGCCTGCATGGCTTTGGGCAACGGCCCGTGAACAGCAGAAATGTTGACACCGCCTTTTTCAAAAACAGCTCCGTTTTCAATCACGCGCGTTCTTCCACCACCGCCTTCTTCGCGAGTCCACAAATCTTGACGGAAAGTTGCTTTTCCATCAATCAACTCGAGTTTTGCCGTAATTTGATCTTGAAGATTTTGGATATAAGTGTAGAATTGTTCTTTCATTTTTCAAATCAATTATTAAAAATGAATCAATCGTTGTTTTGAATAACAACTCGGATGCTGATCAATTGGTTTTTGGATGGGAAAATTAATACTTTTTTAGGTATCGCTCTAACGGATTGCTTGAGATTCGAAAATAAAACAGTTTCAGAGTCTCGGATTTATAAGCATCCTTTTTGACCATAGTTTATAAAACCTGGTTTACAAACTCATTTTACCTTCCATTGCTTGAATGAATTGGCTACCACTTTATCTAAAACCGCCTTTCAGGTTTAAAAGGTGTGATATCCATCGACAATTTTTCCCCGGAAATAAGTTCACTCACCAATTTTCCTGTGGCAGGCCCCAAGCTCCAACCCATCATGGCGTGACCGGTGGCGAGGGTGGCATTTTGCAAAGATGCAATCCGCCCGATATAGGGCAAACCATCTGGAGAAACCGGGCGCAGACCGCATTTGGCATGCGCCAAATCGAAATTGGATATTTCCAAACCGGGATAGTATTTTTTGGCGGCTTCCGCAATCGCATTTACCCGTATTTTGCTGGTGTTGTGGTTGATGCCACCCAGTTCCATGGTTCCGCCAAAACGCGTAAAACCCTGCATGGGCGTTACCGCCACTTTGGCTTCCATCAGGATGGCCGGATATTGGATGTTGGTGGCTTTATATACATTCATCGAATAGCCTTTTCCGGCCTGAAGCGACAAATGAATACCGAGTTTTTTCATCAAAACCGGACTCCACGATCCGGCAGTCAAAATAACCTCATCTGCTTGAAAATTTTTATAAGTGGTACGGACTTTGGTGATTTTATTATTGGAAAATTCAAAGTCGGTGACTTGTTCGTTTCGGTGAATGGCAACACCCACGGTCTCCAAATAACTCATCATGTTTTTCATAAACACATTGGGCGTGGTGTGGGCATCACATTTGTACAAAACCGCACCCAACGCGTCAAAATCATAATGCGGCTCGAGGGCTTTGAGTTGCGCCTGATTTAATATCTCAACTTCAAGACCTTCGGCTTTGACCCATTCGGCTACTCGGATTTCTTGCGCGCCGAATTTTTCGGTTTTAAACACATTCAACACACCTTTCTCTTCCAGATGAAAATCTAAAATTTTCTCTTGTTTCATCTCCATGTAGAGTGCTTTGCTCAACACATTGATGTCGGCGATGGGTTTGATGCTTTTACGAACGTGATGAGCGTTGGCAGACTTGTAAAAATACCACATCCAACGGAGCAAATCTTTGTCTGCACGTGGTTTCAGGTAGAACGGGCTGGCAGGGTTGAACATCATCCGCAGGCCTTTGCTTACCATGCCCGGTGCGGCCAACGGCACAATGTGGCTTGGTGTCAGATAACCGGCGTTGATAAACGATGCGCCCGAACTCATATCGGATTGATCGACCAGCGTAACTTGATGTCCCTGCTGGTGCAGGAAATAGGCAGTGGACAAACCGACGATACCGCCGCCGATGATGAGACAGGTTTTCATAAAATTTAAAAAATCACCTTCAAAAATAGTATATTTAATGACTAAAATCAGAGACCTGAAAGGTTTTAGAAACCTTTCAGGTCTTGTCTGTCAAGCTTTCAGGTCTAAAATTTACTTCAACCACAGTTTCAAATCCACTGCCGCCGCAATTTTCGCGCGCAGTTCGCTGATGGGCAGCCGTTCTTGCTGCATGCTGTCACGGTGGCGGATGGTCACGGTTTGGTCTTCCAAGGTTTGGTGATCGACTGTGATACAGAAGGGCGTTCCGGCGGCATCTTGCCTGCGATAACGACGTCCTACGGCATCTTTCTCGTCATATACCACATTGAAATCAAATTTCAATTCGTCGATGATTTTTTTGGCTACCTCGGGCAAGCCGTCTTTTTTTACCAACGGAAAAACGGCTGCTTTTACAGGCGCTAAAACGGCAGGCAGTCTCAAAACAGTGCGGGAAGAGCCGTCTTCCAAAGTTTCTTCCTGAAGCGAATTTGAAAAAACCGCCAAAAACATACGGTCCAAACCGATGGAAGTTTCGAGTACGTAAGGCACATAACTCTCCTGAGTTTCCGGGTCGAAATATTGCAGTTTTCTGCCGGAGAACTTTTCGTGACTGCCCAAATCGAAATCGGTGCGGGAATGGATGCCTTCCAATTCTTTAAATCCAAACGGAAATTTGAATTCGATATCGCAGGCGGCATCGGCGTAATGTGCCAATTTTTCGTGGTCATGGAAACGGTAATTTTCCACACCCAAGCCTAGCGAATGATGCCATTTGAGGCGGGTTTCTTTCCAGTGTTCGTACCATTCTTTTTGCGTGCCCGGTTTGATGAAAAACTGCATTTCCATCTGTTCAAATTCACGCATGCGGAAGATAAACTGCCGCGCCACAATCTCGTTGCGAAAAGCCTTACCGGTTTGGGCAATGCCAAATGGAATTTTCATGCGACCGGATTTTTGTACATTTAAGAAATTGACAAATATGCCTTGTGCCGTTTCGGGCCGTAGATACAAATCCATGGCGGATTCTGCGGTTGAGCCGATTTTGGTGCCAAACATCAGGTTGAATTGTTTCACCTCAGTCCAATTGCGGCTTCCGGTGTCGGGGTCGGCTATTTCCAATTCTTCAATCAGGGCTTTTACATCGGCTAAATCTTCATTTCCCAGCGATTTGCCCAATCGTTTCAGGATGGCCTCGCCTCTTTCCTTGTATTCAATCACACGTGCGTTGGTTGTCAAAAACTGTTCTTTGTCAAAAGATTCACCAAAGCGTTTGGCTGCTTTTTCAACTTCTTTTTCGATTTTGCCTTCAATTTTCGCTACATAATCTTCTACCAGCACATCGGCACGATACCGTTTTTTGGAATCTTTGTTGTCAATGAGCGGATCGTTGAACGCATCAACATGACCGGAAGCTTTCCAAGTCGTCGGATGCATAAAAATGGCGGCATCGATGCCGACAATGTTGTCGTTGAGTTGCACCATGGCTTTCCACCAGTAGTCGCGAATGTTCTTTTTGAGTTCCGCGCCGTTTTGACCGTAGTCATACACAGCACTGAGGCCGTCATAGATTTCGGAAGATGGAAATATATAGCCGTATTCTTTCGCATGCGCGATTACGTTTTTAAAATGATCTTCGGGATGTTGTGCCATATTGGTGAAATAAAAAAACCGCTATTTGATTGAATAGCGGTTGCAAAAATAAGATTTTTAACGCATTTTATAAGGACTGCGATGAAGGGATTTTATATTTTTTTCGGTTGAATTAAAATCGTCAGACTTGGCTTCTCGATACTTTTTGAATCTGCCGAGCAGATTCAAAAAACTCGAAGTGCTTCTCGATACTTTTTGAATCTGCCGAGCAGATTCAAAAAACTCGAAGTGACAGATTAAATCTAA
>JAXMLV010000015.1:0-55919 GCA_034367065.1 Flavobacteriaceae bacterium
AATAAATTGCCAAGCCTGATTTTGATTTTTGCCCGCGAATTTTTTCCAATTGATAAGGATAATTTACAAATAAGTGGCTGCCACTGGTATGAAAATCTTGAAAGCACAACACATCGGGGTTGGCGGTTTTCACAAATGCGCCAATCTTTTCGGCTATAAAATCGTCCGGAATCCATTTAAAGAGGTTGAAAGACCGCACATTGTAACTCATCAGCGAAAATCCGGCTTCCGTGTTTTCTACTTTTTGTCCTGAAAATTTATAGAGCGAAGTTAGTTTTTGAAAACCCAAAAGCAATACCAAGGCAGAGAGTAAAAAGGCTCTTTTCATGAAAAAAATCCAATAGAAAAGCAAGATTATGTTGATGATTAAAAGTACGGGCACTGAAAGGCTCAAAACGGACAGCAAGGGAAACGAACGCGGAGGTACAAAAGGCAAAGCATAGGAAGTGAATAACAACAAGGCAAAAACCGAATTAAGTATAAAAACGATGCGGTGAAGTAGGTTCATGCCTTTCATATATGTGAAATTGAGTTTTTAGCGGTCATGTATGTTAACGGTTAGTGTATGAAAAGTAGGCGATTTTGAGGCACTAAACTTTCGTTTAAACACAAAATTTGCAACGAGCCAAAACCCTTAAATTTATTGCTATCGCGCCTATTTTTTATATACATCTTTGTTACCTTGCGTTTTTCTTATCAACAAGTTTTGTTTTTTCGGTTCAAATTAAATTCCGACTTATTTTTCATTTTAGAACTTCGAATTTTAAGTGTGGTTTTACAATTCTTTTGATACTAGGTATGTTGTATAAATCAAATAAAAAATTAACAAAATTAATGCTTCCCATCTATCAAGTTTTTTTCTTTTTCCAGTAAACATTGCGATTATTAGAAAAACTGTTCCACCAATTAATATTAACAAATCCTGATTAAAAATCTGATTATATTCTATAGGATTTATTAAAGAGCTAATTGAAAGAATAAAAAGAATGTTAAATATGTTTGAACCAATAACATTACCAATTGCGATATCACTATTCTTTTTAAGGGCAGCTACTATTGAAGTAATTAATTCAGGTAGTGAAGTTCCAGCAGCAATTATAGTTAACCCAATTATTTTTTGACTGATTCCTATATCTGTAGCTATATCTATACTATTATCAACAACTAATTTTCCTCCAATAAGAAGACCGCTAAAACCAATTAGAATTAAAGTCCAAATCGTAATATTTGACTTTTGAATAAAAGGAACTGCTTCAATTTTTTCCGTTTTCATTTGTTTAAATATATAGTACAGAAAACATATAAAAGATATGAGTAAAATAATTCCGTCAAGTCTTGATATTACCGAGTTTTGATTGATAAAAAAATCATTTGCAAGACCAAACAAAACTATTGTAATTATTAATGATATTGGAATTTCTCTCCAAGCAGTTGAGGATTGCACAGTAATTGGATAAACTAAACCAGCTATTCCCAATATTATAAATAAGTTGAAATTATTGCTGCCAATAATATTTGCCAAAACTATATCTGATAGTCCGTCAATTGAAGCTACAGAGTTCACAACTAATTCAGGTGCGGAAGTACCGAAAGCGACAATTGTCAAACCAATTACCAAATCGGGAATATTATATTTTTTCGCCAAGCCTGATGCTCCATCAACAAGCCAATTAGCTCCAAAAATTAGACCTAAAAACCCAACAACAATTAATAGTATAGAAACGACCATGTTATTCTATTCTTTTATATGTACAAAAGTAGCAACTTTCATTTGTAGCGTATGCAATTATTTTAAAGAAACCAATTTATAGTAATCCAAGATGTAAAACGTGTTTGGTTGTCTATAAATGAAACAAAACGATTGTCCAGACCCAATTCTATTTTGTGTTGTTCATTAATTACGTAACCTATGTTTGGAACTGCTCTTAATTCTAAATCATATTCATTATCTTGAATACTATTGAGTGCCTCTGTATTAAATTTGAAATAGAACTCTTTAACATCCACTTTTAGTCCTGATAGTGGTATTTCGGCACTTAATCTATATCTTAATCTAAATTCAGTAGATTCACTTGAAGAAAATGTCTGTTCAGTTGCTATTCTATGTGCTACTCGAAAGTTATCTATTTTGGTTTGAAATATAAATTGCTGAATTGTTCTAAAAGATACTGCATCAGGTTCTATTCGTGTTAAAACCCCTAAAACAACTTTTGAATTTAAACCTACTTTTCTTCCTGCCAAAACAGAAATATCACTTAAAGAATACTTATATTTAAAATTGCCACTTTGTGAAGTATTGTCTTCAAAGACAAAATGCCTCGATTCAAGCTTAAAATTAACTTCATATTTTTTATTTATTTCGTGGTTGTAATTTATGGAAGGTAAAAAACCAGCTCTCGTTTGGGTCTGTGCACAAATATGTTGTGAGCTAATAAGTATTATAAATACCAATAGAAGTTTAATTCTAATATTCAAGGTGGTCGGCTTTATCTTGTATAATCTGTAAAATATTTTGTACTTCTCCTTGTTCATTAAAGGTGATTTCATAAAGTTGAGTGTCTTCAAGATTTTTCCCTTTTAAGACTATCTCGTATGCGATTTTTATCGAGTCGCTTGGTTCATTTTTTCTTATAGCAGCAACAATATCTCTGCTTTTACCGCTGTAATGTATCTGTATCTTTTGGAATTTCCATTTTTGGTAAACAGAATCAAGTTTACGCTCTATTTTATTATAGACTTCAGGACTTATTTCTCTTTTTTTAATCACAAATTCTACATCTTGTAGTTTTCCCAATGTATCAAATTCAATGCTAAATTTCTTGTTCTCGAGTTTGAATTTTGCTTCGAGAGTAACATCGTTAAGGCTTATTTCTTTATACCATTTTATTTTAGAATCTACGCTTATAGAATCTATAAATTCTTTAGCAGATTGAGGAATTGTTTCAGACTTTATTCTAAATTCTCTTTCATATTTAAGCTGTGCTTTTGATATAAAAGGGAAAAGTAATAAAAAGCCTATAGATAGAATAATACTTGCTGTTTTCATAAATTTATCTTGGTGGCTTTCTGTAGAAATATGTTGTTTGGAATTGTAATTTTTTCATTTGTATCTGTCTTTAAAATTACATAGAACAGTCCGATGTCTGAAACTTGTCCCTTAATATCAAATTCTTTGTCAATTATAGTAATAGATTCTCCTAATTTAACAGGATGACTTATAAATATGATTATGGCTGACGATATGTTTGAAAGTATTGACCATTGGGCAACTAATGCAATCCCTACAACCGTGAGAACTGAAGTAATAAAAGTTAAGATATTTGTCTGATCAACACCCCAAATAGCGATTAACACTATAACAAGTGTAATAAAAACAAATAAATTGATGGATTTTAGTATGGGTCTTATTCTATACTTTGAATAGTCGTATTTTTTCTGAATTTTCGCAAGAAGTTTTATAGATATAAATCTTAAAATAAAGAAGGAAGCTATTGCAATTATTGTTTCTAGTAGTCTAATGTCCATATATTGTTTTTCTAATTTTTGGCCTTGTATTCTTAACTCCTACTTAAATTTATTTCGTTTTATATTCTTCTGAAATTTGAATTTTTGCACGATGTTTCTTAAATGCAAGATAACACATTTATATTCATAGGTATTTGCTTACGCGAACTTGTTGTTAATGGCGATTTCATAAAGCAAATTTAGGCAAACTCATTTGATGAAACACCATGATGAAAAACTGTGAAATTGAGTTTTTCAAAAAGGAGGCTGTTTAATTCAAAAAGACAAACAACACTACAAATGAATCGTCACTTTCTCTAAAATATTGCCGATAAATAGTAAATTTGCATTTCTTATAAAAATTATGGCTGACGCACACGATTCTATTGTAGTTTTTGGAGCCGCAGAGCACAATCTGAAAAACATTGATGTACGCATTCCGCGAGAAAAACTGGTGGTCATCACCGGTCTTTCCGGAAGCGGGAAATCCTCTTTGGCTTTTGACACACTCTATGCCGAAGGTCAACGCCGTTACATCGAAACATTTTCTTCCTATGCGCGTCAATTTTTGGGAAATTTGGAACGTCCGAATGTAGATTCCATCGAAGGATTGTCGCCTGTGATTGCCATCGAACAGAAGACCACCAACAAAAATCCGCGATCGACTGTCGGAACCATCACCGAAATTTACGATTTTCTTCGTTTGCTTTTTGCCCGCGCGGCCGATGCTTTCAGCTACGAAACCGGGGAGAAAATGGTCAGCTATACCGATGAGCAAATTCAACAACTTATACACGAAGATTTTAAAGACAAGCGCGTTAATATGCTCGCGCCTGTAGTCCGTTCGCGCAAAGGACATTATCGCGAACTGTTTGAGCAAATCGCCAAACAAGGTTTTGTGAAAGTACGAATAGACGGCGAACTGAAAGACATCGTTCGCGGGATGAAAGTAGATCGATACAAAACCCACGACATCGAAATTGTCATCGATCGGATGCTGATATCAGATACAGACGAAAGCAAAAAACGCCTGCGCGAATCCATACAAACCGCCATGCATTACGGCAACAACATCCTGATGTTGATGGAACACGAGTCGCAAGTTGTTCGCTTTTTCAGCCGTGACTTGATGTGTCCAACTTCCGGTATTTCCTATCCGGAGCCTGAACCCAACACTTTTTCATTTAATTCGCCCAAAGGAGCTTGTCCGAATTGCAACGGCTTGGGCAATATCAATGAAGTAAACTTGGAAAAAATATTTCCGAATAAAAAAAAATCCATCAAAGGTGGCGGAATTGACCCCATCGGCGAATACAAAACCACCTGGATTTTCAAACAACTCGAACTCATCGCTGAACGATACGGATTCAAATTGACCACGCCCATCGCGGAAATTCCCGAAGAAGCCATGCAGGTAATTCTCTATGGTGCGAATGAACGTTTTTCGATAGAATCAAAGGTTTTAGGCATCACCCGAAATTATAAAATCGATTTTGAAGGAATCGTCAATTTCATCAAATCGCAATCCGAAAACAGCCAATCTGCCTCTATTTCGCGTTGGGCAAACGAATACATGGACACGATAGTTTGTCCGGAATGCCAAGGAAGCCGATTGAAAAAAGAAGCACAATATTTTAAAATTGGCGGTTGTAACATCGCCGATCTCACCCGAAAAGATGTATCTGAGCTCAGTGAATGGTTTGCAGATGTTTCAACTTATTTCACACCTAATAAATGGAAAATAGCCGAAGAAATCATCAAAGAAATTCGCACGCGTTTGTCTTTTCTTAACGATGTCGGTCTGACCTATCTTTCGTTAGATCGAGGCACAAAAACCCTTTCGGGAGGAGAATCACAGCGTATCCGTTTGGCTACGCAAATTGGCTCTCAATTGGTAGGTGTGTTGTATATTTTAGACGAACCCAGCATCGGATTGCACCAACGCGACAACCACAAACTGATAGAAGCCCTGCTGAAATTGAGAGATTTAGGCAATTCGGTCATCGTGGTAGAACACGATAGAGATATGATGGAACATGCGGATTACATCATCGATATGGGGCCGGGAGCCGGCAAACACGGTGGTGAAATCATCAGTCAAGGTACGCCCGAAGAGATCAAAAAAAGCAATACCGCCACCGCCGATTATTTGAGTGGAAAACAAAAGATAGAAATACCGACAAGCCGTAGAGAAGGAAACGGCAAAAAATTGATTTTGAAAGGTGCTTCGGGCAACAACCTCAAAAATGTAAACACTACTTTCCCTCTTGGCTGTATGATTGGCGTGACCGGGGTTTCGGGCAGCGGAAAATCAACGCTCATCAACGAAACACTCTATCCGATTCTGAACACGCACATCTACAGGGCAGTCAAGAAACCGATGCCCTACAAATCGGTGACAGGTTTGGAACACATCGATAAAGTCATTGATATCAACCAAGAACCCATCGGTCGAACACCACGATCCAACCCGGCGACCTATACCGGAGTATTTTCCGAAATCAGAAACCTTTTCGCCAAGACTTCCGAAGCACTCATCCGAGGATACAAACCGGGGCGTTTTAGTTTTAATGTCTCCGGCGGGCGATGTGAAACTTGCCAAGGCGGCGGTATGCGTGTCATCGAAATGAATTTTCTGCCCGATGTATATGTAACTTGTGAAACATGCCAAGGAAAACGATTCAACCGAGAAACCCTTGAAGTTCGCTACAAAGGAAAATCGATATCAGACATACTCGATATGACCATCGACGAATCGGTGGAGTTTTTTGAAGCCTTCCCGAAAATTAATCAAAAACTCATCACCATCAAAAATGTCGGACTTGGCTATATCACGCTCGGGCAACAGAGCACAACTTTGTCAGGTGGAGAGGCTCAGCGCATCAAACTCGCGACCGAATTGTCAAAACGCGATACGGGAAACACTTTTTATATTTTAGATGAACCCACAACAGGGCTTCATTTTGATGACATTCGATTGTTGATGAAAGTACTCAATCAATTGGTTGACAAAGGGAATACAGTCTTGATTATTGAGCACAATTTGGACGTTATCAAAACCGTTGATTATCTGATTGATTTGGGACTTGAAGGCGGCAAAAATGGCGGGAAAATATTGTGTTACGGCACACCTGAAGATGTAGTCAAAAACAAAAAAAGTCATACCGCACGGTTTTTGGAAAAAGAACTAAATTGATAAACGATTGAGGACTGACGATTGTTGATTGGAGAATTGCGAATTTTGAACAAATAACAAATAACATATAACGAGTAACAAATAACGAGTAACCAAAACACAGATTATGAGGAAAGATCACACCCGCCGATGGAACGAAATAAAAACCAATGATTCTTGGGCCTTGTTCAAAATCATGGGAGAATTCGTTAGCGGATTTGAAAAAATGAGTCGAATTGGACCTTGTATAACCATTTTCGGATCGGCACGCATCAAACCCGGAGAAAAATATTATGAGTTAACCGTTCGCGTCGCCCAGAAGATCGTGGAATCAGGCTACGGAATCATCACCGGAGGTGGTCCGGGCATCATGGAAGCCGGAAACAAAGGGGCACATTTGGGGAGTGGAACTTCGGTTGGTCTCAACATCGATTTGCCGTTTGAACAACACGACAACCCCTTTATAGATCGCGACAAGAGTTTAAATTTTGATTACTTTTTTGTCCGTAAAGTGATGTTTGTCAAGTATTCACAAGGATTTGTGGTCATGCCGGGCGGTTTTGGAACCTTGGATGAATTGTTTGAAGCCGTAACGCTTATCCAAACCAAAAAGATTGAGAAATTTCCGATCATCTTGGTTGGAACTGAATTTTGGTCCGGCTTGATGGATTGGATAAAAAGTACAATTTTAGAAAAGTTTAACAACATCAGCGCAGTCGATTTGGAACTTATCCACTTGGTTGATACCGAAGATGAGGTTGTCGAGATTATCGATTCTTTCTACAACAAATTTGAATTGAGCCCGAATTTTTAATGATCGCTTGTTTGCTCTTGGTAAAAAAAGAAAGGAGTTCTTTAATCGAAATCAAGCCATTTAATTATTTTAACCAGGGCTTATTTACAGAAGTGGGGAATTAACCCCTATTGTTTTTTCACAAAAAGAAAGTACAAATTAATCCCGACAATGATGGTGTTGGTAGCAATCACGGGAATCGAATGCAGCAAAACTCCATAAGCGATAAAAAAACCGCAACCAAAACTATTCACAATACGCAATGTTCGGATGTTGCGCATCAAAAAAGAAACCAAAACACCGACAGATGCCATGTAGCCAATCCATTCTGTTGTTGATATACCTAAAAAATCTTCCATACCGTTCGATTCGAGTTTAATTGAGGGCAAATGTAGCTCAAAAAATCAGTCTCAGACTTTTCTTTTTTGACAAAAATCAATCGTTTTGCGCAAACTGACTTGTGCATCACCTTTCAGAAACAACTATCTTTGCAAGGTTTTACAAAAATTAACTATGCGAACCAAATCCCTGAAAGCGAACAGAATCAATGTGGTAACCTTGGGCTGTTCCAAAAATGTATATGATTCGGAAGTACTGATGGGTCAGCTCAAAGCCGGTGGAAAAGACGTCGTTCATGAAGGTGAAGGCAATATTGTGGTCATAAACACCTGTGGATTTATCAACAATGCCAAAGAAGAATCAATCAATACCATCCTCGAATTCGTATCTCAAAAAGAAGCCGGAACAATCGATAAAGTTTTTGTGACGGGCTGTTTGAGTGAACGCTACAAACCCGATCTTCAGAAAGAAATTCCCAACGTAGATGCCTATTTCGGAACCACCGATTTGCCAAATTTGCTCAAAGCTTTGGGTGCAGATTACAAACACGAACTCATCGGCGAGCGACTGACAACCACGCCCAAAAACTACGCATATCTCAAAATAGCCGAAGGTTGCGACCGGCCGTGTAGCTTTTGCGCGATTCCGCTCATGCGTGGCAAACACGTTTCGCAACCCATCGAAAAGTTGGTGAAAGAAGCAGAAAGTCTGGCTAAAAATGGAGTCAAAGAACTGATTTTGATTGCGCAAGATTTGACCTACTACGGTTTGGATTTGTATAAAAAACGAAACCTTGCAGAACTTATCACCGCATTGGCTGGGGTGGATGGCATCGAATGGATACGCTTGCATTATGCTTTCCCGACCGGTTTTCCTTTGGATGTGCTCGATGTGATGAAAGCCGAACCCAAAATTTGCAACTACATCGACATTCCGCTTCAACACATAGCCGACCGTGTCCTTAAATCGATGCGGCGCGGCACAACGCAGGAAAAAACCACCCAATTAATCAAAACATTTCGGGAGAAAGTTCCCGGAATGGCGATAAGAACAACCTTGATTGTAGGCTATCCCGGTGAAACTGATGCCGATTTTGAGTTGCTGAAAAGTTGGGTTAAAGCCATGCGATTTGAACGTTTGGGCTGTTTTACCTATTCACATGAAGAAAATACACATGCTTATTTGTTGGAAGATGATGTGCCGGAAGAAATCAAGCAACAGCGAGCGAACGAAATCATGGAAGTGCAATCGCAGATTTCTTGGGAACTCAATCAGGAAAAAATCGGACAAGTTTTTCGTTGCATCATCGACCGCAAAGAAGGCGAATATTTTGTCGGACGGACAGAGTTTGATTCACCCGATGTGGACAATGAAGTGTTGGTAGATGCCACCCTTCACTATGTAAAGATTGGCGATTTTGTCGATTTGCGCATCACCGATGCCACCGAATTTGATTTGTATGCTGAACCCGTTAAAAATTAGCTAATTACATTTTAAAACCTTTGTCAAAGTTCAAAACTTTGACAAAGATCAGAAAATTGATAAAGATGGATTCATTCGAAAACACTTTGGCATTTGCCAGACAATGCGATCAATTGGACAAACTGAACCGCTATCAGCAACAATTTTTATTTCCCAAACACAACGGAAACCCCGTGATTTATTTCACCGGAAATTCGCTCGGTCTTCAGCCAAAAATCGCCAAAAATTTTGTTGATGAAGTCATGCAAACATGGGCAGATATGGCGGTGGACGGACATTTTCACGCGGAAAAACCTTGGTGGGATTACCACGAACGATTGGCATCGCCTTTGGCAAAAATAGTCGGCGCGCTGCCGGAAGAAATATCCGTCATGAACACGCTTACCGTGAATCTCCACCTGTTGATGGTTTCTTTTTACAGACCAACCGCGCAACGCTTCAAAATAATCTGCGAAGAAAAAGCTTTTCCGTCCGATCAATACATGCTCAAAAGCCAAGTTCGCTTTCACGGTTTTGACCCAAAAAATGCACTGGTTGAAATCAAAAAAAGAGCAGGTGAACAATTTTGGCGCACAGAAGATATTTTGCAAACCATCGAAAAACACAAAAACGAACTTGCCTTGGTTTTTATCGGAGGTGTCAATTACTACAACGGGCAAGTGTTTGATATGAAATCTATTACAGCTGCCGGACGACGAGCAGGCGCGGTTGTGGGATGGGATTTGGCGCATGCCGCCGGAAACATCAAACTCGACCTGCACGATTGGGAAGTGGACTTCGCCGCTTGGTGCAGTTATAAATACATGAACAGCGGACCGGGCAACGCCTCAGGCGTGTTTGTCCATCAAAAACATCTTGGGAAAAAAGACATTCCGCGTTTTGAAGGCTGGTGGGGACACGACAAACCAACTCGCTTTCTGATGGAACCTGAGTTTATCCCGATGCCCAATGCCGATGCGTGGCAGCTCAGCAACGCGTCCATTTTGAGTTTGGCTCCCTACTTGGCTTCACTCCAACTCTTTGAAGAAGTCGGCATGGATGCTTTGATAGAAAAAAGTAAAAATTTGACGGCATACGCAGATTTTATTTTGAAAGAAACACCAAACCACCAGTCTGTTTTTGAGATTGTTACGCCTAAAGAACGCGGTTGTCAGTTGTCGTTGCTCATCAAAAAAAACGGACGAAAACTTTTCGAATATTTGTCCAAAAACGGAGTGATAACCGATTGGCGCGAACCCGACGTAATCCGATTGGCTCCCGTGCCTTTCTACTGTTCGTTTGAGCAGATGTTTCACTTTGGTGAAATTTTCAGAGCAGCGGTTAAAGAAAACGATTAAAAAAATAAATAGAAGTCATAAAAATAGTGTGTGTTTTTTGGGCGTTCCCCAACGAAGGCTATTCCATAGCCTTCGTTGGGGTCGGGCTATCCGTTCCAATCTTTTTTGGGCTTTTTGCCCAAAAAAGGATTTCCACTGCTATCCCTAACGCAAAGTGTTTTTTATAGTGAATTAAACCTTACAAATCAACCATGATAAAGACCCTTCAACTCATTTTCTCCGATCGAAAATACGTCTCTGTTTCGATGTGTTTTCTCACCTTGAACATACTTTTCGGAACTTGGGCAATTTACATTCCGACCATCAAAAAAAAGTTGGACATTGACGAAGGCCAACTCGGTTTTGCCGTGCTTTTCTTGGGAATCGGTACTTTTTTGATGTTGATTTTTGCACATAAAATCATTCAAAAATTACACGCCGGACGTTCGACTGCGTTGGCTATTTTTTTGCTCATTCTCTCGTTTTCGCTGCCTTTTTACGCAACCGATTATTTCTGGCTTTGCGCAAGTCTGTTTGTGGTCGGCATTACTTCCGGGCTCACCGACATTTCGATGAATACCGTCGTTACCGAAATTGAAAAAACAGACGAAGTACACATCATGTCTGCCAACCACGGATTCTTTAGTCTGGGAGGAATGATCAGTGCCGGCATTGGCTCGCTTTTTATGCCCATGGTCGAAAATCCGCTGCATCACATGTTGGTCGTCATCCTGTTGATGATTGTGTTCAATTTGTTTTTTGTGTCGAATTATTACCACATCTCCTCAAAAGAAGTTGAAAAAAACAGTTTCAATTTCAAATATTTAAAACCACTTTTTGTGATTATTTTAATCGGATTTTTTATCATGGCATCGGAAGGTGCAATCGTCGATTGGAGTGCACTTTATTTAGAAAAAATATCTTTGGCGGAAAACAGTCTGATAGGTTTCGGCTATACGGCCTTTTCTTTTGCCATGGCTTTTGGTCGATTTTTGGGTGACGGCATCAGCAAAAAATACGGCTCAAAACTGTTAATTTCTTTTGGAAGTCTGATTGGTATTTTCGGCTTCGGATTGGTCTTGTTGGTTCACCCGATGGTGGCTATTATTGGCTTTGGCTTGGTGGGTTTGGGATTTTCAGTCATTGTGCCCGAGCTCTTCAGAATCGGCGGCAAAGTACCGAATGTAGATGCGTCGCAAGGCATTTCACTCATAGCCGGATCCGGATTTCTCGGATTTTTAATCGGGCCGGTATTGTTGGGGTTTTTGGCTAAATCCTTTAGTTTAAAAATCAGCATGGTTGCCCTGTTGGGTTTCACCTTAATTTCGCTTTTGGCATCCTTCACGCTAAAAAATCGCGATAAAGTTTAACGGAAACGGAACATCTAATCTAAAAAAATGAGTTAATTTTAGCAGATAAACTTTATACAAAGTATAGATGCTCATTCCATTTTTAAATTCAAAAACAATCCGGATCACACCGATTTTAATTCTATTGATAATGTCAAACAGTTGTACCCATACCCGCCATTTTGACCTGCAGGGTCATCGCGGCGCACGCGGACTCATGCCCGAAAACACGCTTCCGGCTTTTGAAAAAGCATTGCAACTGGGTGTCAATACCTTAGAAATGGATGTGGTGATTACCAAAGACCTGCAAGTTTTGGTGTCGCATGATCAATGGTTTAGTGCCGAGTTTTGTACGGATACTAAAGGGGAACGAATACCAGAAGCAGATGAACAAAAGCATTTGATTTACCAAATGACTTACGCGGAAACCCAACATTACGATTGCGGAAGTATTGCACATCCGCGGTTTCCCGAGCAGAAAAAAATGAGGATTCACAAGCCTTTGTTGTCTGATGTGATTGCATTTGCAGAAGCATATACGGCTAAAAACAATTTGCCTTCGGTTGCTTATAACATCGAAATCAAAAGCACGGTGGAAGGTGATACGGTTTGGCATCCTACCATTGATGTTTATTCAGATTTGGTGTATGAACAGGTGAAAAACATTCCGGTTTCGCTGCTGACCATTCAAAGTTTTGATTTCAGGGTGCTGGAATATTGGCACAAAAAATATCCGAAAGTGCGACTTTCTGCCTTGGTTGAAGAAAAAGGTTCTGCCCAAGAACAACTAAACAAGTTAAGTTTTATTCCTGCTGTTTACAGCCCGGATTTCAGTTTATTAAACCCAAAAGAAATTGATTTTTTACATCAAAAAGGAATTTTGGTCATTCCCTGGACACTCAACGAAGAGTCAGACATGAAGCAAATGCTCGAATGGAAGGTGGATGGCATCATTACCGATTATCCAAATAAAGCGTTGAAATTTAGGTAAAAAAAAAGAGCGTTTCTAACGCTCTTTTTTTTGTTATGCTTTGCTGAATTCAGCGACGAGTTGGTCGATTTTTTCCTTCTCTTCGTTTGCCAATTCAGGGTCTATCAGGATTCGTCCGCTGTGTTCGTCTGAAATGATTTTTTTGCGTGAAGCAATTTCCATTTGCACTTGTGGCGGAATGGTAAAGTAAGAACCTCCCGATGCACCGCGATCAATCGATACAATCGCCTGACCGTTTTTTACATTGGTTCGGATGCGTTTGTAAGCCATCAACAAACGGTCTTCAATTTTTGCTTCAAACTCTTTTGATTTTTCCAAAAGAGATTTTTCTTCTTTTTCGGTCTCGGACATGATGGCATCGAGTTCGCTTTTTTTGTGATTCAAATGCTGTGTGCGCTCATCAATTTTTTCAGAAATTTCGGCAATTTGTTCTTTCTTAAAAATGGTTTGCGCATTGTATTCTCTGATGTGCTTTTCAGCCAACTGAATCTCGAGTTCTTGAAACTCCATCTCTTTTGAAATGGAATTAAATTCGCGATTGTTACGTACATTTTTTTGCTGATCGGTGTACTTTTTGATCAAGGTTTTTGATTCTTCAATCGAATTTTTCTTCGTTTTGATGTCTCTCTCTAAGGTCTCTAATTCAGTAGTCAATTTCTGAAACCGAGTCGTAAAACCTGCAATATCATCTTCAAGATCTTCTACTTCGAGTGGCAATTCGCCTCTCATACTTCTGATTTCGTCAATTCTTGAGTCTATTAATTGCAAATCGTACAATGCTCTTAATTTCTCTTCGACGGTAGCTTCAATCTTGTTTGCCATAGCTTTATGTATAATGGATAGGGTTCGTATTCAGCTTCGATAAAACGACTGCAAAATTAGGGATTTTTTTGACAAGATAATCATGAATTAAATATTTCGTAAACTGTTCACTTTCAAAATGTCCCACGTCTGCAAGTAAAATATTTCCTTCGGATTCAAAAAATTGATGATATTTTAAGTCACCTGTGACCAACGCATCTGCACCTTGTGCAATCGCCTCGCCGATGGAAAAAGCACCCGAACCGGCCAAAACGGCCACTATTTGGATGTCTTTTGCTAAAAATCCTGAATGACGAACTATTTTGAGATTCAATTTGGCTTTTAGATGTTCCAAAAAGGCTTGTTCATGCATCGGTTTTGCCAGACTTCCAATCATGCCCATGCCAATGTCTTGGCGGGTGTTTAAGGTTTGATAAAGCTCATAAGCAACTTCTTCATACGGATGATTGGCAAACAAAACATTCAACACATTTTGTTTCAAATGTTTCGGGAATATCACACCGATTTGATCCTCTTCCTCCGTGTGTCTGATTCCTTTTTCTCCAATCACCGGATGAGAATTTTCATTTCCGCGGAAAGTCCCTTTTCCTTCAAGCGCAAAACTGCATTGGTCGTAATTGCCGATATTTCCTGCGCCTGCATCGAAAAGGGCATTTTTTAGACTTTCTGCATGACTTTTCGGGACATAAGTGATTAATTTTAAGATATCGGAAGATTGCGGAATCAAAACTTTTGAATTTTTCAAACCAATCGCATCGCTCAATACTTTGTTGGTGCCATGCGGTTGATTGTCCAAAGCCGTATGCAAAGCATAAATAGAGATTTTATTTTGAATGGCTTTGATGACCGCTCGTTCGACATAGGTTTTCCCCGTGATTTTTTTCAGTCCGTCAAACAAGATGGGATGATAACTTACGATGAAGTTGCAGTTGTTTTGGATGGCTTCATCCACGATGACTTCAAGCGTGTCGTGGCAAACCAAAATACCGGTCAAATTTTCGTTCCGGTCGCCCACCAAAAGTCCGGTGTTGTCAAAACTTTCCGCATAGTTGTTTGGTGTCCACGCTTCCAATATTTCAATGACTTGGTGTAACTTCATGCTTTAAATTTAATTTTGCGACGAAATGCGATTCTAACTTCAAAAATATATTAATTTCGTGACATGAGATGGATTAGAAAACTTTTATTGCCCTTTTCAGGCATTTATTATTTGGTAACCGCTTTGCGCAATGTGTTTTTTGACAAAAATTGGTTGTTTTCCGAAAAGTTTACTGTACCCATAATTGTCGTTGGTAACCTGAATGTAGGCGGAACCGGGAAAACGCCGATGGTCGAATATTTAATCGGTAATCTTCAAAAGGGCCGTCAATTGGCTGTTTTGAGTCGCGGATATGGCAGAAAAACAAAGGGATTTGTTCGTGCGGATAAAGATTCAAATGCAGAACAATTAGGGGATGAACCTTTCCAGATATTTAAAAAATTTCCAAACATCGATTTGGCAGTCGAAGCCGATCGGCGAGCCGGAATTCATCAACTTTTAAAAATAAATTCCAAACTCGATTGCATCTTGTTGGACGATGCCTTTCAGCATCGCTATGTGAAACCCAGCCTGAGCGTTTTGCTGACAGCTTATGGCGATTTGTATGTGAATGATCAGTTGTTGCCCGCCGGTAATCTGCGGGAGTCGGGTGGGGGAGCCGACCGGGCCGATCTGATTGTCGTGACCAAATGTCCGCCGCAACTTTCAGAGATAGAAAAAGCAATCATCTCACGAAAAATAAATCCGTTGCCGCACCAGAAACTCTTTTTCAGTGCGATTGCATACGCAGAAAATGTTCGAAACAACAAGGAAGAAATTTCATTGCAATCGCTTCAAAACAAAAAAATATGCTTGGTCACCGGAATTGCAAATCCTTTGCCACTGCTTGATTTTTTGAAAAGTCAGCACATGGATTTTGAACATTTAAGATTCCCGGATCACCACAGTTTTCGTGAAGAGGAAATAAATCAATTCAATCAGAAGGAATTGATACTGACCACTGAAAAAGACTTTGTACGCCTCGAAAACAACCTTCAAACAAACTGTTATTATCTGCCGATTGAGGTTCAGTTTTTGGGTGATGAAGCGAGGTTTTTGAAGCGTGTTGAAGAGATTTTTAAAATCAAAGAATTGTAATTATTCATAATAGAATCAGTTTCTCCAATCCCGAACTGAAATCTTGAGAAAGCCCATAAAATTGCAAGTTTTCACCACTCAGCTTTTTGTTTAGCATTCAATTATTTAGGTAGTTTCTCCCAAAATCGAAATTAAATAGATGTTTTACAGCTGAATATAGGTGAAAAGCTTAAAAATATTCTTGCGTCATTTTTTATCTCTTTTTTTCCTTGGGAATTGTATCCGAATTTTGCTTACAGGAAATAATTGAGAATTAACAAAGCGCAGCTGCATTCATAATAGAAGAAACAGCTGATAAAATTATGTAAAATTTATGATGCTATATCATTATATATCATTAATTTAGAGGTCGAATTATTTTCAAGCCAAATTGCTAACCAAAAGAGAATTATCATGGAATCAAAAACCGCAAATGCCTCTCTAAAATACTTGATGACGGCAGCATTTATGATGATATTTATCGGTTATACGAGCATTTTAAAAGCCGCTGTTTTTTTTCAAGATCAAACAAATCAAGTGAATTTCACACAATACAGCGGTGAGGTTATAGACAGTCAAAGCAAAGATCCATTGGTTTTTGCTTCTTTGTCGTTGGACGGAACCAACATCAGCACGGTGACCAATACAGAGGGGAAATTTTCCTTAAAAGTACCCAAAGATATTGTTGATGGAAATCTTACAGTTTCATTTCTCGGTTACAAAACGACGGTTATCGCTTTGAATTTGTTGAAAGAGGACAAAAATCGGATTACCCTTGAAGTTTTGGTGACCGAACTCCCGGAGGTGAGTCTGACTGCTCCAAAAGATGCAGAAGGTTTGGTTCGTGAAACCTTGAAAAGAAAAGGAGAAAATTACTTTAACGAATCGACCGTGATGACCGCATTTTACCGAGAGACCATTAAAAAGAGAAGAACCAATGTTTCGCTTTCAGAGGCGGTTGTCAACATTTATAAAATGCCTTACAGTTCCGATCGCAAAGATGCCATGGAGTTGTACAAAGCCAGAAAAAGCACTGATTACAACAGGTTGGACACCTTGGCACTCAAACTTCAGGGTGGGCCTTTCAACACGCTTTATGTGGATGTGATGAAGTACCCCGAGTATATATTTACAGACGAGACCATTTCCGATTATATCTTTAGTTTTGAAAATTCTACCCGAATTGACGGGCATCTCATCTATGTGGTTAATTTTAAGCAACGATCAGATATTGAAGATCCGCTTTATAAAGGAAAACTTTTTATCGATGCGGAGAAAAAGATATTGACCAGTGCCGTTTTCTCGCTCAACATCACAGACAAGGACAAAGCTGCCGCGCTTTTTGTCAGAAAAAAACCGGCTGATGTGCGGGTTTGGCCTACTGACGTTGCGTACCGAGTCGATTACAGAGAAAAAAACGGAAAATGGTACTACGGATACAGCAATGTACTCTTGGAATTTAAAGTAGATTGGAAGCATCGCTTTTTCAACTCAACATACACCTTGACCAGTGAGATGGCCGTAACCGATTGGGAAAAGAATTTGACCCAAGACAAACTCACAAACAGAGAAAAAATCAAAACTTCCATGATTTTGAGTGACGAAGCTTCCGGCTTTTCCGATCCCGATTTTTGGGGAGCATACAACATCATAGAACCCGAAAAATCCATACAATCGGCCATCAAAAAAATTCAAAGACAATTGGAAAAATCAAAATCGCCGGATGAAAAAGCAGATGCAAAAAGTGGTACATTGTTGATTTCAGCACCCAATTAATGTCAAAAAGATTATCTGCTTTTCCACCTTGAACGAAAGAATAAAACTGTAATCGTTAGATTTAAAAAAATGTAGCTATTCAGCTATTCAAATGAATTTCGTTTTAACCGTCACTTCGCGTGGTTTTTAATAGTAATGCGACAACTTTACTATTAAAAATTGTATCGAGAAGCTTGAAATTGTATAGTTCTCGATACGTTTTATTAAAAAAAGCGGTCGCAATTTTCAATAAAACACTCGAACAGACGAAATTTGTATCGATTATTCATTAGACTTATTCGTTACAAAAAAATAAGAATCTAAAAGAAATTCTTAGACCATTTGGGGAATATACGTATAGTTTATAAAGCGTTTGCTCCTGCTTCTGCAACTGCGTTGTCATTTTCTACCGTGCTTCCAGAAACTCCAATTGCACCAATAACTTCGCCATCGGCGTTTTTTACAGGGACACCGCCGGGAAAAGAAATTAATCCGCCGTTTGAGTGCTCAATTCCAAACAAAGAACCGCCAGGTTGAGATAAACTCCCGATGACACCTGTCGGAAAATCAAAGAAACGAGCTGTTTTTGCTTTCTTCAAAGAAATATCTGCCGACCCTAACCAAGCTCCGTCCATACGAACGAATGCTAAAATATTCGCTCCAGCATCGACTACTGAAATATTCATTTTTGTGTCGAGTTCTACTGCTTTTGCTTTCGCGGCTGCTACCATTTTTTCAGCTTGTGCTAATGTAATATTCATTGTATTTATTTTATAATTTATGCAGCAAATTTATTTTTAAATGAATAAATACAAAGTTCAAAAACTTATGAAAAAAGGTCAAATATTTATCAGGGACTGATTTTGCATTGTTTTGGACTTATTCCAAACTCATTTTTGAATGCAATACTAAAATTAGAAAGATTGTTGTAGCCGAATTGTTTATAGATTTCAGAAGGATTTTTATCATCATTTTCTATTAGCTGCTTTGCTATTGCCAGCCGCTTCTGTTGAAACCATTTGCCGGGATTTGCGTTGTACTCGACTTTAAAATGACGCTTGAAAGTTGATAAACTCCGGTTGGTTAAAAAAGCAATTTCTGCCAAACTTAAATGGGAATTTATATTTGCTTCTACTGTTTTTTTGAAAGTAGTGTTTTTTGCATTTAAGGCAATCGATTGGATATAATGGATAAATGAAATGCCGTATCTTTTTGATAAATAGAGCATTATTTCTTCAAATTTGACTTCTAATAGGTTGGTCAAATCTAAGTTTAAATTTAAAATTGAGGAAATTGAACTTACAAACGAGTTGATAAAGGCATCATTTTCGATGACAAAAAACGGCGTTTCTACATCCTGTTTTTCATTGAGATTTGAAACTAAATCGGAGTGCTTTTTAAGAAAATCTAAAATGTTTTGGTTGGAAAAAAAGAATAATTTGCAAAAATAAATTTCGTCATTATTCAAAAGTTCGGTCATCAAGCAGTTTCCTGATTTTATAAGCACGGATTGTTTGTTGTTTACCTCAACAAGCGCATCTTCAAATTGCACTTTCTTTTCGCCCATTTGTAAAAAGCTGAGCATATTTTGTGTCAAATTTACTTTACTTTTCACTGCGTCTTTTGTCATTTTGAAATCATACACAAACAGTTCGGAATTCTGTTTTTTAGATTGAAATATTTCGGGAATATTTTGAATCGGCATTGTTTTTATGAATTTTTGAAATTATTTAAGCTGTTTTCTCTAATTTTATGAAACAAATGTATTCAACTTCATCTCAAACAATAGGATTTATTTCATCTATGTAAAATTTAATTTTTAGCGGTTATACCTGTCTGCCGACAGGCGGATATGTTATCGCATTTTATTTATCGGTGTTTGCTTGCGCAAACTTGTTGTTAATGGCGATTTCATAGTAAAACATCGTTCATACAATTGATTGTACACTTCTATTGTATCTATGTCTATGGCTCTTCCTCCGGGGTCAATTGTGGTTGGTCTATTTTTTTCGTGATTGATCATGTCACTTGCACCTCTATCACCGGTTAGCCGGCTCAACGCATCCAAATAGGCAATAGGAAATAGTGCCGGAACACCTGATTTTTTCTCATAAGTAGTAGCCACTATTTTTTGTGGATTTTCTTGAAAAGTTCGAATCATTAAGTTCAAGTAATTTACATCCAACAACGGCTGATCGGCCAACGCAATCAAAAGTCCGTCAGCATGTATGTTTTCGTTGATAAGATGCTTAACGACTGTCACGATGGAACTTCCTAAACCCAATTGCCAATCCGGGTTTTCCAGTAGCTGTATCGGTAAATTTTTGAATGTATTTTTAATGTTTTCCGAATCAGCACCCAAGACTACATAAACCGCTGAAACGTTTGCCAGCAAATGTTGATGAATCGCATGCTCGATGAGTGTTTGTTTTCCCCACGGCAAGAGTTGCTTGGTTTTCCCCATTCTTTTGGCTTCACCAGCCGCCAGTATGACCGAAATTATTTTGTTTTTTTTTGTCATTCGATTTGGCTGTGAATCCGACCTTTTAGATGTTTTAAAGGTGACGCGTCTTGTTTCCTGATCACAGTTAATATTTCGGCAACGATGGAAACAGCTATTTCTTGGGCAGTTTCAGCGCCCAAATTCAATCCGGCCGGGCCGTGAATGTTGGTGAAAAAATCTTCTGCAACTTCGGGTGCGTGCTCGATAAATTCGCCCAGTAGCTTTTCTCTTCTTTTGGAAGGTCCCAACAAGCCCAAATAAGCAAAACGTTTAAACTTAAAGGCTAATAAAAACTTCAAATCGGTCACATAGCTGTGGGTCATTAAAACGAAAGCCGATCCGGAGTCGAACTGGCTTACATCCAAAGATTCGGGGTTGCTGTTTATCAATGCATTTGCCCCCGGAAAATTTTCGATGGTTTTCGGGTCTTTTAGCGATGCGATAACCGTCACTTCCCAACCTAAAAACGAAGCTGCCGCACAAAGTTCGACGGCATCGTGCTCACTGCCGACAATTACCAACCGAAAGCAAGGTTTCAGTTCATTCTCAAAAATCGAAATTTCGGTGTCTGTCAAAGCTGATTGGAGATCAAAATTTGGCGAAACCGTCAAACATGCATCTTTCGAAAAAAAATAAGCCGTTCCAAATTTATCTGAACTTTTCAGGTCGTCTTTGGTAAAAAAAGTTTTGGTAGTGAAGTTCTTTCGGTGGGAAAGCGCGTTTTGAAATTGTTCCATCCACTTTTCGGAAGGCTCAAAAGGTTCAATCAAAACATACAAAATCCCTTCGCAACCCAACCGATACCGGCCGTCATAAGTCATTATCTTGGCTTTGCCGTCCTTAAAAACCGTTTGCGCCTGATGCAAAATTTCCTTTTCCACACAACCGCCACTGACCGCGCCGGTCATTTGTCCACTTTCCGCAATGAGCATGGACACGCCCGGTCTTCGATAGGACGAGCCTTCGAGCGCGACCACTGTTGCCAAAACCGTTTTTTGACCAACCGCTTTGGTTATTGTGTATTGCTGTAGTATTTTTTTAAGTTCGTGTGTCATGGAATCAAATTTTAGATGATTTTCCGTGTCGGTATAAAAGAAACGCGCGCACCTTTCTGAACCTTTCCTTTTCCGGGGTCAATCTTTACAAATCCGTCGCTTCGGCTCAGGCTTGTCAAATCGCCCGATCCGTTTTCAGGAATGGCTTCGGCAAAAAGTTGACCGTTTTCAAAATAGGTTTTTACTTTGATAAATTTAGTCAATGTTTCCGAACCTGAAATATCTTCTGCTAAAATCGCTTCAAAAGCAGTTTGTTTTAGTCCGAAACAAGCGGCAAACCAATCTTTAAAATAGATGTGGTAGTTGGCAAAAGTAGAAACCGGGTTTCCCGGAAATGAAAAAATGACTGTTTTCAATTCCGGATGCACGCCAAACCAAAAGGGTTTACCAGGTTGTTGCAACACAAAATGAAATACTTTTTCGACACCCAAATCGTTCAAAATCTGTGGAATATAATCGTATTTTCCTTTGGAAACACCGCCGCTCAACAGCAAAATATCGTTGGTTTTAAGTGCTTCGGATAATTTTTCCTCGATAGTTTTCGGCTCATCCGCCAAATGCAACAAATCCGCTTGGATTTTCTCTGCTTCCAACAAAGCAAGCAAGGAATAACTGTTTGATTTTCTGATCTGATGCGGCAACGGGCTTTGATGAATATCCACCAATTCGTTTCCGGTTGAGATGATGCTTGCTTTTGGATTTTTATACACTGAAACCTCAGAAATGCCCACCGAGGCGAGCACGCCAATTTCTGCGGATGTTATTTTCATCGGTGCTTTTAGCAACAAATCGCCTTGTTTTTCATCGCTTCCTTTTCGGTGGATATTTTGTCCGATTTCGGGTATTTTTCTAATGGTAGCCGCACCGTTTTTTATCTCAGTTTCTTCGTACATGATGACCGTATCCGTATTTTCGGGAAGCACGGCACCGGTCATGATTTCGATACAGTTTCGCGTGTTTTTCAACCGCAGTTGTGGCGAGCCTGCAGCGGCAATGCCTTCAATGCGAAAAGTGGTTTCGTCATTTTGAATGGCTTTATAATTGACGGCAATGCCATCTTTGGTGGCGCGTTGAAAAGGCGGGAAATCGCGGTCTGCAAACACATCCGATGCTAAAATTCTATCGGTCGATGCTGTGATATGAACAGTTTCCAACCCCCAAGAGGTCTTGTTTTTCATCACGCTGTTGTATGCTTCTTTAAAAGTAATCATTTCAAAAATTGATTTGTAAGCCGTTAACCAATAAAACCCGAATGCCCACACTGAATACTAACAATGCAGTCAACCGTTTAATGCTGTTTCCGCTCAACTTTCGCAAGGTAATTCTCGTACCCAATTGTCCGCCCAAAAGCACTACAAACATCAAACCGATTGCGTAATTAACAGGCACTTGGAAAGTATCGTTTAAAACCAACCCACTCAGGCCGGAAATAGAATTTACCAGTATAAAAAAACTCGTCAAGGCAGCTATCGTCAATGATTTTTCCCAACGCAAATGATTCAAAATAGGTGCTAAAAAAATCCCGCCGCCAATGCCGACCAAACCCGCCAAAAAACCAATAAACCCACCCAAAACGTAGTTTACAACTGTCGGATATTTTTGATGTGTTTCCATTTTTTGCTGATTTTTAAGAGTTTGGACGACTAAAGCAACCGATGAAACAATCAGTGTGATGCCCAATATGATAAAAAAAACATTTTCTTTCAAACGAAAAGATGCCCCTAAAAAACTCAACGGAATACTCGTGATGACAAAAGGTAAAAATTTCCTGATTTCGAAAAGTCCTTTTTTGTAAAACAAATAACAACCGCCGGAAACCACTACCAAATTACAAAGCAAAGCGATACTTCTGATGGCATAAAATTCGGTGAGAAACAAGGCTAAAAGTGCCAAATAACTGGAGCCACCGCCAAAACCCACCGAGGAATACAGCGTGGCAACCACAAAAAAACCAAGGCAAAGTAAGATGAAACTGTCAAGATCTAAGAGCATATTTTCGGTATAGATTAAGCCCACCTTCCAAATTATAAACTTTTGTTGATGGGTACTGATTTTTTAAGATGATTAAAGCTTTCATACTTCTAATGCCTGATTGACAAACCAAACAAACTGGTTCGGAAAGTTTGATTTCCTCCAATCTTGATTCAAATACAGCCAAAGGAATGTTTTGGCTTTTGTCAAGATGAAATTGCATATATTCTTCCGGCATGCGAACGTCAATCAATTGAATGGATTTATTTGTTTCCAACAGCCGGATAAAATCTTCTACCGTTAACTTTTGATGGCTCGCACAGATTTCAAATGCATATTTTTTTTGGAGATTTTTGATGTGTAAATTTTCTGGAACTAGCGGAAATTTTACTTTGTAAATGTTTTGAAATAAACCATTATAAATCAAAAGACTACCGGACAAAACTTCGCCAATTTCGGTGATCACTTTCACCGCTTCCAAGGCTTGAAAATTTCCCACGATTCCCGGAATAATGCCCAAAACCCCGTTGGTATTGCAATCCGGGATTTGTGATGGATCGGGCATATCGGGAAACAAACAGCGATAGGTAGGTCCGCCGTTGAAATTAAACACGCTTACTTGACCTTCAAAACCGTGTAAAGCTCCATAAACAAAAGGTTTGTTTAAAATCACGCAAGCATCATTCACCAAATATCGCGTCGGAAAATTATCGGAACAATCCAATACCAAATCAAAATGAGCTATGATATCCAACGCATTTTCAGGGGTTAGAAAAGTATCGAAAAGCGCAATTTTTGTAGCTGAATTTTGTTGCGCAAGTTTATTGGAAACCGCCTGTATTTTTGATTTTCCAACATCTTTTTCATCATACAAAACCTGCCGATGGAGATTGGTGATATCCACCGTGTCGTGTTCGACAATGCCGAGTGTCCCAATTCCCATCGCGTTTAAATACTGCAAAACAGGAATGCCTAAACCACCTGCGCCAATCACCAAAACCTTTGCTTTTTGGAGTTTTGATTGTGCTTCCGAACCAAATTCGGCCAAGCTGGTTTGCCTGATGTAACGCTCGGAATGCATCTTTAAATTTTTGAGATTACTTCGTGGTAGTCTTCCTTCGAATTGGCATTGAACAGCACCTTGTCGTTTTCCGGAAAAATCAATTCCATATCCGAATTGATGAGAAATTTTCTCGGGCAACTGCCGCCACCTGCTTTCAGGTTTTCCTCGGCTTCGTTTAAGGCTTGCGGCTCCCAAATGGCGCAAAGCGGTTCGGGTAGTTTGCTTGAATGGGTGGCAAAAGCGGTAGCAAATTTCTTCGGATTTCTCCTTTGAATCAAACGTTCAAGCGAAGTTTTGTCAATCAAAGGCAAATCGCACGCCAGCACCAACCAAGCCGCATCGGGATATTTGTGATGTGCGCTGATGAGTCCGTTGAATGGTCCGCGGTACTGGTTTTCATCAACGATGATTTTTGCATCGGAAGAAATCCCTGATGTCTGTTCATCTCTAACGCTTAAAAAAACATCTGTGCAAACTTCTCTTAAAAGATTTACCAAATATTCGCGCTGCGGGATGCCGTGATAGTTGATGGAACCTTTGTCAATGCCCATTCGGGTACTTTTTCCGCCGGAAAGTACGAGGCCGAAAAGTTTATCTTTTGAAGTCATTTTTCCCGCCGATTTTTTGTTCGAGTCTGATGTCTGAGATTTGTATGTCATGCGACAAGGCTTTGCACATGTCGTAAACCGTGAGCGCGCTTACGCTGACTCCGGTGAGTGCTTCCATTTCCACACCTGTTTTTTCGGTGCATTTCACGATACATTGAATGTGCAAAACGGGTGCTTTCGGCGTGATTTGAATGTCAATTTTTGAAAGTGAAAGCGCGTGGCAAAGCGGAATCAAATCGGCAGTTTTTTTTACAGCTTGAATACCGGCGATGACTGCGGTTTGGAGGATGCTACCTTTTGTACCCACAAATCCGAGTGCTTCCAATTCCGCAAAAACTGCTGCGGGGAAAATCACTTTGCCCGAAGCAGTTGCCACGCGTGCGGAACTGCTTTTATCCGTCACATCCACCATTTGGAGGTCGCCGCTTTCGGTGATATGAGAGAGTTTTTTTTTCATGTTGTGAATTTACACAGAACTTTTCACCCGCCAATGGAAGTCATCGAATTTTCAAACACACCTTGGTTCTGCTGTTGGGCTTCAAATCCGTTTGCCGCACGGGTGCTGATGGCTTTTTGAATTTCACGTTTCAAATTTTCCTTTGTTTGATTGGCTCTTAAAACCTCGCGTATGTTTGTGACCGGTTTTCCGTATAAACAGGTGATGACATCGCCGGTGGCCGAAATTCGTAAGCGGTTGCAACTCCCGCAAAAAGTTCGGCTGAATGAAGGTATCAAACCAAAACTTCCCACGTGGTTTTTAATCTTATAATTGATAGAGGTGGACGTTTTCTCTGAAGGAATCAGCGTGATGTCGGGATATTTTGTTTGGATGAATGCCAAGATATATTTGTAATCCCATTTAATGGTGTTGAAAGTTCTTGAACCGCCGTTGAAAGGCATTTCTTCCAAAAACCGAACCGATACATGGTGGTGTTTGGTCAATTCCAAAATGGGTAAAATATCTTGGGTATTTTGTCCGTCAAGCACCACAAAATTGATGCGGATGTTAAAATCTTCGTCTATCAACCGAAGTAGATTTCGGTGTACAATTTCATAATGACTGCGCCGGGTAATTTTTTCAAAGGTTTCTTTGTTGATGGCATCTAAACTCAAATTAACATTCGTGATGCCCAATGCTTTCAATTCGTCGATGTGATTTTCGATCAGTGTCGCATTTGTAGTTACCGAAATGTCTTTCAAACCTTTCATTTGGGCGAGCTTTCGCATCAAAACCATCAAATCTTTTCTGACAAAAGGTTCGCCACCCGTGATTCTGATTTTATCAATCCCGAGTTCGACTAAATTTTCACTGACCGTGATGAGTTCTTCGATGGAAAGCAATTTGTTGTTTTCGGCAAAATTGATACCCGATTCCGGCATGCAGTAATTGCATCGCAGGTTGCAACGGTCTGTAACAGCCAAACGCAGGTAATTTATCTTTCGGTTGTGATTGTCTATTAGCATAAAAATCGTTTATGGATGGGCGGAAACCCACACCGATTTGTTTTTAAAAAATTCCTTCTTCCAGATAGGCACTTTTTGTTTGAGCGTATCAATCAGGAATCTGCAGGCTTCAAAACAAGCGTCCCGATGTGCCGATGAAGCACCGACGATGACGACGGGTTCTTTCGGGTTTTTATTTCCCAACGCATGTTTGACAATGACTTTGTTGAGCGTCCATCTTTGTGCGGCTTCATCGATAATTTTTTCGATTTCGCTGATGGCCATCGATTCATAGGACTCAAAATACAAGGATGTTACCTCTTCATTGTTTGTCTGTTGGCGAACCGTTCCGATAAAAACGCAAATGCCCCCACTCAGGGGATGAGACAATTCTTCATAGATTGTTGAGCAATCAATGGAGTCGGCTATTTGGATGATTCTTTCCATGATCAGCCCCCGCTTACGGGTGGAATAAGCGCTATTTCGTCGGTTTCTTTTAGAGCGGTGTGGTCTGATGCGTACTGATTGTTGACGGCTACCGCCAATGAATTGATATCGCGCAAGCCCGGAAAAGTATCTTTTAAATACCCTTTGAGTGAGGCAACATCCGCTATGCCGAGTTCCGATTTTTTGGATGCGGGTACGGTAAAAGTTGATGCGCCCACGATGTTTTTCGTGATTCCGAATAACAGGATTTCCATTTAACAGTGGTGTTTAATTAGTAATCCTAACCTAAAATCTGTTGATTGCCGAGCAAGGGTTGATCGTAATATCGTTTGCCGGTCGCGTTATACATGGCGTTTGCCAAAGCACCCATGATGGGCGGAAACGGCGGCTCTCCCAATCCGGTCGGATCTACATCGCTTTTTACGAAATGTACATCAATGTTTTTGGGCGCTTCGCTGTGGCGAATCAAACGGTAAGAATCAAAATTGTTCTGCTCGGGTTTGCCTTCGCTAAAGGTCAAGTTGCCGTATAAAGCACATCCAATACCGTCAACAATCCCACCTTCGGTAAGGTTGGTGGCAGCAATGGGGTTTACTACAATGCCACAATCGACCGCGCAAGTAACATTTTTGACAACGGGTTTTCCATTTTCCATTTCCAAATCCAACACATGTGCTACGTATGAATTGTGGCAAAAATAGGCTGCAACGCCTCTGCCTTTTTTATCACCTTTATTCCAATCAGATTTTTCTCGAACCAACTCCAGCACGCCTGCATAGCGAGCGGCATCGTAGTCATTGTTTTCACCGACCGGATTTTTTATGGCACGGTTCATCAAATCCAATCGGAATTGAATCGGGTCTTTACCGGCAGCTTCGGCTACTTCATCAAGAAAAGATTGTTCGGCTCCGGCTATGAAATTGGATCTTGGCGCTCTAAAAGCACCTACAGAAATATTTGAATCAATTGCCCAAGACTCAGCGAGATAATTGTCAACAGCACCTGCAGGAAAACGGTTTTCAGCGATGGGACTTTCAGGAATACCGCCGGCTCTCACATGAAAAGCAATCAGGTTGCCGGCTTTGTCTAAACCAGCTTTGTAATAAGCGTGATAGGAAGGTCGATAAACGCCGTTTGTCATATCATCTTCACGACTGTAAACCAATTTGACAGGTGCATTTATTTTTTGAGAGATTACGGCAGCTTCTATGCCGAAATGTCCGTATAGTCTGCGTCCAAAACCGCCTCCCATGCGAGTCATTTGAATGTCAATTTTTTCGAGTGGGAGACCCAAACGAGCCGAAGCGGTTTTTTCCAAAAATTCGGGTGTTTGAATAGGTCCTACCAATTCTGCTTTATCAGCCGTAACATGGGCAAAGAAATTCATTGGCTCCATGGTGTTGTGTGCCAGAAACGGCGCAGTATATGTTCGCTCGATAATTTTATCGGCTTTTTTGAATGCAGCTTCCGGGTTGCCATCTTTGCGGACAACATTGGCTTTTTTGGTGCCCATTTCATTCATTTTTGCCTTGTGAACCGCTGTGCTTTCAAATCCCGACGGAATATTTTTGTCTAATTTACCACCGCCAAAATTTTCGAACGAATCAATATAATCGCTTATGGGTTCCCATTCTATGTTTAGTGCTTTTTTAGCGTTCATCACTTCCCAAGTGGAATTTCCCGTAACCACCACCAATTCTGAAAATGCCGTGGTGTCAAACACATTTTTAGCGGTGTCTTCTTCATAGGAATTGATGGTAAACACATCTTGGATGCCGGGCATAGACTTGGCATTGGAAGCATCGTACGATTTGAGTTTCAGACCAAAAGCCGGCGGATGCGCCACCATGGCGTACACCATGCCCTCGCGTTTGTAGTCGAGTCCGTACAAGGTTTTACCGGTAACTATTTTTAGTCCATCCACATTTTTGCGGGAGGTTCCTATGATTTTAAAGTCATTTTTTTCTTTTAATTTCACTTCCTTGGGTATGGAAATTTGGGCGGCTGCGGATGCCATTTCGCCAAAACCTGCTTTTTTTCCGCTGCCTGCATGGATGAGGTTTCCTGCTTCGGTGGTGATTTCATCGGCAGGCACGCTCCATGCATTGGCGGCAGCTTGTATCAACATCTGACGGGCTGCGGCGCCGGCCATGCGCAAACCTTCCCAACCTTGGCGAATGGATTGACTGCCTCCGGCAAGTTGGCGGGTGAAGATGGCCGTGTTGAGCGGTGCTTGCTCCACGAGTACATTATTCCAGTCCACATCCAGTTCTTCCGCTATAATCATCGGCATGGATGTTTTTACGTTTTGTCCAATTTCGGGGTTAGGCGACATGATGGTAACCAAGCCGTTTTCGCCTATTTTCAAAAAGCCGGTAATGTCAAACCATTCTTTTGGCAATTCGAGTACCGCTTCGGGTTTGGACTGACAAGAGGTTAGCCAACTGAAACCCAACATCAATCCACCGCTGGTAAGCGCGGTAGTCTTTAGAAAAGAACGTCGGCCGTATGAAGTTTTTATGATTGTCATTTTCAGAGAATTTAGAAATTAAGTTTAAGTTAATTAAGCACTTTTGCTCAATTCGGCAGAAGCTTTTTTAATGGCTTTTTTGATGCGTGTGTAAGTTCCACAACGGCAAATATTTCCGTTCATTGCCGCCTCAATCTGTTCATCGCTTGGATCCGGGTTGGCTTTCAGCAATGCAGAAGCGTTCATGATTTGTCCGGCTTGGCAGTAGCCGCATTGGGGAACATCAAGTTCAAGCCATGCTTTTTGGACAGGATGATCTCCATTTTCGGATAAGCCTTCTATGGTGGTAATCGGCATGTTTCCTACCTGTGAAACGGGCAGTTGGCAGGATCGCATCGCCATGTCGCCGAGGTGAATGGTGCAAGCGCCACAAGCAGCGATACCGCAGCCAAATTTTGTTCCAACCATGTTGAGATGGTCGCGTAGCACCCATAGCATGGGTGTGGCGGGATCGACATCGACTTGTTGCTTTTTCCCGTTGATGGTTAAATTGAATGTTGCCATTATATTGAAATTAAAATTGAATGAAATGGGCTGACTAAATTAATTAAAAATATTTAATTATCAAATACTTACCAAATCGCCATTAACAACAAGTTTACGCAAGCAAACACCTAATAATTAAAATGCGATATAAAGATGACCGCTAAAAAATTAATTTTACATATTTAACAACACATATTTAAAATAAATCTAAGCTTGTGTTGGTATCCCATTCGTGCCATCAATTCAAACTTTCAAATAAAAACGTATGGCTTTAATCCTTCCCCAACAAAACCCTCTTCAAATCTGCATAATTAGAAATCCGAATACTTGTTTTGGTTTTGTCCATCACGGCTGCTATCTGCGCCGGAATTGGGATTCGTAGATTCAGGGTTTTCTCCACTTCGTCCAAGAATTTCACCGGGTGGGCTGTCTCTAAAAAGATGCCGGTAGTGTCGGCTTGGGATTGGGTATATTTTTTTAATCCTAAGTAGCCCACCGCACCGTGCGGATCGGAAATATAGTTGTGGTTTTTGTGTAGCGTTTTCATGGCTTCGCGGGTCTGCGCATCGGTGAAACTGTAAGCCGAAAAATGCTTTTTCAATTGGTCGAAATTGTTGTCAAACAGTTGTTGAATGCGGATAAAATTGCTTGGATTACCTACATCCATCGCGTTGGAAATGGTGGGTTTGGACGCTTTTGGCTCATACTCGCCACTGATTAAGTAATTTGGCACGATGTCGTTTACATTGGTCGATGCAACAAAATGTGCGATGGGCAAGCCCAATTTGGATGCGACAATACCGGCGCAGATATTTCCAAAATTTCCGCTCGGTACGGAGAAAACAATTGGTTTGCTCAAATCTTCGAGTTGGCGAACGGCAAAAAAGTAGTAAAACATCTGTGGCAACCAGCGCGCCACATTGATGGAGTTGGCAGAAGTGAGCGTCAAACTTTTGAGGGTTTCGTCCATAAAAGCACGCTTCACCATGTCCTGACAGTCGTCAAAAGTACCGGCTACTTCGAGCGCAGTGATGTTTTGTCCCAAAGTGGTCAACTGTTTTTCTTGAATCTCGCTTACTTTCCCGCTCGGGTAGAGGATGATGACTTCCACGCCTTCCACACCCAAAAATCCATTGGCAACTGCGCCACCGGTGTCGCCTGAAGTGGCAACGAGCACAGTCACTTTTTGATCTTTCTTTTCACGGTTGAAATAGCCGAGGCAACGCGCCATAAAACGCGCACCCACATCTTTAAAAGCCATGGTTGGTCCGTGATAAAGCTCGAGACTGTAAACCGAATCGGCTACTTTCACCAAGGGAAAATCAAAATCGACGGTTTCGGCAGCAATCTGTTTTAAAATAGCTTCGGGGATCTCGCCGCCCAAAAATTGTTTGATTACATCATAGGCAATTTCAGCCTGCGAATGTGATTTCAATTGACGGATAAAATCGACCGAAAGCGGTTGAATATTTTCCGGAAAATAAAGCCCTTTGTCAGGTGCCAATCCGTTGACAACAGCGGTTTCAAAAGAAACTTCAGGAGATTGGTGATGGAGACTGTAATACTTCATAAAGCGTATTCTTAAAAAAACAAATAATAATTTTCAAATCACAAATTCCAAAAACCAGCAACCAGCAACTAATTCCTAATCAACTTTTATCCCCTTCGGATTCACTTTCGAGAGGTGAACATCAAATGGGATTTGGCTTTTTAGATAGACTTTTCGCATGGCTTCCGCCACTTGACGAGCAATTTGCTCTCCGCGGTTGAGCGTAAAAATAGACGGTCCGGAACCAGAAATGCCACAACCCAAAGCACCATTTTCTAGTGCGGTTTGCTTGACTTCATCAAACAGCGGAATGAGCATAGAACGCGCCGGCTCGACGATTTCATCTTTCAACGAAGCAGCAATCAAGTCGTAATCATTCGTGAAAAGTCCAGCAACAAATCCACCCAAATAGCCAGATTGGCGCACAGCTTTTTTCAACAAGACATGCGATTTGAGAATTTCGCGCGCATCGGAAGTTTTGACTTCTATCTGCGGATGGAGCACTACTGCAAAAAGTTCTTCCGGCGAGGGCAACGAAACGACGCGCAACGGTTGACAGCTCTGTATGAGCGTAAATCCGCCGAAAATACAAGGAGCAACATTGTCTGCGTGTTCTGTTCCGCCTGCGAGGGCTTCGCCTTTCATGGCAAACCTGACCAAATCTTCCTTTGAAAAGGGTCTGCCCAACAATTCGTTGATGCCAAAAACCGCACCTGCCGAACTGGCCGCACTGCTGCCGATGCCGCTGCCCGGCTTGATGTTTTTCTCGATTTCGATGTCAAATCCTTGTTCGCCACCGTAAGCATTCAGCAAAGCAAGTGCCGACACGCCGGAAACATTTTTTAGAACTTCCGCCGGCAGGGGTTGGCCGGTGATTTTGGTAATTCGAAGTTCGCCGACTTTGTTGCGGCGGATGGTCATCCGATCGCCCACACTGTCCAAAGCAAAACCCAACACATCAAAACCACAAGACACATTGGCAACGGTGGCAGGGGCAAAGAGGCGTATTTCGTTCATCTGATTCTATTTTTTTATTCGAATAATATCGCCAAAAATTCCGGAAGCGGTGACATCGGCTCCGGCTCCTGCTCCTTTGACGATGAGGGGTTGCTCATTGTATCGACCGGTATAAAACAACACGATGTTGTCTTTCCCTGCGATGTCGTAAAACGGATGGTCGGAAGGAATTTCTTGCAATCCCACCTTGGCTTTTCCGTTGTCAAAAGTAGCAACATATTTTAGTTTGCATCCTTTTTTCAAAGCGTTTTGCAGCAAATTCTCAAAATGGGCTTCATTTTTTTCCAAGGCTTTGTAAAAATCGGCTACATTGTCGGTTTGCAGTGCTTCTTCAGGTAAGAAGGTCACGTTTTCCACGTCTTCGGCTTCGAGCGCATAACCGCTTTCTCTGGCTAAAATGAGTATTTTTCGCAACACGTCCACGCCGCTCAAATCGATTTTCGGATCGGGCTCGGTGTAACCTTCTGCTTGTGCCTGACGCACAACATCCGTGAAGGATTTTCCGGGCGCAAAATTGTTGAAAACAAAATTCAGGCTTCCGGAAAGTATCGCTTGAATGGAGTGAATCTGATCGCCCGACGCCACGAGGTTGTTGAGCGTATTGATGACAGGTAAACCCGCGCCTACATTGGTCTCAAACAAAAAAGGCGCGTTGTATTTTCTCGACAGTCTTTTGAGTTCGCGGTAGTTTTCCAATTTAGATGAACTGGCTACTTTGTTGCAAGTCACCACGCCGATGCTGTTTTTCAGATAATAACCATACATGTCCGCAATCACGTCGCTGGCGGTGTTATCGACAAAAACACTGTTGCGAAGATTGATTTTTTTGACATTTTCATAAAATGTTTTTGGACTTGAGTCTTCACCCTTTGCCAATACTTCTTTCCAATTGTCCAAGGAAATGCCGTCTTTGTCAAAGACCATTTTTTTGGAGTTTGACATGCCGGCAACTTGAATGTTGAGGTGTAGATTATCGATTAGATATTGACGTTGTTTTTCTATTTGCTGAAGCAATTTGGAGCCTACATTTCCAACACCGCAGATGAACAAGTTTAGCTGAACAATTTGGGTTTCGAAGAAAGTTTCGTGCAAAGTATTGAGTGCTTTCACCACGTCTTTGTTGTCGATGACAGCCGAAATGTTGTTCTCGGAAGCACCTTGTGCGATGGCGCGGATGTTGACATTGTTTTGTCCCAACGCGCTGAACATTTTCCCGCTGATGCCTTGGTGATTTTTCATGCGGTCGCCCACCAATGCCAAAATAGAAAGGTTTTTTTCCAATTTGAGCGGCTCAATTTTATGAAGCGAACGTTCATACACGAAAGCTTCATCCACTGCTTCTTTGGCTCGGCTTGCATCTGACTCGTTGATTCCCAAACAGATGGAATGTTCGGAGGAAGCTTGAGTGATGAAAATTACATTGATTTTTTCATGGAAAAGTGTCTCGAACAATCGTTTTGAAAAGCCCGGAATACCTACCATGCCGCTTCCTTCTAGGGTCAACAACGCGATTTTATCTACGTGGCTGATGCCTCTGACGGGTTTTAATTTATCGTTTGCATTTTTATGGATCAGCGTTCCAACTTCTTCCGGCGCATACGTATTTTTGATGGCAATCGGAATCTTTTTCTCCAAGACCGGTTGCACAGTTGGCGGATAGAGCACTTTCGCACCAAAATGAGACAATTCGAGGGCTTCTTGATAAGAAATCTCCGGTATCGGATACGCTTGTTTGACCAAAGCCGGATTGGCGGTAAACATGCCGCTTACATCCGTCCAAATTTCCAGCACATCGGCCTGATAAGCCGCCGCGATAATGGCAGCAGTATAGTCTGACCCGCCACGACCCAATGTTGTGGTTTCTCCTTTGGCAGTAGCTGCGATAAAACCCGGCAGTATGGTCACTCGGTTTTTGGTTTGATCAAAATAGGTTTTGATGTTTGCATTGGTTTGTTCGAAATTAACGACTGCTTGGGTGAACAAATTGTTGGTTACAATCAATTCCCGACTGTCTTTTCGAACGGTATCCGGCAAGCTTTCCGACAGGGCTTCTGCCACAAGCGTTGAGCTGAGCAATTCACCAAAACTCACGATTTTATCCAACGATTTGGGCGATAAGTCATTGATGAGAAAAATGCCTTCGAGTATGTTTTCTAGTTCGTTAAACAGTTTTTTAATTTGGCTCAAGACATGACTTTGGCGGATGATTGACACCACTTTTTTGGCCAATTGCACATGGTGGTTTTCAAGTGCGCTGATTTCGTCGCGAAACGATTCGTTTTTGTCAAAGGCCAATTCAGCTGCCTTAATCAGTCGGTCTGTGGTTTTTCCACTGGCAGAAACGACGACAGCCAAACGGTCGGTTGCGGATTCTTTGATGACGATGTCAAACAAATTTTTTAAGATGTCCGCGTCTTTAAGCGAACTACCTCCAAATTTTAATACTTTCATGGATTAACTATGGGTATAAGAAATGCGAAAAAAATCATTTTTAAAAAAAATAGGGTAAGCGGATGATATGTAAAATTTATACCCCATAAGGGGTAATGGTGATGATGGCAGCAATAAACATAGAGCCGAAGCGCATGTTTTGCATAGAAATTCCGAATGTAGAAACGGTTTTCATCACCTGTTTTTAAGTGTGACAAAAGTATTATATTTATACATGCTAAAAAAAGCTTATTGAAATTTTTATCAAATCTTCAATTATGCATGAATTTCTTTGAGATATGAAAATTTTGAATGCGGAGCAACTGCGTCTTGCTGATAAAAACATAATGCGAAACCAAAATATTTCGTCCATCGAATTGATGGGACGTGCGGCAAACGCATGTTTTCAGTGGTTGATCAATCACCTCAACGAAGGCAGTCAGTCGATTTATGTCTTTTGTGGTGTTGGCAACAATGGAGGCGACGGGATGGCGATTGCGAGGTTGTTGAAGGAAAATGGTTTCGAGATAAAAGTCTTTGAAGTACTTTTTTCCAACCAACCTTCCGTCGATTTTTTGTTTTATAGAGATGAATGGACACAATCCGGCGAAAAGGTTTTTCCCATACTTTCCAAAGCAGATTTCCCAAAAGTAAGTTCCTCATCCGTTGTTATTGATGCTGTTTTCGGCTACGGATTGAATCGTCCTCCCGAAAAGTGGATTCAACATTTGTTTTCGCATTTGAATGAAAGCAAAGCAAAAATTATCTCCATAGATGTGCCGTCGGGACTTTATTTGCATAAAATTCCTGCAACTGATGAAGTTGTCATCCATGCAAATCACACGCTCACTTTTGCGTTTCCAAAATTGGTTTTTTTCTTGCCGCAAACATCAACTTTTGTCGGAGATTGGCATTTGATGTCGTTGCAAAGCAATCCCGAAGATTTGGAAGGTATCGATTGTCAACAGTTTTTAATGGATGAAAAAACAATTGCAGCATTGCTAAAACCCAGGGCGCAGTTTTCTCACAAAGGCACGTTTGGACACGCCTTGTTGGTTGGCGGAAGCTACGGTAAAATGGGTGCCATGCTATTGTCGGCAAAAGCCTGTTTGCGCGGTGGCGCCGGTTTGGTGAGTGTTTTTGTGCCAGGTTGCGGCTACATTCCGTTTCAGTCGGCTTTGCATGAAATCATGGTGATGACCGATGAGGCTGACAATCAATTGGAAGACATCAAAATGTCGGAAAAATTTACGGCCATTGGCATCGGAATGGGCATGGGTCAACATCCAAAAACCATCCGGGCATTGCACCGTTTTTTGTTGAAAAACAAATCGACGCTGTTGCTTGATGCCGATGCGATTAATATCTTGGCTGAAAAGCAAGTGTGGCTGTCTCTTTTGCCTGTTCAAAGCATCCTCACGCCACATCCCAAAGAACTCGAGCGATTAATTGGTGCTTGGAAAGACGATTTTGAGAAGATTGATAAAACGCGAGCTTTTGCCCGCAAACACCAAGCGGTTGTATTGGTAAAAGGCGCGCATACATTGGTTGTTACATCAGATGAAATTTGGATAAATTCCACCGGAAACCCGGGCATGGCCACTGCCGGCAGCGGCGACGTGCTGTCGGGCATCATCACCGGGCTTTTGGCACAAGGATATACGTCCGCAGACGCAGCCAAGTTGGGAGTTTATCTACACGGTTTGGCAGGTGATTTAGCCGTTACAGGCTGTCAAAGCGAGGCTTCGCTTATCGCGTCGGACATTATTGAGAATTTAGGAAGTGCGTTTCGGGGATTTGGGAAATAAAAATCTGAGTTTGTAATAACAAAACAATGCCAGTTTGAATAAAAAAACCCTGTAAGATTTTTATGTCAAAAACAAATCATTTTGTATATTTTAATATATCCAGATTTCAGGTAAAACATGACACTGAAAAAGAGCGGTCACTAAACTCACTGTGCATGACACCTATTGTTAGGAAAAACTTTTACAGAGGAATTGAACAAAAATGGAGTTTTTAATATTTGATTAATTAACATAAAATTAACTTAAAAGACAGGTTTGCCTTATTTTATATCGGTAAATTTACTTTGTATTTCGCTCGTTTAAAACGCATAAAAAAATGAAGCAATATTTGAATCAGTAGATATAGAAATTTACAATTTTTCAGGGGCAAAGGTCTTTGAAAAAAAGAATATAAAAAGGACAAATGTTTTAAATCTTTCTCAACTTAAAAGCGGTATCCATTTTGTCAAGTTTTCATCTTCGGGTATGTCCTTTTCCAAAAAAATTATAGTTAGTTAACATTAAATTATTAGTCATGAAGAATATTATTTTAATTATAAAAAACATGTTTTTTGCTTTTTGTTGTTTACTCCCGCTTAGTGCTTGTACGGGCGATGATAGTGGAAGTAAGGCTTGTGGTGAAAACGTATTGGTAGATGCGATTTTTTTTGAAAACGGTCCAAGTATGTCATTGGGAATAACCAAAATGAAAATTAATCAAGATTGTTTAGAAATAAGTTTTAATTCGAGTGGTTGTAACGGAGACACTTGGATAGTCAAGCTGGTTGACTCAGGTGAAGTGACACAGACAACCCCTCCGCAAAGAACGCTGAGGTTATCTTTATCTTCAGAAGAACTTTGCGAAGCAATCGTTGAAAAAATAATTTCATTTGATTTGACTAGCATACAAATCCAAGGCAGCAACCAAGTGTTGCTAAAGATATCCAACAATGATTCACAAATCCTCTATGAATATTGATTCAAAACTTTGAAAAAGTAAATCGTTGTGCAAAATAGTCTTGCACAACTGTTTATTCTGTTAAGTTGGTAAAACCCCGATTTTGTTAAAAAAAAGCAGCATAAAAAAACAGCTTATTTAGCTGTTTTTTTATTTTAAAACTATTATAGAAAGACATCAAAAAACCAATTCCATCTTTATGTTTCCACGTTTGTAAACGCAGTCTTTTTCCAATGGGACTTCGATAAAACCGGACTTTCGATAGAGGTAAATTGCGTTTTCCAAAAGGGTGTTTGAATAGAGAATGAGTTTTTTCCAATGATGTTTTTCTGCAAAAGCCACCGCATGATCGAGCATCAATTGGCCAATCCCTTGTCCTCTGTAATTTTTATCGACCGCCATTTTTGTCAACTCAAAAACATGGGATTCGATTTTGATAAAAGCGCAAGTACCAAGAATAGAGTTTTCTGACTTGGCAAAAAAGATAAAGCCACCTTTCTGTATGATGCTATCCTCACAATGATTCAGCACTTCTTTGTCGATTGGTTCGACTTCAAAAAATTCTTCCAGCCAAGCAATATTCAGCCGAACAAAATCTGTCTTAAAATCCGGTTGATACGGAATGATTTCTGCTTTCATAAGTCTCCTTATTCCAAAAGGGAAATTTAAAAAAATAATCGAAAATTGTTTTCTGAAGAGCACAATTGTTTAGGCGGGTAACTGGGATGATTTTTTGAAAGCAAACTTTATCTCTAACAAGCAGTGGCTGATCGTCTTGTCTTGAGCGGTGGCTTAGCCCCGAAGCGTCGGGATCGAAGCCACCGTTTTCAGGTTTCATCTTCCCGATTATTTACTTCTGCGACCCAATCATTTCTTCCGGTTTTACCCAAGCGTCAAACTCTTCGGCGGTCACGTGACCGAGCCGGACAGCTTCTTCGCGAAGTGTAGTTCCGTTTTGATGTGCCGTATTGGCAATTTCGGCTGCTTTGTAGTACCCGATTTTTGTATTGAGTGCCGTTACCAACATCAGCGAATTATTCAACAACTCTTTGATTCTCGGATAATTGGGCTGAATGCCCGCGGCGCAATGTTCTTCAAAAGAAAAACAAGCATCGCCGATGAGTCTGGCAGACTGCAAGAAGTTGGCAGCCATCACGGGTTTGAACACATTGAGTTCAAACTGACCTTGTGTGCCGGCAAAACTGATGGCAGTATCGTTACCGAGAACTTGCGCGCAAACCATGGTGAGTGCCTCGCACTGCGTAGGGTTGACTTTTCCCGGCATGATGGAAGAACCCGGTTCGTTGGCCGGAATGATTATTTCGGCAATACCCGACCGAGGACCGGAAGCCAACAGCCTAACATCATTCGCGATTTTAAAAAGCGAAACCGCCAATTGCTTGAGCGCGCCATGCGTTTCCACGATGGCATCGTGTGCTGCGAGTGCTTCAAACTTGTTGTCGGCAGTTTTAAAAGGCAATTCCGTGAATTTAGCGATGTATTCGGCCACGCGTTTTGAATAACCTTTCGGGGTGTTTATACCCGTACCTACCGCCGTTCCACCCAAAGCCAATTCGGACAAGTGCGTTAATGTATTATTCAATGCTTTCAATCCGTGATCCAATTGCGAAACATAACCCGAAAATTCCTGCCCGAGGGTGAGTGGCGTGGCATCCATCAAATGCGTACGACCGATTTTGACCACTTTTTTGAATTCTTCCGATTTGCGTTTCAGCGTATCTCTTAGCTTGGTTACGCCCGGAATCGTTGAAGTTATGACTGCTTTGTAAGCCGCAATGTGCATCGCGGTCGGATAGGTGTCATTGGAAGACTGCGATTTATTGACATCGTCGTTTGGCTGAAGTGTTTTATCGCCCTCACCAATTTTTTTACCGGCCAAAACATGTGCGCGATTGGCAATCACTTCATTCACATTCATATTGCTTTGTGTACCCGATCCGGTTTGCCAAATGACCAACGGAAACTGATTATCGAGTTTGCCTTGCAGAATTTCATCGCAAACTTGTGCGATGTGGTCGCGTTTTTCTATGGGAAGTACGCCCAATTCGCAGTTGGTGTAGGCGGCGGCTTTTTTGAGGTAGGCAAAAGCTTCGATGATTTCTTTGGGCATAGATGCCGGTTCACCGATTTTAAAATTATTTCGTGAACGCTCAGTTTGTGCGCCCCAATAAACATCTGAGGCGACTTTGACTTCGCCCATGGTGTCTTTTTCTATACGATATTCCATGTTGATTTGTTTTTTACAAAAATAACCAATTTAAAAATTCGGTCGTGAATAAAAAGGGAATAAAATCTAAAGAGTTGACTAAAATTTATCAGATATAATTATATATTTGTAAAACTTTTCAGAAACAATCTTAAGCACATGTTTACATTTGATCAATATCTCGGTTTTTTAGCATTTCTTGGTATCTTGACCATTGGTTTTTGGTTGATGATTTTTCTTGCTTCAATCATTCCTTACTGGATTGGCGGAGCCTTACTCGAACGACTCAAAGAAAGGAAAAAAGCAAAACAAGAAGCACGCGAAAAAGCTTAAACGCGTTTCATTCTTTTTAAATCACTTTTTTGATTACCCGCAGTTGATGGGAGTGTTTGTTTGTATCCGAATTAAAAATTCCGTATTGGTCTAATTTGTCGATTCGCACTTTGCCGTGTGCATGTATGATTTGGTGCTCACTCAGTATGATGCCTACATGAATTATTTTTCCGTCGGAATTATCAAAAAATGCCAAATCGCCGGGTTCGCTTTCTTCAATGAAACTCAAGGTTTCGCCCACGTTTGCCTGTTGCCATGCATCGCGCGGTAATGGGTATCCACCTAATTTGTAAACCATTTGAGTCAGACCCGAACAGTCAATGCCAAAGGGTGTTTTACCGCCCCATAAATAGGGTGCGTTTAAATACATCAAACTGATTTCAACCAATTTATTTTTCGGTAATTTTCCACTGTACGTATTTCCTTCGTGTCTGTGATTTAGCCGTTTTAGATGCGAAACATCCGATCCTAAAACGATGGTCGTCAATTGATTGTTCTCTTCAATGATGTGTTCTACCAAATCCGCGGATAAACTCAGACTTTCAGGTAAATTTTTCCCATCAAATTCACGCATTTGTTTGGTGTCAATCCATCCTTTATAGCTGTCAAAAGTTGTTTCAATCTGCGTCCATTTTTTGGTGCGTTCCAACACCCTGAAAGTATCGCCATACAGCAATTGAGAAACCATTTCGCTTTTATCACTCGGTTCGTCTCTCAGCGGGACGATGCTTAAAGCACAAATTCCAAAATTTTCCAAAAGACTACAGTTAAATTAGTTGTAAATCGACCTAAATCTGTCAAATTTGCGATTTGCATAAAGTCAGACAAATATACAACATCAAATTATTTCTACAACTACAGCCGAAGCGCCGCCGCCGCCGTTACAAATAGCTGCTGCACCAATTTTCCCGTTGTTTTGTTTGAGTACGCTCAAAAGCGTGATTAATATCCGTACGCCGGAACAGCCCAGCGGATGTCCTAACGAAACAGCACCTCCGTTCACGTTGACATTCTTATCGGTCAACCCCAAGAGTTTCATATTGGCTAATGCAACCACAGAAAAGGCTTCGTTAAACTCAAAAAAATCAACTTGGTCAACAGTGATTCCTGCTTTCGCAAGTGCTTTGGGCAATGCTTTTGCGGGCGTGGTCGTAAACCATTTGGGCTCTTGAGAAGCATCTGCATAACCGATTATTTTCGCAATTGGCTTGAGATTCAAAGATTTTGCTTTTTCGGCAGACATTAAAACCATGGCTCCGGCGCCATCGTTGATAGTCGATGCATTTGCGGCAGTGACCGTTCCGTCTTTGGTAAAAGCAGGTCGGAGTTGCGGAACTTTATCAAAAGCTACATTTTTATACTCTTCATCTTCTCTCATCAAAATCGGATCGCCTTTGCGTTGCGGGATTTCGACCGGAACCACCTCATCGGCAAATTTTCCATCCGCCCAAGCTTTGGCAGAACGTTTGTAGGATTGAATCGCGTAGGCATCTTGCTGTTCGCGGGTAAAATGATGTTCTGTGGCACACAAATCTCCACAAATTCCCATGGCTTGATGATCGTATGCATCGCTGAGTCCGTCTTTTTGCAATCCATCAATAAGCTCGGCCGAACCGTATTTATAACCATTTCTGACATGCAGATAGTGTGGGATTTGGCTCATGTTTTCCATGCCGCCGGCAACGACGATTTCTGCGTCTCCACAACGGATGGCTTGAACCGCATGCATGACGGCTTTCATGCCGGACGCGCAAACTTTATTGACCGTCGTGCAAGGAACCGAATTGGGAATGCCGGCACCCAATGCCGCTTGCTTGGCGGGTGCTTGACCTTCACCTGCCTGAACTACATTTCCCATAAAAACTTCATCGACCTTGTCAGGGTTTAATCCGATTTTGTCCAAGGCACCTTTGATGGCGATGGAGCCGAGTTTGGTGGCTGGAATGTTTGAAAGTGATCCCAAAAAGCTCCCAATGGGTGTTCTGGCAAATGACACAACTACTATATCTTGATTCATTTTTGAATAATTTTTAAAAAATATTACAATCTATTGCTAAATTACAAAAAATAGATTTTAGTTCAAGCTACTTTTAAAATGATTAACAAGATATTTTTTCATTTGATTTCGTACTTTTGAGCAATTCTTTCCTTTTTATGAAGACCATTCTTTCCAAAATTTTACATTTTCAAAACTTGATTGGTAAAGCCTTTTTACTGATTATTTCAACCTTATTAATCGTTTATCTTCTGCCGAAGGAACATCAATTTAGTTTTGATTACAAAATGGGAATGCCGTGGCAACACGAGGATTTGTATGCACCGTTTGATTTTAGTTTACCCAAGAGCAAAGAGAAAATTTCGGCAGAGAAAAAAAGAATTGAGAAAAGCAGTCCTCTTTTTTATGCGATAGATTCACTCGTTTTTGATTCCATTCGAACCATCGCTGTTTCGAAACTCCAAAGGATAGAAAGTGGCAATAAAAAGAAACAAATTCGAACTAAAATTAATGAATTAGACTCTTTGTACGCGAAAGGGATTATTGCAGAGCAAAAAATTGAAAATCAATCCAAAACAATTTTTTTGGAGAAAAACAATCGGATTATCAATCAAGATTACAGCCATTTTCTGACGATTCAAGATGTTAAACAATTCGTGATCAAATCTGGCCTGGACACCTTGTTTCCTATTCTTCCGCCAAACACTTTTTTTGATGATCAATTGACCTTAAGATACAAACAACAACAACTCGACCAAATATCACTTTGGGAAGGATTTGTCGAAAAAGGAAAATTGATTATTTCTTCAAACGAGCCGGTTTCTGAAGATTCATTCAAAATATTGGAAGCTTTAAAATTCAATTATACTTATCAACAAGCGGAGTTCCGATCCAATTATTTGATTGGCGGATATGCGGTATTGGTTTTTATCTTGTTGGTCATGCTTTTCTTATTTATTCGAAAATACAGAAAAGAAATTTATGAAGATAATCGGAAAGTGCTTTTTATACTGCTCAACATGATTTTGGCTGTTTTGGCAGTTGCAACGATTATTAATCGCGCACCCGACTACTTGTATATTGTTCCGTTGTGTCTTTTACCCTTGTTGATTAAAGCTTTTTTTGATCCCCGCTTGGGCTTGTTTACGCATGTTGTAACAATTTTGATCATTAGTCTTGTTGTTCCGGATAGTTCCATATTTATTATCGTACAGATAATTGCGGGAATTGTCACCATACTGACTGTTTCCGAATCCTATAAAAGAACTAACCTATTTCTTTCAGTCGGCAGAATTACACTTGTTTATATAGTTTCTTACTATGCCGTTCAAATGATTTATCAAGGCAACACTTACGGTTTAAGTTGGCTGACGATTGGCAATTTTGTCATCAATGGATTGATAATCTTGGCATTATCAGTTCCACTTTTTTACATTTACGAGAAATTGTTTGGTTTGGTTTCCGATTTTTCACTTTTGGAATTATCAGACACCAATTCGCCTTTGTTAAAAGAGTTGGCAGATACTGCCCCGGGTACGTTTCACCATTCATTGCAAGTGGCTAATCTTGCGGAAGCTGCCGCGCAGGAAATAGGCGCAAATGCGATGTTGGTTCGGGTGGGCGCACTCTATCACGACATTGGGAAGATGAAAAATCCTTCCTATTTTACGGAAAACCAAACCTCCGGATCTAACTTGCACGACGAATTGTCAAATATTGAAAGTGCCAGAATAATTATCAGCCATGTTAAAGACGGTATTGCATTGGCAAAAACAAATAAAATCCCAGACCGCATCATCGATTTTATACGTACCCATCACGGAACCATGCTGGTGTATTATTTTTATTCAAAGGAAAAAGAATCCGCTGAAATAGTTGATGAAGATTTGTTCCGTTATCCCGGGCCGATTCCCTTTTCAAAAGAAACGGCCATTTTGATGATGTCTGACAGCGTTGAAGCCGCATCCAAAAGTTTGAAAGAACCTGATGCAATTATCATCGATGCTTTTGTGGAAAAAATCATTGAAAAACAGATAGAAGAAAAACAATTTCTCAACTCAGATATTACCCTTAAAGAGATAGAAAAAGTAAAGAAAGTATTGAAGCGCAAGTTGATAAACATTTATCATTTGCGAATTGAATATCCGGAGTAAAAAAGAAATTGATTATTTTTTAGTTTTAATAAAAAAATGTTGTGTTGTTAAAAATGAAAAGCTACATTTGCAACCTCATTTTTGGGTGTTGAAAGCAACAAACAGAAAGGAGAGTTGCCAGAGTGGTTAACGGAGCAGTTTGCTAAACTGTCGGCGGGTAACCGCCGCGTGGGTTCGAATCCCACACTCTCCGCTTGAAAATTTGAATTTCGGGGTGTAGCGTAGTCCGGTCATCGCGCCTGGTTTGGGACCAGGAGGTCGCAGGTTCGAATCCTGCCACCCCGACTGAATAAAGCCTTCCATAAAAATGGAAGGTTTTTTTTATTTAAAAACATTGCGGTGTGATCGCAGGTTCCTCCGACGCTTCGGAGTAGTAGATTTTTATGCACTAATTTTCGGTTTACTACTAATCTTTATTTTTTACATTTTCTTTGGTTTAAGCACTGAAACTGCTGTTTTTTCAAATACTGCTTAAGTTAGCATTTTAATTAAATAACTAAATTACATATTATTAATCAGAAAGAAAAAAGAGCGAAGTAAGGTTACTATATACGGCTTTAGTTCAATTTATAGTACTTTTTTAAAAAGTATAATTTACCTTTGCACTTTCTAAAAAATAAACTCATGCAAAACGGACTTTACGCATCTTTTAAAACATCCAAAGGTGAAATTCTGATTAATCTGACTTTTGATAAAACGCCGGGAACGGTTGGTAATTTTGTTGGATTGGCAGAAGGAAATCTCGAAAACAATTTTAGACCACAAGGAAAACCATATTACGATGGATTGATTTTTCACCGAGTCATCTCAGATTTTATGGTACAAGGCGGATGCCCGAAAGGTCAAGGTACCGGCGATCCAGGCTATAAATTTGATGATGAATTTCATCCCGATCTCAAACATTCCGGTCCGGGCATATTGTCAATGGCAAACTCAGGTCCCGGAACCAACGGAAGTCAATTTTTCATCACACATACCGAAACTTCCTGGTTGGATGGAAAACACACTGTTTTTGGAATCGTTGTGAAAGGACAAGACGTTGTTGACGCAATTGCGCAAGGCGATAAAATTGAAAAAATCGATATCATCAGAGTTGGAGAAGATGCGGAAAAATTTAATGCCGTAGAAGCATTCAGAAAATTTGAAGGCAGCAGAGAAGCGCGTCTGGGAGCTCAAAAAAAGGAAGCTGAACAACTAATTCAAAAATTGACCGAAGGATTTGACAAAACTGCTTCCGGCTTGTTTTATAAAGTAACACAAAATGGCAATGGCATAAAACCTCAAAAAGGAAGCACCGTATCGGTTCATTACAAAGGTATGTTGACAAATGGTACAGTCTTCGATTCTTCGTTTGAAAGAAACGAACCGATCGCTTTTAAATTGGGAATCGGGCAGGTCATTCCCGGCTGGGATGAAGGGATTAGTTTGATGAACGAAGGCGACGAAGCACGCTTGGTGATTCCCTCCAATTTAGCTTACGGAAGCCAGGGCGCGGGTGGCGTAATTCCTCCAAATGCAACATTAGTCTTTGACGTGAAACTTGTCGCAATCAAGTAGCGTTTGGTATTCTTTACAAATTAAAGCCTGTAATTTTTTTAAATAAATTACAGGCTTTTTTTATTTTTAATTGAGACCGGCTAAAAAACTCGTTTTTAAGTCAATGATAAGCCGTGAATACCTTAGTTGCTTCGTTATAAGCACTCTCAAAACTCAATGAATTGGTTTCGGTTGATACTTTTTGAGCGGTAAAATAGGAAAGTAATTTTTCGGTCGGCATGTTACCGGTTAGTTCATCTTTCGCCATCGGGCAACCGCCAAAACCTTGGATAGCACCATCAAAACGGCGACACCCTGCTTTGTAGGCAGCCTCTACTTTCTCATGCCAACTGTTTGGTGTGGTGTGAAGATGTGCGCCAAATTCGATAGCCGGATATTGCGGTATCAAATTGGAATAAAGGTAATCAATTACTTCCGGCGTTGAAGTGCCAACGGTATCCGACAGCGACAAAATGCGAACGCCCATTTTTGATAATTTTTCTGTCCATTCTCCGACAATCTCGACATTCCACGGATCGCCATAAGGGTTGCCAAAACCCATAGACAAATAGGCTACGACTTCCTTGTGGGTTTTGTTTGCAATCGCTAAAATTTCTTGTAAAACATCGATACTTTCCACGATGGTCGTGTGCGTATTTCGCATTTGAAAGTTTTCAGAAATGGAAAAAGGATAGCCCAAATAATCGATTTGCGGATGCTTCGATGCTTCTTCAGCACCGCGCACATTGGCAACAATAGACAGCAGTTTGCTGCGGGTCTGCGACAAATCTAATTTTGATAAAACTGCTGCGGTGTCTGCCATTTGTGGGATGGCTTTTGGGGAAACAAAACTACCAAAATCGAGGGTGTCAAAACCCACACGCAACAAAGATTGGATATAATTTACTTTCTTTTCGGTGGGAATAAAATCTCTGATGCCTTGCATGGCATCGCGCGGACATTCGATAATTTTGACCGGATTGGGCATTTCTAAACAAATTAGATTCAAATCCTGTTTGATTGGTTTTTCGCTTTGGCGAAGTCAAAACCGTTTTGCCACCACTGTGTCATTTTTTCCTTATTGAATATCAACGAATTAGTCGTCAAAACAGTCGGCGTATAATAAATATCCACACAAGCATTCTTGTTTTTGGCTTGCAACTTGCCGGTTTTCACGTTTTGGTGTTCAATTTGATCCATCATAAATTCGATCATGGTGGTGATGAGCGAAAACGGGTTGCGGATGGGCAAACGGTTGATGTAGTTTACTTCCGTTTCCAAAATGATAACATCTATTTCTGTGGCTCCGCGATTGATGGCTTCTTCCACCGGCACCATGCATCCCAAGCCGCCATCGGCATAGTCGTAATCGTTTTTTCGAGCCAAACTCATAAATGGCGGATAATTGCAGGAAATCCATACCCAATCGAGGAAATCTTCATATTCGCAATCAGATAAAGATTTGTACTCCAATGTGTTGAGTGATAAGTTTGAAACGGTCACGATGACTTCCTTGCAGCTGGCTTTTATGTTTTCATAATCCTCCATCGTAATCGTATTCCGAATCAATATCCGCAAATTCCCACTTTCTCCAAAGGATTTTTTACCCTTGAATATATTTTTAAGCACATTGAAGTGATTGATGGAAATATTGGAAACGCCTTTTTTGTTTTTGATAATAAAGGGACAATTGCTGAATATCGATTTTTGATTGACCGACGTATAAACCGCTTTAATTTCTTCAACTTTGCCGAGTGCGAGATTGGAAACCAACAAACTTCCTGTTGATGTTCCGAGAAACATGTCGTATTGTTTTCCCAATTCTTCGATGAGATACTGCGCAACACCTCCGGCAAATGCGCCTTTGCTGCCACCTCCAGAAATTACTAATGCTTTCATTTTATTGGGGTATTAAATTGGGTTGTAACGATGCTGTTTTAAATCCGAAGTAAAAACTTAATCTGTCAAAGTTTTGATAACGCGTTGTTCGGAAGGGCTAAATTGCAAAATATTTTGTTCAATATACTGTTTGTAAGTCGATTCTTTCAGCAATTCTTTCAACACAGCTTTAGACGACTTGGAAAACTGCCAAACCGGATGCACAGACGCATGCACCAAATTGTCGAGCATTTGCCGATTGACCAATTGTAGGTCGTTGAGATACTGAAATGCTTTTTCTCGGATTTGATAGGGTTGATTTTCATTGGTATAATTGACCAATTCTTCATAAAAAATCCCCTTTTCATCCGTCCTGTAATCGGGCGTAATAATTGCCAATGAAAGCCATAATATTTTTATATTCAAATCATTAAATCCAAATGTTTTTTCCGTCTTGTCTAAATAATCTGCGCGTTTTTCAGCTGCGATTTTCCACAGCCTGTACAAGGCAGTTTCCACCGTTTCAAAATTGGGTTCGCTCAGAAGATTTTCGTAATTTTTCAGAAGTACCGGCGGAATCGAATCTAAATTCTCCGCCAAACTTTGCTTCACTTTTGCGTCTGGAAGCGAAAAGGCTTTGTTTAATAATTGAATAGATAGATCGTTTAATTTTTTAGAAATCTGCTCGATAATTTTCTGTTTGATTGGGTAATAAACCGGTTGGAGCATCCATTCTTCACAGGATTGAAACAAGTTTGCACAATCAATTTTTGAATAGGTGTCAATGAAAGTTCCTTCGAAAAACTTACTTGCTTCTTCCTTTGGAAAATAGGTGTCTTCCAACCAAGTACGCGAAAATTCTTTTAAATCTTTTCCTGAAACATCTTCGACTTCTTTGATAAAATCTTCGGTTTCCACGTTGCCAAAAGCATGTTTATCTATGTAATTTTGAACTGCCTTTTTAAATGCCTCCTCACCCACTCTTTTTTGCAACATCAAAAGTGCCCAAGCTCCTTTTTCGTAATAAGTCAAGCTACCCGCCTTTGGATTGAGCAAGCTTTCACCCTGATTTTGAAGGGACAAAACCGATAATTTCGTATAAGAATCATACAGTTTCCAATAGAAATAATCTGACCCAAACACTTCTTTTTCTGCCAATAAAGCATAAAAAGTGGCAAAACCTTCCTGCAACCAGTGATGTGTGCTACTTTTGGCAGTGAGCAGGTCGCCAAACCACTGATGCGCCAGCTCGTGGGCATTCACATTCACAAAATTTCGTTCTTCAAAAGAAGTGGAATCAATTACAAACTGATCGGAGAAAACCGTTAGCGTTGTGTTTTCCATACCCGCATACAAAAAATCTCGAACAGGTACCATTTTGTAATTCTGCCACGGAAATGGTATGCCAATTTCGTTTTCCAGAAAATCGAAAATTTGTTTTGAATATCGATAAGTTGGCTCAAATTTATCAACATTTCGGGGTTCAAAATAATATTGAATAGGAATTCCGCTTTTTGAAACTTCAATTTTGGATTCATAATCGCCAATGACAAGAGCAATCAGATAACTGCTCATCGGGTTATTCATCGCGTAATGCCAGGTTTTTACGTTGCTGTTGAGTTGCTCATCCTTCAACAATCCGTTGGCGATTACCTGATACTTTTTGTTGAATTGAATTGTCAAATCGAGTGTTATTTTCTCGTTTACATCATCAAAACTCGGCAACCAGTGGCTGGTTTCTTTGCCCTGACCTTGTGTCCATATTTGATTGCTCCCCGCATTGTCCCATCCGACAAAATACAAGGTTTTATCGGGTGTGACTGTATATTCAAAAGTCAGCTGATAATTCTCATCGGCTTTGAAGTTATCGTAAATCCACAACTTATCTCCATCGGTTTGATTTCTTGCAAGTTGGTCGTTTAATTTTACTTTGTTGAATGCCATTTTTTTGGCATCCACGAAAATAGAGTCTGTGTTTTGCTTGATTTGAAAAGTAAACAATATATTTCCTTTTACTTGCTTAGTCATCGTATCCAAAGAAATGACAGCAGTCAAGGTTTTAAAATCTACTGTTTCAATTTGTTGCGCTGATAACAGTTGAAAGCTGATCAAACCAAAAATCAGAATATTTTTTTTCACGAAACGCCCTTGTTTTATCCTTTAAAAGTACAAAAAAAAACCACCTTTTCAGATGGCTTTTTAAAAAGCGTTATTTCGAAAAAAAACGCACGACTCAGTAAGCACGAAAACGGTGGCTTCGGCTCTGCTCAGCCAACATTATATAAACAGAAGCTGAGAAATTTGTCAATGGTCTGTTTTTATTTATTTCTGACTTTCGTATTTTTCTTTATACCGCAGATACAAATCTTTTTGGTAGCTGTTCAAACTGATGTCGCGTCCTTGAATAAAGGCATGCGATATTTTGTTGGTTCGCATGTCAAGCGCATCACCTTCCGACACAAATAAGGTGGCATCTTTACCAACTTCAAGCGTACCGAGTGTTTGGTCAATTCCCAATATTTTTGCATTGTTGAGTGTGATAAGTTTCACAGCTTCCTCTTTTTCAAGTCCGTACGCAGCAAAAGTTCCGGCATAAAACGGCAAGTTACGCGTGTTCATTCGTTCCATTTGCCCGCTGTTTTCAATGCCCACCAACAAGCCTTCGCGAACTAAAATCCCGGCTAATTTATAAGGCATGTACACATCTTCTTCTTCGGAAGCCGGCAAAGCGTGTGGTCTGCTCACCAAAACGGCCACGTTGTTTGCTTTGAGCAATTCGGCTATTTTATAGGATTCACGACCACCAATGATGACAACCTTGGCAATACCCAAAGACTTGGTTAATTGGATCGCATCGACAATTTGTTTTTCATAATCTGCATTGATAAAAAGCGATTGCGTACCGTCAAAAAGTCCTTTGGTAGCTTTGAAAAGTAAATTTTCTACTTCCGGTTTTCCGGCGTTGTAGGCTTTTGCCTGCGTCAAAAAATCTTTAAGTTTGGCAACTTGGTTGTCATATTCCTTATTGGGTTCGCTTCCGCCGCCGCCGCCAAAACCGAATCGGGTACGTCTGAAAAGTGCCGGCCAATTGGCATGGATGGCATCATCTTTCTTGTAAGCCGCGTCTTCCCAATTCCATGCATCGAGTTGCATGATGGAAGAAGTTCCGGCAATCAATCCGCCACGCGGTGCAACTTGGGCAATCAACACGCCGTTGGGACGCATGCTTTCCACCACACGAGATTCTGCATTGTAGGCTATCAAGCTTCTCACATTGGGCGTAATCAATCCGATTTCATCTTCATCATCCGTAGCGCGAACGGCATCGATCTCAACCAAGCCCAAAGTAGAATTGGCAGAAATAAAGCCGGGGTAAACATGTTTTCCTTTGGCATCAATCACCTTCCCGGTCGGTGCAACAATGGCTCCGATTTGAGTGATTTTTCCGTTTTCAAAAACGATGGTTGCGTTGGGGATTACCGTTCCGTTTCCGATATGAGCCGTGACACCTGTAATGCTGATGGTTTCTGTTTGCGCTTTGGCTGGGGGATCAGAAGGTTGTGCTTCGGCTTGATATCCAAACAGTCCGAAGGCAATCAGTGTACTATAAAATATCTTTTTCATTTTGATTCAGTTTGGGTTAGAAATTCATAATCAAGTGAATCACAGTGGAGCAATTCTTTTTCCTTTTTCTTGGGAGCTTGGGTTTTCAAGCCTTTGTTTTTGGCTTCAATCGATAAGTTGATGAGTTTATTTCTTTCTGCCGAGATGTTTTTCAAAATATCGTTTTGTTTATCCAATTCGAAATAGAAGGTTCCGTCAATCATATTTTTCTCCACCTTGGCATAAACGGACAACGGATTGTCTGTCCACAGCACCAAGTCAGCATCTTTACCAACTTTCACACTTCCCACACGGTTGTCGATGTGCAACAATTTAGCCGGATTGAGCGTGACGAATTTCCAAGCTTCTTCTTCCGAGACATCGCCATATTTTACTGCTTTTCCCGCTTCTTGATTGAGACGACGAGACATTTCTGCATCATCCGAATTGAAGGCAACCACAACTCCTGCTTGCCTCATCAAAGCACCGTTGTACGGGATGGCATCTTTCACTTCGTATTTGTAAGACCACCAATCTGAAAAAGTAGATCCGCCTGCACCGTGTGCAGCCATCTTGTCGGCTACTTTATAACCTTCCAATATATGTGTGAATGTGTTTACTTTAAATCCGAATTGATCTCCAACTTTCATCATCATGTTGATTTCTGATTGTACATAAGAATGGCAAGTGATGAATCGTTCGCCATTGAGAATTTCAACCAGCGTTTGCATTTCCATGTCATAGCGCGGCGATGGCGTACGTTGTTTTTCTTTAGCCGAAAGTTTGTTATAGGTTTTCCATTTCGCTTCATATTCTTGGGCGCGGGTAAAATAGTCCACATAGACTTGTTCTACACCCATGCGGCTTTGCGGAAAGCGTGTCGGGTTGGCAATTCCCCAATTGGATTGTTTGACGTTTTCACCCAACGCAAATTTGATAAACTTAGGCGCTGCTTTAAACACCAAATCCTCGGGAGCTTCACCCCATTTGAGTTTGATGATGGCAGAACGACCGCCAATCGGGTTGGCAGAACCGTGTAGCAATTGTGAAATGGTCACGCCACCGGCAAGATTTCTATACAGATTGATGTCTTCAGAATCGATGACATCTTCCATTTGCACTTCGGCAGATGAATTGCTTCCGCCTTCGTTGACAGAACTCAAACCAATGTGTGAATGCTCGTCGATGATGCCAGAAGTGAGATGCTTTCCGGTTGCATCAACTATTTTAGCAGTTGGGTCAGAAAGGTTGTTGCCAACTTTGACAATTTTCCCATCTTTCACAAGTACGTCTGTGTTTTTGAGAATACCTTCAGACTCATTCGTCCAAACGGTGGCATTTTTGAAAAGTACAGTTTGTGCTTTTTGTCTTTCCGCAAAACCATAAGGAACATTGGGGAAAGAGACTGCAACTACCTCGGTTTTTTTTGTTTCTTTATCGTCATTTTCTTTCTCCTTATTGGGTTCTGTCTGTGTTGCTGACCAAACAATTTCATTTCCATTTTCGAGTTGACCTTTTCCGGCGAGATTATCCGATTGAGAAACTTTTCCGTAAATTCTTATGTAAGCAGTTTCTTTCAACCCGCTCGGATTAAAGAGCAAATTTAACCAGCCGTTGTCATAGTCGAGTTTGGTTGCCAATTTGGTTGAATCTTGCGTAACCTCGGCTTTGGGTTTAGATGACTCACCTGTAATTTTCAATTTGTAATTCGTTCCATCCACGGTCAGCTCATACGCGCCTCTGATGTCAATAAAATTCAAATCGTTGATGGTATTTCGCTGTCCTTGTACCCAGTTGTCATAGAGGATGGTTTTGTCGTCAAAAATATCACCTGAGGTGATGATAAAGTTTGCCAAGGCTCCATTTTTCAAAGTTCCCAATTCGTTGCTTTTGCCGAGGATGGCAGCAGGCCTCGTGGTCAAAGCTTCGAGTGCGATTGTTTTGTCTAAGCCATATTCGACCGCTTTTCGTAAATTATCCAAGAAATTTTTGGTTGATTTCAAATCGGAAGCAGTCAAGGTGAATTTAACTCCATTTTTAGCTAAAACAGCCGGATTGGTCGGTGCTTGGTTCCAAAAACGCAAATCTTCCAATGAAACAATAGAAGCCATCAAAGGGTCGCTCACGTCGTAGGCTTCGGGGAAATTAACCGGAACAATAAGCGACAATCCGGATTTTACAATCTCGTCGATGCGTTCAAATTCATTCCCATTGCTTTTGACGACATAAGAAATGCCTAACTCTTTGGATAATTTTGCAACATTTAAAACCTTCAATTTATCGCCTGCATCGAAAATCTGCGGTAGATTTTTGTTTTTTAAATAGGCTTCAATCGATAAATCTTTTTTATCGTGTTTGTTGTTTTGATACCAATTGGCATCATACGTAAATTGTCTAATCAGCGAGGTCATTCCCATCTGTGAAGAAGGATAAGACTGTTGGGAAGTTGCACTTCGGGAGAAACCAAAAAATTGAGCCGCATCAGCTTGGAGCATGCGGGTGTTGTTGTTGTCGGCATCATTGAGGGTCACCAAAGCACCGGTCCCGCGCGCTACACCATCTTGCAGGTGGGTCAAAACCGTGCCAAAACCAGCTTCGCGAAGTTCTTTGGCTTTTTTATCATCGTATTTAAAAGACTGATAGCCTTCGGTTTCCGGTTTGATGTGTTCGTTCCAGTAAAAACCATCTTTTTTGGAATCATACTGTACTGAACGACCAAAACCACTCTGTGCTTTGGGTTTTTCGATGCCAAAATCAGTATATAAATCGATGAAGGAAGGATAGATGAATTTTCCTTTTAAATCCACTATAACACTGCTCGCAGGAATACTGACCGATGTACCGACTGCTACCACTTTACCTTTCTGTATAAGCAAAGTCGCATCCGTAAGCACCTGAGAAGGTGATACATAAATCGTGGCGTGGGTGAGTGCTGTGTAGTTGGAGTTGACGTCGTGGACGCCATCGTCTTTGGGGAAATAATCTTGTGCCTGAAGTCCGAATACGAACGACAGCAGCAAAAAAGTCAATAGTTTTCTCATGTTTTTAGGTTAAAAAGTTACGTGCATTAAAGGTAAAAAACTTTGTGTTTTACCCTTGCTTTTAAGTTTTATTTAACTTAACCTTTTAACAATTAGCCCTTTTTTAACTTGACACTCCACTCAAAACGAAAGGTTGCAACCCCGTCACCTGCTTGATCGCGCCCGACCGATTCCATCCAAAAGGTCTTGCCTTCACCCGTTGTGACTGCCTCATTGATGGATTGTTTGGCTAAATCGCCATCCGTACACTCAAAAATGATTTTGCCTTTGGCTTTTTTGGTAAACGTACTTTCGTTTCTTGCAACCAACATCGAAATATTTTTACCCGAATCTTGGATATGACTGATAACCAACGCGCCTGTGGAAAGTTCAGCTGCCATGGCTTGCACGGCAAAATAGAGCGACCCAAACGGATTTTGATTAATCCAGCGGTGGCGAACGCCTACCTGGCATTTGTGTGCATTGATTTCGATTACCCGAACACCCGTAAAATAGGCAGAAGGCAGTTTAAAAAGGGTAAAAGTGTTGAGTTTGCGAGCTGTAAGCATGTCAGGATTTTTTTTAAAAATACGATAAATTTTTAATTCCATATTTTTTTGAAAAATATTTAATTATCTTGTAATCAATTTCATACAAAATTTATGCTCAAGAAAACCATTTTTGTGTCGAATAAATCTTCGCTGACAACGCAAAATTTGCAGTTGTGCATCAAGTCCGAACTCAGAGAAAGTTCAATTCCGATAGAAGATATCGGATTTTTAGTCATTGACCATCCCGAAGTGTTTTTGAGTATGCCCACACTCAATTTACTGGTTGAAAACAATTCTTCGGTGATTGTTTGCGGAAAAAATCATTTGCCAAACGGGATGTTTTTAAGCTTGAACGCGCATCACGTTCAGCAGGAAATTTTCAGAAATCAAATTGAAGCCGGATTGCCTTTGAAGAAAAATCTTTGGCGACATCATGAATTTTTGGGGAAAAGCCGAAGTGCCGAAAGAGCCGCAACCGACACAATTGGAGCTGTTTTAACCCTTTTTATAGAATGAATCTACGTACCATTTTTTAGGATTTTTTTCTATATAATTTGAAATATTCGTATAGGCTTTTTCATCTCGAATAATCCGATCGTGAAATGAACGTTGCCAAGAAAAATCTAAAAACCCCGATTGATGAATCAATTTTGAAGATGTTGTTTTAAATGCACCCATTAAACTTGACAACGATTTAATTTTCATCTCTTTTCCTTTTACCCTCAAACTATCTATTTCTATAATCGCATGAACATGATTTGGCATCACAACAAAATTATGAAGTACCGCATATTCATACTGATTTTCCAACCAAATTAACTGATTTTGAACGATCAATCCAAACGCATTCAACCTCATTTTTGGATCATCGGGATGATGAACGGGCAGGTCGCGACCTGCCCCTGAATTGCGATTTGCATCTCTCGATGCAACGATTTCTCCAAAACAACACACCCTATCTTGAACGCAAATCGTCACGAAATACAAATTATCTCTTGAATAATCATATCCCTTTAACCGATTGCGCTTTCTATTTTTCATTAAAAATAATTTTGAAAAATCAAATTTAAAAAATATTTGAATTCGGACAGCTC